>CANLVH010000089.1 GCA_947494545.1 uncultured Mesonia sp. | reverse complement strand
AAAAACAGCCACAAATTAACCAATACACCAAACAACGAAAAACAAATGAAAACCCAATCCCCAAATACACGGTTACAACAATACTCGAATACTCGACTACACGCTTATACGAATACACGAAAAACGCTCAACAAAAAACGTCCAACGAAAAACTAAAAACGAAAAACGATTACTCAAAAACGAAAAACAAATGAAAACCCAATCCC
>CANLVH010000088.1 GCA_947494545.1 uncultured Mesonia sp. | reverse complement strand
AAAAAAGGCAAACGGAATTTATTATGCATCGGACTGAACCCAAATACAGCGAACGAAATCAAACTGGACGGAACAACACGAAATGTGGAACGGATTGCAAACGATAATAATTATGACGGCTGGCTAATGACAAACCTTTATCCAACTCGAAATCCGAAAGGAATAAATTTGAACAACGAAGCTGATGAAAAACTGTTTTGGGAAAACA
>CANLVH010000087.1 GCA_947494545.1 uncultured Mesonia sp. | reverse complement strand
AGTATGTGACGATGGCGACGCCGATGGCTTTACGGAATTTAATTTAACCGATAGCGAAGCTGCTATTATAGGCAGTGAGCCAATCCCTGGTAACCTGGAATTTGTGTACTACGCCTCGCAAAGCGATTATGAAAACGGTACGCCAATAGACAATCCGCAAGCCTATACCAATACCAGCAACGCACAAACTATCTATATAGAAGTAACCGATGGGGCAACCCA
>CANLVH010000086.1 GCA_947494545.1 uncultured Mesonia sp. | reverse complement strand
GGTCTTTTTTTGTTTTCATAAGTGACTATAATTAAGGGTTTAATTTTTAGTCAACCTATTTCAGGAAAGTTCATTTTTTAAATTGCTGCCAACGGTTTTGTGTATGGCTCGTTGCGAGAAATCAGCTATGATTTTCCGCCGTAACCGAAAGATAGCAAATTGCAATGAATTCCGATTAGGAATTCAGCCGCAATGAGCTATACACGTCTTAAGTTTGTTTTTCAT
>CANLVH010000085.1 GCA_947494545.1 uncultured Mesonia sp. | reverse complement strand
CTTTTTGCCGTCAATGGTCAGTTATTGGCAAAAGGCAAACTTAACAAAACCCAAAACAAGATTTCGTTAGAAAACTTGTCCAGCGGTTTATACTTATTGCAATTGCAAACTAAAGACGGCAAGAAACAAACCCTAAAAGTGGTAAAAGAATAAAGCTGAGTATTGGTTGTTTTTAAACTTCGCTATCCGCTGTGAGCAAAGCTTTTAAAATAAAAGGATAAATCCTAAAAAACAGC
>CANLVH010000084.1 GCA_947494545.1 uncultured Mesonia sp. | reverse complement strand
CTTTTTGCCGTCAATGGTCAGTTATTGGCAAAAGGCAAACTTAACAAAACCCAAAACAAGATTTCGTTAGAAAACTTTTCCAGCGGTTTATACTTATTGCAATTGCAAACTAAAGACGGCAAGAAACAAACCTTAAAAGTGGTAAAAGAATAAAGCTGCGTATTGGTTGTTTTTAAACTTCGCTATCCGCTGTGAGCAAAGCTTTTAAAATAAAAGGATAAATCCTAAAAAACAGC
>CANLVH010000083.1 GCA_947494545.1 uncultured Mesonia sp. | reverse complement strand
ACCTTAAGCTTTTGAACCGGTAGAAGTCTTCTCAAAGTAAAAAGTACTATATACTAATTACTTCATACTAACCACTATAACACCGGCTGCTAATAAGGTAACATATTGAAAAAACAAAGAAAAACAAGTTAAACATCTTATACACCACACTGCAAAAGGCTTTCCCTTCTTCCCTTAAGATAAACCCAAGGGAAGAAGAATACATAAGCTAAACGGGTTATTAGTACTACTCGGCTA
>CANLVH010000082.1 GCA_947494545.1 uncultured Mesonia sp. | reverse complement strand
GATCAAAGCATCCAAGTTAATAATAGCGGAGAATACAAAGATGTTTTGTTAGCACGCTTTGACCCTGCAACGGGAGATTGTACCAACTTAGACGTAATTGGTGCAAACCCGGGTTATCCAGATGGCGCCACTGCCCTAGCCATAGATGCCGCCGGGGATTACTTGGTGGGCGGCGGTTTTAGTTATAATTTAATAGATGCCGCCGGCAATGAGGTTTATAACGTTGGCGGGCAAAGTGA
>CANLVH010000081.1 GCA_947494545.1 uncultured Mesonia sp. | reverse complement strand
GTATTAGCTACGTAGTCCTCTTATAGCCTACGGCTTATAGCGAACAGCCTACAGCTTTAAATTTTAAACAAAAAAAAGCACCTATCATATCGATAAGTGCTTTATAAAAAAAGGCGGCGACATACTCTCCCACAAAGATAGTAGTACCATCTGCGCTAACGGGCTTAACTGCTCTGTTCGGAATGGAAAGAGGTGAGCCCCGTTGCTATAACCACCTTAAGCTTTTGAACCGGTAGAAGT
>CANLVH010000080.1 GCA_947494545.1 uncultured Mesonia sp. | reverse complement strand
TAGATTTTAGTACAGGCTAATTATGTCTCAAATTTAAGGTAGAAAAAAGTTGGTTTTTACCTCAGTTCTTTGTTGTACTGCGTTTTTTTTATTCGCTATTGGAAATTCAATGGTTTAAATTGTCTCGAATATGAATCAAAATTAAATTCAGTTAATTTAATCTTCTCGTCAGATTTATATTTTGTGTTAATAGTCATTGGTGATGGATGGCTTGGATTTCCAGATTTGTTTATTCTAAAAGCAAAATA
>CANLVH010000079.1 GCA_947494545.1 uncultured Mesonia sp. | reverse complement strand
AAAAAATAAAATAAAAAGCTTGTTATATTAAAAATAAGTTTTACATTTGCACCCGCAAAACGCGCTAAGAAGTTCAGTTAGAAATTCAGAAATAAAAAGCCGGGATTGGCAAGCATTTTAAAGGAGTGTTTTATGAGGTTCGATTCCTTTATTTTTAACAAGAGAGAAGCTTTTGTAAGAAGAAGTTTTTTAAGGAAGTTCATTGATTTATTGACAGAAATTGAATTAAGGCTAAATAGCATATTTTGAGTC
>CANLVH010000078.1 GCA_947494545.1 uncultured Mesonia sp. | reverse complement strand
GATATTTTATACATCCGGGTGGTTTATAACGAGACCGGCTGTTATAATATGGGCGATATTGGTCAAGTACGTATCACCGTAAAACCAAGACCGGAGATAGCCCAAACGCAGTTTGCAGAAGTGCTGTGTTCCGATGAACCCGGTGGCAATACTGCAGTATACGATTTAAATGTATATACCGATGCTATTTTAGGAAGCTTAGACCCGGCAGATTATACCGTATATTATTATGCCACCCAAGAAGATTACCAATTTGG
>CANLVH010000077.1 GCA_947494545.1 uncultured Mesonia sp. | reverse complement strand
TATATTTTGTGTTAATAGTCATTGGTGATGGATGGCTTGGATTTCCAGATTTGTTTATTCTAAAAGCAAAATAATTTGACCCGTGTTTTTTCAGTCGATCATAAATAGCATAAATGCTTGGCGCAAAATATGGTTTAGCTTTGATGTCATCTCCCCCAACCAAGTAAAACATCAGTTATATTTAGCTCCTTTGAGGAAACTAGAGTGTCGATATTTTGAATGTTTTCCCAAAACAGTTTTTCATCAGCTTCGTTGTTCAAATTTATTCC
>CANLVH010000076.1 GCA_947494545.1 uncultured Mesonia sp. | reverse complement strand
AGTTAAGGAGTTAAAAAATGGGCTTCGACTGCGCTCAGCCTGACACAATTTGAAATTAACTTGATTGCTTTATTAGAGGAGAGTTAAAAAGTTAAAGAGTGAAAAAGTTAAAGAGTGAAAAAGTTAAAGAGTGAAAAAGTTAAAGAGTTAAGGAGTTAAAAAATGGGCTTCGACTGCGCTCAGCCTGACACAATTTGAAATTAACTTGATTGCTTTATTAGATGATAGTTAAAGAGAGAAAAAGTTAAAGAGTTAAGGAGTTAAAAAATGGGCTTCGACTGCG
>CANLVH010000075.1 GCA_947494545.1 uncultured Mesonia sp. | reverse complement strand
TATACCAATACCAGCAACGCACAAACTATCTATATAGAAGTAACCGATGGGGCAACCCAGGCAATGTGTGCCAGCACTATAACGCTAACAATACGCGTGTTGCCCTTGCCAAGTCCATCAGAGACTGATATAGAAGTGCTAAGCCAAGAACAATGTGACGACGATGAAGATGGTATAGCAGCAGAACCCTTTGATCTTACCACAAGTGGTAACCTGATTGCCGGACCGGAAAACGTAGATTTAGCATACTATGTTACGGAAATTGGCGCAGAAACCGCAGACGAAGACGAC
>CANLVH010000074.1 GCA_947494545.1 uncultured Mesonia sp. | reverse complement strand
GTCAGTCTGAGTGCAGTCGAAGACCATTCAAAAGCAAAAGCTTCGTCTGCGTTCGCTGTAATAAAAATGGCGGTCAGTTCAAATGTCAGTCTGAGCGCAGTCGAAGACCGTTTGAAAGCAAAAAATGTTTAACTTGTTCCCAAAATGTCAGTCTAAGCGCAGTCGAAGACCATTCATAAGCAAAAGCTTCGTCTGCGTTCGCTGTAATAAAAATGGCGGTCAGTTCAAATGTCAGTCTGAGCGCAGTCGAAGACCATTCAAAAAGCAAAAAATGTTTAACTTGTTCCCAAATGTCAGTCTA
>CANLVH010000073.1 GCA_947494545.1 uncultured Mesonia sp. | reverse complement strand
ATAACCTTAATCCTCTCTTTGTTCTTTCTGATTTATACTATAAAATTAATGAAAAACAAACTTAAGCCGTATATAGCAAATAGCGGGGTTTGGTTATAAACCGGAAATTTCGGTATATTTGGAAGTTCGCCAATTTTTGTTTTGGCATTTTAGTTGGAAAATATAAAAACGCACAACAATAATTGGCTTTCGTAAACCGAAAAGTAGTTGCCTTTTTGCGCCGCTACTTGCCATATACAAACACGTTGGCAGTTATTTAAAAAGAACACAATATGAACAGTAAATTATTAATAATAGTTTCGCTTTTAATTTTTATCAAA
>CANLVH010000072.1 GCA_947494545.1 uncultured Mesonia sp. | reverse complement strand
CATTAAGTATGAATCTAATAAAGATAAAGAATCTAAAGATCAATTAATGAACTTAATAATGAACTACTAAAAATGGATTTTGAAGAAATTTTAAAACAGGTAAAAGTAAATCTTTTAGAGTTGGTGAAAAATGACTTTACAGACTTTGAAGATTCGGGTGAAGAAATAGTGAATACGTTTCTGGAAAACTCAAAAGATAAATTAAAACGATGGACGCAACTTCTTGCCAATAAAGAAATAGATATAGAAGAATATGAGTGGTTGCTAAAAAGCCAAAAAGATCTATTTGAAATGAATGCGCTGTTAGCAGCAGGAATATCAAAAATAAA
>CANLVH010000071.1 GCA_947494545.1 uncultured Mesonia sp. | reverse complement strand
ACAAATGAAAACCCAATCCCCAAATACACGGTTACACCAATACTCGAATACTCGACTACACGATTATACGAATACACCAATAAACCAATAATCAATGAAAACAAACAACCTAATCGCAAACCACAAAAAACCCTTCCCCCTCTTAGGGGGTAAACAAGGGGGTCAACCAATACACCATTCAACAAAAAACGCCAAACGAAAAACGAATAACAACGCTGATGCGCGAGTCCTCTCGCGTTCCTTGCTATTTTCTTTTAAATCAACGAAAAACGCCCAACAAAAAACTAAAAACGAACAACGATTACTCAAAAACGAAAAACAAATGAAAACCCAATCCCCAAA
>CANLVH010000070.1 GCA_947494545.1 uncultured Mesonia sp. | reverse complement strand
CGTTTTTGATTGTATAATATATAATGTAAAATTATATAATGACTTTTAAATCAATATACAGTATACAACATACATTATACTTTCAAGTGTGGAGAATATCGGTCCCGATAGCTATCGGGACGAACCATCCACTTCTGGTGGAGAATATCGGAGTCGAACCGATGACCTCCTGCGTGCAAGGCAGGCGCTCTAGCCAGCTGAGCTAATCCCCCATATACTAGTAGTTAGTACATAGTAGTTAGTAGTTAGATACAACTACTACTCAACTTCTAGAATTTCCTTTCAATATATTTAAATGAACTTCTTTTAATTACTAATTATAAATTAATAATTAATCATTTTATTCGTAGTCTCAGGCAGAATTACTTCG
>CANLVH010000069.1 GCA_947494545.1 uncultured Mesonia sp. | reverse complement strand
CTGACCGCCATTTTTATTACAGCGAACGCAGACGAAGCTTTTGCTTTTGAATGGTCTTCGACTGCACTCAGACTGACAATTGGATTAGATTGGTATTGGTTAATTTTAATCTGGTTTAAATTTATAGTGGGTTGCATTTCTACATTCTGCTAATAGTTGTAACCTATCCCAATCTTGATTAATCAAAGCCTGTTTTTTTGCCTTCGTCCATCCTTTTATCTTTTTCTCGAAGTAGATTGCTTGTAAAACATCTTGAAATTCTTGAGAAAATACTAAACTGACTGGTCTTCTTTTATAGGTGTAAGCAGTCTTATTTATGCCAGCTTGATGTTCCAGTAAACGTTTGTTCAAATTATTAGTAATTCCTGTATATAAGGAATTATCTGAACATTGGAGTATGTAAACGTG
>CANLVH010000068.1 GCA_947494545.1 uncultured Mesonia sp. | reverse complement strand
TCCATTTTTAGTAGTTCATTATTAAGTTCATTAATTGATCTTTAGATTCTTTATCTTTATTAGATTCATACTTAATGATGATATCTATAGCTTCTAAAATTTGGGATCTCGCTTCGTCTACAAAAACTTTAGACATTTGTTCCTCCTGTTCCCATCTTCTCAAGAAACCAGCTAATAAATTTCGTTCATCATCCGATAAAATTTCCCACATTCTTAAACTAATATCATTGTAAGGCTTATTTTTTTCATACTCGACAATCTTATCAAGTTCACTTTTTAAATCTTTGATTTCGTTTTCGTAATCTTCATAGGGATAAATTGCATTATCCAGCAACTGATTGGTTTCAACCTTAATTTCAGTAGCCTTTTGATAAGAATACTGATCGAAAGTAGCAGTTCTTATAGTATCGCAAGAAATAAA
>CANLVH010000067.1 GCA_947494545.1 uncultured Mesonia sp. | reverse complement strand
AAACCGTTGGGCACAAGCTAAAAAAATCTTGACGCAGACAATACTATATCGGACTTATGATAAAAAACTTTTCAAAATTTCTTCTGCTTACTTTGTTGGGGTTAGCACTGATTCTTTATATATTTTCCATAAATGAAGGAATGGAACACCTTGAAATGGAAGGGAATTATTTTGAAAATCTGCCGCGGACTTTGGAGTATTTTGCATTTTGGGTGTTGCCATATTGGTGGTTTATATTACTGATCGGTGGAATAGCTATAGCTATCGGACTGACAATACTAAACAGGAGGCGGACAATCAAAAACTAAGAAAAAGCCAGTGCCCAACAATATATAAAAACAATGCTCAAACCTGTCTTGAATCGAAACTCATTGCTCGCTTGCAGCGCCTGATTGTCCTGCGGACAATCAAGCTCGCCAGCTCGCACTGTTTTTATACGGGACGTTGTG
>CANLVH010000066.1 GCA_947494545.1 uncultured Mesonia sp. | reverse complement strand
TAGTTAGAAGAAATTACCATATCAGATACCTGCTTCATTTCAAAAAGAATTGTGCATTCTTCAAATAATTCAATGCGTTTAATGTGAGATTGTAAAGTTTCGTATAAACCATCTTTTAATAATAACGGCGGCATTAAATTATAATTAATATTCTGAATATTTGTAACTGTTGTATCTAGTGAAGATTTTATTTCTTCTAGTAAATTTTGATTTTTAGTTTCTGTTTGAACAAGTACAGCTATAAAATTTCGTACAGCATTCAGATCTCCAAGCACACCATCGTGCAAATCCGATGCAATTCTTTTTCTCTCCTTTTCTTCAGATTGAAGAGAAGCACTAAGTAGTTTTTTGGCTTCCTCAATTTTAATTTTTTGTACTCTTTTTTGATAAAAATAAGTTAGAGAAAACACCATGATTGCTAGTGAAATCATAACGAATGTTCCTATCCATAAAATATAGGTTATACTTTTTTCAATTTCCATGTACTTATAATTAGAAGTAATCTCAGAATTAGACAAGCTAAAATATTAAT
>CANLVH010000065.1 GCA_947494545.1 uncultured Mesonia sp. | reverse complement strand
AGTGCAGAGGTTTATTAATACTGGGGACTGAAAGTCCCCCTTTACTATTCCAATATAAAATTGGAATTATCACTCGAATTTCGACGGTGATGTTCCAAATATTCATTGACCATTTTATCGGTAATATTCCCAGTACTCCATACTCCGTAACCGCTTGCCCAAAAATGTTGCCCCCAATAACGCTCTTTCAGTTTCGGGAATTCTTGTTGAAGTTTCCTTGAGGTTCGTCCTTTGAGTTTTTTCAATATGCTACTTACATTCAATTTTGGAGCATATTCAATGTGCATATGAACGTGATCCGAACTAACTACTCCTTTCAGTATTTCTATACCTTCCGCCTCACAAATTTGGATTAAAAGTTCACGACAACGAGTTTGAACATCCCCTCGAAGTACCTTGTACCTATATTTTGTGACCCAAACAATATGGCACGTTAAATAACTTACTGTATGGGAGCCTTTTCTTTGATAACTCATAGTACGAAAATATAGATTTTTTCGCACTACTAAAGTGCTGCAATAAAATTGCAGGGTTTAAATCCCTTTTTTGAGACCAAT
>CANLVH010000064.1 GCA_947494545.1 uncultured Mesonia sp. | reverse complement strand
CGTTACAGCTAAGTTAAGTCGTTGATTTTAAAAATCCTCTATCCTATTTTAATATTCAAGTATTTTAAGAAAGAAAATATCAGAATCGAAAAAATCACTCAGAAAATAGGACTGAATTCTGTCGCTTACCAAATGGAATTTGTACTAAGATTTTAGACGAGCTCGCCAAAAGGTCTGGAATTGAAAATCGCTACGGAGAAAATCAGAAAACCAGCCAAACGGATTTTTAACTGGAGAAAAATAAAAAGCTAAACGAAACCAGCAGACTTGAAAATCGTTGTGAAAATATGACTTAAGCTAGTTGATCGAATTTATAGTTGAGTAAAATCAATTTTGTGAAATATAAAACGATGAAAAGCAAAGCGCGTCGAAAAAAATTGCATTTTTTAGAGGATTTTAAGTTGAATTGAAATGTAGAACCTGAGTTAAATCGAAATAAAAACCTAGCTGTAACACTATGTATAAGTAATAGCGAAGTCTGTGTTGAAAAACGAAAAATAAGTATAAATTTATAGCTTTAAAAAAGAGAAAAGTTCCGAGCTAAAATCTCGCTACTACTCATACACAAAACCGTTG
>CANLVH010000063.1 GCA_947494545.1 uncultured Mesonia sp. | reverse complement strand
TGAGGCTTTAGACCTCGTTTTCAAGTTGTTGTGATCACGGTAGTATGCTCTTTCATAAAATCAGTTCTTATGGATAAATATAAAGAAACTTTTGGAGTTGATATCAGTAAAGATGTTTTTGATGTTTATGGCAGTGAAGGAGGTCATTCTCAATTTAAGAATGATTCTTCAGGATTTAAATTATTTGTCAGCACATTAGCAGTAGACACTTTGGTAGTGATGGAAGCCACCGGGTATTACCATTATCGACTTGCACAGTTTCTTTACAAAAACGGTATACCGGTATCGGTAGTAAACCCTTTGTCAGTTAAGCGTTTTATTCAGATGAAATTATCAAAAATAAAGACCGATAAGAGCGATGCCAAGGCTATTTGTGATTATGGGTTATCTACTGAAGTGGCGCTTTATAATGCACTTAATGATGTACAGGCAGAATGCCTTCAGCTTTTTCGACTTCTGGATAGTTACCTAAAGAAGCGAACCGCCACAAAGAATAAACTTCACGGAGAGGAAGTTCTAGGTATTCCCTCTAAGTATGTTTACAGGTCTTTAAAGCGTGATCTCAAACATTTGGACAAAGAGGTCAAGGGAATTGAAGCTCGCTTACTGGAGCTTGTCAAACAAGAACAGCAACAGCAACTAACCTTGCTAACGAGCATACCTGG
>CANLVH010000062.1 GCA_947494545.1 uncultured Mesonia sp. | reverse complement strand
AACCACTTCATAATAACTCAAGACAATCAGTTTCAATGGCAATTCTATCGTTAAGCGACAGACTTTCACCACTGACTTAACTGCCCGCCTACGGACCCTTTAAACCCAATGATTCCGGATAACGCTCGGATCCTCCGTATTACCGCGGCTGCTGGCACGGAGTTAGCCGATCCTTATTCCCAGAGTACCGTCAAACCATTACACGTAATGGCGATTCTTCCTCTGTAAAAGCAGTTTACAACCCATAGGGCAGTCTTCCTGCACGCGGCATGGCTGGATCAGGATTGCTCCCATTGTCCAATATTCCTCACTGCTGCCTCCCGTAGGAGTCTGGTCCGTGTCTCAGTACCAGTGTGGGGGATCTCCCTCTCAGGACCCCTACCCATCGCTGCCTTGGTAAGCCGTTACCTTACCAACTAACTAATGGGACGCATACTCATCTATAACCACCAAGGTTTTAATTGTAAACCGATGCCGGTCTACAATACTATGGGGGGTTAATCCAAATTTCTTCGGGCTATACCCCTGTTACAGGTAGATTGTATACGCGTTACTCACCCATCCGCCGGTCGTCATCAGAGTGCAAGCACTCTATGTTACCCCTCGACTTGCATGTGTTAGGCCTGCCGCTAGCGTTCATCCTGAGCCAGGATCAAACTCTTCATCGTTGTTTCTTAAATATTTTACAATACCTAAAAACATCTTTAT
>CANLVH010000061.1 GCA_947494545.1 uncultured Mesonia sp. | reverse complement strand
AAATTAAAAAATCTGGCTTGTGCTTAATCCGAAAACAACCGCTAATTTACACGCTACGAGCCATATACAAGACCGTTGTAGCACATTTGAAAAAAATCTGGAACATATTATTAATTCTCGTTGGAATTGCAAGTTTAGCACTAATTGCAATAACCATTTTCATTGCAACTTCAATGGGAAAAAGAGCGAATACGGATTTAAATAAAGATGACGGAATTAAAATTGTAAATCGGATTTTATATGTTTACGAATTTGATTCCTTGGAAACTAAAACGGATTACGAATTGAAAATATTGGAAAGAGATAGTGTTAGAATTTTTAAGTATAATAATCTTAAAGATTCGACCAGAAATATGACTTTCCGATTTAATAAACTAAATTCAAATCTATATTTTGGACCTGACAAATTCAACGTGGTGGATTCTGACAATTATCGGACTGAATTTAATTTTGACAAATACGAACTGACAGAACCGATTATGGATGGAGTTGGACCGATTTTGTTTAATAAAACTTACGGAGTTTTAGCTTGGGAAAATAATTGGGAAAATCAATTTTATTTCGTGAATGAAGTTAATATTGACAAAATTGATTTACCTATTTTTAAGTATAATGTGGAATAAAAAAACGTGCTACAACAAAGAACTGAGGTAAAAACCAACTTTTTTCTACCTTAAATTTGAGACATAATTAGCCTGTACTAAAATCTA
>CANLVH010000060.1 GCA_947494545.1 uncultured Mesonia sp. | reverse complement strand
AGACCTTCTATTTTCTTGGTATTGTTCTTCTGTACAGTTGTCGCATTCTACTTTTGGTTTAGACTCCCCAAAGGCTTCCCAGTTTATACGGGATTTGTCTATACCTTGTGATACCACATAATCTACCGTGCTCTTAGCCCTACGCTCTGAGAGTTGTTGGTTGTAAGTTTTCGGTCCGCGCTTATCGGTATGGGCTTCTACCTTGATTTCCATATCCGGGTGCTTCTTCATTATAGATACCAACTTGTCTAACTCAAAGGCTGCTTGTTTGCGGATATCGGCCTTGTCAAAATCAAAGTATATTGGCGCTAATACAATCTCTTCTTCTTGGATCATTTTCTCAATTGGCTCCAACTCTATTGTAACTTTAGCTTGACCTTCTTCTTTGTCTACCGGTGCGCCATTGCTTTCATATTCATCAGCGTTTACTTGCAGCATATACCCTTTCTTCCCCGTAAGGGTAAAATTGGTATTACCTTGCAAGTTGGTCATTGCACTGGCTACTTCTTGCTCTTGCTTATCGTACACAACTACACTAGCACCACTAACCGGCTCTCCCGTCTCTGCATTGATTACCATTGCCATCACTTCTATCTCTTTAAGTGGTTGGATTTGTACTACCTGATAAATGTTGTCATTGGCTACATTCTCTGCCAAACCACTGCGGTTAGAGCTTACAAAGCCTTTTTGGCTGGTATAGTCAAAACTGTAGGAAAAATCATCGCCACTACTGTTTATAGGCGTGCCCATATTCTTTACTTCTCCATTATCGGCTACATAAAAGACATCTAAGCCGCCAAGGCCCAAGTGCCC
>CANLVH010000058.1 GCA_947494545.1 uncultured Mesonia sp. | reverse complement strand
AACAAAACCGGTTTGTTTTTAAATAATCTTTACCCTCTCTCCACTATCGTTTTAAGGTAAAGTGGCCTTTAAATTCTCTTGGCACTACACTACCATCATTTAGGGTTTCTACATATTCTATTCTAAACCAATAATCGCTAGAAGGTAAAGGGTTACCGTTATAGGTACCATCCCATCCAGGACCTTGTGGACTTATCTGCTTTAAGAGTTTTCCGTACCTGTCAAAGATAAAGATCTTTGCGCCTTGGTTTAAGGGACCTAAACCGATAATATTCCAAGTATCGTTATAACCGTCTTCGTTTGGTGTAAAGAAATCCGGGTAATCTATAAACAAGATTGTTTCTGCACGTACACCACAACCGCCGGTATCTCTTCCGTATATCGTGTGTTCGCCGGGGTCTACGTCTTCAAAAAGCAGTTCGCCGGCTTCGTTGTTATACGCTATCCAAGGACCATTATCCAGTCTAAACTCATAGCTACCACTACCTTCTACATTATACACCCGAATGGCATGCTCCTGGTCAAAATCTAAATTTAAACGTTCTACCGAGAAGGTTGGAGCTGTGCTGCCGGTAAGGGTAGCACTACTGCTATTGCTACAGCCACTTGCTGCATTGGTTACCGTTACCGTATAGGTGCCGGGACCATAATTACCGGGTGCTGCCGGGTCTATCGTTATACTGGCACCGGTTTCTCCGGTTAAGGTACTGCCATCTAAGCTCCAACTAAAGTTATATATAGCCGGGTCTAAGCCTGTGGCTATTGTGATTGGGCTATAATCTGCTCCGGTAACATCCGGATCGCCCACACAAATTATTCCGCCTTGGTCGCTGATGTCTACTACCGGTTGTTCGTTTATTTCAAAGTTAATCTCTGCCGGTTGAGCAGACTCACAAAGTGTGGCTTGGTCTATTACTGCTGCATATACCGTTTGCCCATCGGTTACCTCATAATTGGCCGGGTCTTCTATCTCTCCACCAAATTGGTAATCTTCTTGGGTGGCATAATAATATACGGTATAATCTGCCGGGTCTAAGCTTCCTAAAATAGCATC
>CANLVH010000057.1 GCA_947494545.1 uncultured Mesonia sp. | reverse complement strand
AGTATGTGACGATGGCGACGCCGATGGCTTTACGGAATTTAATTTAACCGATAGCGAAGCTGCTATTATAGGCAGTGCACCAATCCCGGGTAACCTGGAGTTTGTGTACTACGCTTCGCAAAGCGATTATGAAAACGGTACCCCGATAGACAATCCGCAAGCCTATACCAATACCAGCAACGCACAAACTATCTATATAGAAGTAACCGATGGGGCAACCCAGGCAATGTGTGCCAGCACCATAACGCTAACAATACGCGTGTTGCCCTTGCCAAGTCCATCAGAGACTGATATAGAAGTGTTAAGCCAAGAACAATGTGACGATGATGAAGATGGTATAGCAGCAGAACCTTTTGATCTTACCACAAGTGGTAACTTGATTGCCGGACCGGAAAACGTAGATTTAGCATACTATGTTACGGAAATTGGCGCAGAAACCGCAGACGAAGACGACTTGATAGCAAGCCCGGAAGCCTATGTAAACGAGCCGGCTTATAATATAGAAGATGCCAGTGGCAACCCAACCAATGTACAGATAATTTATGTACGGGTAAACAGTGGGGTAAACGGCAACTTCTGCCACGTGGTAGTACCTTTTGAAATCATCGTGGTACCCGAGCCAAAACTCAACCCACTAGGCGATCCGTTTGGTTATACCCTGTGTGAAGACGGTACAACAGGAACCGCAGTAGTTATTCCGGAAGACATTACCGGTAACCTGTATAATTACGATGACGGCAATGGCGACCCAACAGAAAATATTCCGCTGTTAGATCCGGATGCAAGTAACCAAAGTCAAGCTATAGAAGACTACACGGTAACCTACCACGCTACAGAGCAAGATGCAGAAGATGGGGTAAGCCCGATAAGCTCAGCAGCAGGCTTTACTGCCACCACCGATGATATTTTATACATCCGGGTGGTTTATAACGAGACCGGCTGTTATAATATGGGCGATATTGGTCAAGTACGTATCACGGTAAAACCAAGACCGGAGATAGCCCAAACGCAATTTGCAGAAGAGCTGTGTTCTGATGAACCCGGTGGCAATACTGCAGTATACGATTTAAATGTATATACAGATGCTATTTTAGGAAGCTTAGACCCGGCAGATTATACCGTATATTATTATGCCACCCAAGAAGATTACCAATTTGG
>CANLVH010000056.1 GCA_947494545.1 uncultured Mesonia sp. | reverse complement strand
AAATGAACTTCTTTTAATTACTAATTATAAATTAATAATTAATCATTTTATTCGTAGTCTCAGGCAGAATTACTTCGACTGCGCTCAGCACAGGCTTCTCGTCCTTCTTCGCCTACTTCGTAGTCTCAGGCAGACTCGAACTGCCGACCTCTACATTATCAGTGTAGCGCTCTAACCAGCTGAGCTATGAGACTGCATTTTTAAAATAATTGACAGATATTAAGACCAAACAGCAATATCTTAAGCTCCCTAATAAAAAAGCTTCTAAATATTGCGATACATATAAATATGTATGCTCTAGAAAGGAGGTGTTCCAGCCGCACCTTCCGGTACGGCTACCTTGTTACGACTTAGCCCCAATTACCAGTCTTACCCTAGGCGGCTCCTTGCGGCAACCGACTTCAGGTACCCCCGGCTTTCATGGCTTGACGGGCGGTGTGTACAAGGCCCGGGAACGTATTCACCGCATCATGGCTGATATGCGATTACTAGCGATTCCAGCTTCACGCAGTCGAGTTGCAGACTGCGATCCGAACTGTGATAGGGTTTGTAGATTCGCTCCTTCTCGCGAAGTGGCTGCTCTCTGTCCCTACCATTGTAGCACGTGTGTGGCCCAGGACGTAAGGGCCGTGATGATTTGACGTCATCCCCACCTTCCTCGCGGTTTGCACCGGCAGTCTGGCTAGAGTTCCCGACATTACTCGCTGGCAACTAACCACAGGGGTTGCGCTCGTTATAGGACTTAACCTGACACCTCACGGCACGAGCTGACGACAACCATGCAGCACCTTGTAATCTGTCCGAAGAAAATCCCCTTTCGGGGACTGTCAGACTACATTTAAGCCCTGGTAAGGTTCCTCGCGTATCATCGAATTAAACCACATGCTCCACCGCTTGTGCGGGCCCCCGTCAATTCCTTTGAGTTTCATTCTTGCGAACGTACTCCCCAGGTGGGTCACTTATCACTTTCGCTTAACCACTCAGACCGCAATTAGTCCGAACAGCTAGTGACCATCGTTTACGGCGTAGACTACCAGGGTATCTAATCCTGTTCGCTACCTACGCTTTCGTCCATCAGCGTCAGTATATTATTAGTGATCTGCCTTCGCAATCGGTGTTCTGAGTAATATCTATGCATTTCACCGCTACACTACTCATTC
>CANLVH010000055.1 GCA_947494545.1 uncultured Mesonia sp. | reverse complement strand
AAATTAAAAAATCTGGCTTGTGCTTAATCCGAAAACAACCGCTAATTTACACGCTA
Organism: uncultured Mesonia sp.; assembly: GCA_947494545.1. Taxonomy (GTDB): domain Bacteria; phylum Bacteroidota; class Bacteroidia; order Flavobacteriales; family Flavobacteriaceae; genus Mesonia. The sequence continues at coordinate 1,128 of CANLVH010000055.1, read as the reverse complement.
CGAGCCATATACAAGACCGTTATGTGTCATATGAGAAATTCACTTATCATATTAGTCATCGTTCTTCTAAATATAAGTTGTTTAGAAAAGGAAAACCCTGCAAAAAATACTACTACAGACGTTTCTAATATTGTTCAAGATACAGTATTTAATAAAACGATTTCTAAAAAAGAATATATTAATAATCCTAAAATCACCGATACGCTCTGTATAAAAGAAATTAAAAGAGCTAAAAAAGACATTGCAAATGGAAAACTAGTTTATTATGATCATAATATTTACCCTAAAAGAAATACAATTTATTTAAAAAAACTTTGTAAAGAATTAAACCTTAAATATAAAAAAAATCTTCCTAATTGCATTGTTTATGATGGTCAAACAGAAGGCTGTTATGGAGTGTATATGGATAAAGCTTTACTGAAAAAATATGGTGCAAAATTTAAAGATAAACTGAATAATAAAGCCGATAGTTTATTCTTAGAGCATATTTTAAAAAATAAATTAGCGATTACTTATTGGTATTGTGATGAAGAACCAAAACTAGTTTTAAATAAGAAAGATTATTTAGAAACCACTTTAGATATAGAAAATTTAAATTTAAAAAAAACAGAATTAGCAAAAACTTGGCCTGCAATCGACTTGAGTTTCATTATTGAAAGAAATGGAACAATTTCAAAATTTTACAATAGTAATTATATTGCTAATTTAAAACATAATGAAAAATTTGAAAAACAGCTATATAACATTGCGGTCAACTATATTAAAACAAATTATCCGAATTGGAAACCCGGTATTATCAGAGGAAAACGTGTTAGAACTAAACATAATTTAAGGATGACTTTTATTGGAAAATAAATACGCCACATAACACCGCATATAGCCAATAGCTGTGTCTTTTCTAAATCGATAATTTGTGTATATTTGGTTGGTCGCCAATTTTTTGTTTTTGGCGTTTTAGAAATTTAAAGGTAAAAACTTAAAACAAAAAACTTGGCTTGGGCTTAACCGAAACATAATCGCTTCTTTGCACGCTACTGGCCATATACAAACACGTTACAGCTAAGTTAAGTCGTTGATTTTAAAAATCCTCTATCCTATTTTAATATTCAAGTATTTTAAGAAAGAAAA
>CANLVH010000054.1 GCA_947494545.1 uncultured Mesonia sp. | reverse complement strand
CTTTTAGCTATAACCTTACCCTTTTTTCATAGATCGTTAAGAACTGGTTTAATATTATGCCCCAGTTCCTGACTGGCATCGACCATTTTTTGGTCACTTCCCTTACGGCCAAATATACGGATTTCATAACAGCTTCATCGGTCGGGAAGGAAAGTTTGTTTTTGGTATACTTTCTGATCTTGCCGTTAAGGTTTTCAATTAGGTTTGTGGTATAGATTATTTTTCTTATTTCCATTGGGAACTCAAAGAATACTGTAAGGTCTTCCCAGTTGTCCCGCCAGCTTTTCACAGCGTAGGAATATTTATCGCCCCATTTTTCGGCAAAATCCTCAAGGGCAGCCTTGGCGGCGTTTTGGTTTGGCGCATTGTAGATATGTTTCATATCTCTGGAAAAAGCCTTTTTGTCCTTCCATACCACATATTTGCAGGCATTCCTTATCTGGTGCACCACGCATATTTGGGTTTTTGATTCCGGGAAAACACTCTTTATGGTCTGGGTAAACCCGTTCAGGTTATCCGTTGCCGTTATCAAGATATCCTGTGTGCCACGGGCTTTGATATCGGTCATCACGCCCATCCAAAAAGCCGCCGATTCATTTTTGCCAAGCCAAAGTCCAAGGACTTCTTTTTTGCCGTCTCGGCGCAATCCTACGGCAATATAAACGGTCTTGTTGATCACTTTTGAGTCTTCACGCACCTTGAAGACAATACCGTCCATCCAAACAATCAAGTAGACCGGTTCCAGGGGACGGTTCTGCCAAGCGGTTATATCACCGCTTATTTTTTCAGTTATCCGCGATATGGTGGATGTCGAAATATCAAAATTGTAAACCTCGCTTATTTGTTCTTCGATGTCGCTGTTGCTCATTCCCTTTGCATAGAGTGATACAATGACGTTCTCTATGCCATCAACCATATTCCCCCGCTTAGGAACTACCACAGGGTCAAAAGAGGCGTTTCTGTCCCTGGGAACTTCGATCTCTGTTTCCCCAAATGAGGACCTCACCTTTTTTTTGGATTGACCGTTGCGCGCGTTGCCACCTTTGGATTTTTGGTGTTTTACATAGTCCAGGTGGGCGTCAAGTTCTCCCTCAAGCATTTTCTCGATGCCCCGCTTTTGAATTTCTTTGAGAAAACCATTGAGCTCCTCACCGCTCTTGAACTGCTTTAAAAAATCGTCGTCTAATAAATCTTCTTTCTTCATAATGTGTGAATTTAAATATTAAAATTAAAAAAATAGCTGGGGCCGGCCCCAGCTATTTTTTAACTTACACACTTTGTAAGATAGTCCC
>CANLVH010000053.1 GCA_947494545.1 uncultured Mesonia sp. | reverse complement strand
ACCGTTGTGGTGCATTTAAAAAAAAACGGGAATGAACAATGAAATAAAAATACCTTTAAGCAAAAAGAAAATTTTACTTTTATTCTTCGGAGCGGTAATTATCGTGATTATTGGCATCTGGTTTCTTCTTGAACCTGAACAATTTTTATCGATTAGGCGAACGAATGAAACCTTAATTCAAACAGTGGGAATTTCCGCAACTATTTTTTTTGGATTTTGTGCTGTTTTCGCTTTCAAAAAACTTTTTGACAAAAAATATGGACTGATAATAAATGAAAATGGAATTGTTGACAACTCAAATGCAACAAGCGTTGGATTGATAAAATGGACGGATATTGTTGGAGTACGAATTGAAGAAGTTTACTCACAGAAGTTTATGCTGATTGATGTCAAAAATCCTGAAGAATATATTGAACAAAAAAAAGGTAAAGCGGGGAAAGTTGCAATGAAAGCCAATTATAACATATATGGCTCACCAATAAGTATAACTTCAAACTCATTAAAATTCGATTTTTCCGAATTAGAGAAAATTATTCATAAACAACTTGAAAAACATACATCTCACTTAAACATCCAAAAACCTATGGCAGGAAATAAAATTGAAAATGAAAACCCAAAAAGATTTATGCCGAAATAAAAACATCAAACTGAAAAAATATGGCAACAGACAACTTCACTTGGAACGTTCAAAAAGCTGGATATGATTTTGACCAAAAGGACTTAAAGGGAAATATCAATTATAACAATTTAATAACGGAATTTGAACAATTTCCGTGGTTGGATGAACTTAAAAGAGTAAAAGAATATCCCGATAAAGTTTCGCCAACGATTTCAGTAGTAGATGAAAAAGAAAACAGAATATTTTGGGTATCCATATCGGGTAACCAAAGAGAATACGGGTTTATTATTGGATATATTTACCCAAAAAAGAAAAAAACCTTTTTCGGGTTTGGAAAAGAAAAAGAAATTAGATGGCTTGATATGTTTACAACTCAAGATACCGAGCTGATAAAAGGACTTTTTCGATTACAATTTGACAGAGAATATGAAAAGCTTTTTTCGGAATTAATCAAACTTAATAAATTTGGAGAAACAGAAGTGAATGAATAAAAAAACGCACCACAACACCGTATATAACAAATAGCTGCGTCATTTCTAAATCGGAAATTTTGGTATATTTGGAAAGTCGCCAATTTTTTATTTTTGGCGTTTTAGAAATTTAAAGATAAAAACTTAAACAAAAAAATTGGCTTGTAGCTCAACCGAAAAATTAGCGCTTTTTTGCACGCTACTTGTCATATACAAACACGTT
>CANLVH010000052.1 GCA_947494545.1 uncultured Mesonia sp. | reverse complement strand
AAGTATAAATTTATAGCTTTAAAAAAGAGAAAAGTTCCGAGCTAAAATCTCGCTACTACTCATACACAAAACCGTTGCCATTCATTGCGGAACGCACTCAAAACCGACAAATAAATATGACCAAATTAAATAAATGGATTCTAATAAATTGTTTGATTTCATTTTTAATGTTTTCATTTATTTTTTATAAAAATGTTGGAGTATCTGGTGGAGATATAGCTATTTATACTTTAAATCTAATATTCGGAATCATTCAAATAATAACAGTAATAATCCTGATTTGGAAAAAAGAGAAGAAGTTTTATAAGGTTATACTTTTCATTCTACTCTTTCAGATAATTGAAATAATGATAATGACAGTTTGGGGAAATAGTATAAATGCATTTCTGAAATCTTATTAGTACTCTGAATTCAAAAACAATTGAATGTGGAATTTAGCAAGTTGCGGAATTTCTCACTCAATCGGAATTGAAAAATATTGTGGAATAAAGCGCTGACTGAATTCACTTAAACTCTGAATAGTGGAACACGAAATTTAGTGGAATAATTAAAAATCTGAATAAAAACAACGAAATGGCAACACCGTGTATAATTAATTGCTATGTTCTTCCCTACTTGTGAAAATTCCTGCGGAATTTTCACGGGTTCGTAAAAGTTTACTAAATTAGTTGCTGAACCACGCAACTAATCATACACAAACACGTTGTGTGTCATTTAAAATAAAACAATGAAACGATACTTAAGATTAATTTTTTTTATTCTAATATTTATTCCTTCATACTGTTTTTCTCAAGACCCAAGTTGCGAATTCATCATTACATTGGAAAATGTTAAAAACAAGCACTATGACTACAAAATTATAATTCAATATGATTACGAAAAAGAAAACTTTGATTCGGTAAAAAAGAAATTGGAAAGTAACTGGGAATTTAGTTTTCGAACAATTGAAAGTTCTTTATTAAAATCTAACTCTAATCACAAAATAATTGTCGGTTATCTTTCTGATTATTGTTATCCAAATAGTGATATAGATAACCAATTAAGAATTATAATTGCTAGAAAAGAAAAAGAACATAATAATGTGGAACTTATGTATACATTATGCAAATTAGTACCATCAAGAACGGAAATATTCATTAAAAAATTCCAACGTGGATTAAGAGAAAATGAAGTGTTTGAATATGAAGAAGATTATATAAATAATAAAAATATTGATTATGGACACCAACAATATTTGAATTTAAATTCGAGAAAAATATATCTGAAATAAAAACGCCACACAACAAAGAACTGAGGTAAAAACCAACTTTTTTCTACCTTAAATTTGAGACATAATTAGCCTGTACTAAAATCTA
>CANLVH010000051.1 GCA_947494545.1 uncultured Mesonia sp. | reverse complement strand
AAAATGAACTTTCCTGAAATAGGTTGACTAAAAATTAAACCCTTAATTATAGTCACTTATGAAAACAAAAAAAGACCACTGGCGAAAAAAAAGCTATCAAAAAGTCAATCTAGAAACCAAACTTTTAGTCGTTGACCAAATTCTAACCGGACACATCTCTAGCACGCAAGCTTCCAAAAAATATGATGTTCCTAGAACAACTATTACCTATTGGTTAAGAAAATACAGTACCTTAGTACAACAAAGTAATGGTATGAGTAAAAACGATGAAATTAAAAAGTTAAAGGAAAAGATTGAGGAACTGGAGTTTCAGAAAGACTTTCAGCAAGACATTATTGCTGATATGGAACTTATTACGGGGGTAGATATGGCAAAAAAGTCATTGCCCAAAACATTAGTAAAAGAGATAGAGCAAAAGAAAAAAGCACGTATAAAAGAAAGTGGCTCTATGTTTTGGGATATCTAAACAAGCCTTCTACAAAAGACTCAAAGCACAACAAAAACAAGAAATAGACCATCAAAAGTTAATCAAATTGGTTAAGGACTACCGTAAAAAAGTAGGCTCAAAAACGGGCGGGATTAAACTTTATGCAGAACTAAAGCAAGACTTTATAAACGCTGATATTAAGATTGGCAGGGATAAGTTTTACCGTTTCTTAAGACTCAATAATCTTTTAGTTCCAAAACGTAAAAATTACATCACCACCACCAACTCAAACCATATGTACAAAAAATATAAAAACCTAGTTAAAGATCAGGTTCCTACTCGCCCAGAACAATTATGGGTAAGCGATATCACTTACATTAAAACACAATACGGTCATAATTATTTGGCAATTGTTACAGACGCTTATTCCAAGCAAATTATGGGCTATAAACTAGATAACCATATGAGAACATCCCTTTGCATAGATGCGCTCGCTATGGCCATTAAAAATAGAGAATACCCAAGTGAAAGACTCATCCATCATTCCGATAGAGGTTTTCAATACTGTAACCCCAAATACACCCAATTTGCTGAAAAAAATAATATTGTTATGAGTATGACCGAACAGTATGATCCTTATGAAAACGCAGTTGCAGAGCGAATTAACAGAACCCTTAAATATGAATATGGACTAAAAAAAACGATTAAAAACACTGAATTAGCGCAGAAAATGACAGCACAAGCAGTGTATATTTACAATAACCTAAGAACACATTTTAGCCTGGATTTAAGAAAGCCAGCTGAAGTCCACAAAAATCCAACGATCAAATACAGATCCTATCGAAAAAATAATGTAAATTTACCTGAACTTACTATCTAAAAGTAGTAGTTAATCAACCAAAAAAGACCGTAAAAAAGGTCAACTTATTTCAGTA
>CANLVH010000050.1 GCA_947494545.1 uncultured Mesonia sp. | reverse complement strand
CGTTGGCAGTTATTTAAAAAGAACACAATATGAACAGTAAATTATTAATAATAGTTTCGCTTTTAATTTTTATCAAAACTTATTCGCAACAAACAATTAGTGCTAATCAAGGTTTTGTGGAAAATAAAGAATATTTCAGTAAAATGAAATATGAAAATAAAAATGGAAAAATAATAATCAAAGTTTCAATTAACCAAAATGAATATGATTTTCTATTAGATACTGGTGCGACAACAGCAATATCAGAAAATTTATACGATTTGATTAAAACTAATAAACTTGGAAGTGTAAAAATAAAAGACCAGTCTGGTATCACAGATAGTTTAGAAGTTGTATCCATACCAGAGATTATAATTAATGAAATAAAATTTAAAGAAATTCCTGCATTTGTCTCAAAAAAGGGCTTAAATCCTATTTTTGAGTGTTTCAAAATTGACGGTATTATTGGTAGTAATTTATTGAGAAATTCAACAATTCAATTTGACTCTCAAAAAAATGAAATTATTCTAACAGATAATAGTAAGAATTTGGGATTGAAAAAACGAGATGCAATCGAGATGAAAGTTAACAAAATTCAAAGTAGTCCATTCATCCCAATAAAACTGATAAAAGAAAAACACGAAGGAAATGGATATGTATTATTTGATAGTGGCGATAATAATTTTTACATAATATCAAACACAGCTTATCATCAACTTCGATCCCAAGTAGATATATTTGAAACCATAGCCAAAAATGTCGGTACATTTAGTGTAGGTTTATTTGGTACTGCAAATGAAAATGAACATTTAGCTTTGAAAGTCACAAAATTAAAAATAGGAGATATAGATTTTAAAAATGTGATTACAAAAACTACATATGGCGAGACTTCCCGAATTGGTTCAGAATTATTGAAATATGGAAAAGTTACGTTAGATTATAAAAAAGAACGATTCTGGTTAGAAAGTTTTGATAAAAAAAAATCTATTGAACTTGCTGAAAAAATGTGGCCTATTGAACCCATTTTAAATAATGACAATGAAATTGTAGTTGGAATTATATGGGATAATTCATTAAAAGGCAAAATTAACCTAGGAGATAAAATTTTAAAATTTGATACTATTAATTATGAAAATATGGATTACTGCGAAATTCTAAATTTAATTTTAAAAGTGAATAAACCAAAAGCTAAATTAACTTTTCAGGATAAAAATACTAAAGAAATTAAAGAATTAGAATTAAGCAAAATATAAAAAAACAACTGCCAACACCGTATATAGCTCATAGCTAGTTAGTTGCTTAAGCCGAAGTTAAGGTATATTTGCAAGTCCGCCAAATTTTTTAATTTGGCTTATTGATAAAAAAGATAATAAGAAAATTAAAAAATCTGGCTTGTGCTTAATCCGAAAACAACCGCTAATTTACACGCTACGAGCCATATACAAGACCGTT
>CANLVH010000049.1 GCA_947494545.1 uncultured Mesonia sp. | reverse complement strand
GAAAACGAACAAACCATCACGGTAGAAGTAACCGACTCCAATGGCTGCAGTGCACTTACTACCCTAACTTTGGTAGTAAACCCATTACCATCGCCAACGCCAAGTGAAGATTTGGAACCCTATGTAATCTGTGATGATGACAACGATGGCTTTGCGGAATTTGATTTAAGCACACAAGATATTTTAATAACCAATGGCGAGCCCGATATAGAAGTAACCTATTACGGCACTGCGGAAGACGCCGAAGGCGGACAAGCCATCAACCAACTACCGGAACTTTACGGCAACGTAGAAGCCTTTGAAGAAGTTATTTATGCGCGCGCCACTAATGTACTTACCGGTTGCTACCGTTGGGTAGAACTTACTTTAGAAGTAAGTCCGTTACCGGATATCGGCGAGTTAGAAGACCTTTTTGTTTGCGATAATGACGGTAACACGACAGCTATCTTCGACCTTACGGAAAACGAACCGAATATTTATGGCGAGCAAGACCCGGCAAGCTTTAATGTAAGCTACCACACCAGTGAAGAAGATGCACAAGATGGTAGCGACCCGATAGGAAGCCCAACAGCCTATTCCAACCAAGGGCAGACCCCGGTTACAATTTGGGTGCTGCTAGAAAACGACGAGACCGGTTGTACACGCGTAGATAGCTTTGATTTGATTATGGGCGATATGCCGGAGGTAAACAACCCGGACCCGCTATATGTTTGTGAATCGAGTGCCGGCACCTTAGAAGATGGGATAGGCCAATTTGATTTAACCACAACTATAGAGGTAATAACCGGTGGCAATACCAGCTTAGAAGTAATTTTCTACGAAAGTGCCACAGCTATGGAAAACGACAATCCGATACAAACGCCGGAAGCCTATGAAAATACTTTAAGCAATCCGCAAACCATTTCCGTAAAGGTAATAAGCGGGGAAGGCTGTGAAAACACCACGACTTTAACCTTGGTAGTAACGCAAAACCCAAGTATAGAAGAAGAATTAGAACCCTTGGAAGCCTGTGATATGGATAACGATGGTTTTGAAGAATTTGATTTGGAAGCCGCTATAGAAGACATTCTAAATGGCGAGCCCAATGTAACGGCCAGCTTCCACTTAACCCAAGACGATGCTACCAATGGCGTTGGTGCAATAGACACCAGTGTTCCTTACGGCACGGCCAATGCAGAAGAAGTAATTTGGGTACGGGTAGAAAACACCGGACCAAACCAAGACGATGGTAGCGGCTGTTATGTAGTGCGACCATTGCAACTTATTGTAACCCCATCTCCGGAAATAGCCGGGGAGTTGGACGATCTATATGTATGCGATGACGAAAACGCAGACGGTTTTGCCTTCTTTGATTTGACCGAGAATTACGAAAACATTATCGGCGAGCAAGACCCAACAGATTTAGAGGTAACCTACCACATTTCAGAGCAAGACGCGCAAGACGGTATTGATGCCATAGCCGTACCAAGTAACTATATGAACATCATAAACCAGCAGCCTATTTATGTACGGGTAGAAAACACGGCAACCGGATGTGTAGATGCGTTTGACTTTACACAAAACAACACCTTTACCTTAAACGTAGAGGCCTTACCGGAGCTTAACACGCCACCACCATTACAAGTATGTGACGATGGCGACGCCGATGGCTTTACGGAATTTAATTTAACCGATAGCGAAGCTGCTATTATAGGCAGTG
>CANLVH010000048.1 GCA_947494545.1 uncultured Mesonia sp. | reverse complement strand
TAACGCCTCCACTTAACCTTCCGGCACCGGGCAGGTGTCAGGCCATATACGTCATCTTTCGATTTAGCATAGCCCTGTGTTTTTGATAAACAGTCGCCTGGACTCTTTCACTGCGGCCCCCAAGTAAACTTGGGGGCGACGCTTCTCCCGAAGTTACGCGTCTATTTTGCCTAGTTCCTTAGCCATGAATCTCTCGAGCACCTTAGAATTCTCATCCCAACTACCTGTGTCGGTTTGCGGTACAGGCTGCTTTAATCGCTTTTCTTGGAAGCAGGGCAGATAGCTATCACCGCCGCCGTAGCTTAAGTGTACTATCCCACAATCACTCGTGGTTCAACGTACTATTCCGTCAGTACGCGCTATCCTTCCGACTCCGTCGCTTTTATCTTAAAGCAGGTAGCAGAATATTAACTGCTTGTCCATCCACTACCCCTTTCGGGTTCGCGTTAGGTCCTGACTAACCCTCAGCTGATTAGCATAGCTGAGGAAACCTTAGTCTTTCGGTGGACGGGTTTCTCGCCCGTCTTATCGTTACTTATGCCTACATTTTCTTTTGTAACCGATCCAGCATACCTCGCAGTACACCTTCAGCTCCGTTACAATGCTCCCCTACCACTCTATAATCTAATATAGAATCCATAGCTTCGGTAGTATGTTTATGCCCGATTATTATCCATGCCGAACCGCTCGACTAGTGAGCTGTTACGCACTCTTTAAATGAATGGCTGCTTCCAAGCCAACATCCTAGCTGTCTAAGCAGTTCAACCGCGTTTGTTCAACTTAACATACATTTGGGGACCTTAGCTGATGGTCTGGGTTCTTTCCCTCTCGGACATGGACCTTAGCACCCATGCCCTCACTGATTAAAATCATTTTATAGCATTCGGAGTTTGTCAGGAATTGGTAGGCGGTGAAGCCCCCGCATCCAATCAGTAGCTCTACCTCTATAAAACTAAATAATCGCTGCACCTAAATGCATTTCGGGGAGTACGAGCTATTTCCGAGTTTGATTGGCCTTTCACCCCTACCCTCAGGTCATCCCAAGACTTTTCAACGTCAACGGGTTCGGTCCTCCACTTTGGGTTAACAAAGCTTCAACCTGCCCAAGGGTAGATCACTCGGTTTCGCGTCTACCAATACCAACTTAGTAGCCCTATTAAGACTCGCTTTCGCTACGGCTCCTCTCTTTAAAAAGATTAACCTCGCTGGCAACGGTAACTCGTAGGCTCATTATGCAAAAGGCACGCCGTCATCAGCCGTGGCTGACTCCGACCGCTTGTAAGCGTATGGTTTCAGGGTCTATTTCACTCCCTTGTTCAGGGTTCTTTTCACCTTTCCTTCACAGTACTGGTTCACTATCGGTCTCTCAGGAGTATTTAGCCTTAGCGGATGGTCCCGCCTAATTCATACAGGGTTTCACGTGCCCCGCACTACTCAGGATACCACTATCGATAACTATATTATTACTTGTACCGGGCTGTCACCGTCTACGGCCAAGCTTTCCAACTTGTTCCAATTCTGCAAGCATCGAATATCGCGGTCCTATAACCCCAATAGATCCGTAAACCTATTGGTTTGGGCTCCTGCGCGTTCGCTCGCCGCTACTAGCGCAATCACTGTTGTTTTCTTCTCCTCCGGGTACTTAGATGTTTCAGTTCTCCGGGTTCGCCCCCCCAATTTAAATTGGGGGTACTACACCTTCAATGTAGTGGGTTGCCCCATTCGGATATCTACGGATCAATTCGTGTGTGCCGATCCCCGTAGCTTTTCGCAGCTTATCACGTCCTTCGTCGCCTCTGAGAGCCTAGGCATTCCCCATACGCCCTTAATAAGCTTATGTCTTTTACCTAATTTGCTCTTTACTATCTCTAGTAAATTATTATAATGTATAAATACCTATTTCTTATAAAAAAATAGATGTTCTCTCGTATTCTTTATTCTTTCAATATGTCAATGAACGTTTTTGATTGTATAATATATAATGTAAAATTATATAATGACTTTTAAATCAATATACAGTATACAACATACATTA
>CANLVH010000047.1 GCA_947494545.1 uncultured Mesonia sp. | reverse complement strand
TCAACCTTAATTTCAGTAGCCTTTTGATAAGAATACTGATCGAAAGTAGCAGTTCTTATAGTATCGCAAGAAATAAAAAAAACACTTAAAATAGTGAAATAAAAAAGATGTAGTTTTTTCATAAAAAATTGGATTAAAATAATTCTTTTTGAACGCGTAAAATGGTATTGATATGGTAGTTAATTATCTTGTCTCTTCCTGAAGAGGCATTTAAAATTTGAGAGTATTCTTCATAGTTATCCATAAAAAAATTCTCTGTCAAGATAGCCGGCATTAATGTTTTTCGAAGCACATAAAAATTAGCTTCTTTATCTAGATCTCCATCAAGGTAATCTGTACGTAGCGGTTTATCAGGAAAATATTTTTGATATTCTTCGCCCCAAATGGTAGCAATTTGATCACTTAAAGTTTCTCCATAATAAGTAAAAACCTCGCTACCTTCCCCTCCACCGGCATTTGAATGTACGCTTAAAAAGAAGCAGTCTTCATTTGCATATTTATTTGCTCTATTTACCCTTGTATATAAATTCACATCTCGATATTCCGGCGCAATATTTACATAATTTATTTTTAGTTTGGTTAGTTGTTCGATGATACCATTGACAATTGCACGATTAAATTCCCCTTCATAAATTATTCCTTCATCACCCCAATCTATTCGTTTTCCGGCAGTTTGGTAGCTTCCATTTACCAATCCTCCATGACCATTATCTAGCAATACTAACATTTTAAGGAATTTTCTAAATATTAACATCTCAAATATCATCAATCGTAATAACTTTCTCAATGGGTATTTTTACGTATATTTGGAAAAAAAAGCTGTAACTTAAATAAAGTTACAGCTTTGCAATACGGTGAGTACAGTTTCAATTTAAATACCCCATATAATAAATTGTTTCTGCAGTTTTCGATTTTGAAGAAAATCTCTTGTACTCACCTTTTTTAATTTATACTTATTAATGCAAATTAGAGCGTTAAGCTTTTATTTTACAATACGTATTTTCACGTATTCTTCCATAAAATAATACTTTCAAATCATACACCCTTAGTTTAAATTAATGAATAATTATTAAATTTGTAAAAATTAAAAAATTTTAATTATGAATATTGACAAAGAAGGTGGAGAAATAATTTCTCTCCCTGAAGCAATTAGCTTTACACACACCTATCAAGACCACAACCCATCATCTCCTAAAGCCTTTATATAGATAAGGATAAGCTTAATAAAATTCTGAATCAAGATGAGTGTGTTGGGATTAGGATCTATAATGGATATGATATTAATGAAAATAAAGAAAATCGAGTTTTAGTCGGAGTCGATCATCGGAATCAAGACTTAACTAAAGGCATTATAATAGAGCGACTAAAAATTTGTCCGAATTACTGTCCTGAAGATAGGAAACTGATAAAATCAAATTGATTTCTTTACTTTTATATACAACTATTTATATAGGATTTATTCTCTTTGTAATACTTATTTATAAAGGGATTTTTTTCGAAAACTATAAACATATACTTCCTTACATATTTTTGACTGCTATAGCAAGCTTTTATGAAGGAATATTAACAGATTTTACTAATTATCACGTCCATACCAAATATTGGTTCTTGATTTATAATTTTTTTGAGTTTTTTTGTGTTTACTTTTTCTTTAAAAAAATAATTGAAAGAATTCCTAATCTCTATTTTTTCAGTTTTCTCGTCATCTTTCTAATCAACTTTTTTCTAACTATTACAATTCGAGGTTTTGAAAACGGATTATTTTTAAATACTATCGTAACACTGCCCACTACACTATTCGTTTTAATATCGTCGATTTTATGGTTTAAACAACGGTTTGAAATAAATATTACAGACGATTTTTTACTTTCAAATCCTAATTTTTTTATTGTTACCGGTTTATTCTTTTATCAGTCAAGTACTTTTATTCTTTTTTTACTAAGTGATTATATATTTAAAGCAAATTTAAATTTACAAAGCTTTTGGATTATTAATATTTTAGCTTGTCTAATTCTGAGATTACTTCTAATTATAAGTACATGGAAATTGAAAAAAGTATAACCTAT
>CANLVH010000046.1 GCA_947494545.1 uncultured Mesonia sp. | reverse complement strand
TCAACCTTAATTTCAGTAGCCTTTTGATAAGAATACTGATCGAAAGTAGCAGTTCTTATAGTATCGCAAGAAATAAAGAAAACACTTAAAATAGTGAAGTAAAATAGATGTAGTTTTTTCATAAAAAAAATGGATTAAAATAATTCTTTTTGAACGCGTAAAATGGTATTGATATGGTAGTTAACTATCTTGTCTCTTCCTGAAGAGGTATTTAAAATTTGAGAGTATTCTTCGTAGTTATCCATAAAAAAATTTTCTGTTAGGATAGCCGGCATCAATGTTTTTCGTAGTACATAAAAATTAGCTTCTTTATCTAGATCTCCATCACGGTAATCTGTACGTAGTGGTTTATCAGGAAATTCTTTTTGATATTCTTCTCCCCAGATGGTAGCAATTTGATCACTTAAGGTTTCTTCAAAATACGTAAAAACTTCACTTCCCTCTCCTCCACCGGCATTTGAATGTACACTTAAAAAGAAACAGTCTTCATTTACATATTTATTTGCTCTATTTACCCTTGTGTATAAACTTACATCTCGATACTCTGGGGCTATATTTACGTAATTAATTTTTAGCCTAGTAAGTTTTTCTATAATACCATTGACAATTGCACGATTAAATTCCCCTTCATAAATTATTCCTTCATCACCCCAATCTATTAGTTTTCCGGGAGTTTGGTAGTTTCCATTTATCAATCCTCCATGACCGTTATCTAATAGTACTAACATTTTAAGGAATTTTCTAACTATTTACATCTCAAATATCATAAATCGCAATAACTTTCTCAATGGGTATTTTTACGTATATTTGAAAAAAAAAAGCTGTAATCTTATTTGAGATTACAGCTCTTGCAATATGGTGAGTACATATAATTCCCCCCACGTAGTGATTGTTTCTAAATTTAGGATTTCATAAACAATCTACTTTGTACTCACCTTTTTTATTTTATACTTAATACTACAAATTTGGGCGTTGAGCTTAAACTTCGCAATACGTATTTTCACGTATTATTATATAAAACAAAACTTTCAAATAATATTACCATTCGTTTTAATTAATGAATAATTACTAAATTTGTAAAAATGAATAAATTTAAAATATGAATATCAACAACGAAGGCGGAGAAACAATTTCTCTTTCTGAAGCAATTAGCTTTACGCACAAGTATCAAGACCAACATCCATCATCTGCTAAAGCGTTTTACGTTAGCAAGGATGAGCTTAATAAAATTTTAAATCAAGAGGAGTGTGTAGGAATTAGAATATATAATGGTTTTGATATTGCGGAGAACAAAGAAAATCGAGTTCTTGTGGGAGTCGATAACCAAAATGAAGATTTAACTGAAGGAATTATAATAGATCGGCTGAGACCTTGTCCTGATTTTTGCGATAAAAACAGTGATCTTCTGAAAAAGTAGTGAATACATTTTTACTATATATTACTTGCTACCTAGGTTTTATTCCCTTTATAATATTAATTTATAAAGGGAATTTTCAAAAAAACCATAAGTATTTACTTCCCTATATCATTTTGACTGCAATTGCTAGCTTTTATGAAGGTGTAGTCCTAGAATTCACTAATTTTCGAATTCATACCACATATTATTTTTTGATTTATAATTTTCTTGATTTTTTTTGCACATATATATATTATAAAAAAATCATTGAGAAGATTTCAAATCTCTACTTTTATAGCTTTTTACTTATCTTTCTTTCTAATTTTTTTCTAACAATTTTGATTCAAGGTTTTGAAAACGGATTATTATTAAACACTATTATAACACTACCAACTACACTCTTCGTTTTAATATCATCGATTTTATGGTTTAAACAACAATTCGAAGAAAATATAACTGACCATTTTTTATTTTCAAATCCTATTTTTTTTATTGTTACCGGTTTATTCTTTTATCAGTCAAGTACTTTTATTCTTTTTTTATTAAGTGATTATATTTTTAAATCAAACTTAAATTTACAAGACTTTTGGATAATTAATATTTTAGCTTGTCTAATTCTGAGATTACTTCTAATTATAAGTACATGGAAATTGAAAAAAGTATAACCTAT
>CANLVH010000045.1 GCA_947494545.1 uncultured Mesonia sp. | reverse complement strand
AAACAAAAAAATTGGCTTGTAGCTCAACCGAAAAATTAGCGCTTTTTTGCACGCTACTTGTCATATACAAACACGTTAGGCAACATTTGAAAAAACATTGAGAAAACAAAAATGATTTTAGATGATTTAGAATATATCACTATTGAAAACCAAACTACAGAATTTCCAAAGCACTTTCACGAAACGTTTTGCATTTCTCTAATACATTCAGGAATTGAACAAATTGATTTTGAACATCAAAGCCTTTTTAGTGAAGCTGGTTCTATTTCAATAACTAACCCTTACGAAATACATTCTAATCCACTATTTGACAAAACAACTCAATTGAAATTTGATACAATATACATTCCTAATCAATTGATGAAAAACATACTAAATGGAAAAAATATTAAATTTATAAATAGAAAAATAAATAGTAAAAACGCTAACAAATTGTTTGTAGAACTTAAAAATGCTATTGATAAACAAGAAACTAAAAATATTGAATTTAATCTACATCAATTCATTAATACCATCAAATCGCACTCGCAAGAAAACGATAAAGAATATTCTGAATTAAATCTAAATAGTTTTAAGGAGGTTAATAACTACATTGAAAAACACATTTGTGAAAAGTTTAGTCTAAATGAACTATCGAAAATTGCAAATATTAATAAATATGGATTTGCTAAAAACTTCAAAGCAGCTACAGGTATGACGCCAATTAATTACATATTGATGAAAAAAGTCTTTTCAAGTAAAATGTTGATTAATTCAAATACAGAACTTACAACATTAGCGTATCAATATAACTTTACAGACTTGGCACATTTTTCCAAAACGTTTAAGCGTTTTGTAGGAATTTCACCTAAAAATTACCAACAAAGCATTATTGAAAAACTATAATTGTCAATATTATACAAGTACTAATATTATGACTGCATTACATTTGGAAAAAATTAAAACCAAATGAAAAGAATATTAGCCCTCTCTATTCTCTTTTTTATAATATCAAATTCAATTTTTGCTCAATCAACAGATGATTCTAATTCACATAAAAAATTCGTTGAAGACTTTGATTATTTAATAACAGAACTAAAATTACAACATCAGGGGCTTTATGAATATGTTGGTAAAAATGAAACAAATGCGAAAATTGATAGTATACGAAACACATTAAAAAAACGTCAAACAAAATTAAAGTTCTACGAAAAGTTAAGGTATGTTATTGGATTAACCAACGAAGGACATACATCAATTGAGCTTCCAAAGTGGTCAATGATAAAACTTGGACTCTCAAAATCCTTTATACCATTAACAGTTAAATTATGTGATGGAAACTTGATTGTTACACAAAATTATGGAAGCAATATTACACACCTTGAAAAAGGCGTTAAAATAGTTTCCGTTAATGGTAGAAAAATAACCGATATTCTTGAAAAACTTTACCCTTTAATCCCAACAGACGGTTTTAATGAAACCTCAAAACACGAATGGATTGGAGGCTTGAATTTCTCTTTACTTTACAGATTGGTTTACGGCAAAGAGAAAAAATTTAAACTTCAGATTCAAGAGTTCGGAAATGATAAAATTCAAAGATTGAATGTTCCCGCCATCCGATTTACAAAATTTAAAACCAAAAATGCGAAATTCAAATCGAAAAATTTTGATTATAACGAGTTTAAATTTGAGCAAATTAACGACTCGATTGCATATTTAAGTATCCCAAGTTTTGGCAATGATAATCTTGATTACGAAGAGTTCTATCAAAAAAACTTCAAAAAAATAGATTCCCTGAATATAAAGCACCTGATTATAGATGTTCAGGCAAATGGCGGAGGAACCGAAGGAAATGAAAATTTACTTTTTAGTTACCTATCTAATAAGGTCGTTCAAAAATATAAGCAAGTGACAATGCTTCCAAAACCATATCAAAAAAACAAAAATAAACAAGGTTATATTGAGGACAAATGGACGTTTCAAAACACCGTTGCAAAGAGAGGGAATTTTACCCTGTACAGCGATTACTATTCTGATCTAGGATATAAAAAACCGCAAAAAGAACTGATTTACAATGGAAAACTGTACGTTTTAATAAGTGGCAAAACATTTTCGGGCGGTGCAGAATTTGCCAGTTTGATAAAAATGACCGACAGGGGAATATTTATTGGAGAAGAAACCGGAGGAACTTACGAAGGAAATGTTAGTGGATATTCGGAATACATAAAATTACCAAATTCAAAAATTGAGGTAAAAATTCCGACCGTACATTTTCAGATTAATGTATCGCCTAAAATTAAAGGTAGAGGAATAATGCCGGATTATGATGTTTCTCAAACTTGGGAGGATTATTTGAACGGAAAAAACACGAAAAAAGATTTTGCAATAAAGACCATAACCGAATAAAAAACTGGCTACAACATTGTATAAGAGCAATAGCGGATGAAGTTTTAAATCGAAACTCAATGCATTTAATAAACTTTTGCGGTGGCGGACAATTAATCGCTTCGAAATCCGCTACTGTTCTTATACTGGACCGTTACAGCTAAGTTAAGTCGTTGATTTTAAAAATCCTCTATCCTATTTTAATATTCAAGTATTTTAAGAAAGAAAA
>CANLVH010000044.1 GCA_947494545.1 uncultured Mesonia sp. | reverse complement strand
AACGATTTCATAGTGCAATTGGAAGATGTTCTATAAATCAGTTCCTAGAACTCCAAAAAATAAATTATATTCGCAATGTGGCTTAAATACTTCTACAGAAAAACTAGGCAACTCCATTATAAACAAAATGGTCAAAGTAATACTTTTGTCCTATAAAATATTATTATTTTATTCTACTTCCCATTAGCTCTTTTAAATCTTTCTTATCGATATTTTTCATTATAAATATTCCTATAATCAACGGTATCCCAAAATAGAAAAACATAATAAATTCCTCAAGAAAAAATTCCAACCAGCTTTCGTTTTCTATAATCGGTTTTACATTGTTTTTTGTGAATCCTAATTCTTCTATTCCAACAAAAAAATTGTTCAAAAAATGAAAAAATGCCAAAAGAAAAATATTTTTTGTTTTTATATAGATAGCACCATACATTGTTCCCAAGCAAGCAGCTGCGTACATTTGATGGATTACATCTTCAATAGACGCCTCAAAACTCCACAGATTAATAATATGAATAAGGCCAAATGATATTGCTGATATGCCTATTACTTTTAGTCTTGCGTTTGGTGAATAGGTATATAAATTTATCAAAAGACCTATGACCATTCCGCGAAACAGGATTTCTTCCAAAAAAGCACCTGAAAGCGTTTTGAGAATATATGTTGTAAATAGTAATGGTTCAACAGTAGAAAAATCAAAGACTCTAAAATCCTTAAATCCTCCTGAAAATACGATAACGCATAAAATAAGTGGTAGAAAATATCTATAATTTCCTGAAGTTGAAAAAAAACTTACAGGAATTTTGCATTGTACTAAAAAAAATATTACCGAAAATAGGCTAACAAAATCAAGAATTATCTTGTCGACTGCATATATTAAGTAACTATCATCTATAAAAAAATTTTCTAGCAGTAAATCAACAGGTATTTTATGGATTAAAACTATTAAAAAAAGGCATCCTATAATTAACAAGAATGGCTTATACGTTGAAAGTTTCATAAATAAATAAAAAATAAAAGGAAATGGCTTTTCAGCCATTTCCTTTTTATAAAATTCACGAAAATTACCAGCCTAATTCAAAGCCTGCAGAAAATGAACAGTCAGATAAACAAATGCAACCAAATCCATCCCATATCCAATCAGCGAGACATCCATCACTGCAAAACTCTATCGACCCGCAATCAACATTTACGTGGATTCCGCCGCCAGCTTTTCTCAAACCGTATGTTTCATATAATTCAGACAACTCATCGTGATGTTGAAACTCAACAGAAACAATGGTTTCTTTCATTACTGATTTAAGGGGAGTTTTGGGGTCATAAACCACTCTTTCATTATATGGAAAAGCTTCAACTGAAGTGAAAATTTGGTCGTTTGCCACCAAGTCATTTCCTCTTCCGTCGTCATAAAATAAATAACCTTCAAAACCCACACTTATTTTATCCCAAGATTCATCAGAAAAATTCGGAAGATAAACTTCTCTTACAAACTTTTTGGAATTTAAACTTCTAACCCTTGCGTCAAAAATTGCAATATGATATCTAAAGAAAGCTTCGCTTTCTTCCTCACTCATTCTTTCCGCACTCCGACTCTCGTTAGAATAATCATATTGAGAAGGCTCCTCAATTTTTTGCTTTTCTAAATTGTTGGCTTTTGATGAATTAATAACTTTTTCATTATCATTGGAACAACTTACAACTAAAGCTCCAAGACAAAAGGTTGAGATTAACTTTGCAACATTTTTAAATTTCAAATTATTTTCTATTTTTGATTTTTAGGTAAAAAATTGATTGGAAAGAATAGCTAATTCTTTAGTAGGTGCTTAAGCAGGTGCAAATCAAAAAAGAAAAAATCTCTTATCAAAATAAATACGATATTTTTTTGAGAAAATTCTTAAAATACTGAGAGTTAGCAAATTATAAAAAAAGTATACGAATTTTTAAATAAAACCTGCGCCCAACATCGGCTATGTGCCAGGCGGGAAATCCGTCTTCGGTTGACAGATTACGGATACGAGAACGGTTTCGTTTCCAGAAGAACAATTCCGGTAAAAAGCCCCGCCCGGCACATAGCCGCGGAACGTTGGCGGTAAAATAAAACCGACATTTCGCTGATTAAAAAAAGTCTTTTAAAGCTAGAGAATTAGATAAATTTCACCAAGTTTCGGCGGAATAAAAAAGCGTTGCGGTTGAATTAAAACAAGAAGAAAATTTGATCTTTAATCCCAAAAAATTTCAGAAAAATATAACCGACTGATTTAAGGTCAGTTTTCTCCAAAAGTTCGATTACAATTGAATAATTTGCTCCTGCCCTAGTTTCGATTTGATTAATTTTACTAGCGGAACGAAAAAATAATATAGATTTTTAAACGCGAAATTAATTCGGCAAATAAATATAAATTGTAAAAAATCACTCCGAAAAGAAAAAAATTGACCTGAGCTTCTAATCGAATAACCGATTATCGTTCGAGATAAAAAAATTCAGTTGCCAACACTGTATATAGCTTATTGCTAGGAAAGTTTTTAATCCGGGTTTTGTAAAAATTTGCTACATTTGGTTTTCAACCGAAAAATTAGCGCGAGATTGCACGCAACAAGCAATATACAATCTCGTTGGGCTTCATTTAAAAAAAATCGTATCCAATCAAAGTTTAAGGTTAAAATTATTATTTTTGATTATAAATAAATGTGAGATGAATATTCAGGCGGAAAAAATAGAATTGGTAAAAATGCTTTTGGATACAGAAAATCCTAAAATAATTGAATCAATTAAAAAAATTTTCAAAAAAGCTAAAACTGCTGACTTTTGGGACGAGTTGTCTGTTGATCAACGAAAAGAAATTGAAAAAGCTTCTCTTGAAATCGAAAACGGAGAAATAACGGATTACGAATCTTTTATGCAAAAACACAGGTAGATTGAGTAGAAAAGTTGTTATCTCAAAAACAGCGGAAAGGAAATTAGAAAAGCTTTTCGAATATTTAATTAAAGAATGGTCTTTAAAAGTAAAAAAGGATTTTGTAGAAAAATTAGATTCATCGATTGAGATAATTAAAAACCAGCCTGAAATATTTCCTGAATCTAAAAAAGGAAAAAGTTTAAGAAAATGTGTAGTTACAAAACAAACGACCATATATTATAGATATAATTCCAAGCGGATAAATATTGTTACGTTATTCGACACTAGACAAGATCCGAATAAATTAGACAAAGAAATATAAAAACGAAAGCCCAACAAAGAACTGAGGTAAAAACCAACTTTTTTCTACCTTAAATTTGAGACATAATTAGCCTGTACTAAAATCTAT
>CANLVH010000043.1 GCA_947494545.1 uncultured Mesonia sp. | reverse complement strand
TCTCCCGTTGCAGGGTCAAAGCGTGCTAACAAAACATCTTTGTATTCTCCGCTATTATTAACTTGGATGCTTTGATCTCCCCAAACAAAATCATTCCCTGCGTTACTAACAAAAGCCAGCTCGTTGGTAAAATTATTTAATACAAAAGCTCCATTTTCAACAGCAACTTGCATGCTATGGGTTGCCCACAATAAATTTTCTGCGCTGGGATCTGTTTTCATTATAAAGCTAGGAAGTAAAATTTCGTCAATACTAAAACCTAAAAATTCATCTAAACCTAAGCCACTAAATTTACCTCCTAAATAAATGTTGTTCTCACTATCAAAAGCTAAATCATAAACTTTAGGACCATAATATTGTTCAGTAGATGTATTTTCACGTTTCCAAAGAAAGTTGCCTTCTTCGTCAAAAGAGGCCAAAAAAAAGGAATGGTTAACCGGCTGCCCCCCCACGGTCGCATTTTCTTGAAGAGGGTCAAGACGGCACGTAAAATAAAAATGTTCGTTATGGGGATTGCGGTATAAGTAAAAGTGCAAACCAGCACTTTGATCAAATTGAAAGTCGATAGGAATAGCCTGCAAAAAATTACCAGTAGAATCATATTTAAAAATAAAATAATTAAGTCCTTCCTGGGTATTAACAAAAGCACCATCGGCATAAGTGCCCGGCGATAGGAACAGCCCCCAATATAAATTGTCATTTTCATCTGTATAAAGTTCCCTAGAAAGAGCATTATAAGCGTCACTAGCTGTAGAGGGCTCTTGGGGCTGTTTAAGCCATAGTAAATTACCATCGGTATCAAATTTTACCAAAAACAAAGTTTGGCAACTGCTTTGGCTCTGGGGCAGGATTATGTCTTCTTCTATGCGGGGGGGTAGTTATTACCACTACCAGCTTGACATGTGGCAAATTGCCCACTCACATAAACATTATCATCAGAATCTATTTCTAAAGAAAGAGGATTTTCCTGACCAGCACCACCAATAATTTTGGACCAGCGGTAAGTGCCGTCACAACTAAAACTGGTCAAAGCATGATCAACGTTAGTAGTATAATCTCCATAATAATCTTTGGGGTGGCCATCTATATTTATACCAAACGCTCCAACTGGAGAGAGAACGTATACATTTTGCTGGCTGTCTGTAGCCATATCATATACTTCTTCTTGATAAATACTGGCACTATTGGTTATGGAACTGTTAGCGCCACCGCGTTTTATCCATTGCCAATCTTGGGTGCTTTGGGCGCTTAAAAGCATTGGAAAAAGTAGGAAAAGTAGGAGCCCCCCTTTTGTGCCCCATAGAAGGAAGAAGGTTTTTTTTGGGTTTGTGTTTAGGTTGTTGGTTTTCATTGGTTATTGGTTTATTGGTGTATTCGTATAATCGTGTAGTCGAGTATTCGAGTATTGTTGTAACCGTGTATTTGGGGATTGGGTTTTCATTTGTTTTTCGTTTTTGAGTAATCGTTTTTCGTTTTTGGTTTTTTGTTGGGCGTTTTTTGTTTAGTGGTTTACTGGTTAATTGGGGACTAAAGAATAGACTCCAATTTGCAAAAATCCATTCAAAAAATCTTGCTTACGGCGTATAGCTTATAGCCTACAGCTTGTTAATTCGTGTTTATTCTTTTATGAATTGTTTTATGGTTTGCTGGCCGTTGGTTTGGGTTAGTTTTAAAAAGTATATCCCCGGGGCCAGGTTGTTGATGTTTATAGTGTTATTGGCGGGGTAGGTTTTATTTTGCAGGTTTTGTCCTGTCAAGTTGTAAATAGTATAGGTTTTAAAAGTTTGGCCTTGTGCCGGTTTTAGGTGCAAGCTGTTTCTAGCGGGGTTGGGGTATAGGCGTAGGCTGTTTTGCAGGCTATTGTTGGTTACCGCCATATCGTTGCAATTGCCACCCCATTGTGCTATAAAAAAATCGGTATCGCCGCCTTGGCTGTTGATTGGGGATACTAAAGGGTGGTTGTTAAAAAGGTTGCTTCCAAAATACCCCCCTGCAATAATATTGTTGTTAGTATCTACGGCTATAGAGGTAATTTGATCGTTAGAGCTTGACTGTTCGGGCATTTGTATAACCCCCAGGGCCTGGCCGGTAGCGGGGTCAAAGCGGAGGATAAAAGGGTCTGGGATAGTGCCCTGCCCACTGGGCGCGTCTATGTTTACCCCATCCCAGGTGTTGCCCAGAAGGCCCAGGCCCAGAAGCACCTCGCCATCGCGAAAGGCAATGCTGCGGCCCGGGAAACGGGAGGCAATATCGGGGTTGGTACCCCATATAAGGTTGCCATCGCTGTCGAGTTTGATTAAAAAAGGGGCAATTGCGGCACTCCCTATACCCACATCTTGGGTAAATTCATAGCCGGCAAAACTCTGTTGCCCGCTATCATTGGAGAGGCCGGTTATATAAATATTGCCTTGGGCATCTAAGCGTAGATCGCCTAGACTCCACGATAATGGGTTGGTTTCTTGCTGCTCTACGGGCTCGTGGTACCAGATAACACTTCCTTGGTTATCTACGGCCGCTAAATAAAAAGAAGTTTCAGTATTAGCGCCATAGCCGTCTATACTTATGTTACTATTACTATTTTGTTTAGTATCGGCTATGTAATAGCGGTCTAAATTGGCATTGTATACCAGTTGGTAATCATAGACCCCCCCAGTAGTAGTTTGCATATCAATTGGTATATAGTCCAATAGGTTGCCATTGGGATCGTATTTTACAATGGTGGATTGAAATTCCCCTTCGGGCACTGTTAGTTGTCCTTCGAGGTGTGTACCCTCCCGAAATCGTATTAAACTATGGCTACGACCATTGGGCTCTACCACAGTACGGTTTACAGCAGCACCTATGGGGAAAGATGGGATGCCTTCGGGTTCTCGCAGCCATTGGAAATTGCCTTGGTTATCGTATTTGATAAGGTAGGCTACTTTAAACATGGGGTCCGGGTTGCCATAGTTGGCGGTAGTGGTTTTGATGGTATCGGTATCAAAATGTGGGGGGGGGTATTGCAGCGGTGGTGGAATAGTTGGTTGTATGCCCGCTTACATAAACATTGCCCTGGGCATCCAGACCTATAGAGTTAGGTTTATCATTAGCCCCGCCACCAATCATTTTATCCCAGCGCAAGTTGCCCTGGCAATCGGTAGAAAACACATAGGTGTCTTTTTGGTTATTGATACTATTGTAGGTGGGAATTACCTGGCCATCGTAGGTGATTTCTGTGTTGCCTACCTCTGCTAAAAAGAAATAATTGTTGTTGGCATCGGTAGCGACTTCTATAATGCGTTCGTAATTTTGGCCATAGATGCCACTACCGGCCATATTGTACTGTCCGCCGCCGGCCTTGGCCCATTGCCAATCCGGGCTTTGTTGGGCGAGTAAGGCGAGTGGGAGGAGGAATAGTAATAGGAGGAGACCCCCTTGTGTTCCCCCTAAAGAGGGAAGGGGTGTTTTGTTGGTTGATTCGTGTATTCGTGTATTCGTGTAATCGTGTAATTGTGTATTTTGGGATTGGGTTTTCATTGG
>CANLVH010000042.1 GCA_947494545.1 uncultured Mesonia sp. | reverse complement strand
ATAGATTTTAGTACAGGCTAATTATGTCTCAAATTTAAGGTAGAAAAAAGTTGGTTTTTACCTCAGTTCTTTGTTGTGGTTAGTTATTTTCTTTAGTTTTATTATAATCATTTATTATTTTCTTACTCTTTTCGGAAACTTTTTCATTATCCGAAACAAATACTTCTTTCTCGAAATATTTATAATGGTTAATGATTTTCCATGAAATTGAGTCTTTATTTATGTCATCGGTTTGTATTATCTTTTCTTCAATCTGTCCCTTTACAATTTGTTTTCCAAGTTTGTGGCCAAAAATGCCAAAATAAGGTTTCAAAGTTCTATTAGTGAATGTGTCATTTTTAACATTATTATCGGCGTATTTATTTTCAATAATTACAGATAAGTATCGCTTATAAACGTTATTAAAATCACTGACATAGTTTTTTACAAAACCCAAGTTTTTCCCAATATTAATAGTGTCGGGGATTTCAAGTTCAAAGTAAGTGCTTGGTTCCATTCTTATTTTTTCATTATTATCGAACACTAAACTTTGATTTTTGTGTATAATGTCATTTCCCATTGGTTTCCATTCAATTTTTTCTTTAACCATTCCGTTTTTTCTGAAGTAGATCCACCAACCATTTTCAGCCCCATTTTTTACGAGTCCTTTTTTTTTAATTATTCCATTTTCATAATAGTAAAAAAGTGTGTCAATTGGTTCTCCATTTTTATAGAACGACATAGATTTTAAATTCCCATTTGAATAAAGTTCACCGCCATATCCAGTAAAAGTAGAGTCGGTTTTGGTTTCAAAGTTATCAAGTTTTACTCTAACTAATTGTCCATTATATTCATAAAAAGCTTCTTCTTTTTCAGATTTGCAATTTAAAAGAATTAGTAAAATTAATATGTATTTCAGTTTTTTCATAATTAACCACAACGGATTTGTATATTGAAAGTTGCGGAAAAACAAGAGCGGATTTGTCGGCCGAAACTTTATGATTTTTAAAAGTAATAAATTTCGAGCAAACCAAAAGCAGCAATTTTTAATATACGGTGTTGCCCACAGTTATTTTATCCGTCGCCAAACCGTATATTGATTTTCGGTTCCAAGTTCAAGTTGATGTTTGTCAATTGATTTTATTTCCAAGATCAGCGGTTTATAATATAATCCGTCTTTCTTTTGTGTTAATAAATTTCTTTCGAGAGCCCATTCCACTCGTTTTGGATTACTTTCTATTTGTTCTTTTGATAATCGGGTTTCAATAAATAACTTTTGATTTTTAATATTATAATTCCCATACGTTGAGTAACTTGAGTTGTAATAAAATTCAAATTCTCCATTTTCTTTAAAAATACGATCAGGATAATTTGTTCCGTTTTCAATGTCGATTTCAGTCAGTTCAATTACCTCTTTTATGGCTTTAGATTTTTCTTTTTCAGATCTTAAATCACATTCTTTTTCAAATCTCCACGTTCCGATAATCAGCTCGGATGGAGTTGTTTGCGCACTCAAAAATCCGAATTGAAAAGTCAATATTAATGTTAGTAAAATTTTTTTCATAATTGTGGGCAACGTGTTTGGCTATGGTTTCGTTGCGTGAAAATCCGCGAGGATTTTCCGCCGTGAACCGAAGATAGCAAATTTGCGAGGACTTTCCGAGAGGAAAGTCAGAAGCAATGAACTATAGCCGGTGTTGTGCGTTCGTTTTTTTTATTCGGTTAATAATTTCAATTCCCAAATAATCTTTCAATTTCGGAAATTTATATCTATAATATTCATTCCAATAACTTGCAATTCGACTTTCGGTCTGTTGCCAGTATTTTGGATTTTTATTTCTAAATTCTTGGTAAAATTCCAATGTTTCTTCATTCACTTTTTTGTCAATTATTGGAAACAATTCATAAATATATTCTCCTAATAATTGAACTATAAATGGTGTTTTCCAATTTTTTGGTTTGTCAGATAGCCTTTTTAATCTTTCTTCTCTGACATAACCATTGTGATGTCTTGTGTAAAGGCAATTTAAAATGTCTTTTTGCTTTTCCGTTAGAAGCTTTTCATTTTGCTCTTTTGGCTCATTAAAATAAATCCGCACTGGAATTTTCAATTCTTCTCCATTTATATTCACTTTGTATGAATCCGAACTTATTAAGTCAAACTTAAATTTTGTTTCCAATGGAATAATCTTGAATATCTCTGAAACATCTGATGTCAATTCCTGTGGAAAAGCATTAGTAATTATTTTCAGATAATCAGATTTCATTTATTCGTAATTTTTTGTTTTCAGACGAGTTGCTAAATGACGCACAACGGTCTCGTATAACCGCAGTTACGGATAAATATACGAGGTTTTTCGGTTAAGCACAGACTTTAGCAATTCCGAGTGGATACGGACGTAGTCGAATCCGCCGTAATTGCGGTTATGCATTGTTGTGGCACGTTTATTATTCATCATATATTAGCTCAATATACAGTTCTTCAATTTTCTCAATATCTGTTTTTTCCATTTTTAAAATAAACTTTCTGCCTCCATAAATGTAGTGAGGTACTCCTGGATTGTAATAATACTGATAGTAGTTTAAATCTGTAATATCAAAAATCGCATTGTCAATAGTATCTTTCGTTTTAGTCTCGTCGATTTTCATCTTCTTGAATAGTTCCTTAACTACTCGTTTGGTGTCATTTGGATTTATTACAGTCTCTTCTTTTAGTGAACAAAAACTATTTTCAAAATCAACTTCCTCAAAAGTTAGCGTGGCATCTGCTAATATTGGTTTACCTCCCAAAACGTTAGGAAGTTCTTGTTCATATTTAATTGGTGTTGTAATGTCATATTCCAATCCAAATGGAAAATGAAAATATTGAAGTTCGCTAATAGCTAATTGCTCGATACCTTGCTTGGAACTATATATTTCAATAATTGGATTTAAAGCATTTCTTAATTCATTAACTTTTTCTGGATTCTTTTTTTCAAAACTATTTAGCATTTCTTTCAGTAGTAGTTTTGTAGATTCTCCTAATTCTTTCCAATTTAAAATCTCAATAAATTCTCCAAGTTCATTTGTTTTGTAAATTACTTTTGATAGGTCATTTTTTTTGAGAATTTGATTGACAACTTCTTTATCTTCAAATATTTTTTCAGCTTTTTCTTGAAATGTGCTTACAATATTGTTTTTATATGTCCACTGAATTTTATACGATTTATCCGTAGAATCAAGAACTTTAAAATTTGCAATATACTGCGATGAATCTTTTTTGGTTTGCACATCATTTTTCCATTCTCTTTTGACCTTTGAGGCTTTAAAATTGTAATCGTCACCAATTGACCAATAAGCAACAAATGCAACTTTAGTTGAGTCAATTTGACTGTATAATGTGAGAGAAAGGAATAAAAATAAAAGTAGAGTAATTTTATGTTTCATAGATTTTTGGTCAAATGTGCCACAACGAGATTGTATATGGCTTGTTGCGTGCAATCTCGTGCTAATTTTTCGGTTGAGAACCAAATGTAACAAATTTTTACAAAACCCGGATTAAAAACTTTCTTAGCAATGAGCTATATACGGCTTAAGTTTGTTTTTCATTAATTTTATAGTATAAATCAGAAAGAACAAAGAGAGGATTAAGGTTAT
>CANLVH010000041.1 GCA_947494545.1 uncultured Mesonia sp. | reverse complement strand
AATCCTCTCTTTGTTCTTTCTGATTTATACTATAAAATTAATGAAAAACAAACTTAAGCCGTATATAACAAATAGCTTCGTCTCTCCTAATCCGAAAATTTTGGTATATTTGGAATGTCGCCAATTTTTATTTTTGGCGTTTTAGAAGTTTAAAGATAAAAACTTAAAACAAAAATTTGGCTCGTAGCTCAACCGAAAAATTTGCGCTTTTTTGCACGCTACTTGTCATATACACGCACGTTGGCAACCATATGAAAAACACAATTGCAGTCATATTACTTTTTGTTTTCGGAACAGTCTTTTCACAAGATAATTGTAAAGACTATAAAGACAATTACATCCCAAAAAATCTGAAAGACGCAATTGAATATTTGAATTGTGAATGGTCGGAATCAGATAAAACGGAATTTAAGAACAAAGAAGAAAAAGAAGCTGTGACTGAATTACATTTTGAAACTGGAATGGGAATTAGAAACGACTGGGAATTATGGAAAGGGAAAAACCGAATATCAAGATTTTTCAAATCAAAAGGGATTTCTCACCCAGACGATATGTCATCAATAATTTTGACTTCTTTTCATAGAGACTTAAACAATAAACCTATTGAACTGAACGAACAAATAAAATATTACAAATCATTTTGGGACGGAATAAAAAATCAAAGGAAAAATATTAAGAAAAAGTTTAAAGAATTAGAAATTGGAGATATAATTAAAGTTCCATTGACAGGAGAAACTGGATGGAAATATGACGGAACAGATAGAACTACTTTGCATAATTATTTATACACAGTCGAAAATACCAGAGACTTCGATTGCTTTGTGATAGGAACTGTAATTTCAACAAATAAAAAAAGAAAAAATTACTTTGTAACAATTAAATTGACCAATGTAGATAATTGTGAATATAAGAATCCAATTTACAATGAAAAAGAAGTGTCAGTTGGAGAATCAATGGAAATTAATATGGCGATTGACAAAGTAATAATCGAATAAATACGGTTGCCAACAACGTGTATAGCTCATTGCGGCTGAATCCCTAATCGGAATTCATTGCAATTTGCTATCTTTCGGTCACGGCGGAAAATCATAGCTGATTTCCCGCAACGAGCCATACACAAACCCGTTGGCGGTCATTGTGGAAAACACAAAACGACATAAAATGAAAGAAGAAATTAGGACATTTAACGATTCGCAAACAAAAGACGAAAAAGAGATTTGTGATTTGCTGTATAATGTGATTTCTCAAAATCTTCCGGAAGCCGAGAACAAAATTTGGCACGCACACCCGGTTTGGTTCTTGGAAGGAAATCCCATTGTCGGTTACAGTAAACTAAAAGGTTGCATCCGATTATTCTTTTGGAGCGGAGCAAGTTTTGATGAGAAAGATTTAAAACAAGGGACGGGAAAATTCAAAGATGCTTCCATTCGTTATACAAATGTTGATCAAATAAAAATAGAAGATATAGAACGTTGGCTTGAAAAAGCAAGAAACATTCAATGGGATTATAGAAACGTTATTAAAAGAAAAGGGAAATTGGAACGGCTGAAATGAAATATAACTATCATAAAATTAAGTTAAAATGAAAAAGATAATATCAACATTACTTTTGAGCTTAAGTGTAATAATGTGTTCAGCTCAACAAACCAACAAAACACACATTGAAGAGGATACTACTATGGAACAAAAAAATAACTCCATTCTTAACCTTTCAAAAGAATGATGCAGAAGAAGCAATGAATTTTTACGTGAATCTTTTTGACAATTCTAGAATCGTTGACATTCAGCGTTGGGGTAAAGAAGGTCCCGGAAAGGAAGGCACTATTATGCACGCAACATTTCAACTAAACGGACAAATTTTTATGTGTAGCGACAGTCCACCTGTACACGAGTGGGATTTTACTCCTGCCGTCTCCAACTATGTAGAATGTAAAAGCGAAGATGAAATAAAAAATCTTTGGGAAAAGCTCTCGGAAAATGGTCAAGTAGCAATGCCATTGGACAATTACGGCTTTAGTAAAAAATTTGGGTGGATAGTTGACCGTTTTGGTGTTTCTTGGCAATTAAACTTACAATAGAAGTATGGACAACCAAGAACGAAATAAAAACGAACCGCCAACATTGTATAAGCGTAATGCGGGATGAAGTGCTAAAAATGAGCGTTTTTGCTCCTAAGAAACATTACGATGGACGGAAAGTGAATTGCTCCGAAACCCCGCACTACGCTTATACTTGACCGTTGTAAAACATTTTGAGAAAAACGCTTCAAATATTAATTATATTGCTGATTTCAGTAAGTTGTTCGGAATCTAAAAAAGAAACAATAACTGAAAATAGGACACTATATGTTTTTGACTTGGACTCTCTTGAACGGACAGAAAACTACAAACTGACAATTGAAATTAGAGATACTATAACCAATTACAAATATCAAAATCTGACTGACGAAAGTAAAAATATGGATGTATTTTACAATCCAAAAACCAAAATATTAAAATTTGCAATGTGGAATTACATTCCAAAAAATGAGGCGGATTTTAAAGAACTTTCGCTTTCCAAAACGGAATTTATAAATTACGTAATGCAAGAACCAGAGACTGACGGAACTGGACCTATTTTGTTTAACCCTGAATATGGTATTTTAGGAATTGGAAATGTAATGGCGCCGAATTTTATTTATTTAAAAAATCAATCGGATTTAAAAATTTTGGATAATATAATTGACAAATTAACGAAATAAAAAAAACGTTTTACAACACCGGCTATAGTTCATTGCTTCTGACTTTCCTCTCGGAAAGTCCTCGCAAATTTGCTATCTTCGGTTTACGGCGGAAAATCCTCGCGGATTTTCACGCAACGAAACCATAGCCAAACACGTTGGGCGCAAGCCGAAAAAATCAGTTGGTTATAAAAAATCGAGTTAGGATCTAAATCTGAAATAATTAAAAAATTTAATTTATTGAATATTAAACATTTAAAACTAAAATGTTGCAAAATACATTCACAATTGACTAACAATAACGTTTATGAAAATAAATTTTTCTAAGTATTTTTTTATAATAGTCATATTTATTTTTTCTTGTCAAAAAAAAGAGGAAAAAGACATAAGAGATGGAAAAACTGAAAGTCTCCAAAAAATTCAAATATCCTATAAAGAATTTTCGGTGGACTCTATTAAAGTTAAAGTAGAATATTATTCGGAATTAGATACCATTAATTCATCAGAAGAAAATGAGAGATTTGTATTTTTATACTGGACAAAAACAGACATTTCAACAGAAGAAATGGAGGAAATTATAGAAAATGATGATAAATATCGAATGAAAAAAGAAAACTTAATAGGCTATAACTTAGGAGACAAAAGATCTATAGTTCTTAAATATAAATATATACCAGATAAAGAAAATTATTTGGCTATATTAGTTGAAGATCTAGCTTTTATAAACGATTTCGATAAAGATAGTACAAGAATAATCCAAAATATTTCGACTATAAAAGAAAAAGTTTTTGAATCTAAATAACACTTGTTAAGTTAGATGAAGGCCAGCGCCCAACAAAGAACTGAGGTAAAAACCAACTTTTTTCTACCTTAAATTTGAGACATAATTAGCCTGTACTAAAATCT
>CANLVH010000040.1 GCA_947494545.1 uncultured Mesonia sp. | reverse complement strand
TCACTGGAAAAGTAAAGTCTGCCTTCGCTATCTACAAAGGGAAAGTTTTCTTTGCCGGGGGTATTGATGGTCTTGCCTAAATTCTGTGGCTCGCCATAAGTGCCGTCTTCGTTTATACTTACTTTATACAAATCTGAGTCGCCTTGGCCTCCAGGCATATCGCTAGAAAAATAAAGCGTCTTACCATCTGGGCTTAATGCTGTATGACCGGTGGAGTATTCGGAGTTGTTAAAGGGAAGGCTTTGTACATCGCCCCACTCTCCATTGATTAAACGGGCTTTATAAATTTTTAACTGGTTTACTCCTTTGGAGTCTTTTTTATACTTGCCGTCTAAATAATCGTTACGGGTAAAGTACATTGTTTGTCCGTCTTGGGTTATACTTATTGGCCCATCGTGAAACTTTGAGTTTACATCGCCTTCTAGCAAACGGATATTCTGATAAGTGTCGTCTACTTTATCTGCTTTAAATACGTCTAAAGTTGGTTGCTCGTTCCAACCATACGTACGGCGCGATTGGTTTCTGGCAGATACAAAGTAAAGAGTATTGCCCATAGCATACGCACCAAAATCAGAGTTATCGCTATTAAAATCAAAAGCCTCTACTGTAAATTTTGGTTCGGCATTTAAAAGTTGGTTTAAATAATCCTGGTTGGCTTTAAAAGCTTGTGCACGGCTGTCTTGTGGAGCTTTGTTTGCAAAATCTTGCATTGCAGCTTTAGCGCCTTGGTAGTCTTTATTGGCTTTTAAGCTTTGCGCATAACGGTAATATACCTGCGCATCTGCATCTGCAGCCTGGTCTAAATACAGCTTGTAATAGCGGGCTGCTTGTTGGGTATTGTACTGCTTGTAATAAGCCTCACCCAACTGCTTGTAAACATAGGGAATGGCATCGCCGTCTTCTACCAAATCTTCATACTCCTCAATTGCTTTTACGTACTCCAAACGCTCAAAGTACTTATCGGCTTTCTCGGTATCTTTGTTTTGCGCAAATACGCCCGCGCTAAACAAAAATAATAATGGGACTATATAATATCTTTTTTTCATAATTCTGTTTTGTCTTAGGTGGGTTTAGAAATATCTTGGGGAACGATAGGTCTTCTTGCTAAAGAATACATCAAACAATACAAAGGCCTCGTAAGAGGGCTGGTCTATATCGGATATAGAGTGATCATAAGCAAAGCCTATCTGCAACCAGTCTGTAGCGCGTACACTGGCAAGACCACTAACCGCATCTTCATAACGGTAAGAAGCGCCTATCTCAAAGCGGTCATAGAACAAAAAGTTCGCGTTTACATCAAACGACATTGGCGATTTAAAAGAGCTCTTTACCAAAGTAGAGGGCTTAAACTTTAAATTATCGCTAAGTTGAAAAACGTAACCGGCAGTGGCAAAATAGTGTTGCTCTTCGGTTCCAAACTCACGCCCGTCTATATCTAAATGCGTCGAGTTTAAAAAATTGGGTACCGAAAAACCTATATAATAATTATCGGTATAATACAAAAAACCTGCTCCAAAATTAGGATAGGTCTCGTTGATGTTCTCCTCAAAGGCTACATCAAAATCATCTTGCAAATCTAACGATAATAGGCCTACATCGTGAAAGGTAGCTCCGGCCTTTATTCCAAAGGCTAGTTTATGGTCGCCTCCAAAGGCTATCGTATAGGAGAAGTCTGCATAAACGTTGGTCTCTTTTACAGGTCCTGCCTCGTCTGATATAGCAGATAAGCCCAAGCCGGTCTTATCGCCTATGGGAGAATGTGCCGAAAAGGTAAAGGTTTGTGGGGCGCCCTCAAATCCTGACCATTGGTCGCGGTAGAGCAAACCTATGGAAAGGCTCTCTTTGGAACCGGCATAGGCTGGGTTTACCACATTCATATTATACATATACTGCGTATACTGGGGGTCTTGTTGGGCGTGACTATCGTAACTGGAAAACACCAGTATAAATAAAGCACTTAATGTTATATAGATTTTTTTCATTGCTTGTCTTTTGTTATTTGGGTTTGAGGTTTTTTTAACAGCCCGCCAACGCCCAAAACTATAAGCCTTGAGCGCTGGCAACTGTATAAAATTAATTTGATTCACGGTTTATATAAATCCAATCTTTCTTGACCGAACCAAATACTGGGTCTTCTTTATCCAATTCCAATACGTAGTAGTACGTGCCGTTAGGTAACTTGTTACCGTCTTTATCCTGGCCACAGAAACTATCTACATAATTGTTCTTCTCAAATACTAAGCGTCCGTAACGGTTGTACAGCTTCAAACTCTTGATACCGGTGCGCTGGGACAAGAAACTTAAATCTAGGCAATCGTTCTCGCCAGGGGTCGTGTCTGGGGATAAACCTTGACTTATCGTACAACCACTCTCATAAGGGGCGATAATAAGCGATACATCGATAGAGGCGGTAGCTGTACAGCTGCCCAAGTATACATCTACTTCATAGGTGTCTGCATAATCGCCGTCTTCATCATAAGTTACCGTATATGTCTGCTCTTCAGCACCAAGTATCTCATCGCCGTTTTTATACCACACAAATTCTACTTCGTCTGCAGTGGCATTGCTTAAATTGGCCGTAAAGGTATACGACTGTTGTGGCACTTCCGGGTTATCTACATCATCGCAATAGTAAAGCTCTAGGTTTTGTTCTGCGTCTACGCTTAATCCTACGGCTATATCGTCACGCTCGGTTACGGTAATACTGGCCGTGGCCGCATTACATACACTATTGGCATCGTTATCGCTTACCGTTACTTCATAAACGCCATAACCATAGTTTGCAAGGGTTATTACAGCGCCGCTCTCGTTTATTGGCGAACCATCAAAACTCCACTGGTAGCTTACATCTGCTAAAGCAAAGTTACTTGGGGTGGCGTCTAAGGTTAAACCTGCTAAATCACAAGTGGCTATATCTTCGCCTAAACTAACTGAAGGGGTTTGATAAAAGTCTATCGTTACACTTTCTGTGGCAGGACAGCCATCTATCATAACTTCTACATTATACGTATCTGATTCTGTTACTGTGATACTTTGACCGGTCTCCCCGGCTATTACACCGCTAGAGTCTGACCAGGTAAATGTAGCATCTGCAGGGTCTTCCCCCGTAAGGGTAGCTTCTATTGTATAGCTATCTTGGTCACAAAAGGCTTGGTCTGCGCCTAAATCTACAGTGAAATCTGCCGTAGATACTTCTACACTGGCTGTGCCCGTACAGGTGAAACTCAATACGTTCCCCTCTGCATCTATTACACTTCCGGTTACCTCTACAGAGTAGGTGCCTTCTAGGGTTACATCTAATGTAGCTCCGGTTTCTCCGGCTATCTCTACACCGTCTTGGTACCATACATAGCTTAACGGAATATCAAAAGCTGAGGCGTTGCTTGGCGTGGCGTCTAAAGTAATATCTGGCACACCGCAAAGCGAAACATCATTGCCCAAATCTATCTCCGGGTTATCGTAAAAACCTATCGTTACACTTTCTGTGGTTGGACAACCATCTACACTCACTTCTACCGTATAGGTGTCTGATTCTGTTACCGTGATACTCTGCCCGGTCTCCCCGGCTATTACACCATTGGAGTCTGACCAAACAAATGTAGCATCTGCAGGGTCTGCACCGCTTAAACTGGCTTCGATTACATAACTGTCCGTAGAACAGAAATCCTGATCGCCGCCTAAGTCTACAGTGAA
>CANLVH010000039.1 GCA_947494545.1 uncultured Mesonia sp. | reverse complement strand
TTGATTTCGTTCGCTGTATTTGGGTTCAGTCCGATGCATAATAAATTCCGTTTGCCTTTTTTTCCGAGTGCAAATCTTTTTTCGTTATCGTTTTTTGGTAAGCAATAATATTCCATTTATTCCATTGGTTTAATGTGTGACAAAATGCAGTACAACGGTTATGTATATGGCTCGTAGCGTGCAAATTAGCGATTATTTTCGGATTGAGCACAAGCCAGATTTTTAAATTTTACTACTTATTTTACTTTTTGGGAAGTTTTCAAATTTAAAAATTTGGCGACTTTCCAAACAAACCCAAACTTTGGATTAATCAACTGCCAAGCTATGAGCTATATACAGTGTTGGTAGTAGAATTTTTTTAATCTCGAACGATAATCGGTTATTCGATTAAAAGCTCAGATTGATTTTTCTCTTTTCGGAATGATTTTTCACAATTTATATTTATTTGCCGAATTGATTTCGCGTTTAAAAATCTATATTTTTTTCGTTTTGCCAGTAAAATTAATCACATCGGAACTAGGGCAGGGGCAAACCATTCGATTGAAATAAAATCTTTGGAAAAAGCGAACCTTAATTCAGTCGGTTTTTTTTACATTAAAATCTCGTTTAAACCTCAAAAATTTTTTTCGCCAAATTCCACGCTGCGCTTTTTATTCCGCCGAATTTCTGTAAAACTTATCTATTTTTTTACTTTTTAAATATCTTTTCTTAAGATAGCAAAATGTTGATTTCATTTTACTACCAACGGTTTTGTGTATGATTAGTGGCGTGTTTAAGCACCTAATTTAGCAAATAAAAACCGAATAGAAAATCCGCGAGGATTTTCGTAAGTAGGCGAGAACCAGCCATTAATTATACACGTTGTTGTAAGTAGTGCTTTTTTAGTTCACTTACTTAATTTCAAAATCCGAAATGCTCCTTGAATTACCAATGCAAAAACAATTGTTCCAATAATCAAATCAGGTTTATTAGAACTCAAATAATGCACTAAAATTCCTGCAATAATTACTCCCAAATTGATAATCACGTCATTCGAAGTGAAAATCATACTCGCTTTCATATGTGCTTCTTCTTTGCTCTTTGACTTTTGCAAAATATAAAGACAAATTCCGTTTGCAATAAGTGCAAAAATCGAAACTATAATCATTGTTGAAAAATCGGGAAGTTTCTCGTTTCCGAAAAATCTTCTCAAGACTTCTACAAATCCAATAATCGCAAGTATTATTTGAAAATATCCAGCAAGTTTGGCAATCCGTTTTTTCTTTATTACTGTTCCGCCAACCGCAAACAAACTAATTCCGTACACAAAACTGTCCGCAAGCATATCTAAACTATCGGCAACAAGTCCCATAGATTTTGAGATAATTCCTGTTGTCATTTCAATAATGAAAAAAGCAAAATTTATGGCAAGTACAGACCAAAGTAGTTTTTTCTGATTTTCGTTTTCTTTAAATTCCGTTTGGTCGGTTTGTTCCGTTGAGATTTTTTTTCCACCTAAATTCAATTCGATAACGGACTTTTCGATTTGGTCAATTTCTCCGCTGTGAAAAACGGTCAATTTTCGATTCGGAATATCAAAGTCCAAATTCGCAATGCTTGAAATTCCGTCCAATTTCATTCGGATAAGATTTTCCTCTGAAGGACAATCCATTTTGGTAATTTCAAATATTGTTTTATTCACTTGGTTTCTGGGTTTTTCGGCATTACTTACAACGTCCCGTATAAAAACAGTGCGAGCTGGCGAGCGAGATTGTCCGCAGGACAATCAGCGATGCAGGTGAGCAATGATTTTTGATTTGGTACTAAGATAGCATTGTTTTTATATAGTGTTGGCTGCTGGCTTATTCAATGATTGCTTTTACTTGACTTTCAAGGTCGGAGATTCCTTCAAATTTTTGAAACTCCAGATCTTTTCCCATTGATTTTAATTCGGAACATAAATCAAGAATGAGTTCTAAAGGCTCCGTTTCAAATCCGAACATATTTTGGTCAAATTCAGTGCCGACTAAAAGTCCGTCATTGTCCATACCTACGCACCAATTTTCCATAAAATCAGATAAGGAGACTTCTGAGATATCGTAGTCCGCCCAACCATCTTTAATACACGATTTAGCTAAGGATTTCTCAGCCCAGAAACAAATTATTTCAATTGGTTCTCCCTCCTCATCTTCATAATGAACAGAGCGTGAAGTTGCAAATCCTTCTTGATTTTCGAGTACATAAACAATTTCTGATTCACAGATCTTTGTGATGAACCGTTTATGCCTTTTTTCAATAAGAACTGAATCTTGTATCATATGTTATTTTTTAGCTTGCAGCCAACGAGATTGTATATGGCTTGTTGTGTGCAAACTCGTGGTAATTTTTCGATTGAAAACCAAATATAGCAAATTTTGACAAACCTCCGGATTAAAAACTTTCGCAGCAATGAGCTATATACGGTGTTGGCGGTAGAATTTTTTATAATCTTGAAGGATAGTCGGTTGTTCGATTAAAAACGTACATAGATTTATTTCTTTTCGGAATGATTTTTTACAATTTATATTTATTTGCCGAATTGATTTCGCGTTTAAAAATCTATATTTTTTTCGTTCCGCCAGTAAAATTAATCAAATCGAAATTAGGGCAGGAGCAAATTATTCAGTTGTAATCGAACTTTTGGAGAAAACTGACCTTGATTCAGTCGGTTAAATTTTTCTGAAAATTTTTGAAATTAAACATAAATTTTCTTTTTGTTTTAATTCAACCGCAACGCTTTTTATTCCGCCGAAACTTGGTAAAATTTATCTAATTCTTTAGCTTTAAGAGACTTTTTTTAATTAGCAGAATGTCGGTTTTATTTTGTTGCCAACGTGCGTGTATATGACAAGTAGCGTGCAGAAAAGCGCTAATTTTTCGGTTGAGCTACAAGCCAATTTTTTATTTTAAGTTTTTTACTTTAAAATTCTAAAAACTCCAAAAATAAAAAATTGGCGACTTCCCAAATATACCAAAATTTTCGGTTTAGGAAAGTCGCAGCTATTTGTTATATACGGTGTTGCCCAACGTTTTATTTCTTACTTATGGTGTAATGTAATCACCGTTATAATTTCCGGTTATTGTTTTTCCATCATTTCTTGTAAATGAAAAAGTTAAATCTACTGTTGAATCGGTCAAATCGTTTATTGTTACAGTTGAATTTTGAGCATAAATGTCAGCGTCTGGGTTATCATCCGATAATAAAACAGTGCCAGGTGTAAAATTACCATTTGTAAATGATCCATTAACTGAAACATCATAATCTAAAATTTCCGAATATGTTGTTTCTTGTAAATCCACTTCGCTAAAATCGAAATAAATAGTTGCAATATTATCTAAGTCGTTTCCATTATTTATTTCTGTAATTGATTTATTATAGAGATTAAAGCCAATATCGCTTGGTTCATTGGTTGACGTATTTTCATCATAAATTGACGCTCCTTTTAATTCGTATGATTGCCCTTCAAAAGTAAACTTATTTGTAATTACGTTCGGGTTGTCATCTACATTAGTACTTGAGTCGTCATCTGATGAACAACTTGATATAAAAATAGAGGCAATAAAAAAAGTTGCTAATTTGATAGTTCTAAATTTCATAATTTATTGATTTATAGTTATTAATTAAAAATGTATCCGATTGAAAGGTTGACTAATGAATTTTTATATCTTCTATCCTTAAAAATTTTGGTCAAACCGTAGCTATATTTAGCTTGTAAAAATATTTTATCATTAAAAATGTAGCTGAAACCAGCATTTAAGGAAAAATCGATATTATTCGTATTATTAAACTCAACTTCTTTTTCATTATTACCTTGTGAATTTGTTATTTCACCTTTGCTATTTACTAAAAAGCCAATTTGTGGGCCGAAATCAAGACTTAAGTTTTTAAGAAAATATAATTTAATTAATACTGGTAGGTTTATGTAGTCAAGTTTCGTGTCTATTGAATAAAAATCTGAGCTGTTAACGTAAACTAATCCACCTTTTCTGTCGTAAAGCAATTCTGCTTGTAAGGAAAAAGATTTGTTTAATTTTAATTCAGCTATTCCGCCAATACTCAAACCAATGTTGTCAGTATTTGCCCCATTCCCAGTACGGAAACCTGCAAGGTTAGCGCCACTCTTTATGCCAATTTTAATTTCGTCCTGAGCAATGCAGTTTGAAATTATCAATGTAAAAAATATCAATAATAAGTTCTTCAGATTCATAAGCCGTTTTTTGTTTTAAATGTTGGGCAACGTGTGCGTATATGACAAGTAGCGTGCAAAAAAGAGTGAATTTTTCGGTTGCGCCACGAGCCAATTTTTTTGTTTAAGTTTTTATCTTTAAACCTCTAAAACGCCAAATAAAAA
>CANLVH010000038.1 GCA_947494545.1 uncultured Mesonia sp. | reverse complement strand
TGCTCGCTTGCAGCGCCTGATTGTCCTGCGGACAATCAAGCTCGCCAGCTCGCACTGTTTTTATACGGGACGTTGTGCGCAAGCTGAAAAAAATTCGAAACTAAATGAAAAACACAACTATTGACATAAATGAATCTACAATTAAAGAATACGTAGAATCATTACGTCCCGAAAATCCAGAAATTAGAGAACAAGTTGATATTGGATATTCGTATGACGGAAAAGTTATAATCCTGTTTGAAATTAGACCTGATTGGCAAGACGCAAAAAAGAAACAACAATTTGATTTTGC
Source organism: uncultured Mesonia sp. (assembly GCA_947494545.1). Taxonomy (GTDB): domain Bacteria; phylum Bacteroidota; class Bacteroidia; order Flavobacteriales; family Flavobacteriaceae; genus Mesonia. Next base: position 5,559 of record CANLVH010000038.1, on the reverse strand, counting down.
CAAAATCCGATATTACAAATCAAGAAAGGAATGGAATTTATATTGGATGAGAGCAAGTGGAAATTGGGAGATTTACGAACCGTTTCCAAAATCTACTTATTTAGATAAAATTATAGAAATTATAAAAGAAGATAAACACGCTTGTTTTTTTGGATAATTCTAAACAAAATATCATTAAAGAAATAGCGCAAGAATTAGATTGCGGATTTGATTGTTATTACAATTTCAAAACTGATGAAATAATTGCAATTCCGAGTTTTTCACAATTTGCGGACGAACAAGATTTTAAAGAAGCTTTTAGTGACAGTTTAGAAAAAGTGAAAAATCATAATGCTGATTTTATAAAAATTGAGACATTAGAAAGTTTTGAGTCGTTCAAAATAATGGAACTTTTTGTTGAGCAGTTGCCTGATGAAAATCTAAAGTCGGACTTGGAAAACGTTTTAGCAAATAAAAAACCATTTCATAATTTTAAGCATAAAATTGATCATTCGAATTTTAGACAAAATTGGTTCGATTTTAAACAAAGTAAATTGGAAAAAATAGTAGAAACGACATTAAACAGCGGAAAAGCCAGCGCACAACAACGTATATAAAAAATAGCTATGTTATTTCTAAATCCTAAAATTTGGTATATTTGGTAAATCGCCAAATCTTTTGATTTGGCTTTTGAAATGTAAAGTTAAAAACAAAATGCAAAAGTTTTGGCTTTTGCTAAACCGAAAAATATCGCTTGTTTTTACGCTACTTTTCATATACAAACTCGTTGGCGGTAAAATAAAACCGACATTCGGCTAATTAAAAAAAAGTCATTTAAAACTTAAAAGTTAGAGAAAATTTATAAAGTCTCGGCGGAATAAAAAGCGTTGCGGTCGAATTAAAACAAGAAAAAAACTGATGTTTAATCACAAGAATGTTCTAGAAAAATATAACCGACTGAATTAAGGTCAGTTTTTTCCAAAGGTTTGATTACAACTGAATAATTTGCTCCTGCCCTAGTTTCGATTTGATTAATTTTACTAGCGGAACGAAAAAATAATATAGATTTTTAAACGCGAAATTAATTCGGCAAATAAATATAAATTGTAAAAAATCACTCCGAAAAGAAAAAAATTGACCTGAGCTTTTAATCGAATAACCGATTATCGTTCGAGATAAAAAAATTCAGTTGCCAACACTGTATATAGCTTATTGCTTCAAAGTTTTTAATCCGGGTTTTGTAAAAATTTGTTACATTTGGTTTTCAACCGAAAAATTAGCGCGAGATTGCACGCAACAAGCCATATACAATCTCGTTGGCACCAATTAAAAAAACGAAATGAAAAAAATTCTTACACTAGTAATTTTATTAATTACAGCACAAAATCTAATTTCTCAGACAGCAGAAGAACTTAACTCAGAAGGAATTGAATTCGCTAAAAAAGGAAAAATTGATAAAGCATTCTCAATCTTTGAAAAAGCAATAAAACTTTATCCAGAATCACCAGGACCATATTCGAATAGAGGAAATGTTTATCGAATTAGAAAAGAATATGACTTAGCTATATCAGATTATTCCAAATCTTTAGAATTAAATCCTAATAATTTAAATGTGCTCTATGCAAGAGCTAATACTTATTTGGATAAAGGGAATTTTGAAATGGCAATTTCTGACTATTCAAAAATAATTGAAAAAAAACCAAATTTCTCTGATATTTACTTTGACAGAGCTTATGCCAATATTCGGCTAGAGAATTATGAGATTGCTAAAACGGATTTAGAATCCCAATTAGAAATAACACCAAAGGATTTTAAATCATTAGCAAATTTGATTAACATAAAAAAGAAATTAGAATTGTTCGATGAAGCCTTAGCTGATTATAAAAAAATAGTTACCGAATTTCCAAATCAACCAAACCTTCATATTCTTTATAATAATTGGGCAAGTCTTTACAGAGAAATTAAGAAACCTAAAGAAGCATTAAAAAAAATCAATGAAGCCCTTAAACTCAATAAGAACTATGATATTGGACTTTTTAATCGAGCAGGTATTTATTTAGAACTTGGAGAGGAAAAAGAAGCCTGTAAAGATTTTAAGAAAGCACTTAAATTAGACCTTGAAAAAAATGAACATTTTGAGGCAGATGAAGATTTTGAAAAACTTAAACAATTATGTGAATAAAAACTGGTGCCAACAATGGCTATAAGTAATTGCTTGTTCTCGCATACTTCTGAAAATCCTCGCGGATTTTCAGTCTGGTGTGTACTTGCAAAGTTAAGTGCTAACCCACGCAACTACTCATAGCCGAAACCGTTACCCAACATTTGAAACAAAAAAACTATTTAAACCAATAAATTGAAAAAACGAGAATTAATAATAAAAACAATAGTTTTGACTTTAGGTATCTTTATTCTTTTTTCCTTTTTCTTAAACAGCTATATCCGATTTGACTCTTTTAAAAAATATGCTCTAGCTGGAAAAATTCAAGAAATCAAAAAAGCACGAGTTGGTTATGTTTTCAAATTTGAATTTAGCTCTGACTTTTATAGCCTACACATAAAAAGTGAAAACGAAAAAGAATTGAGAGTTGGAGATTCAATATCTAAAGAACCATTTGCTGATAAAATCAATGTTTACAGGAATCTGAATAATAAAACTGAATTTTACAAATCCTATAAGATAAAAAACGGTTTATTTGGACAATGATATATCTTAGTAATGAAATAAAAAAACGTTGGGTAACAATGTATAACCGCAATTACGGCGGATTCGACTACGTCCGAATCCACTCGGAATTGCTAACGTCTGTGCTAAACCGAAAAATTTGCGTACTTTAACCCGTAACTGACGGTTATACGAGACCGTTGGCATTAATTAAAAAAAATGAACACGAAATTGAAATTTAACAACTTTATTAATCAAATCATAGGAAAAAAGGTTGATAAAATTTATCAAGTGGATTTCAATGAAAATAAAGATAATGACGATTACCTTCCTTGGACTTTTTTCATAACGTTTTCTGAATTTGATATGTTTATGGAAATTGAAGGGGGTTTCGATGGAGACCATATAAAAATAAATCTCAATCAACTTTCTGAACTTAAACAAAAACTCAAAAAGAACGACTTACGAAACGAACCTGATTTATGGCAAGTTTATGAAGTTAAAGAAAATGAAAATCTCGGAGAATTAATTAATAAAACAATCCTAAAATGTGAATACGGAATTGAAAAGGATGAGTTTACAATAAATGAGAATAAGATGAAAGGACAAAAGGAAGTCTTTACATTTATTCGGTTTTATTATGAGAAATCGTTTTTAACAATCTTTGAAGGTGGTTGCGGACTTTCAGTTTCGGATGATAAAAATATCAAGCTGAATTTTGAAGAAACATTTGACAAATATTTAGCGGAATAAAAAACTAATGCCAACAACGGCTATAGTTCATTGCGGCTGAATTCCTAAGTCGGAATTCTCCGCTTTTTAGTATATTCGTTACCAATCGGAAAAATCCGAACTGATTTTTCCGCAACAAAACCATAGCCAAGACCGTTGGCGGTAAAATAAAACCGACATTTTGCTGATTCAAAAAAGTTGTTTAAAAATTCAAAGGTAGATAAGATTTATAAAGTTTCGGCGGAATAAAAAACGTTGCAGCGGAATTTGACGGAAAAAATTTTGAGGTTTAAACGAGATTTTAAAGTGAAAATAACCGACTGATTTAAGGTTCGCTTTTTCCAAAGTTTTAATTTCAATTGAATGGTTTGCCTCTGCCCTAATTTCGATTTGATTAATTTTACTGGCGGAACGAAAAATAATATAGATTTTTAAACGCGAAATTAATTCGGCAAATAAATATAAATTGTGAAAAAGCACTCCGAAAAGAAAAAAATCGATCTGAGTTTTTAATTGAACAGCCGATTATCGTTCGAGATTATAAAAAATTCTACCGCCAACACCGTATATAGCTCATTGCTACGAAAGTTTTTAATCCGGAGGTTTGTCAAAATTTGCTATATTTGGTTTTCAATCGAAAAATTAGCGCGTGTTTTTACGCAACAAGCAATATACACACACGTTGCCCACAATTTGAGAAAACGTGATGACGAAAAAACATAATTAAATGAAAAAAACACTAATCGTTCTCTTTTCAGTATTTCTAACCTCAATTTCATTCGGACAAGAAAAAAGAGTTGTATCGAAAATTGATTCGACAAAAACGCCTGAATTGGTTCTGATTCAAGAACTCACAGTAAAAGCACCAATCGATTCGGTTTGGAATGCATATACCACTAAAAAAGGTTGGGAAAATTGGGCTGTACCACTTGCGGAAGTTGACCTAAAAGTTGGTGGATATATAAAAACGAATTATAATGAACAAGGTAAAATTGGAGATAGCACTACAATTGTTACTCACATCATAAATTACGTACCAAAAAGACTTCTGACTTTACAAGCGGAAATAACCGATAATTTCCCCGAATTTATGAAAGATGAAGCCAAAGATTTTTTCAATGTTATTTATTTTGACGAGTTAGAAAACGGAGATACCAATATTAAATCATTCGGAATTGGATATAAAAACAATCCGAAATACCTTTCATTAATGAATTATTTTATTCTAGCCAATGAAAAGACCTTAATGAAACTAATCGCTTACTTGGAAAAAAAGAACTGAAAATAAAAAACTGTGGGCAACACCGGCTATAGTTCATTGCTTCTGACTTCCTCTCGGAAAGTCCTCGCAAATTTGCTATCTTCGGTTTACGGCGGAAAATCCTCGCGGATTTTCACGCAACGAAACCATAGCCAAACACGTTGTGCAACATTTGACCAAAATATCCTGAAAAAAATGTTTACACCAATTATTAGAATTGTACTTGTTATATTTAGCTTAATTGCGGCTGCATATTTTTACTCAAAAGAGGATTTTGTAAATATGTCAATGATGTTAATAGCAGGTGGACTTTTTATTTACGGATATTTCAAATACGGAACTGTTTATGCTGCGTTTCAACAAATAAAAAAAGACAACGTAAAAAAAGCAGAAGAACTGATTTCTAAAATCAAAAACCCAGATAAACTGACTAAAGGACATAAGAGTTATTACTACTTTACAACTGGAATAATTGCTTTAGAGAAAAAAGACTTTGAAAAAAGCCATTCTGATTTGACTCAAGCATTGGATATAGGTTTGAGAACTGAAAATGATAAATCAATCGTATTATTGAATTTGGCTAATGTCGAACTATTGAGAGAAGATTATAATAAAGCGTTTGAATACATTAAAAAAGTTAGGCAACTTAAATTAAAACCATTAGTCGAATCGGAAACAAACCGAATTGAAAAAGAAATAAAAACGTTGCACAACAATGTATAACCGCAATTACGGCGGATTCGACTACGTCCGAATCCACTCGGAATTGCTAAAATCAGTGCTTAACCGAAAAACAGTAACTTAAAAGCCGTAACTGACGGTTATACGGTACCGTTGTACACAATAAAATGAACTTTCCTGAAATAGGTTGACTAAAAATTAAACCCTTAATTATAGTCACTTATGAAAACAAAAAAAGACC
>CANLVH010000037.1 GCA_947494545.1 uncultured Mesonia sp. | reverse complement strand
CACCGTATATCATAACCTTAATCCTCTCTTTGTTCTTTCTGATTTATACTATAAAATTAATGAAAAACAAACTTAAGACGTATATAATTTATTGCTGGCGTTTCGCTTACTTACGAAAGTCCTCACGAACTTTCTTGGTTGGTAATTATTTACTAAATTAGTTGCTTAAACCACGCAACAAACCATATACAAATACGTTGTGAGTAATTAATTTGACTCTAGTTTAGCAAAACCAACTGTCTTACGATAAATATCAGGTGATACTCCTACCTTCTTTTTAAAAAATCGACTGAAATAGAATTCATCGTCGTAACCTAAAAAAGCAGCAACTTGTTTCACTGGTTTAGAAGTTAAATAAAGTTCTCGTTTCGCCTCAATAATAATCCTATTTGAAATTAAGGATGAAGTCGTTTGATTGAGATATTTCTTGACGATACCGGCTAAAGTTTTAGGACTTACACTTAGTTCATCTGCGTATTCTTGGGGAGAATGGAATTTGCAATAATTACTCTCAATTGCATCGACTAAATTTTGTAAAATTTCTGTTTTTGAATCTGACAATCTGGGAGTTAATTGTTGGTCAAATTGTTTCTTATGTCTGACCGCTTCTATTAAAAACACTTTTAAAAATGCCACAAGAACTTCATGCTGAGCGATTGAGTCTTTGTCCATCTCTTTCGAAATTTGATCAATCAAATTAAGAAATAGGCTTTGCTCGTTTACAGTAAAATAGGGTAATCCATGGAAATTATTAAAAAGGAATCCCTCGGTCTCTATTTCGTTTTGATGTCTATATGTACAAAAAAAATCGGGATGAAAATTCAATAAATAACCATGACACTTTTCTTCAGAACGTATCATGAAAGGTTGATACGGAGCCAAACAAATCATTTGATTTCCTTGCAATTCAAAACTTTGAAAATCTACGCTTAGTTCATAGCTAATTCCACATAACAAAACGATAGAATAATAATTTCTTCTTTGTAAATGATCAAACTGGCTTAGGTCGTTGAACTCTTCTAATCTAAACGCAAGTTCCCCGTTTTGTTTGTCTATAATTATTTGGGCCATACTAAATTTATGTTTTAGCTCTTTCAAATTTAAAAAAAAAGGAGTGCCAAAAGCACTCCTTTCTTAAATCAAATATTTATTTTGAAGCTAGAATGTTAATTTTTTGAATTGCTGAAGCATCAAAGCCTTCCAAAATTTCAGGCGCATTTTCCATCAACGCTGCTGCTACTTTCCCTTTTAAATGAGCATCTCTGCCAGCGTCATCTGCAAACGTATCGAAAATGGCATAGGTTTCTTCATTGATTTTAAAAGCATACCAAGATAAAGTTGCAGGCTCAGAACTTACCAATGACTTGCCCGCTTGTAAGAAATCCTCCACTTCAGATGTCTTTCCTTCTTTGGCTTTCATAATCACCAACAATCCCTTATTCTGATTACCCACTTTATGATTACTTGCTTGAATATCAACAGTCTTAATGTCTCTGCTAGAATCAAAACCTTCTAAAAGATCTCCAGCGTTGGCCAATAAGGCTTTTGCCACTTCTCCTTTTAAGTGTGCCTGTCTGCCTTCTTCAGCTTCAAATGTGTCATAAATTCCGAAAGTTTGTTCATCTATTTGAAATGCAAACCAAGATTCAGTTTTTGGTTCTGCATTTACCAATGATAAACCACCTAGAAGAAACTCTTTCACTTCTTGCTCCTTACCTTCTTTCGCTTTCATGATTACTAATAATCCGATGTTTTCATTTTTCGTGTTGTCCATAATTTTACTTTTTTTAGATTGAGAAAATACTTGAATTGTTATCCCTAGAATGAGAACTAGGCTACTTAATTTGATTAAACTTTTAAATTTCATTTTGACTTATTTTTGTTACACTACAAATGTAAAACTAAATAAGGGGGCTTGGAATGGAGATAAGAGACTTAAGCATGGACAATTTTCCAGTGACAATGAAGAATGTAAAAAAGCCGTATATAACAAATAGCTTCGTCTTTTCTAAATCGAAAATTTTGGTATATTTGGAATGTCGCCAATTTTTTATTTGGCGTTTTAGAGGTTTAAAGATAAAAACTTAAACAAAAAAATTGGCTCGTGGCGCAACCGAAAAATTCGCCCTTTTCCGCACGCTACTTGTCATATACGCACACGTTGTAGCACATTAAACCAAACATTAAATGATAGGAATTGGATTAAGAGTTTATTCTAACAAGAAAATATTTTATGCTATTATCGAAGAAACGGCTGATAGTTATAATTTTCTTACAATAGACATAATAAACGTTCCACTTGCAATGGAAGAACCAGAACGGCTGAATTATATTAGAAACACAATTATTGATATAATCGCTGAATACGGAATTGACAATGCACTTGTTCGTGTAAAGGAGTCTTTATATAATGTTGGCAAAAGAGATATAGAAAGGTTTTACATAGAGGGCGTTTTATTAGAATCTTTGGCTGGCAGCTCTGTAAGTAAATATAAGTTAGGGCAAATTGCTACTATTGCAATGCTATTAGATATTGAAAGAAAAAACTTTAAAAAGTTTGCTGACAACGAATTAAAGTTTGAAGATATACCTGACGATATAGATTGGTCTTCTTTATCAAAAGAAGAGAGAGAAAGTATTTTAGCTTGTCACGCATCATTAAAATTATAATATAGATGTCAACATTAATTACAGAAGCAAAATTAAATTTCAAAATTGGAAAAAAGATTGGAAAAGGTGGAGAAGGTGAAGTATATGAAGCTGAAGACCACCAATTGAATGCAATACTTGCAGTTAAAAAAGTAGCACATTCAAAATTTAAGGATGAGTCTCTTTTTTTCGAAGAATCTAAAAAGCTTTATTTAACTCGTCATAGAAACGTTGTGGAAGTAAATTATGGTTGTAAAGATGATGACCATATTTATTTAGCAATGCCTTTTTATCAAAACGGTTCATTAAAAGGTATATGCGACAAAAGGTTTTTAAGTTCGCGAGAAATTATAAGATATGGTTTACAGTTTCTTTCAGGATTACACCATATTCACTCAAAAGGACTTATTCACTTTGATGTAAAACTTGAAAATATATTAATATCAAACTCAAATCAAGCTTTAATATCTGATTTTGGACTTGCTCAATACACAGGTAGCTATGGATTTTCTAAAGTATTTGGAACAACTCAAGTATATGCACCACCAGAACTTTTTGACCAAGCAGAGCATAATTTAAAATTTGATATATATCAAGCTGGTATTACTCTATTACGTATGTGTATTGGAGATAAAGTATTTGTAAATCAAATAAATGAGGCTTTTATTAAAAGGAAAGTTAAGGCTGATGCTCATTTTATTGAAAGGCTGAAAAATGGACAATTTCCTGACAGGAGTTTTCATTTTCCGCATATTCCAAAACCTTTGAGAAAAGTTATAGCGAATGCATTACATCCAGACCCTAATCAACGATATGATACGGTTTTAGAAATGCAAAATGATTTAGCCAAAATAAAAGATAGTAATGATTGGTTGTTTACCACTGATTTTAAAGGAAACGACACTTGGACTGATGGCAACAGAGAAGTAAAAGCTACCTTTGATGGAACAAATTGGTCTGTTAAAAGTATCAAGAACAAAAGACAAAAAAAGGACTTTTGTCAAGCCAAACTCAATAATTCTGAAAAAAATTCGTTACTTTATAAAGCGTTTATGTCAAAATGGTAATGTCAAAAAAGAAATCTACATATAATAAAAAAAGTAGAAACGATATTTCTAATCCTCATCATTGTTCAAATCATAATGAGCTATTACGTTCTGCAAATGTGAAAACATACAGCGGTAATTATGAAATAAATAAGCTTGATAACGGGCGAATAATGGTACATACGAAGAAAAAATAACGTGCTACAACGTATATAAAAAATAGCGGTTTAGGTGCAAATCTAAACCGTTTTTGTATTTAATTAAGTATATTGATTTCCGAAAAGTTTGTCTAACAAATCCGCTACTTTTCATATACAAGACCGTTAGCGGCAACCTAAACCAAAGAATACGTATTCATAAACTTAATACAACAAATTATTAATGAAAAAAATAGACTTAACTAAATGGAAAAGAAAAGAGCATTTTGATTTTTTTTCAAAAATGGTAAGTCCAACTTTCGGGATAGTTACAGAAGTTGATTGTGATGAATGCTATAAAAATTCTAAAGAAAACGGTAAATCTTTCTTTGCAAATTACCTTCATAAATCAATGATTGCAGTTAATTCTGTAGATGAACTAAAATATAGAATCGTTGATAATGAAATAATAGAATTCGAAAAAGTTCATGCTGGAATAACTGTTGGAAGAGAAGACGAAACTTTCGGCTTTGGATTTGTTAATTTTACTTTAGATTTTGAGACTTTTAACGCAGAATTAAAAAATGAAATTTTAGCAGTAAAAAGCTGTTCAGGATTAAGACTAAATAACGATGATATTAAAAAGGATTTAATTCGTCATTCAACTATTCCATGGAATTCATTTAGCGGATTATTACATCCTACAAATTTTGACCAAAAAGAATCTGTTCCTAAAATAACATTTGGAAAGTTTACTATCCGAGAAGGAAAAAGGATGTTACCGATTTCTATAGAAGCTCATCATGGATTAGTTGATGGTTTCCACATGGCAAAATATTTAACTGAATTTCAAAATCAACTCAATACAAAATAACAATTTGCTTTTAAATATTGAATATATTTATGATTGTGTAAGCAAATTGCCTCAATGCCAGAATATGCAAATCGTTAGCGGCAACCTTATCTGAACAACCATCAAAACAAAAAAAATGGACATAATCATTAGAAAAGCAACAGAAAAAGACAGTCATAAAATTTGGGGTTTAATGAAAGAATTAGCTGTTTTTGAAAAATATATTGACAGTTTTGCAATTACGCCAGAAGTTGTAAAGAACAGTGGTTTTCGGAAAAGCCCACCTGACTTTCATTGTATTGTAGCCGAAGACAACGATAAAATTGTGGGAATATTGGTCTATTATTTTTTACCTTACACTGCCCAAAACAAACCTGCAATTTATATGAAAGAACTTTATGTGGACGAAAATTATCGTGGTCGGAAAATTGGCGAACGACTGATGAACGCTTTGTGGGATGAAGCGTTGGTGCATAATTGCGAACAAATAAAATGGACGGTTGCACCTTGGAACAAAGCAGGTCAAAAATTTTATGAAAGGTTGGGTGCTAATCAAAATAATGAATGGCTAAATTACGAATGGAATTTATGAAAATAACACGAATAACGACCAATGAAATAGACCAATTGCAAAAAATTGGAAGACAGACTTTTTACGAAACATTTTCGACAGGTAACACCCAAGAAAACATGCAGAAATATTTAGACGAACGATTTTCCATTGAAAAGCTGACGGCTGAATTGAACGACAAAAACGCCATATTTTATTTTGCCCAACTTGAAAATAAAATTGTTGGTTATCTGAAAATAAATTTTGGCGATTCTCAAACGGAATTAAAAGACGACAAGTCTCTTGAAATCGAAAGAATTTACGTACTTAAAGAGTTTCAAGGAAAAAAAATCGGACAAATTTTTTATGATAAAGCAATTGAAATAGCCAAGCAGAAAGATGCAGATTATATTTGGTTAGGCGTTTGGGAAGAAAATCCAAGAGCAATCAAATTTTACAAAAAAAATGGTTTTGTAGAATTTGATAAGCACATTTTTAAACTTGGCAACGATGAGCAAACAGACATTATGATGAAACTAAAACTAACAAACTAACAAACTAAAACGGAAGAAAAGAAGGCAGCCGCTAACAAAGAACTGAGGTAAAAACCAACTTTTTTCTACCTTAAATTTGAGACATAATTAGCCTGTACTAAAATCTATT
>CANLVH010000036.1 GCA_947494545.1 uncultured Mesonia sp. | reverse complement strand
GCACCGCTTAAACTGGCTTCGATTACATAACTGTCCGTAGAACAGAAATCCTGATCGCCGCCTAAGTCTACAGTGAAAGCGCTGGAGTCTACCACCACTTCATCTGTGGCAAAGCAAGTACTGCTTGTAGGATTACCATCTGCATCTAAAATAACAGCATCTACTTCTACTGAGTATGTTCCTTCTTGGGTTACATCTAATGTAGCTCCAGTTTCTCCGGCTATCTCTGTACCGTCTTGATACCAAGTATAAGTAGCATTCCCAAACATACCAGCATTTGTTGGAGTACCATCTAACGTAATTAAACCATTACAAACCGAAGTATCGTCACCTAAATCTACTTCTAAAGGATCTATAAAATTAACTTCTATTTGATCTGTAAGGCCGCATTGACCGAAATAAATAACAGAAACGGTATAATTACCTTCTTCTGTTACTTGTAAGGTTGGCCCATTCTCGCCGGGTATTAAATTTCCGTCAAAATACCAATCTATTTGTGCATCTGTAGTGTTAGTTATACCAGTATCTAAAGTAATTGGATCTCCTTGGCAATTGATATTACCATTTTCTAATGTAATATCATCACCCAAGTCTATGCCACCAATATCAAAAGATCCGGCTTGTAAAAATACAGCTGAGTTATAACTAGTATCGTTTCTATCGCCAATTACCAATTTAATATGGTATTGCTCTCCTGGTGTAACCGCAGACTGGGCAGTTAAAACAGTAGTATGGCCTTTAAAATCTATAGGCGCCGCAAACTCTGACAATCCTCCTGTCCCGTAATAATTTGCAAAATATTGCTCATTTACTGACGGACAATCATCATTGTAAGCATTATCTCTAACTGTAAGCACAGAAACAGGATCTGAGGTGCCCGGCACTACCGCTAAATTAGTAGTATTGCCATTAGAATCTGTTAAGAAGAAAGCGAATGCGTCTGAGTAGCTGCACTGAAAAGTACCGTACTCGTCTGAAGCAAATAAGAAATCAAAGCTAATTTCATTAATAAAGGGAACAAAATCAAATTCTATCACAGTTGCGTTATTAGAATCTGAAAAAGTACTGCCATCAATCTCTTGAATTAATGCTGTTAAATCTGGATCTCCCGGCCAACCTGTGCCACCGGAACTTTGTATTCCGCTTTCTGGTCCTGGTACTTCAGTTACATCTCCACTATTTAATACAAGTCCACTTTCTAAAGGAAAACTGGAGTTGTTATAGTCAAAATAACCTATACCGTTAACATCGCCAAAGTCTGTTCCTGTTACCGAAGTAATGTTAGAAACTTGAGCACACGGATTATTAATTAAAACATCTGTTACTAATTGATCTATTGTATAAGTTGTTGTGTCTACTATAATAGGAGGTGTTAAACTTGCAATACAGATATCAAACGTAGTGTTTTGATCTGGTTCATTATCTGATGTATATACACGCACCCAATAGGTTTCTCCTACTGTGAGATTATTTGCAATGCTACTTTCATCGCCAAATCCATCTGCACAATATAAAAGGGAAAGGTTATCACAGTCTGCCCCTTCATAAACACTATGGTAAAGTGTATTAGAATCGCTAATATTTAAAATTGACACAATATGGTCTGTTGTGGTTGCAGTAAATTGGAACCAAACATCATCGTTAGCAGTACCAGAACACGTATTTGGTTCTGCAGAAGCTGTACCTCCTTGAATGGTTCCCGCTGTCACGTTTGTACAGTTAGAATCATCGTTAGGTGTTAGTTCAATTGCTCCTATACATTCGTCATTATTTGGTGGGCAATAGTTTTGCACCAAAGCTAGACTGGTAGTAGAACAATTAACATCTGTTGAATTTTCTACGGCAATAAACACTTCAGTACCATTAGGGTACGGACCAAAAGTAAAGGTTCCTTCTGTAGTTAATGTTTGTACCGGACTACCTTGATTGTCAGAAATATTTACCGGGTCTGTTCCTCCAATATCTGTCAAATCTCCTTCAATAAAAAATTGAGGTGCATTATCACAATCAGACACAATTTCAAAATCTACAATTGGATCTATACAATCTGGTAATTCTATAAAGGTAACATCATCTATCAAGATATCATTATAATAAGCAGAACCACTTGTACTACCAGTTACGGTAAAACGAACTTGCACAGGACCGGTTATATTATAGGTAGAAAGATCTACTGTAAAACCTTTCCAGTTATCTCCTTGCAAGGTGTTTATGGTTAATATATTAGTCCAAGTAGTGCCATTATACAGCTCTACATCTACAATATTTATAGCACTATCGTCTGTGTTATTACTGAATAAATAGAATTCTAACGCTGGAACGGTTAAACTGGAAACGTCAATAAAAGGAGAAGTAAGTGTACTTACCTCACCGCTTCCGTTATCTGAACCATCCATCCAAGCATAGTTAGTGCCTCCGCCGGGTGTATGGTCTAATACATCACTAGCAGCATAGCCTGCATCTGTACTATAATCCCAAGCATTATCGCCACTTTCTTCCCAACAGTTTGGGGTAGAATCTGCAGCAAAATCTTCGCTCCAAGGTAAACTAAACACATCACATTCTGTTGTGAAAGTTTCCGGGCCGGTTAAAGTACTTTCGTCTGTAGGGCTACAAATTGCTTTTACATAAACATCATAATCTGTGGCAGGATTTAGACCTGTAAGCGTTATTCCTAAAGTACCGTCGTCATCTAATACAGACATACCTTCGGTTTCAGGATCAAACCCAGTAGGACCGTAAATAATCTCCCATTCTGTTTCAGAATTATTGGCTGTCCAAGAAATATCAGCAGCAAAAGGAGTGATGTTATCTACTACTAAATCTGTTGGTTTTATACAAGAAGGCGGATCTACCACTGTAACTGTATAATCTTCTGCCTCACCATAGCTAGTAGTGCCACAAGCTTCTGGATCTGAACCTATAAACTGCGATACTACTCGCATACGGTAATCTCCATTAGCAACACCTGCAGGAACTTCAAAACTTCCATTAGCTGGTGTAGCAATATAACCACCGGATGAATATACTTTTTCTGAATCTTCAAAATCGAAATTATTATTCCAATCTACATAAATACTAATTCCATAGGTACTAGTGCCTGCATTATTGATACTAAAATCTATTGTACCTCCGGCATATTGACTCACTACCATATCTGTAGCATCATTATAGCCATTTGGCGAGTAACCTGAGTCGTTATTAGTAATATTGGTTTCTGCACCGCTAGTAGAGAAGTCGTCTATATAATAGGTTGCATTAGTTCCTTCAAACTCACAATAACCAGTAAAAAAGGAAATAGGACCAGCCCACGTACTATTTTCTGTACTAGAACATACTGCTCTAACATAAAAATCATAAGCGGTATCTGCTGCAAGACCGGTAATGGTTTCTCCTGGTGTACCGTCTGTATCTGCAATTGTTGTTCCCTCTGTCTCTGGATCAAAACCAGACGTTCCATATATAATTTCCCATTCTGTTTCACTACTAATTGGCGTCCAACTTATATCTACTGTACTAATAGTTGCATTAGACAATACTAGATCAACAGGTTCAACGCAGGAAGGAGGGTCTACTACTGTAACCGTATAATCTTCTGCTTCGCCATCTTTGTCTAAGCCACAAGCATCCGGATCAGAGCCTATATACAAAGAAACTACACGCATACGATAATCACCATTTGCAATCTCTGCTGGTATAACAAAACTTGCATCAAGTGGTGTGGCTATATAACCATTAGAAGAATATACTTTTTCTGAATCTTCAAACTCAAAATTATTATTCCAATCTATAAAAATACTAATCCCATAAGTGCTAGTGCCTGCGTTATTAATATTAAAATCTATGGTACCGCCGGCGTACTGGCTTACCACCATATCTGTAGCATCATTATAGCCGTTAGGGGAGTAACCAGAGCCTGTATTATCTATATTAGTTTGCGCTCCAGAGGTAGAGAAATCATCTATATAATAAGCTGAATCTGTTCCTTCAAAAACACAATAACCGGAGAAAAAAGAAACGGGACCAGCCCACAAGCTCTCATCGCCCGGTCCGCAAATAGATCTTACATAAATATCATAAGCGGTATCTGGGGTAAGACCTGTAATTATCTCTCCTGGTGTACCGTCTGTATCTGTAACTGTGGTTCCTCCCGTCTCCGGATCAAAACCAGCGGGACCGTAAGTAATTTCCCACTCTGTTTCTGATCCATTTGGCGTCCAAGAAACTTCTACCGAAGTGAAAGTTGCGTTTTCAACAACTATATCAATAGGTTTTGGACAAGTAGGCATTTCCGTAAAGCTTACATCATCTATCAAAATATCATTATAATATGCAGAACCGGTTGCACTTCCTGTTACCGTGAAGCGCACTTGTACCGGGCCGGTAATAGTATAAGAGGATAAATCTAGAGTATATTCTTGCCAAGCTGCACCAAGTAGGGAGTCTACGTTTAAGACATTATTCCAATTGGCACCGTCATAAAATTCAACATCAATAATATTAACAGCAGCATCGTCTACATTATTGCTAAACAATGCAAAAGACAGAGCTGGAGTTGTTAAACTAGAGATATTTATTAAAGGAGAGGTAAGTGTGCTCACTTCTCCACTACCGTTATCTGAGCCGTCTAACCAAGCATAATTAGTGCCGCCGCCTGTAGTATGGTCTGACACGTCTTCTGCAGCCCAACCTGCAGTAGTGCTATAATCCCAAGCATTGTCCCCACTTTCTGACCAACAATTTGGAGTAGAATTTGCAGTAAAATCTTCGCTCCAAGGCAAATCAAATACAGCACAATTAGTAGTGAATACTGCTGGGGAAGAAAGTAAGCTTTCGTCGCCAGTACTACAAATTGCTCGCACATATACGTCATAAACTGTAGCTGGATTTAAACCGGTTATAGTTTCGCCAATAGTGCCATCTGTATCTTGAACTGTATTTCCTTCTGTTTCAGGATCAAATCCTGTTGGTCCGTAAATAATTTCCCATTCTGTTTCCGTACCATTAGAAGTCCAGGAAATTTCTGCACTGGTAGCTAAAACACCACTAACATTCACTTCAGTAGGTTTGGGACAAGTAGGCATTTCCATAAAGCTTACATCATCTATCAAAATATCGTTATAATATGGAGATCCTGTTGCACTTCCTGTTACCGTGAAGCGCACTTGTACCGGACCGGTAATAGTATAAGAAGATACATCTAAAGTATATTCTTGCCAAGATGCACCAAGTAGCGTATCTACATTTAAAACATTATTCCAATTGGCACCGTCATAAAATTCTACATCAATAATGTTTATAGCAGCATCATCTGTATTATTACTAAATAATGCAAAAGAAAGAGCTGGTGTTGTTAAACCAGAAACGTCTATTAAAGGAGAAGTTAGAGTGCTCGTCTCTCCACTAGTATTGGAAGAGCCATCTATCCACGCATAATTGGTTCCGCCGCCTTGGGTATAGTCTCCAGCGCTTCCTGCGGCATATCCTGCGTCAAGATTAAAATCCCAAGAATTATCACCACTTTCTACCCAACAATTTGGAGTAGAATTTGAAGCAAAATCTTCTAACCAAGGAGTGCTTAACACATCACAATCTGTAACAAAACTTTGAGGACCTTTTAGAAGGCTTTCGTCACCGGATCCGCAAATTGCTCTTACGTATACATCATAATCTGTGGCCGGATCTAAATTTGTTATTGTCTCACCTATTGTGCCATCTATATCTTGAACCGTTTCTCCCTCTGTTTCAGGATCAAATCCTGTTGGTCCGTAAATAATTTCCCATTCTGTTTCTGAGCCATTAGAAGCCCAACTTACATCTGCCGTGTTGGCAGTAATTTGGTCTATTACAATCTCACCTGGTTTAGGGCAAGAAACCTCTATTATTTCTATATTATCTAAGTACCAGCCTTCTCGATGTACGATACCATCGGAAGCTAATCGAAATCGCACTATTACAGTTGCAGTATTATAATCAGATAAATCGAAAAATTCTCTTTTCCACCAATTATTGGTCACCACATCTGAACTTAATGTGCCCCATTGCATGTAAGAATCTTCGTCAAAAGTACCTGGCGCTGCCAAAGTGCCATTACCTAGATAATCAGCATTTGTGAAAGGGGTGAAAGTAGTACCTCCATCTGTAGAAACTTCTACAATAGCTTCGTCATAGCCACCTTCTACTTTTGCAATATGCCAAAACGAGAGTTGTGGGTTGTTTGCGGTAGAAAGATCAAGAGGGTTTGTTTGATATAATATATTATCATTATCAGCATTATAGCCATTGTGAACAGATTGTGTTCCGTCTTGAAAGAAAACAGTGTTTACTTGCCAATCTACCGAATTACCGGCATCATTGGAAAACTGCCCAAGACCTGTCTCAAAATCCTCTAAAAAGAGTTGTGCTTGCCCTTGCCAAGACAAGAGAAAAACACACCCTAATAAGAGGATAAAAGTATTTTTTTTCATAAGGTTAAAGTTTTAGTAGGGTTTAAAAATTTAAATATAAACAAATTTTTAATATTAATTTATTATTAAAAATAAAAAGGTTTCAACTAGTTGAAACCTTTTTATAAAAATTTTATTTCTGTTTTCTTATTTTAAAAGCAGACCTTCTATTTTCTTGGTATTGTTCTTCTGTACAGTTGTCGCATTCTACTTTTGGTTTAGACTCCCCAAAGGCTT
>CANLVH010000035.1 GCA_947494545.1 uncultured Mesonia sp. | reverse complement strand
CTTTTTATCAAAGATACAAAATTATCAATTTCGGTAGTTTTTATGATTGCCGATTTTTTTTTCAGCTTGTTGCCAACGGTCTCGGCTATGAGTAGTTGCGTGGGTTAGCATTCAACTTTGCAAGTACACACCAAACTGAAAATCCGCGAGGATTTTCAAAAGTAGGCGAGGACAAGCAATTACTTATAGCCATTGTTGGCAACTGGCTTTTTATTTTGTTTCGTTTATTTTTTCTGGGTCTTGTCTTGTGTCAAAAACATTAGCAATTTCGATTCGATTAAAATCATAATTAACCCAATAAATTATTTTATAGTTTTTATAAACTAAATATCTAAATTCTTCTTTTCGGTGTTTTAAGGTAATTTCTATTTGTCCGATTTCAGGTTGATTTTCGATTCCAATAGTTTTGTCGACAATTCCATCAACTAATGTTTCGGCTACTTTTTTGTTAGCCTTTACTAAATAGTAACCAAAAATATCTTCAAGTTTATTTTCTGCGAGTTCTAACCAGTAAATTTCTAACCCCATTTTTGGATTTTAGCTTTTAAATCAGTCGCTTTTATCATTCGTCCGTTTTTAGAGTCTTCCATTGCTTGGTCAATTTCAGCGTTATATTGCTCCATAGTCATCGGTTTGAAATTTCTTTCAATCAATTCAGCTTTTCTTTTTCGCAATAATTTTTCAAGTCCGCTAACGATTTCTTCGTTTTGCAGTCTTAAAAATTCTTGAACAAATGATATTTTTCTTGCTTCTAAATCCATTTCCTTTTGTCTTTTTATCAAAGATACAAAATTATCAATTTCGGTAGTTTTTATGATTGCCGATTTTTTTTTCAGCTTGTTGCCAACTGGTTATATCCACACAAATATACCCATTTATAAATTAAAATCTCCGGATAACAACACTTTTTTGTCAGAATATCCCGACTGGCGTAAATTGCTTAAAGCAGAATCTAACGGACTTTGAATATTCAATAACTGCTTGCTACTCACATGCGTATAAATCATCGTGGTCTCCGGTTTGCTATGACCTAAAAGCTCCTGAATAAGTCGCAAATCTACTCCGTTTTCCAACAAATGCGTAGCAAAAGAGTGCCGAAGCGTGTGCGGCGTTACCCGTTTTCTAATCTTAGCTCGTTTAACAGAATCTCCTAAAAACTTCCGTACGCTACTACTACTATAAGTAGACATAGCTGTGCCTTCAATCAGAAAATAACGCGGACGGTAGGTTTGCAAATAATTGTATAATAATGGCAAAACACTTTCGGCCAAAATAACCACTCTGTCTTTTCTCCCTTTTCCGCTTCGCACAAAAACCTCCTTACGCTCAATATCAATATCTTTCACCTTCAAATTTAACAACTCCCCAATCCGTAAACCCGAAGAATAAATCAAAGCAATAATAAACCTATGCTTCAAATTTTTAGTTACCTGCAACAAGCGTATAACCTCCTGCAAAGACAAAACCGTTGGCAACAGCTTGCTTTTAGAAGGCCGCATAGCATCCCAATCTTTTTTCAAAACAATTGCAAACACCTCTGCATAATGTTTTAACGCGCTCACACATTGCCGGTGAGAACTTACCGAATAATTTTGCTTGGTAATAACCTGTTCCAAAAAATCACTAACATCCTTATCAACCATTTTTGACGGCTCTTTTTGGCAAAAAACCTCAAACTTCAATGCAAATGTATAATACGTACGCACCGTACTTTCACTAAAACGCTTTCCACGCAAATAAGAAACATATTGGTGCATTCTGCCAACTCCCGCATTAGAAAGATCTTCCTTACTTACCTTTACAAATTTTGTTTTTTTACGCTTTCGCGGAAGAGACTCGGCCAAGCCAAATAACTGCTGATAGTTTATATAACATTTAAAACCCCTGTAATGATCAAATAATTTTTTTTGCGTATCCCGTTCAAATAAAACATAAAAACACCTATGCGTTCTCGACCAGCGCACCCCGTTAATTTTTTTGGTATGTTCTTTCAATACATCATCATAAGCAAAAACAATTCCCACTTGCAAATTCCCGCGATGTTCAAAAGGTTTTAAAGTAATACGTTTCATAAGCTTAAAAATTAGAAAAACAACCTTCTAAGTTAACAAAAAAATCAAACAATAACTAAAAAACCCAATCCCAAAAACCCTAAAATCAAAAACTTAAAGCAAAAAACACCAAGAATTCAACCGTTTCAACTTCAATTTCAAAACCTTTCCACCCTCTAGGGCCGGGGAAAAGAAAGGTTTCAACACCAACTTATTTTTTTTCACTACCCACTACCCACTACCCACTACCCACTATATACTACCGACTACCGCCTACCCACCACCCAACTTCAACTTCAATTCCCACTTCATTTTCAAAACACACTCCCTTCCCTCAGGGAAGGGTCGGGGATGGGAAGAAAACGTTCTTTTTTTCATTTCTTCAAATTTCAACTTCATTTTTTTATCACTACCGCCTACCCACCACCCAACTTCAACTTCAATTCCCACTTCATTTTCAAAACACACTCCCTTCCCTCAGGGAAGGGTCGGGGATGGGAAGAAAACGTTCTTTTTTTCATTTCTTCAAATTTCAACTTCATTTTTTTATCACTACCACCTACCCACCACCCAACTTCAACTTCAATTCCCACTTCATTTTCAAAACACACTCCCTTCCCTCAGGGAAGGGCCGGGGATGGGAAGAGAACGTTCTTTTTTTCATTTCTTCAAATTTCAACTTCATTTTTTTATCACTACCCACTACCCACTACCCACTACCCACTACCCACTACCAACTACCAACTACCCACTACCTACCACTGTTTACTGTCCACTGATCACTGCTAACCGCTCACTGCTCACCCAACTTCAACTTCAATTCCCACTTCATTTTCCCCCGTAAGGTTAAAAAAAAAATAAAGTATCCGGCTAAAACTTCAAAAATACCGATATTGACGCCAACACAATTACATTAACTACAAAACCAAAAAACACACCATGAAAATTAACAAAGTACTTGTAGCAAACCGAGGCGAAATTGCAATCCGTATTTTTAGGGCTTGTACAGAAATTGGCCTGCGTACCGTTGGTATTTACACCTTCGAAGATAGATATTCTCTTCACCGTTATAAAGCAGACGAAGCTTACCAAATTGGCGAAGATGACGAGCCATTAAAACCTTATCTAGATATAGATAAAATTATACGCATAGCCAAAGAAAATAATATAGATGCCATACATCCCGGCTACGGATTTTTATCAGAAAATGCTGCTTTTGCCCAAGCTTGCCAAGATAACGATATAATTTTTGTGGGACCGGATGTTTCTATCCTCAAAGCTCTAGGAGACAAAGTAATGGCAAAACAAGTTGCCATAGATAGTAACGTGCCGGTAATAGAAAGTAATAAAGAAGAACTGTCTTCTGTAGATATTGCGCTAAAAGAAGCAGATAGAATTGGTTATCCGGTAATGCTAAAAGCAGCTTCCGGTGGCGGCGGACGCGGAATGCGAGTATTGCACAACCAAGACGAACTTAAAAAAGCTTATCCCGAATCTAAACGCGAAGCGGCAAATGCTTTTGGAGACGATACCGTTTTTATAGAAAAATTTGTAGAAAATCCCAAACACATAGAAATTCAAATTTTGGGAGACCAGCACGGCAATTTAGTACATCTTTTTGAAAGAGATTGTTCCGTACAGCGTCGTTACCAAAAAGTAATAGAAATTGCGCCATCGGTAGAGTTGCCCCAAGAGGTTAAAGACAAGCTCTATAAATATGCCTTAGATATTGGTAATGCCGTAAATTATAACAATGCCGGTACGGTAGAGTTTTTGGTAGATCAAGACCAAAGTATTTATTTTATAGAGGTAAATCCGCGTATTCAGGTAGAACACACCGTTACAGAAGTGGTTACCGGAATAGATATCGTAAAATCGCAATTGTTTATCGCCGGCGGTTATAAATTAGCAGATCAGCAAATAAAAATTTATGGTCAAGACAAGCTTAAAACCACGGGTTATGCCGTGCAATGTAGAATTACAACAGAAGATCCCAAAAACGATTTTAAACCGGATTATGGCACAATTACTACCTATCGTAGCGCCAGCGGTTTCGGAATTCGTTTAGATGCCGGTAGCGTTTACCAAGGTGTTTCGGTTTCTCCGTTTTTTGATTCTATGCTAACCAAGATTACTGCTAATAGTAGAACCTTAGATGGCGCTTGTCGTAAAATGCGTCGCGCTTTGGCAGAATTTCGGGTACGTGGCGTAAAAACCAATATGGCGTTTTTAGACAATATTTTAAAAGATGCTACCTTTAGGGAAGGTAAAGTTACCGTAAACTACATTAAAAACACGCCGGAACTTTTTGATATTAAAGAACCCAGAAACCGAGCTACAAAAATGCTCAACTTTTTGGGAGATATTATTGTAAACGGCAATCCGGATGTAAAATTTATAGACCCGCACAAAAAATTGATCAAACCCCAAGTTCCTAAATACGATAAGCAAGCTGCTTACCCAAAAGGAACCAAAGACCTTTTAACGGAATTGGGTCCCGATGAGTTTTCTAAATGGTTAAAAAACGAAAAGAAAATTCATTATACAGATACCACAATGCGCGATGCGCACCAAAGTTTGTTAGCAACCAGAATGCGTACTTACGACCTGGAAAAAGTAGCCGAAGGTTTTGCCAAAAACCATCCCGAAGTTTTTAGTATGGAAGTTTGGGGCGGCGCCACTTTTGATGTCTGTATGCGGTTTTTAAAAGAAAACCCGTGGGAGCGTCTGCGAATTTTAAGAAATGCCATTCCTAATGTGCTTTTCCAAATGTTGTTGCGCGGCTCTAATGGTGTAGGTTATACCGCATATCCAGATAATTTAATAGAGCGTTTTGTAGCCGAAGCTTGGGAAAACGGTGTAGATATTTTTAGGATTTTCGACTCGCAAAACTGGATGCAATCTATCGGGCCTGCAATAGAGCACGTACGCAAACAAACCGAAGGTATTGCAGAAGGTTCTATGTGTTATACCGGCGATATTTTAGATCCGAAAGCTTCTAAATATAATTTAAAGTATTATTTGCAATTAGCTAAAGATATAGAAAACGCCGGCGCCCATATGTTGGCAATTAAAGATATGGCAGGGTTGTTAAAACCTTACGCCGCAAAAGAATTGGTTACCGCTCTAAAAGAAGAGGTAAATATTCCTATTCATTTACATACGCACGACACTTCTTCCATACAATCTGCAACCTACACCAAAGCTATTGAAGCCGGCGTAGATGTGGTAGATGTTGCCTTAGCAGGATTAAGCGGACTAACATCGCAGCCTAATTTTAACGCAATGGCAGAAAGTATGCGTTACCAAGAGCGCGAAAATAAATTAGATATCCAAAAACTTAACGAGTATTCTAACTATTGGTCAGATGTGCGGGAATATTATTATCCGTTTGAGTCTGGCTTAAAATCCGGAACGGCAGAGGTTTATAAACACGAAATTCCCGGCGGACAGTATTCCAATTTAATTCCGCAAGCAGAATCTTTAGGTTTAAAAGATCGGTTTACCGAAATTACCGATATGTACGCACAAGTAAACGAGCTTTTTGGTAACGTGATAAAAGTTACGCCAAGCAGTAAAGTAGTAGGAGATATGGCGCAATATCTGGTAAGTAACAATTTAAGTATCAAAGAGTTTTTAGAAAAAGGCGATAGTTTATCTTTCCCCGAGTCGGTAAAAAGTTTCTTTAAAGGAGATTTAGGGCAACCGGTTGGCGGTTTCCCAGAAAATGTTCAGAAAATTGTTCTCCGTGACGAAAAACCCTATACAGACAGACCAAACGCACATTTAGAACCCATAGATTTTGATAAAGAATTTACCGATTTTAAAAAGGAATTTAAACAAGGTATGGATAGAGAATGGGATATAACAGATTTCTTATCCTATAAGTTGTATCCTAAAGTCTTTACGGAATTGTACGAGCATTATATTCAATACGGAAAAGTAATGCAAATACCTACCAAGAATTTCTTTTACGGAATGCAACCCGGCGAAGAAATAATTGTAGAACTAGATAAAGGAAAAACGCTTTTAATTGAGCTTATCTCTATAACCGAAGCAGACGACGAAGGCGAAAAAGCAGTTTTCTTTAAAGTAAACGGACAAACCAGAGCGGCCAATATTAAAGACGAAAGTATTGCGGTAGAAAAAGTAGTACACAAAAAAGTAGATAAAGACAATCCAAAAGAAGTTGGCGCTCCTTTACAGGGTTCGTTAGCATCTATAATGGTAGAAGAAGGCGATGAGGTACAAAAAAACCAACCCTTATTTGTAATAGAAGCCATGAAAATGGGAACCACAATTACTGCCAATACAAACGGAAAAGTAAAAAAAATACACCTTTCCGAAAACACAATGGTACACAGCGATGATCTAGTAGTAGAAATGGAGTAAATACTGAATTAGCATTCCTAATTAATGCTAGTCTAAACCAAATGTCAGTCTGAGCGCAGTCGAAGACCGTTTGAAAGCAAAAAATTTTTAACTTGTTCCCAAATGTCAGTCTAAGCGCAGTCGAAGACTCAAAAGCAAAAAAATGTTTAACTTGATGGAGATAAAAAACTAATAGCAGTCGAAGACCTTCGAAATGCAATAAACTGTGTATCGTAACCTATTGTCAGTCTGAGCGCAGTCGAAGACCATTCAAAAGCAAAAGCTTCGTCTGCGTTCGCTGTAATAAAAATGGCGGTCAGCTCAAATGTCAGTCTGAGCGCAGTCGAAGACCATTCAAAAAGCAAAAAATGTTTAACTTGTTCCCAAATGTCAGTCTAAGCGCAGCCGAAGACCATTTGAAAAGCAAAAGTAATGTTTACTTACCACGTTTACATACTCCAATGTTCAGATAATTCCTTATATACAGGAATTACTAATAATTTGAACAAACGTTTACTGGA
>CANLVH010000034.1 GCA_947494545.1 uncultured Mesonia sp. | reverse complement strand
TATTCCCATCCCCGGCCCTTCCCCGAGGGAAGGGAGTCAATAGGTTTTTTGAAATTGAAATGGAAGTTGAAGTTGAAAATTTTCTTTTTTCTTCTGTAAAAATGCTAATAGTGGTTAGATGGGCAGGATTAATTTGTAATAAAATTACCCCAGTTGGGTGTATCTTGTGAAAGCGTCTCCTGCATAGGCTGCATCTTTGACTTATCTTTTTTAATGCGCATAAAAAGGTAGAGGTTAAAGGAGTAGCCTGTAAATACTTCTATTACATTAAATTTTTGAAATTATGGCAGAACAGTCAGGAATTATTAGATTAAAAGGTACCATTGGCGGTATTTCTTTTTACAAAAGTGGCGATGGGTATCTTGCTCGTGAAAAAGGTGGAGTAAGTGCAAAAAGAATTGCAAGCGACCCTGCTTTTCAAAGAACGCGTGAAAATAATGCCGAATTTGGTACAGCGGGTAAAGCCGGTAAGTTAGTGCGAAACTCTATTCAGGTACTTTTGCAAAACGCTAAAGACAAAAGATGCGTGGGCAGATTAACGCGGGCTTTGTTAGCTGTGGTAAAAACGGATCAAGTAAATCCGCGCGGGCAAAGGCAAGTGATGGACGGTAATATGCAGTTAATCAATGGTTTTGAGTTTAACCAAAACGGCAAATTGGGTTCTACTTTGTTTACTCCTTTTGTTAGTACTATAGACCGTACTACAGGAGAGCTAACCGCTACTATCGATGCTTATCAAGCAGCCGTAAGAATAGTGGCGCCTAGTGGAACTACTCATTATCGTTTGAATTTTGGTGGTAGCGAACTGGATTTTGAAAACCGGGTTTTTAATTTTGCGATGGACCAAACACCAATATTGCCTTATGATAGTACTGAACAGGCAGAAAGCACCCTTACCGCTAATTTGACAGCAGATAGTATCTTACCTATTATTGGCGTTTTAGGAATAGATTTTTATCAGGAAGTAAATAGCGAAATGTATCCGTTGAAAAATGGAACTTATAATGCCTTGGCCATAAATCTAGTAGATCAGGTTTAAGCTTCTGGTATGTTATTGCTTTTAGAACGCAAGTATTTCCCCAACGGTTGTAATGGCACTCTTTCTCATAATAATGTGGCAATTTGCCATACTATAGAGTTGCCTTGGCGGGATAACCAGATTGGGTTATCCTGCATTCCGGAGGGGAAATATAAAATTGAAAAGCGTTATAGTCAGAAATTTAAGTGGCATCTAATACTTAAAAATGTAGCCGGACGTAGTTTTATTTTAATACATCCTGCTAATGATGCCCTTAAGGAGTTGAGGGGCTGTATAGCGCCAGTAAACCATATAACAGGACCTGGTAGAGGAATTGAATCGAGAATTGCGATGCATAAACTAAAACAATTGGTGTATCGTGCTTTATCGAAAAGAGAAACTGTATTTATCAACATTAAAAAGGAAAAATTATGAATATTGTAAAAAGAGCTAAAGAACCAACGCCTAAATTTTTTAAAACTTTACGGAATATCGGGTTGGTTTTGGCAAGTATTGGTGGGGTAGTGCTTACTGCTCCAGTTAGTTTGCCGGCAATAGTAACGACGGTTGGCGGTTATATAGCTGTAGCAGGAGGTGCGATATCGGCAGTTAGTCAGGTGGCGACACCGGCAGAAGAGGAAGTTAAACCGGGTGATAATGAATAATCATTATCTTACCGTTTCCGGTACATTTGGGGGGATGCTATTGAGCATTCTCCCTCATGTTTCTACAGCTGATATTTATAGAACGGTATTTTTGGCCGTGATAGGGGCGCTGGTTAGCTTTTTTGTTTCTTTTATATTGAAGAAATTAATTGAAGACCAGTTCAAGAAGAAATGAAATTTATGCAGATTTTTTACTACGATGAACTTAAAAAGGCTTTTCCTTAATACCGAAAAGCTTTTTTTTATTTAGTGTATTGGTGTACTAGGGATTCGTTGATTGGTGTATTTGTTAATTAGAGATTAGTGTATTTTACCCCCTTGTCTTCCCCCTAAAGGGGGAAAGGGTGGTTTGTTGGTTAATTTGGGATTCGTGTTCAGTGTTCAGTTGGCAGGGGTTAGTGATCAATCATCAGTGGTCAGTTAGCAGTGTTCAGTTGGCAGAAAATTAGTGGTGAGAGATTAGGGGGGAATTTTTGGTTGAGATTATAATTAGGAGTCAATATACAATATACGCTATACAGTGTATTCGTTTTTCGTTTAATGAAAATTTCAAATTTTTTATTTCAAATTTCAAAATGAGGAATTACAGATTGAAGATTGCGTGTAGGTGGCAGAAATTTTTTTCAATATACAATTTACGCTATACAGTGTGCAGTGTTCAGTTGGCAAGGATTAGTGGTGAGGGGTTAAAGGCGGGTTTTTCAATTGGTATTATAATTTTTTAATCTGTAAAAAAGATTTTGTATAGCCATTGCCAAAACTTTCAATTTGAAGAGCAATTATATCCTCTTCTTTTGCATCAAAGGTTATTTCTTGACTTTTTAATACTAATCCGCCTTTTGCGAAGAATATGTGTTTTCCTTTTTCAATTTTTAATTTTTTTGTTTCTCCACTCTCTAAGCGTCCGATTTTTTTATCATCTAGATAAATATTTACACCCATTAGTCCAAATGTGAATTCTTTTTTTCTCCTAATTATTAATTCTGCCATTTTTCAATTTTTATTTTTTTATAATGTCAGCAAACGGCCTAGGTTATGGGTAATGTGTGGCTTCAAGGCACCTCACTACCCGTTTAGCTGTTGGTTCGTTTAATGTAATTTCTTACCCATCAGCATTTAGGTCGCATTACATATAGGCATTATCTCAGTTACAGGATTGCTTTCGATCAAATATAAATAAAACTTGCTTAAAAAGCAGAAATGCTTGTATTGGATGTCTGTGCAGGGCAAGATAAACTATCAGCAAAAACACTACACCAGCTATAAACTAAGCGGCAAGATTTTAAAAAACTTTTTTACCATAGGCTAAATAGCAAAAAAGCCGCTTAATCATTATTTTTCTATTGTGAGGTCTACATGTTCTATGGGTGTATTGGGCAGTATAACAGGTAAGTATAAAATTTTGAGTAAATTAGTCCATAGAAAAATTGAAATTATTTAGTCAAGAAAAGAACATAGAATTGTAACTTTCTGCAGCCTTTAAAATGACATACCATGAAATTATCATTGTTTTTTCTTACAGTTTTAGCAAGTATAACGTGTTATGCGCAATTTAATCCGATTCAGCTAATCGATAATGACGTAACCTCCGGAGGGGTTAAACATATTTATGCTAGTGATTTAAACAATGATGGTTTAAAAGAAGTGATTGTAGCTAAAGCTTATAATTATGACAATATTACTGTTTACCAAAACCACGGTAACGGCAATTTTACCGAAAATATAATCGGTACTTTGAGCGAAGCAGAATATGTAACTTCGGCAGACCTCAACGAAAATGGTTTTCAAGATTTAATTGCCTTAACGCAGAGTAATGGTAATTTGGTATGGTATCCTAATACCAATGGAAATTTTGGGTCTGCAATTGCTATAGATAACGAAGCTTCATTTGGAAAAAGTATAGTTACCGCAGATTTTAATAACGATTCGCACACAGATTTAGTGGTAATTTGGCAGCATGCTATCAACTTTTACGAAAATGACGGTTTGGGTAATTTTACCAAAGATGCCATTTTAACAACAACAACTTCGCCAACTATTTTAGAATGCTGGACGCTTACCAAAGCCGATATAAATAACGACGGCAATATAGATGTTATTACCGGCGAGACAATTGGAGGGGTGATTTATATAAACGATGGAAATGCAAACTTTACTCCGCAGACGTTTACCAATGGCAGTCATTCTACCATTACTTCTTTAGATTTTTTTGATGCCAATAACGATACATTTTTAGATGCGGTACTACATCGGGCAACCGGCGATATTAGTTTATATCTAAATGCGGGTAATAATTTAATGAACTTCAATTTTTATGCAGATCTTATGGAGGTGAATTCTTCTTTAGCGTTACAAAGTGCCGATGTAAATAATGATGGCAATGTAGACCTTTATATAGCCTTTAATGGTAAACCACGCGTATTTTTAAATGACGGTAATCTTTCTTTTTCTAATGAAATAATTTTGGACGATAATGAAACTATTTTTGTGAATGAAGTTTTGGTAACCAATTTGGATAATGCAATGCAACAAGCATTTATTTGGTCTGGCGCCAACACTACATTAGCTTATCAAACCTATGGGAATTTGGCCGTTGAGAATTTTATGCATTCGGAAAGCACACTTTTTCCAAATCCGGCAACAGAATTTATTCAGCTGAAACAAGAGCAATCGCAGTTTGTTAAAGCAAGCATTTTTAGGGTAGACGGAAAACTGGTTAAAAGAGAATTTGCTTTAAAACCTGCCAATAAAATTGATGTGAGCCATCTTTCTCCTGGCTTGTATATCTTAAAAACAAGCACCGATAGTGGCAAAAACAACTATTCAAAATTTATTAAAGAATAAAAGTTATAATAGCTTTTTGATGTGCACAAAAGTTAAACACTGTCTGCAAGGCACTTTATAAAGGAATTATAGCCTAAGAGAAGAGCGAAAAATAGATACCGATTGTCGCTTACAATAAATTGCTAAAACAAGTTATGCAATGGTAAGATTAGGGTTATTATAAGCTGCGCGATATATAATTGCACTAGTAAAAAATTAATTTAATTATATTTATTATTTACCGCTGTATTTTGTTGGCAACTGGTTTTTTTGATTCCCTTTACTTTTATGCTGTGATTTTTTGATAATACTTTTTTCGCAACCAAAAGGAAACTCTCACCAATAAAATCAACGCAGGAACTTCAACCAAAGGACCAATTACTCCTGCAAATGCTTGTCCTGAATTGAGACCGAAAACTGCAATAGCAACTGCAATGGCTAATTCAAAATTATTTCCTGCTGCTGTAAAAGCAACAGAGGCTGTTTTGTCATATTCTGCTCCTGAAGCTTTGGTGACGAAAAAACCAATGATAAACATTAGCGTAAAATAGATAAGCAAGGGAACTGCAATAATCACAACATTTTGCGGAATTTCTACTATCAATTCTCCTTTTAGCGAGAACATTATCACAATTGTAAATAAAAGCGCAATTAAAGTTATTGGTGAAATTGTAGGAATAAATTTCTTTGTATACCAATCTTCGCCTTTAAGTTTTACCAGTAATAATCTACTTAAAATTCCCATTACAAACGGAATACCTAAATAAATAGCGACACTTTCTGCAATTGTTTTTATTGAAATATCTACAATAGCTCCTTCAAATCCAAAATAGGGTGGAAGTACCGTTATAAAAAGCCAAGCATAGAAACTGTATGCAAAAACTTGAAATATGCTATTTAAGGCAACTAAACCGGCTCCATATTCGCTATTACCTTCTGCGAGATCGTTCCAAACCAAAACCATTGCAATGCAACGAGCCAAACCAATTAAAATTAATCCTACCATATATTCGGGATAATCTTGTAAAAATGTAATTGCCAAAACAAACATTAAAACAGGACCAATTACCCAATTGAGAATAAGCGAAACAGAAAGGATTTTTAGGTTTCTAAAAACTTTTGGCAATAATGCATAATTCACTTTTGCCAAAGGCGGATACATCATTAAAATCAATCCGATTGCAATTGGAATATTTGTAGTTCCACTGCTAAATGAATTTATAATATTTGGAAATGATGGAATAAAATAACCAAGACCAACACCAAATGCCATTGCAACAAATATCCAGAGGGTAAGATTCTTATCGAGAAAACTTAATTTTTTGGAAGCCATATTTTTAGCGTTTATTTGTGAGAAAATGTAAAACATTTCAGTTGCTATTTGCAAACTTCTTTCCTTGTATTTTTCTGCTTGTTGAGGTGTATTGTCAAACGCTTTTGGGTCTTCAAAAGTTATTGAAATGCGTTTTTTTGCACCTGGAACAAAAGGACAAGCTTCATTTGCTGCATCACAGGTCATAATTGCAGCAAATTCAGATTTAGGATTGAATTCGTCATCTAATTTTTTTGAAAAACCTATTATTGGATGCTCGTTGTCTGCATATTTTATGCTGTAAATAGGATTATCGTTTTCTGAAATTTTAGTTACTTTAAAACCTGAATTTTTTAAAGTTTCTGCTATCATTGGAAAAAGTGCTGTAGCCTGTGTGCCCGCAGAATAACAGAAAAGATTTTCAATAGCGAAGAAATTTGCCATTGTTTGTGCCCATACCTGTGATAAATGACTTCTTCGGGAATTGTGTGTACAGATAAAGTTAATGCGAATTTCTTGCTTTTGTGAAAGTTTGGCTTGAATAAAAGCAATTAGCGGTTGTAAAATTGCTTTTCGCTCATTTGAAATAGTTTCAGGATTTAATTCTTTGATTAGTTCTTCTATTTCTGAAAATAGCGTTGATTTTGTTGTCACTTTATAAATAATTATTTCTGTTTAAGAGTAATTTTGTTTACCAAACCTTTACAATCATAGATAACCCTTTAAGCAAACTTTATAAAAGCTGGTTAGATATTTTCATTTTTGCCGGTGCTATATTGGTATTTATTTGTTCATTGCAATATTACGATTAATATTTTAATACGCAAAACTTGTATTCGTGTAATAGTGTATTCGAGTATTTGGGATTGGTTATTTGAGTATTGGTTTATTCGTTCTTCGTTTAGCGTTTAGCGTGGTTGGTGGTAGTTACAGTGATCGGTGATCAGTGTTCAGTAAGCAGTAAATAGTGATCAGTGGTGAGTTGTTAGGGGGAAGTTTTTGGTTGCGATTATAATTAGGTAGTAGGAATTTTTTCAATATACAGTCTACGCTATCCAGTATACAGGTGTTAAGAGTATTTGTTGGTTGATTAATTGGAGATTAGTGTATTGGTTGATTTGCTTTTTCCGGCTAGCATAGTATTGCAACGTGTGGTAGCTTTTAATTTAATGAAGTGACCATGATTCTATTTTGTTAAAATCTGTTTGAAGCTTGGAAAGCGATACAATTTTCCACGAGCGGGTTAGCTGTTGGCATTTTCAAGTTCAAATATAATATTTAATTTATTGTCTATATCTTTTCTGCTCTTATTTAAAAGAAAGCCATTGTTTTCTAATAACTTTTTAGAACGCTCATTTTCAGTATGTGTAAATGCCTCTATTTTATGAAGCTTTAATTCTTTAAATCCATAATCAATAATCATTTTTAGGGCTTCACTCATAATACCTTTTTTTTGATATGTAGGATTTAAATTATATCCAACTTCTGCTGTCTTATTGTTCTTAGAAAAATTCCACAAACAAATTGTCCCAATAACTTCAGGGTTATTTTTTAAAGTTATTCCCCACGTAATTGCTATTTCTTGTGTGCTATAATCATCCAGTTGATTGATAAATTTTATGGCATCAGATATATTTTTAGTTTTTCTATTTTCAGGCCTTTCAATAAATTTATTAATAGTTTTATCAGAACGTAAGTATAAGATAGCTTTAGAATCTGATGCTTGAATTTTTCTAAGGAAAAGCCTTGTTGATTTTATTTCGGGAAAGGGTTGAAAATCCATTTTTTACTGCTTGCAGCTAAGGTGTTTGTAAGCTATTAAATTTAAGGTATAAAACGGAAAGAACAAAAGAGCATAGGGTGATTTTGGGCATTGCAGAGAATGATTCAGCTTGCTTTACAATCCGCTCCCTTTCTGCTCTTATTTCGTAACTTCTTTCGAATCGTTTAAAATTTCAAAAATTGCATTGTTGGTAGACGAGTAAAGGCCTCAGCTCACAAGTGCTATAATCAATGTTAGCAATTCGTTATTTATTGGTCTCAAAAAAGGGATTTAAACCCTGCAATTTTATTGCAGCACTTTAGTAGTGCGAAAAAATCTATATTT
>CANLVH010000033.1 GCA_947494545.1 uncultured Mesonia sp. | reverse complement strand
TGCTCGCTTGCAGCGCCTGATTGTCCTGCGGACAATCAAGCTCGCCAGCTCGCACTGTTTTTATACGGGACGTTGTGGCGCATTTAAAAAATGACTAGAGAACAAATAAAATCAATCATTGACAAAGAGTTGTCAGAAGTAAAAGACTTGACCAATGTACACGGTTTAGACTTGACGGAGTGTTTGATTGAACCTCTAAAAGAAAAATACAAGAGTTCAACAGACGAAACGATAACATTGGAATTATGGACGGTCTTGGAAGAATCGAAAGACAGAACAGGATACAAAATAACCTTTGACGATTCTGACAACACATTTGGACTTGGAATATTGACTGATAAAGATGAATTAATGGATATTGGAACCTACGGAACTTTTTTAGACACTTTGAAAGGAATGTGAATGAGCGACCAAAAAGTAAATATCGAACTGACCAAAGACGAAGCAATCGTTCTTTTCGAATTTCTCGGCAGATTTAACGACAAAAACGACTCAAGCAGATTTGAAGACCAATCAGAGCAAAGAGTTCTTTGGGACATAGAATGTATTTTAGAAAAGGAATTAACTGAACCATTTCGTGCTGACTATCAAGAAATCATAAAGAAAGCGAGAGAATCTGTTCGAGATGAAAAAGAATAAAAACGCACCACAACAATGTATAACCGCAATTACGGCGGATTCGACTACGTCCGAATCCACTCGGAATTGCTAACGTCTGTTTCAAACCGAAAATTAACGTATATTAACCCGTAACTGACGGTTATACGAGACCGTTGGCAGTAATTTAAAAAAACAGAAAAGAATACAATATTTGAGAAAGCATTTAACAGAAGTAGAAATTCTAACTATAAACGAGGTGGTCGAAAATTATCGACTTTAGGAAAATTATTTGGAGGTGGAATACCAAAATATGTTGCTTATTATAGCAAGGCACAACAAAGTTATAGTGCTGGACAATATCAAAATTCTTTGGAATTAATAAACAAAACGATTGAATTGTCAGACATAGATGATTGGAAACAATATGCTTTTAAAGCTAATGTATTGAAGGATTTAAAAGATTATAAAGGAGCAATAGAAAATTACGAAAAAGCAATTGACATAAATTCAGATGACATTAATGTTTATGCACTTTATCATCAAATAGGTTATTGTTATTTAAATTTACAAAATGACCAAAAAGCGTCTGATTTTTATGGTTACGCAATTGAACTAAAAAGCAAACATCCAAATACAGAAATGAATCCAGACCAAGAAGGAATGGATTTTGGAGTAATGTTGGGTGTTCCTTTTAAACGAATGTATAACAATCGAGCTAATGCAAATAAAAATTTAGGAAAACTAAATGAGGCTGTAGAAGATTGCAAAAAATCTTTAAGCTATGACAAAAATTATTCTAACCCATATTTAATGTTATCGCAAATTTATAGTAAAGCAGGTCAAGAAGATAAAGCATTAGAATTTCTAAAAGCTTCAGCACAATTAGGAAATAATAGTGCTATTTCTACTTTAAGACAAATCGGATTAATTTAAAATTTAAAAAATGGACAATAGTAATTTATACGAAAAATGCTTTGACTTAACCTATAATAAACACGACATACCAAATGCTAAAAAATTGGCTATTCAAATAATAGAAAGTGGTGATAATCACGTAGTCCCTTATATTTGTTTGTCTGCAATTTTTTCTACCGAGGAAGACTGGCTAAAATGTATCAAAATATCAAAAATGGGTTTATCCTATAATAACCATCCAATGTTGTTAAATCATATAGGTCACGCTTATTGCCAGCTTAATAATATTATTGAAGGATTATCTTATTTTAAGAAAGGTGCAGAAATGGGAGATAAACCTTGTACAGATAATTACAAGTTTTGGTTATCAAAAATATAATCAACATTTACAATGCAGTTACCAATTAAGACAATAGAAAAATTAATCATTGACAACAAAATTATTTCAATTGACAAAATTGAATGGTGGCTTTTAAAATATTCTGAATTTTATAAGAAAACCTATGATTTTGTTTACAGCCAACATCTTTTCACAACCGATGATGGTTCTGTAATCCGACTTCCGCCATTTGGAGAGCCAACCGAACAAGATAGATTTTTGGACTTGTACAAAGCTCTCGACACAATTTGCGAATTTCACCGAAACGAAAAATATTTTGAGCAGGAATTAACGGAATACCAAAAAATTAAAGATTCACAATCGAACTTAAAAAATTGGGTTGCAAAAAATGAACATTTAGGTGCAGACGAATATGTATGCTTTCTTATTGATTACTTGGACTATGATGAGAATGGTGAGGAGGAACATTTGAGTATTTATGTTCATTCGGCAAAGAAATTAGATATTTATATTGACCGACAATATTTTAAGAATACAATTGAGTTCCTTGAAATCTTTAATGAGCTTTTTTGGGTACAAGAAATTTATCCAGAAAGTCCAATATTAAAAAGAATTGACAAAGAAATGAATGAAACAAAAACTACTGCCAACAACGTGTAAGCGCAATAACGGCTGAATTTCCTAATCGAAAATTCAACTCGTTTTGCTAAATTAGGTGCGTCAACGGAAAGTACTCGCCCACTTTCCCGTTACTGACGCTTACACAAAACCGTTGTAATGCATTTGACAAAAAAATGAGTAAACTGACAAAAACAGAGGCAATTGAAAAAATAAAAGCCGAACTTCTTAATGTTGATTCCAAAGGAAAAAAAGCAAGAAATGTTCGCTTTTTGGCTTCGGCATTAGGCAGTATTCCTTGGGTTGGAGGATTTATTGCAGCAAGTGCAGCTTTACATTCTGAATTTGAGCAAGGAAAAGTAAATGATTTACAAAAATTATGGCTCGAAGAACACACTAAAAAAATTGACGAATTAGCTTATACCATTTATCAGATTTTTGAAAGAATAGATTCAGTTGGCGAAGACATAAATGAAAGATTGGAAAGCGAGGAATATTTGGGAATCGTACGAGAAGGATTTAAGGAATGGGATAATGCCAAAACATTTGAGAAGAAGGAATATATTAGAAAATTAATCACAAATGCTGGTGCAAATAATATCACAACAGATGACATAATTCAATTATTTATAGATTGGATAGGTACATATCACGAACTTCACTTTTCTGTAATAAAAGAAATTTATAAAAACCCATATATTACAAGAGCAGAAATTTGGAACACTTTCAACGAAAATCAACCACAAGAAAACTCAATGGAAGCTGACCTTTATAAATTAATGTTTAGAGATTTAAGTACAGGTGGAATAATAAGACAAGCAAGGGAAACAGATTATTATGGGAATTTTTTAAAACAACCGACAAGAAAAAGAAATTCAAGTACTTTGACTTCAGCATTTGATGATGGAAAAGGTTACGAACTGACTGAATTAGGAAAGCAATTTGTTCATTTCACAATGGAGGAAGTCGTAACGAAAATTGAATAAAAAACGCATTACAACAATGGCTATAAGTAATTGCTTATTCTCGCCTACTTCTGAAAATCCTCGCGGATTTTCAGTTTGGTGTATACTTGCAAAGTTAACTGCAAACCCACGCAACTACTCATAGCCGAGACCGTTATGCACAATGTAAGCCGAAAATTTTGTGCTTATCATAAAAATAAGCTTCTAAGAAATGTTCTATTTTTTTTGAGTGGTTCGGCCGACTGAATTTCGGGGACGAAGAATGAATCAATTTTTTTAGAATTTTAAATGGTTTCTCTTTTTAAGAAACTGACTGATTTCGCTCTCCTCAACGTTTTGTTTTAACCGAATAAATTCGTTCTTCTCAATGTTTCGTTTTAAAAGAAATTTTAATGGCAGAACGAAAAAATAGTTTGTGAAAAAATGAGAACTTAAAAATTTTTCAAAATAATTTCATCAATTATTTCGCAAAAAATAAAAGTCATTTAAAAAAGCGATTGAATGAAAATCATAAAAACTGAAATGGAAAATCAGAACGTTGATAGGTTAAAAAAAATTGAGAACTGAATCGAAAAACTTATTAAAAACATAGTGCATAACACCGCATAACAGCCATTGTTAAGTTTGGCTTCCAATCGAATAATTTGCTCTAAATCTAATTTTTTGTGCTTTTTTGTTATCTTTAGTGCCAAATCCGCCACAACGGCGGTTATACAAACCCGTTATGCACAATGTAAGCCGAAAATTTTGTGCTTATCATAAAAATAAGCTTCTAAGAAATGTTCTATTTTTTTTGAGTGGTTCGGCCGACTGAATTTCGGGGACGAAGAATGAATCAATTTTTTTAGAATTTTAAATGGTTTCTCTTTTTAAGAAACTGACTGATTTCGCTCTCCTCAACGTTTTGTTTTAACCGAATAAATTCGTTCTTCTCAATGTTTCGTTTTAAAAGAAATTTTAATGGCAGAACGAAAAAATAGTTTGTGAAAAAATGAGAACTTAAAAATTTTTCAAAATAATTTCATCAATTATTTCGCAAAAAATAAAAGTCATTTAAAAAAGCGATTGAATGAAAATCATAAAAACTGAAATGGAAAATCAGAACGTTGATAGGTTAAAAAAAATTGAGAACTGAATCGAAAAACTTATTAAAAACATAGTGCATAACACCGCATAACAGCCATTGTTAAGTTTGGCTTCCAATCGAATAATTTGCTCTAAATCTAATTTTTTGTGCTTTTTTGTTATCTTTAGTGCCAAATCCGCCACAACGGCGGTTATACAAACCCGTTGGCATAAATTTGAAAAAAATGAGAAAACTATTAATATTATTTATGATTTTAAGTCTTTATTCGTGTTCGAATGATGACGATGGAACAGGAAGTTCTCTGCCTGCGATAACTTCCGAAGGAAAAAATACTTTTGGATGTAAAATTGACGGAGAAACTTTTCTACCCAAAAATAATGGTGGATTTAGTGCAGGTTATACTACTGTATTGAGAGCACAATACCGCTACTATGAATACGAATATTATGGACTAGAACCAGGATATCATCTAGCTATTAGCGCCTATAATTCTTTAACAAACAAAAGCATTAGAATAGAATTACCTGCATCAAATGAACCAATAATGACTGGAGAAACTTATCCAATAACTATAAAAAATAATGGTAATATTTCAGCAGAATATAGTTTTTCAACAAATACTCAAGACCCAGATAATCCAAACATTTATTATTATAATTCATTCAATCACATCACAACAGAAAATTATAATGGAGAAATAACTTTTAATTTAGTTGATGAAGAAAACCAAATAATTTCTGGTGTGTTTTATTTTAGTTGTTTAAATCCCGAAACTAATGAAATAGTAGAAATTCTTGATGGTCGATTTGATATTGAATATGACAACTGGTTCTAAAAAAACTTATGCCAACACCGCATATAACAAATAGCTCCATTTTTTCTAAACCGGAAATTTTGATAACTTTACCAAGTCGCCAAATTTTTATTTTGACGTTTTAGAAATTTAAAGATAAAAACGGAAAACAAAAATTTGGCTTGTGGCGTAGGCGAAAATTATAATCAATTTGCACGCTACTTGTCATATGCAAATACGTTAGGCTCAAGCTGAAAACTGACACGCTCCAAAACTGAATAACTGAAAATACAACACGTTAAAAACTTTGTGTAAAAACTGAAAAACTGCTTTTTTCGAAATTTTTGCGCAAATACTTAAAAGTTCGTGACTGAATTTTTTACTCAAACGTTGACTGAAAAGCTGACTGAAAAATCA
The DNA here is from genome assembly GCA_947494545.1 of uncultured Mesonia sp. Taxonomy (GTDB): domain Bacteria; phylum Bacteroidota; class Bacteroidia; order Flavobacteriales; family Flavobacteriaceae; genus Mesonia. The sequence continues at coordinate 2,827 of CANLVH010000033.1, read as the reverse complement.
CTCAAACTCTGAATTGACAAAAACTGCGAAAAACTGATTCGTGAAAATATTACGTGGAATTTGAAACTTAGAGAAATTATCAAAAATAGAAAGTTTCCTCTCTCCCACTCGATTTGAAAAACTCACTCAGACGCTGAAAACTGACTTATTTGAATTTTTAAAAGTAGTTTTTATGCTCAAAATTTTTAGCGTTTCTGCAAAAGCAACTGATTTGAAAAAGTAGCGATGTGAAAAAGCCAGAGCCTAACAGCGCATATAGTTAACGGCTGAATTTTTTGCTAAAACGAAAATTATTGTATTTTTAGAAAATAAAAGCATACGGCGAAAGTTGGTCGCATTATTTGCTCGCCGCTAACCATATGCGCGCACCGTTGCCCACAATACGAAAAATGAAAATCGGAACTAAAATATTAATCCTTTTCTTGACTTTAAATTTGTTTTCCTGCAAAGGAATTGCACAAGAAACGAAAACAGAAACTAAAAAGCCAACACCTGAATTTGATTTTTCAGGAATGGAAAAAAGCTCTTTTCCAAAACCTATCGGAATTATAAATGATTTCGGACAAATTTTCACGGAATCGCAACGGACTGAATTGTCAAAAATTATTTATGACTACGATATTGAAACGACAAGACAAATTTTTGTAGTTACAATTGACAGCATAAAACCTTATAAAGACATCCAAAAATACGCTACGGATTTAGGACAAACTTGGGGAGTTGGAACTGCCGAAAAAAAATAACGGATTGACAATTGTTGTGTGTAATCCTTGCCGACAAATCGGAATTGCAACTGGAACTGGAACCGAACTTATTTTGACTGACCAAATCTGTAAAGAAGTAATTGAGAAAACAATAATTCCCGAATTTAAAAACGGAGAATTTTATAGCGGAATAAAAAAAGGAGTAACTGAATTAATAGAAAAGTGGAAATAAGTACTGTGGGCAACACCGGCTATAGTTCATTGCTTCTGACTTTCCTCTCGGAAAGTCCTCGCAAATTTGCTATCTTCGGTTTACGGCGGAAAATCCTCGCGGATTTTCACGCAACGAAACCATAGCCAAAACCGTTGGCAGTAATTTAAAAAAAACCAAAATATGCAAAAACTTCTACTTCTGATTGCTATAATACCGACCATAATGGTATCGCAGAATGAAAAGCAGGATTTATATATTGCATATGATGATTGTTCTATCCATAAAGGTGTAATGATTGAAAATGATACTTTAGTATATCAAACTTATAGTGTAAGATTTGGTGATAAAATAAATCCAGAAATAGAATTTTCCGTGAACGAAAGAGGATTTTTAGTAAAACATATCCAAATGAGTGGAAAAACTTATCCTTCTCTATCTATTACTTATTTAAACCAAAATGGAAATAATCCTCCGATTAAAATTGACCAAACTCAGATTAAAAATAAAATATGGGCAAATAATATAATCCATGCGAGAAAAACTGACTTTATAAAGCTTTTTGACCATTTTCGGAATATCTATCTAGTTGACTTCAACGACAAAAAAGAAAAAATTAAGATAGCCAAAAAGGTAGAAGTTAGACTAACTCCGACACTATAAAAATAAAAACTACTGCCAACACCGCATATAAAAAATTGCTTCGTCCGTGTTTATTCGAAATTCATTACATTTAAAAAAAATTAGGTTTACGCCGACAAGTTTGCGCATTTTCACACGCAACTTTCCATATGCGAGAACCGTTGGCAACAAGCTGAAAAACCAAGATGCTGAAAAGAAAACGAAAACTGATTTTACTAATTTTCATTGTAATTCTGACTTTTATTGTCGGAATGCGCTACGAATTGGATTATCGTATTTTGACACGTAAAACGGTAAAATATTTAGCGGATTATAAACTCGGATTTTATGGCGGAAAGGACTTTCGCTTTTTTGAAACGGACATTGCTTTTATTCTGACTTTAATTCCAATCGGATTTTATTTCACATCTCGAAAGATTAGTTCTTTGAAAAAAATAATCGGACTGAATCTAATCTATCTGATTTCAATTCCGACTTTTTATTGTCTGTATTGTTTTCTCGAAAGTCAGTTTATCAAAATAACCATAACTAACCCAATAATGAATGACGGAATTTTGAAATATCATCAAAATAACGTGAATTATAGAATGATTTTATTCCTAACAATAATCTCGACTTTTATAAGCGGAATAATAATTAAGAAAATAACAAATGGAAAAAAGCCAGTTGCCAACAATGTATAACCGCAATTACGGCGGATTCGACTACGTCCGAATCCACTCGGAATTGCTAACGTCTGTGCCTCGTTTGAAATTTTTCGCTAAATTTGTCCGTAACTGACGGTTATACGAGACCGTTGGCGGTAAAATAAAACCGACATTCGGCTAATTAAAAAAGTCATTTAAAACTCAAGAGTTAGATAAGATTTATAAGGTCTCGGCGGAATAAAAAGTGCAGCGTGGAATTTGACGAAAAAAATTTTGAGATTTAAACGAGATTTTAAAGTGAAAATAACCGACTGAATTAAGGTTCGCTTTTTCCAAAGATTTTATTTTAATCGAATGATTTGCCTCTGCCCTAGTTCTGATTTGATTAATTTTACTGGCAGAACGAAAAAAAATATAGATTTTTAAACACGAAATTAATATGGCAAGTAAATATAAATCCTGAAAAAGCACTCTGAAAAGAAATAAATCTATGTACGTTTTTAATCGAACAACCGACTATCCTTCGAGATTATAAAAAATTCTACCGCCAACAAAGAACTGAGGTAAAAACCAACTTTTTTCTACCTTAAATTTGAGACATAATTAGCCTGTACTAAAATCTA
>CANLVH010000032.1 GCA_947494545.1 uncultured Mesonia sp. | reverse complement strand
CATAACCTTAATCCTCTCTTTGTTCTTTCTGATTTATACTATAAAATTAATGAAAAACAAACTTAAGCCGTATATAACAAATAGCTGCGACTTTTCTAAATCGAAAATTTTAGTATATTTGAGAATCGCCAATTTTTTATTTTGGCGTTTTAGAAGTTTAAAAGTAAAAACTTAAAACAAAAAATTGGCTTGTGGCGCAACCGAAAAATTAGCGCTTTTTGCACGCTACTTGTCATATACACGCACGTTGCCATTAATTTTGAGAATGAAAAATCTAATAATAATTTGTCTTTTGATTTCAAGTGTTACAGCTTGTAATTCTCAACAAAAAAATAACAAAGAGAAAGACCCAGGAATGTTCAACATATTTAAAAAGAAAAAACAGAAAAAGTCAGAAGTACTATCTCACGCAGATTACAACAAACTTTTTGACAATGACACAATCGAAGGAATGCCGATTACGGTAATTGACATTGGAAAACTGAAAGTACCTACTGGAAAAATTGTTGTTTGTGACCCACTTGTAACACCTGATATGCAACCGCTAAATCGAGAAGTAAAAAGTGGAGAATATCCAATCAAAATTTATGAAGTTAAAACTGAACATTCTGGAGACAGATACGCAATAGCCCAATTGGAATTTAACAATCGACGAGCTGAAAAATGGGTTTTAGCCGTTAGAGATGGAGAAGACATAAATGAATTGACCGAAGAAGGAGACTTTTTCGGATTTCCTGTTGACGCTGGGTTAGGCGGATTTTTTGACATTCAATCTGGAGTTGATTATTTGAAATTTCAAAACAATTTTCTCAAAGAAAACCCGAAAGGAAATATTTATGACGACTTTTTTGCAGCGGAATTTAAAAAAAGTGCAAAAGACCAAAATGACCCAAATGATTACGGTAATTGGGTGAATTTTAAACTTCCTAATTCCGACTTAAATATCACAATGTTTCAGTCAGGTTACGGAGATGGAATGTACCCAGCATATTGGGGCATTGACAAAAACGGAGAAATAACATCATTGGTAATTGACTTTTTTGTTGTCCTTTTACCAGATGACGAATAATAAAAAAACTAATGGCAACAATGGCTATAAGTAATTGCTTGTTCTCGCCTACTTCTGAAAATCCTCGCGGATTTTCAGTTTGGTGTGTACTTGCAAAGTTAAGTGAAAACCCACGCAACTACTCATAGCCTGAGCCGTTAGGCAACATATGGACAAAACGACCGAAAGATACATTCAACTGATAAAAAATGCACAAGCTGAATATTCAGAAGAATATTTTGCATTTGCCATTCCTGGATTTATGTCCAAGAAATTTATTGCTTATTGTGCAATGAAACGTGATTTAGAATTGGTAATTGAATACATTGGATTTCTAAAAACAAGTCCACAAAATGCGACTATAAAATCATCTTTAACATTTTCAACGATTGCACTGTACGGAAAATGTTTTACCGATGCATCAAAAAATAGTTATCCAAAATTAGAACCGAACAGTCTTTTTGAAAATCAAGATGATTTTTTAAAAACGCACGACTTTCTAATGGATTTGAGACATCAATTCATTGCTCATCGAGGAAAAACAGAAAGTGAAATAGGAATTGCTTTTATGCTTTTACCTAAAAAAGCGGGCGATTCTCAATCTCAAATTAGATTTAATCAACTCAAACAATATTCTTTTAACATACAAAAATTAACTGAATTTGAAAATCTAATTAAATATATCATTTCAGAGTTGGACAAGAAAATTCAAAAAAGCGGACAAAAATTACGTGACGGACTTCTCGACAACTTTACGCCTGAACAGTTGACTCTTATGATGATGAATAATGCAAAAGACAATTTAACAAAAGAGGAAGAATAAAAATACGTTGCCTAACACCGTATAAAATTAATTGCTAGTTCGAGCTTGCTTACGAAAATCCTCGCGGATTTTCTATTCGGTTTGTATTTGCTAAATTAGTTGCTAAAACACGCAACTAATCTTATACAATCACGTTACCTGCAAGCTGAAAAAATCGTTGATTCATAAAACTGCTATAAATGAAAAATTATTTCTGGTTAATATTTACACTTTTGATTTTAACATCTTGTCAATTTAAGGAGAAAAAAGAAGAAAAAAATTATCCATTTACGAATTTAAAAATTTCAGCAATAAAAATAGACGACGAAAATAATTTAGAAAATCAAGATAGCGTTTTAATAAAGGAAATCTTAGATTTCTTAAAAAAATTGAATAGCGCAAACTTAATTAAAGGTAAGAGATTACACGGCGCTGAAAAACTATGCAATATGATAATTAAAAATAGGAATGATAATGAAATTTTGATTTCTATTAGTACGCATAAAGAAAAAGGAACAACAGCGGATTTTTTTCAAGAAAAAAAATCTGATAATTTCACTTATTTTTTGGGAAGATTATATAATGCAGATAAACTTGTTCATCTTTTACAAAAACACGGAATGAATTGCGGTGGATTAAATAAAACAACTAACAGAAAAAAGCCAGCAGGTAACACCGTATATAACAAATAGCTGCTTCTTTTCTAAATCGAAAATTTTGGTATATTTGGAAAATCGCCAATTTTTTATTTTGGCGTTTTAGAAGTTTAAAAATAAAAACGTAAACCAAAAAATTGGCTTGTGGCTCGACCGAAAAATTAGCGCTTTTTTGCGCGCTACTTGTCATATACAAACACGTTATGCACAATGTAAGTCGAAAATTTTGCGCTTATCATTAAAATATGTTTTTAAGAAAAGTGTTCTATTTTTTGGATGGTTCGGCCGACTGAATTTCGGGGTGAAAAATGAATCAATTTTTATAGGATTTTTAAATAGTTTTGTCTTTTAAAATAATCGAATTGATTACGCTCTCGCCAAGGTTTCGTTTCAGCCGAATAATTCTGTGCTTGCCAAAATTTCGTTTTCAAAAGAAATTTTACTGGCGGAACATAAAAATTGTTTCCGTAAAAAAATATTATGATAACACTAAAGAACATCATTCTGAAAATTAAATGATTAGAGTTTACCAAAAAACTGAATTTGAAAAATTAATGACCGAATTTCAAAAAAAAACAACTAAAAAGTAGAACGCTGATAGGTTTAAAAAAATTGAGAACCGACTTGAAAATCCATTATAAACAAAGTGCATAACACCGTATAACAGCCATTGTGGGTTTCGCTCTCCAATCGAATAATTTGCTCTAAATCTAATTTTATAGGTTTTTTTGTTATCTTTAGTGCCAAAATCGCCACAACGGCGGTTATACAAAACAGTTAGCCACAATATGAAAAAAATTACATTAATAGTATCATTTATTTTCCTTAATACTCTTATAGTTTTAGGACAAAACATTCCTAAAAACTACGTGGTTATTGATTCAATTTCAGGTGATTTAGACAATGATAATATAAAAGAGCTTGTTGTTGTTTTTAACACAAAAAAAACAGAAAAAGAGAATGAAAATATTCCTAGAGAACTCAGAATTTATAAAAAAATAAATAAAAAATGGATAAACTGGAAAAACTCAGAACAAGCTCTTTATGGAAGTCGTGAAGGAGGAATGGTTGGTGATCCTTATGCTGGAATTAAAATAAAAAATGGAATACTTTTAATAAGTCATTTTGGTGGGAGTAGTTGGAAATGGGGATACACAGACAAATATAGATTTCAAAATGAAGATTTTTATTTAATTGGCTATGAAAGCAATTATGGAAAACCTTGTGATTTTTGGCAAAATGTCGATTTCAATTTATCTACTGGAAAAATAATTTTTGAGAAAGAATATGAGGATTGTGAAAAAGAAAAAATTTACAAAAGAGAAAATGAAACTTTCTATGAAAAAAAATTAAAAATAACTTTAGAAAAAAGACAAGCCAAAGAAATAGAAATAACTTCGCCGAAAAATAATTACAAAATTCACCTTTAAAAAAATACTGTGGCTAACAACATATATAAAAAATAGCTAGGTCTGTTCTAAACTGAAATTTTTGGTATATTTGGTAAGTCGCCAAATCTTTTGATTTGGCTTTTGAAAAGTAAAGATAAAATCAAAATGCAAAAGTTTTGGCTTAGTTTATGGCGGAAAGTTAAGCGCTAATTTTTACGCTACTTTTCATATACAAACTCGTTGGGCGTCATTTATGAGAAAAATTGCGTTTTATATATTAATCGGACTAGTTCTAATATTTCTAATTTTTCGAATTGGAAATTGGACTGGTTATTTACAAAACTTCAGAGTTTATTCAACTGAAAATGAACCTACTCTTCACGAACAAGATTGGATATTTGGGACAAACCTAATAGAGCCAAAAAGACTTAATTTTATATCTTATAAGGTCAAAGAAGAAAAAACAGATCCTTATCTAAAAACGCACAGATTAATCGGACTTCCGAATGATACTCTTGAAATAAGAAATGGTGTTGTTTTTATAAATGGAAAAAATATTGATAAGCAATTAAATTTAAAACAAACTTACATTGCTAGCTACGAGCAAATAAATATTTTGGAAAATAAGATTAAAAACTTAAAAGTGGATAGAAATAAAATAGTTGGCTTAGACTCCTTAATTGTGAATCTTTCAGATAAAGAAGTAAAAAAAACTTTTAAACCAGAAATGCCAATTTTTGACAAACCAGACAAAACAATTGAGGAAATATATCAGAAACCCTGGAGTCAGGATCAATTTGGTCCATTAATAATTCCCGAAAATAAATATTTCGCTATTGGAGATAGCAGAGATGTGAGTTATGATTCCAGATACCTAGGTATGATTGATAAATCTGATATAACTGCCGTGTTATTCGTGGAATAAACGTCGCCCAACATCGGTTATAGCAAATAGCGGGTTTTGCCGAAAAAGTGTAATTTAGAAAACCAAGAAAGGAAAAGGTTAAGCTGACAAATTCGCGTCCCTATTCCCGCTACTTGTCCATAACCGTAACCGTTATATGGCATTTAAAACCAACTAAATGGCAATTTTAGAACCGAAATTAGAAATTATCAAAAGGCAGAAAGTACAGCCAACTGAAGGCGAATGGAAACTATTGTATTTTCTACTCGAAAAACTTGATGACACCTACGAAATTTACTACCAACCATTTCTGAACGGAGATAATCCTGATTTTGCTCTTATGCGAAAAGGCAGTGGAGTACTTTTAATTGAAGTCAAAGATTGGAATTTAGACCATTATTACATAGATGAACGAACGAAATGGCATTTGGTAAAAGATGATACACCAATCAAATCGCCATTAAATCAAGTAGAAACCTACAAAGACAACCTTTTTCAATTACATAGTGAAGAACTATTTTTAAGAAGTGTCAAAAACAAGAACAATTGGGCAACTGTAAACTGTGCAGTTTATTTCCACAATGCTACCCAACAAAGAATAAATGACTTTTTACTCAAAGACTTTCAAAAAGATAACTATGGTGGTTACAGGAAGTTTGTGAGCTACTTTGGTCTTTTAGGAAGTAATTCACTTAATGAAAATTCATTAAATCAATTATTGTCTAAATTTTGGCTTAACAGACAATCTTACTACTTTGATGAAACTTTATATAAAAGTATTCGCAGATATTTAAAATCACCACTTCACCAAATAGAAGAAGGAATTAAAATCAATTATACAAAAGAACAACAGGAACTTATAAGAAGTGAAATCAGACCTCGCAGAAAAATCAAAGGAGTTGCAGGAAGTGGTAAAACTTTAGTTTTAGCAAAACGAGCTGTCAATGCTCACATAAGAACAGGTCAAAAGATTTTAGTCTTAACTTACAACCTTTCCTTAAAAAATTACATACACGACAGAATATCTGATGTAAGAGAAGAATTTTATTGGTCTAACTTTTATATAACAAATTACCACCAATTCTTCAAAACACAAGCCAACAATTACAATCTTGAAATAAATAGTATTGAGAATTGGCAAGATGTGAACTTCTTTGAAAAGGTAAAAGACGGTATTCAAAAATTTGATGTTGTCCTAATTGATGAAATACAAGATTATCTGCAATCTTGGATAGATATTGTTACAAAATACTTCACACATAGTGAAACAGAATTTGTTGTATTCGGAGACGAGAAACAGAATATTTATAATCGACAATTGGATGAAAATAACGAACCAATTGTAAGGACAATTCCTGGAGTATGGAATAAAACCCTAAATACTTCTCATAGATTTTCAAGTAATATTGGGAATATTGCTATCAAATTCCAAAAAACTATTTTCAATCAGAAGTACAACCTTGACGAAATAAATATCTTGTCCCAACTCGACTTTGAGAAAAGAATAATCGAATACCACACATTCGACAGTTACACAACCCAAAATTTGTATGATGTAGTTTTTGACGTTTTAAAACGAAATGAAATTCATTCTTCAGATGCAGGAATTTTATGTTCAAAAGTTGAGCTTTTAAGGGAGTTGGATTTTTTGATAAGAACAAAAAAGAAAGAAAAGACTGCAACCACTTTTGAGAGTCAAGAAGAATTTGAGAAAATAAAAGGTAATGTTAAAGCAATCGAAAAGTTAAGACGAACGAAGAAAAACCACTTTTGGATGAAAACAGGAACCTTAAAACTTTCGACCACTCATAGTTTTAAAGGTTGGGAAATAAATACATTGTTCTTGTTCATAGAAAAGGAAGAAGACGATAAGGAATTTACTAATGCTGAATTAGTATATACAGCTTTGACAAGAGCAAAAAGAAATTTAATTGTTTTCAATTTAGGAAATCCGAAATACGACAATTTCTTTAGATCGGAAATTCAAAATTGCTTTGAACATAGAATAAAAAACGCCATATAACATTGTGTATAAGCAATTGGGGCGAAAGTGATAAAACGAATGTATTAATATAAAATAAAGGTAAGTGCTAGACCGAAAGTTAGGGCACAAAAATCCCCAACTGCTCATACACGTAACCGTTGTGAGCAAGCTGAACAAAGCTCTCGGTAAAATAAAAAAATGGAAAAGGATAAAGAAAAATATGTAACATTTAGACAGAATCCGAATATTGATTTTCTATTTGGATACTTTGGAAATATGCCTGTCCCGACCAAACAAGACGGATATAAACCGATTGAGGCTGTTCAAATTGACGAAGATGGAGTTGAAACAATTTTAAAGGATTTTTATCAACGAAAACCTGAAACCGCATCAGTCCAAAAATTCAAAAAATACATTCAAGAAATCACGAAAGACCGATTTAAGGAAGGTGACAAAATTGAAATGCCGAATAAAGTTCAAGTAAGTTTATCAATTTCACTCACTGAAAAAAGATTTTTTGATGTAGATGTGGATAATCTAGCAAAAACAGTTTTGGACTCACTAAACGGAATTGCGTTTGACGATGACCGTCAAGTTTCATCACTAATTGTTGACAAACACGTTCATCCAATGAAAGTTAATGGAATTTTAATCGCAATAACCAAACTGACTGAAGAACGAAAAGGATTAGAATATAAATGGGAAAAATAAAAGCCAGCTCACAACAATGTATAACCGCAATTACGGCGGATTCGACTACGTCCGAATCCACTCGGAATTGCTAAAGTCTGTGCTAAACCGAAAATTAACGCATATAAACCCGTAACTGACGGTTATACGAGACCGTTAGCCCACATTATAAAAAACGATACGATAAAATCAATGGCATTATTTAAAATTGAAAATAACGAGCGACTTGAAAACATAAAAGAACAACCTTTTAAACTTGAAAAGGAAATTCAAACGCTAACTGAAAACAATTTGAATTCAATTTTTGGGCTCGACTTCGTTAAATCGGAATTTAGCCTTAACAATTTTCGCATTGATACTTTAGCTTATGATAAAGACGAAAGAACTTTTGTAATTATCGAATATAAACGAGATAAGAATTTTAGTGTTATTGACCAAGGTTACGCTTATTTATCATTGATGCTTAACAATAAAGCTGATTTTATTCTTGAATTTAATGAAAGTTCAATAAAAACTTTAAAACGGAATGATGTTGATTGGTCGCAATCAAAAGTTATTTTTATTTCACCTTCATTTACAACTTATCAAAAGGAAGCAATAAACTTTAAAGATTTACCAATCGAACTTTGGGAAATTAGACGTTATAATAATCAAACGGTAAATTACAATCAAATCAAAACTTCCGGAGCTCAAGAAAGTGTGAAAACAATAAGCCGACAGGACGAAGCTATTGAAAAAGTGACAAAAGAAATTAAGGTTTATACAGAAGATGAACATTTAGAAAAAGCGACAGAAATCACAAAAGAGCTTTACGAGACTTTCAAAAGTGCTATTTTAAATCTTGACGAATTAGAAGTTAAACCAAAGAAAAAATATATTGCTTTTGCTTCAGGCTCAAATGTGGTTGACATTCATATTCAGAAAAATGCTCTAAAAATGTGGTTGAATTTACAACACGGCGAACTTGACGATCCGAAAGAAATCACAAGAGATGTTTCTTCAATCGGACATTGGGGAAATGGCGATTATGAAATTATAATGCGAAATGATGAAGAAATGGAATATATTTTAAGTCTGGTAAAGCAATCATTGAACAAAAATAAAAAATAACGTGGGCTAACAGCGCATATAGTTTATGGCGGAATTAGTGCGAAACCCAAAGTTTATATATTTTTAGAAACGCAAAACTTTAACCGAAAAATTAGCGCATTTTTGCCCGCCACAAACCATATACGCAAACCGTTGGGCACAAGCTAAAAAAATCTTGACGCAGACAATACTATATCGGACTTATGATAAAAAACTTTTCAAAA
>CANLVH010000031.1 GCA_947494545.1 uncultured Mesonia sp. | reverse complement strand
ATGAAAAAAGGGTAAGGTTATAGCTAAAAGGGCTGAAACCAGCTATAAGCAACTTACACACTTAGCGGGATAGTGTCATTGAAGATTTGAGCAATTAATTGAAATGGGGTAAGGAGAACGCGATACAATCGCGCACCAGCGGGGCAGCACATCATTAATTCCTATTTAATAAAATAACAAAAGATGAATAAATAGACATTAGCCATTTAGTTTTTGATGTTATGTATTCTACTGAAATAGGTTGACTCTATTTGATTAGAATATTGAGTTTTTAAATTTCGAATTCAGGTAAACTTACATAATTCTTTTCGGTTTTACAGAAGTCAAAACTTTAGCATTTTATTTTTACTCTTCAAAAGCCAAATCAAAAGATGGAGCTTGCACAATTGGTGCTGTATCTATTTGATGCTAATCGAATTAAAAATGAAAACCTCACACTGACTCAAGTAAAAACAGAAGTCGGAAAAATTAAAATCCATTTTTCTGGTTAACCTCTAATTATTGTCGCATATAAAACTGATGTGCTTTCAATTTTTGAACAATATAGCTTTAAGCAACAAATTTCAGCTAAAGAAAATAGTGGAGTAGAAGAGTTAAAGTAAAAAATCTTAAGTTTTGTAAACACAGGGACTTTGAAAAATAACGATGCTATTGTGACCAATTCTAGGCACTACGATGCCTTATTAAAAACATAAGAAGAAATCAATAAAGTAAAAGATGGATTGAATATGGGGCCACACCGGCGATTTACTGGCCATTGATATTAGACAAACTTTGCATCTTTTTGGAGAAATACCTGGATAAGTGACGAATGATGAATTGTTGGGGAATATATCTGCGAATTTTTGTATCGGAAAGTAGATATTCCATGATCGGTAAACTTAAAAAAATAATCTATTAATTAAGAGTATTTAAAATAAGTAGTTTATTAAGGAAGAAGTACATTCATTCATTCATTGACTTATTTTATATATATTTGTGTTATTAATTCAAAAGAGTATTGATAATGAAAAAAAATATTATTTTATTTATCTTTTTTATAATTGTAGGTACCCTTAGTCGTATTGAAGCTCAAGAAACTACTCCTTGGATAGAGGATGTAGAAGCAGGAAGCCAAACAGGTTCTTTTGATAATTATTTAGGATGGAGCACCAATTATGAGCCTGATAACGACGATTATAATTGGGGTATTAGAGAATATGATGATTATTATGTTAATTCAAGCGGACCGGCTGAAGCTCATAGTGGTACAAATTATTTTGTTGTAGGACGGGGAAATAATATTCCCTCCGGGCTCGTGGCAGAATTATATTCTCCTTTTCTGGATATAAGCTCACTTTCCTCAACATCAGTTCAGTTTTACTATTATATGTTTGGAGATGGAGTAGGAGAAATACATGTTGATATCCACGATGGAAATAATTGGAATAATAATATTTCGGTAATCATTGGAGAACAACAAGAGCAAAGCTATGATCCTTGGTTAAAACAAATTATCGATATCACCGAATACACTAATTCAGATATTATTCAAGTTAGGTTTCGTGCTATTAATTCAGGATCGAGCAATTCTATGATAGCTTTGGATGATATAGAGGTAAAAGAATCTCCAGAATGCTTATTTCCACTAAATTTAAATGTGGATTCTGTAACTAACCAATCTGCGATTTTAACTTGGGAAGAGATTGATGCAGTAAATTCTTGGGAAATTGAGCTTGTGCCCACCGGGTTTAATCCGATAGGTGTACCAAGTTATTCTGGAGTGAATTCTCCTTTTAGTATAGACCAATTACCGTCTTGTACAAGTTATGATATTTATGTACGATCTAGTTGTGATGAAGAGTTATATAGTGAATGGTCCAATCCAGTTACCTTTAATACTTCAGGAGTTATTACGGACATTTATTTTGAAAATTTCGATAATTGCAATGTAGGCGATCTACCTGCTTGTTGGAACAAGATTATAAATTCTGAGAGCCCTTATTCGAGGGCTGGAGCTAATGATTATAAAGGTATAACAGAACCTTTTAGTCTAGAAATGGCAAGTTATGAAGATGGTTCGGAAGTCTTGGCAATTTCACCAGAACTGACCGGCTTTACCACCGGAACCCATCAACTTCGTTTTCAAGCACGAACGGCTAATAACCCTACCAATTTAAAAGTAGGCGTGATGAGCGATCCAACCGATGCTTCAACATTTACTTTAATAGAAGATATTTCTATTATTGGGTGGGATGAGCCTTATGAAGAGTATATTGTAGAAATAACAGGAATATCGGGAGAATATAATTATTTTGCGTTGAAGGTTGAAGATGATTATAATGTGATGATCGATAATTTATATTGGGAACCTATTACTTCTTGTGATCGACCTACCAGTATTATGGCAAGTAATGTAACCATGAATTCTGCTTCTTTAAGTTGGGTAAATACTTTCGAAGAAAATTTAACTTGGGATGTGGTAATTGTTCCTAAAGGTACTCCATTACCAGCTGCTCCTACGGCATCTGAAATAGAAATGCCCTACGAACCTACTCAACTTAATTCAGGAACAGAATATGATTTTTATGTTCGTACTAACTGCTCTGATGAGAATACTAGTAGCTATTCAGGTCCTTATACTTTTTCTACTTCTTGTCAAGCATATGGTTATTTTAAAGAAGATTTTGAAGGAAGTAATAAACTTCCCGAATGTTGGAGAACAATTCTTTCCTATGAAAGTGATGTACGGATTAATTCAGAAAATAATAATTTGTTAGAATTATACAGTGGTTATTGGGGAAATGATCCTGTGTATGCTATTACTCCTTCGCTTTCCAATCTTTCTGCTGGAAATTATCAAATTAGGTTTGAAGTCATAGGTGATGATAGCTTTAATAATGATTTAGAAATAGGAACAATGAGTAATCCTTATGATGTTTCTACTTATAACGTTGTGCAAGATATAGATTTTTCTAGTTACGATTTAGAAGAATTTACTGTAGCCTTTACCCAAGAAACTTCTGATGAGTATGTAGTATTCAAAGGAATTTTTAATGATGCCCAATCCATCGATGATATACGAATTGACAATATAGTGTGGGAACCTATCACCAACTGTGATAAACCTTCTGAATTAGGTATAGAAGCAACAACTACTGAAACGGCAACGTTGAGTTGGCTAGATAATGCCGGCGCCTCATTATGGGATATAGAAATTGTAGAAACTGGAGAGGAACCTACTGGCTTGCCTACTAATTCTTTAGTTTCTAACCCTTATACAGTTACCGGTCTAGACCCCTCGACAACCTATGAATATTATGTTCGTGCTCACTGTACAGAAGGAGGAATTAGTAGTTATACAGGCCCCTTTTCTTTTACTACCCGTTGCCTTCCTATAGAAGGTTCGTTTTTTGAAAGTTTTGATTATGATTATAAGTATCCCGATTGTTGGAGCAAAATTACCCCAGGAGGAACCTATGTCAGGATAGGAACCTATGATAGTTTTTCTTCCCCTCATCATCTTCTTTTGGAAAAGGGTAATGAACCTGTTGATATCTTTGCTATAACTCCTAGTTTAAGTGAATTACCATCAGGAACTTATCAAATTAGGTTTCAGTTGAAAATAGATGACCCTGGCGCAATACTTGAGTTAGGTACTATGTCCGATGATACCGCCCCAAATACCTTTAGTTTAGTAGAGATTATAGAAAACACTTCTGGTTATCAAGAATTTACTATTCCTTTTGAAGGTACTACAGATACTTATATTGCGTTTAAAGGAGTTTTTAATAGTTTTAGCTACGATGAAATAAGTATTGATAATGTATACTGGGAACCTGTTCCTACTTGTCTTCCGGTTACCAACCTAACAGGTACAAGCTTAAGTGCTACTCAAGTTGAATTAAATTGGGAGCCAATAGCTAATGCTTCTCAAGGTTACCAGTGGTTCGCTTTTCCTAATGGTGCAGATCCCGAAGTAGATTCTCCCATAGACTCAGGAATTACTTCTAATGGTATAACCACAGCAAATATAGAAGGACTGAGCCCTTCAGTAAATTACGATTTTTATGTAAAAACAGATTGTGGTTCTGAAGATGGTTTAAGTGTTTTTACAAGTATAAATTTAACTACTCCACCTGCTAATGATAATTTGTCGGAAGCTATTTTACTGAACTTAGGAGAAAGTTGCAGTGGTGATTTGTACAGTAATTTTGGAGCAACTTCAGAATTTGGGGAACCTACTCAATTAGATAACTGTACTCAATCTCCCAATAGTACTTCTAATAGTGTTTGGTTTAAGTTTTTAGCTCCAGAAAGTGGCGAAGTAAAAATTACTACCGATATTTTACCGGGATCTATCGGAGATACTGAAATAGCTGTTTATGCTGCGCCCACAGATTTAAATAATCTTAATACATTAGGGAACGAACTTGATTGTAATCAAAACGGAGGTTCAATTGTAGGTTGGGGAGCCATGTCAGAACTAGAATTAAACGCTCTTGTACCTGAAAATGAGTATTACGTAAAGGTAGATGGTTTTGGAGACGCTACAGGAACTTTTTGTATAGAGGTGTATGATTTATCCCCGCCTTGTATGCCTGTTACAAATATTAATATTATTGAGATTAGTTATGATTCCTTAGAAATAAGTTGGGATCCAGGGAGTACCGAAACTGATTGGACTCTTTTTTATGGTATTCCAGGGTTCGATCCAGAAACTGATGGACAGCAATTCAATGTAGAGGGCATTACAAATACTGGCTTAAATATGCTCACCCCTAACACAACTTACGAATTATATATAAGAAGTAATTGTATAAATAATGAGTTTATTTTTGCAGATTCCATTGAATTTACCACGTTATCTGTACCTTGTGAAGTACCAACCGGGGTAAGTTTAGACGAGATTATTGAAGGATCATCAATGGAGACTTGTCAAGCTGTTATTTCTTGGACTGAAAACAACAGTGCTTTGCAATGGGAAATTGTATATGGTCCTCTAAATTTCGATCCAGATACGGAAGGTGTTAGTATTACAAGTGATAATGAGAATTCAACTATTATTTTAAATAATCTTTCTTTAGACTCTTCTTATGAAGTATATGTAAGAAGTCTTTGTTTAGATGGGCAGGTTAGTGAATTTTCTGAGGTGTTAATGATTACTACCCCAGAACTATCAATTTCATCAGCTTATTTTGAAAATTTGAATTATTTTCCTAATCCTGTCATTAATCAGATTAATTTCACTTCTGATTTTGTTATTGATAAGATTTCTATTTTTGATCTTAAAGGAAAAAATATTCTAAAACGAAATTTTAATACTTCTCAGCCTAGGTTGGTTTTATCAAATCTCCAGTCAGGTATTTATTTTATGAGTATTGAAATTGAAAATAAAGTGAAGATTTTTAAATTCATAAAAAAATAATTAAAAAGGAAATAGTAGGTTATAAAAAACATTTTGGAGGATCTTCTGCTTTGTATTATACTGAAATAGGTTGACTCTTTTAGATTAGAATAATTAATTTTTTAAATTGTGAGTTCAGGTAAATTTACATTATTTTTTCGATAGGACTTGTATTTGATATCTGGATTTAAATGTACTTCGGCTGGTTTCCTCAAATCGAGACTAAAATGTGTTCTCAGATTATTGTAAATATAAACGGCTTGTTGGGTGAGTTTTTGAGCTAGTTCTGTGTTTTTCATGGTTTGTTTTAGACCATATTCATATTTAAGTGTTCTATTGATTCTTTCGGCTACCGCGTTTTCATACGGGTCGTATTGCTCAGTCATACTCATTACAATACCATTTTCTTCAGCGAACTTCGTATACTTAGGATTACAGTATTGAAAGCCTCTATCGGAATGGTGAATGAGTTTTTGATTGGGATATTTTCTATTTTTAATAGCCATAGCAAGAGCCTTACTACAAAGTGAAGTTCTCATATGGTTATCCAGGTTATAGCCCATGATTTGCTTAGAATAGGCATCTGTGACTAGTGCTAGGTAGTTGTGGCCGTATTGTGTTTTAATGTAAGTAATATCGCTCACCCAGAGTTGTTCTGGTCGGTTAGGGACGTGGTTTTTGATCAGGTTTTTATATTTTTTATACATATGGTTTGAGTTGGTGGTCGTGATGTAATTTTTAGTTTTTGGAACCAAAAGATTGTTTAGCCTAAGAAACCGATAGAATTTGTCTCTACCTATCTTAATATCAGCGTCTATAAAGTTTTGTTTTAGTTCACTATATAGCTTGGTTCCACCAGTTTTAGAGCCTACTTTTTTACGGTAGTCTTTCACCATTTTGATCATTTTTTGATGATCTATTTCTTTTTTCTTTTGGGCTTTGAGTCTTTTGTAAAAGGCTTGTTTGCTGATCCCAAAACATCCATAGAGCCATTTTCTTTTATAATTGCCTTTTTCTTTCGCTCTATCTCTTTTGCTAATGTTTCGGGTAATGACTTTTTTGACATATCAACTCCTGTAATAAGTTCCATATCAGCGATAATGTCTTGTTGAAAGTCTTTCTGAAACTCTAATTCTTCAATTTTTTCCTTTAACTTTTTTATCTCATCGTTTTTACTCATACCAGTATTTTGTTGCACTAAGGTACTGTATTTTCTCAACCAATAGGATATGGTTGTTCTGGGAACATCGTATTTTTTGGAAGCTTGATTGTTGGAAATGTGTCCAGTTAGGATTTGTTCAACGACTAAAAGTTTAGTCTCTAGTGTTGCTTTTTGATAGCTTTTTTTTCGCCAGTGTTCATTTTGTGTTTTCATAAGTGACTGTAATTAAATGATTAATTTTTAGTCAACCTATTTCAGGAAAGTACATTTTTCTAATTACTGCCAACGGTTTTGTGTATGATTAGTGGCGTGTTTAAGCACCTAATTTAGCAAATAAAAACCAAATAGAAAATCTGCAAGGATTTTCGTAAGTAGGCGAGAACCAGCCATTAATTATACACGTCTTAAGTTAGCATTTCAATAAAAACATTAAATTAAGTTTTATAAATAAGAAAGAACAAAGAGAGGATTAAGGTTATGATATACGCAGAAGCTTAAGACTTCGTCAACATTGAAAATCCCCTCTCTTTTCTACACAGATTTCGTACAGTTCTATGAGGCTTTTAGACCTCGATTTTAAGTCGTTGAAACTCGCGTAGATTGTCCTTTCAAAAAACATTTTCTTATGAATAAAGATATTAAATATTTTGGAATAGACATTAGCCATTTGGTTTTTGATGTTACGGATTCTGAAGGGAATTATTACCAGTTCAAAAACAGTATATCTGGCTTTAAGAAGTTTGTAAAATTACTGACTATAAATAGTCATTGTGTGATGGAAGCCACTGGCTATTACCACTATCAGTTGGCTTATTATTTATTAGATTCTGGGATAAAAGTTTCCGTAGAAAACCCATTAGCGGTTAAGCGCTTTATCCAAATGAAATTATCAAAAATTAAGACGGATAAAAGTGACTCTAAACTGATCTGTGAATATGGTAAACAAGTTGAATTGAAGCTTTGGAAAGGCAACTCGAAGCATCAAACAGAATGCCTTCAAATGACTAGACTCCTTGCCGTGTATACAAAACAGAGCACTATGCTCAAAAACAAAATACACGGTGAAGCTGTTTTAGGAAATCCCAGTAAAGCAGTTGTGAGTTCTCTCAAGCGTAGTTTAAAGCAGGTGCAAAAAGAAATAAAAACCTTGGAAGATAAACTTCTAATATTGGTTAAAGAAGTACATCAAGATTTGTTGACCCGTGTGAAAACGATACCAGGAATTGGAGTGAAAACCTCCCTAATGCTAGTGGTTCTTACCGATGGATTTGAACGGTTTAGAAGTGGTAGTGAATTGTGTAGTTATGCAGGTTTAACACCTGTGATCAGGAAGAGTGGAAGCAGTGTAAATGGACGTAGTCGAATCAGTAAAATAGGCAACCAAAAACTCCGCAATTTATTATTTATGTGCAGTTTTAATGCTTGTAAATATAACAAAGCTTGCAGGGAAATTTATGAACGAATAGTGGCTAAGGGAAAGAGTAAAAAATTGGCATTAATTGCAGTATGCAACAAGCTACTAACACAAGCTTTTGCTATTGCTTAATCAGGGCTACTTTATGATGATTGTCATAGAAGTACTTTAATGAAAAATTAATGAGCTTTTACTTGTATTTTACCACAGTACTTTGTTAGGCAATGTTATTTGTTTTTTCGATTCAAAAAGTTAACATAAGCTTAGTGTGAATTTCATTTGGCATAAAAAGATTGCTTTCATCTTTGTATAAAAAAAATGGAATTATTAATAATGATTTTTGGGGCTTTATTTTCAGTTATGAACCCTTTTGGAACAGTACCAGTATTTGTTAGCTTAACTGAAAAGCATAATAAGTTAGAGCGAAATAAAGTAGCATTTTGGACATCTATTAATGTTCTAGTAATATTAATTCTCTCATTTTTTATTGGAAGGTATATCTTATTATTTTTTGGGATAACATTAAATTCATTAAAAATAGCTGGTGGACTAATAATTGCATCATCTGGTTTTTCTCTATTGACTGGTGAGTTTAAAAAGCATAAGGGAATGAAAAAAGAAAAAGTAAAATTAGACATAGAAACACGTTCTGAAATTACCCTAACTCCTTTAGCAATGCCTATGATTGCAGGACCAGGAACCATATCCTTATTGATAGCTTATAATCAAGAGTTTGAAGGGTTATATAATATGTTAATTATTCTTGGAGGAATTGTGTTATCTACTATTTGCATATATCTAATATTGAAAAGCTCATTTTATATTGTTAAAATACTTGGAGCATCTGGGATAAATGCATTATCCAGAATTATTGGATTCATTGTTATTGCAATTGGTGTTGAATTTATTATTTCGGCAGTTGTTAGTGTTTTTAATATTGCCTAACGTGTGTGTATATTGCTTGTTGCGTAAAAACACGCGCTAATTATTCGGTTGAAAACCAAATATAGCAAATTTTGACAAAACCCGGATTAAAAACTTTCGTAGCAATAAGCTATATACGTCTTAAGTTTGTTTCTCATTAATTTTATAGTATAAATCAGAAAGAACAAAGAGAGGATTAAGGTTATGATATACGGTGAAGCGTTAGACTTC
>CANLVH010000030.1 GCA_947494545.1 uncultured Mesonia sp. | reverse complement strand
GAATAGATTTTAGTACAGGCTAATTATGTCTCAAATTTAAGGTAGAAAAAAGTTGGTTTTTACCTCAGTTCTTTGTTGGCTACAGTGTTTTTAATTCTTTATATAAATCATTCATTTCATATTCAATTGGAATCACAATAATTCCTTTATCGTTTATAATTCCCCATTTTTTGTCAATTCTTGCGAAAACAATTGATTGAGAATACTTTTTCGGTTTAATTTTTCCAAACCCAAGAACGGTACTTTCGTTTCCTTCAATTAATTTCAGCTCATCATATTTTTGAGATAACAGCCTTTTGTTTTCATAGTCCCAAACTTGCCATTTGTTATTTTTTTCTAATGCAGTTATACCTTTAAATTCACTCAATTTATTGTCAAAATCAAAATTCAATAACATTTTTCCATCAAAATTAACTATACCCCATTTTAAGCCATCTGATGCTATCATTTGTTCTTGGAAAGGAATTCCCAAATATTGGTATTTAAAATCTAAAACTGTCTCATTTTTAGTGTTTATAATTCCAACCTTTCCATTTTTCCTTGCAATTGCAAAGCCCTCAACGAATATAGAATTTCCATCGTATTGACATTCTATAATCTCTTCACCTTTTGTATTTATAAAACCAGAATAATCTCCTTCTCGAACTTTGGATAACCCATCATAAAACTCTCCGATTACTATATATTTGAATTCAGTTAGTTGTTTGAATTTGTTATCGAAAAGAGCATAATTACCGTTTAGTTCTTTTCTTGCTATTACAAAATTGTTTGAAAGAAATTTAATCCAAGAGAAAACAGGCTCTAAAATTACATTCCCTAAACTATCCACAACGCCATATTTGTTTCTTATTTCGCGTGTATCTGAAACTCCAGAACTGTCTATTATTTTGTATGATTGTTTCTTAACTATGAAAAAGTCCTCTTTTGGTCTAATATGATAGTATTCTGGTTGTAGAATGATTTTGTTTTGTGAGGTAATTAAACCTAAATTAAATTCTCCAAAGTATTTTGCACGATAACCAAAAACGAATTTACCGTTTCCAACATACCTCAAATATTCATATTTTGTTGGAATAATCTGTTTGTTCTGTTTGTCAATTACTCCTAAACTATCATTTTGGGCTATTACTGCATAGCTTTCATTAAATTTTCTCGCATATTGATATTGTGGTTCAATACTCACTTTACCAAGTTTATTTTTGTAACCATAAAGTCCATTTGACTCGAAGGGGGTTAATTCTTGAGCCAATAATCCTTGTTTACTAAAACAAAGTATAAAAATTATAATTATTGTTTGATGTATTCTCATTTTCAACATTGTTGCCAACGTGTGTGTGTATGACAAGTAGCGTGCAGAAAAGCGCTAATTTTTCGGTTGAGCTACAAGCCAATTTTTTGTTTTAAGTTTTTTGCTTTAAATTTCTAAAACGCCAAAAATAAAAAATTGGCGACTTCCCAAATATATCAAAATTTTCGATTTAGAAAAGTCGCAGCTATTTGTTATATACGGTGTTGTACTGCGTTTTTTTTAGTCGCTATTGGAAATTCAATGGTTTAAATTGTTTCGAATATGAATCAAAATCAAATTTAGTTAATTTAATCTTCTCGTCGGATTTATATTTTGTGTTAATAGTCATTGGTGATGGATGGCTTGGATTTCCAGATTTGTTTATTCTAAAAGCAAAATAATTTAATCCGTGTTTTTTCAGTCGATCATAAATAGCATAAATGCTTGGCGCAAAATATGGTTTAGCTTTGATGTCATCTCCCCAACCAAGTAAAACATCAGTTATATTTAGCTCCTTAGAGGAAACTAGAGTGTCGATATTTTGAATGTTTTCCCAAAACAGTTTTTCATCAGCTTCGTTGTTCAAATTTATTCCTTTCGGATTTCGAGTTGGATAAAGGTTTATCATTAGCCAGCCGTCATAATTATTATCGTTCGCAATCCGTTCCACATTTCGCGTTGTTCCGTCCAGTTTGATTTCGTTCGCTGTATTTGGGTTCAGTCCGATGCATAATAAATTCCGTTTGCCTTTTTTTCCGAGTGCAAATCTCTTTTCGTTATCGTTTTTTGGTAAGCAATAATATTCCATTTATTCAATTGGTTTAATGTGTGACAAAATGCAGTACAACGTGTTTGTGTATGATTAGTGGCGTGTTTAAGCACCTAATTTAGCAAATAAAAACCAGATAGAAAATCCGCGAGGATTTTCGTAAGTAGGCGAGAACCAGCCATTAATTATACACGGTGTTGGCAGTAGTTATTTTTTCTTCTTTTTATTATCTTCGGATTTCATATTTCTGTAACCTTTTTTCAGTTCCTTTTTAACATCCGGAAGTTGTTTTTCTTGTGGTAAATTTTCAGGTAGCTTTCCAACGTTCTGTTTTATTATGTTTCTAACTTCTTTACCAACTTGAAAATGTGTCTGCTCTAAATTTGCCTGTCCACGAACTTTTTTATTTTTAATTCTTTCTTCGGTTTGAGTTAAACGGAAAAGATTAGCGGCCAATTCAGTTCTGCCCATATTATCCATTAACTTTCCTTTTTTTACTCCTCTTCGTTTTTCTAATTGCCAAGATTTCATATTATACATTCCTAAATATCCTGCATTTTGAAAATTAGCATAATTAACTACTCCAGCGTTTTTTGCAACTGATGATAACGATTTATTTCCTTCAGTTAATTCTTCTCTAATTAATAATCTATCAATTTCTGTATGATCTTGTATAAATAATTCAAACTTTCTTGTTTGTTGAGCAAAATAGGATTGAGCTTCTGCAACTTCAACTTTTTTAGGGTCTCCGTTCATAACAGTCATATAACAAGCAAATCGTGTAAGTTTAAAATCTTGCACAGTTTGTCCGTTAATTTCTCTTTGGTTAGCTAAAATATTGTCATAGTGAGGAATATTTAGAGAAACAAAAGCTTTTGTTGCTCTATCTAAAACCTTTTGAAAAGATTTCATATTTGGATAACCGAGCATTTTCATTAAGTCAGATGCCCACCAATAAGTTAAACCATTTTCGTTTTTAAAATCCTCAAAAGTAGGATTTTCATTAGTGTTTTCAGTTATTTCGCTCATTTCAAAAATCCATAATTTAATTAATAAGCAAAGATACAAATTAATAAATTATTTGTAAATTTGAATTGCGTTTTTTTAATTACTGCCAACGGTTAGTATATGAAAAGTAGGCGATTACGAAGTACGAAATTTTCGGTTAAGTACAAACTCTGATACGAGCCAAAAGCCTTTATTTTATTACTGTTCCGCCTATTTTTTATATACATTGTTACCCACAGGTTTTTATATTTCTATCGAAGTTTCCCATCCGTCATATTCACCATTTAGTTCTTGTGCTTTTTCCCATAGTTCTAAAGTGTATTCGTCAATTTCGTCATATCCAACTTTGTCAACTCTTGAAATTGAAATGACAAATTTGTATTCATTCGGCTGTTCAGTTTTGCCTTTATTTTTTGTTTCAAATCCTAAATTGGACGTAAAACTCTCAAACTGGTCGAGTTCATTTTTGGTTTTAAAATAAACCCAATGGAAAACTTCTCTCGCTTTGGTCAAGTCGTCTCCACCTTTTTCAAGTTGTTCAAGAACACGTCTGTTTTGGATTACTTGCATTTGTCTTGGTAAAGGATACAAAAAGTCAAAATAGCCACTCCACTCTTTATCTGGTTTATGTCCAAAATCAAACTCGTACTTTGGAAATGCTGTCATTGTCGAGGAAACTTCTTTTTCCATAAGAATCGTGTTTTCTCCGAAAAAATAAAGGTCTCGAAATCCGTTTGAGGTCAAACGACCTGCAAATGTGTAGTTCAGTTTATTGCTATCAAATGCTTTTATTATTGCATCTTCTATTTCCCATAATTCTTCTGCGTCTTCATTACTTGAAAGTCCATTTTCTTTAGGGTTTGGCATTTTAATAGAAACATAAACAACATTTTCTTGTCCATTTATTGGTGCAATGTTGATTAAGTTCAAATCGGTCGCAATAGAACTCAATTTGTCATTTACGTTTGAAAAGTAAAAAGTCCAATCTGGCTGGTAATCAGATTTCTTTTCTGTCTGTCCGAATAGTTTACTTAAAAATCCCATTATCAGTATTAAGGTCAATATTTTTCGCATTCGCTTTTTTCAACTTGTGGGTAACGGTCTTGTATAACAATCAGTTGCGGATTGATTAAAAACTAAGATAGCTAAAATTCCCGAGTTTTATGCTTGCGCGGTTGTGTCGGCAAGACACAAAGCCGCAATTGTTGTTATACGTTGTTCTACGCAGTTTTTATCCGCTTGGTTATTCCATCAACCCATTTTATTTGGTCGTTATTGTTACGAGGTAATGGATGATAATAAGCATAATCTCTGTCATTTTTCTCTATTCCTATTGGATTATTAATTCCAATTTTTTTTATAGCTATTTTTGCTAATTCTGTCAAATCTTTTCCAACTCCCCAAGCAAATATAGTCGGAATATTTTCTACAAATAATTCTTTAAAATCTTGTTCTCGTTTATTGTCGAAAATTGAGTGCGGAATTTGTTTTTCTTTTAAATCTGCCAATATATTGTAAAATGCTCCACTTGGCGTAATTCGTACATCTGAAAGATTTAATATTCGTGCGTAGCTGAATTCACAATTTTCCATAACCCGCATAATTTGATCTTGAGTTTGGTCGGGAATAGTTGGTACTTCATTTTTTCCATTATCAATACCGTCTATTGGTTTTGATCTTCCAGGATTCATCATAACCACCATTAAATCTGGTTTTCGGATTTTAGTGTTCTTTTTTTTGATATTCAGATATTTTCTACACTTCAAATTGCCAATTTGGTAGAAGTAACCTGTTATGTCAAAATTTTCTCGCATAAAATTTAAAAGCACGATTAATGAAAACCAATCGTGCTTTTTTATTAAATTACTTTCCTTTAGAACCACCTTTTGAACTTGAAGAACCTTTAGAACTTCCTCCAGATTTGCTTGGTGCATTACTTCTTCCTTTTCCAGATGGATTTCCTGTAGTACTTGGTGCGTTTTTCATTCCACTTGATTTTGCCATAATTCTCTATTTTTAAATTAATTAATATTTTTTTGTTACGCGCAATGTTCGTTTTAAATTGCGTAGAACGGTCTTGTATAACAATCAGTTGCGGGTTGGTTGAAAATTAAGATAGCTAAAATTCCGGACTTTTATGCTTGCGAGGTTGTGTCCGCAGGACACAAAGCCGCAATTGTTGTTATACGTTGTTGCCACCAGTTTTTTTTATTCATATTGGACTGTCACTCCTTTTTGTTCAAACTTTTCAATTGTTTCTTTTATTTCTGATTCGTCAAAATCATTTTCTCTTATTAGCAAATAATTCAGTTTCGGTAAAGTCAATAACGTATCAGGAATTGAAGTCAAATCATTACCATTTACTGCAAGACTTTCTAAACTTTTAATTCCGCCAATCCATTCGGGTATTGTTTTAATTTCATTATATCCAATTGTTAGTTTTTTAAGTTTCGGAAACTCTAAAACACTTTTAGGAAATACTTTCAGTTTATTAGAGTGTACATTTAAATACTCGAGATTTCTCAACTCTAAAAGTCCGTTTGGAAGTTTAGTCAAATTTTGATAATTTATTAAAACCTCTTTTTGGTCAAGATAATTTCCGTTTTCATAACCTATTTTTAGATTGTTTTTTAAATCTTCATTTTTGAGTTTTTCACAAATTAAATCTCCAATTGAATCTCTGTATCTATAATCAACTTCTCCCAAGTCGCTTATTGTTCCAACAACGTAATTAAATCTGTAATTTTTTTCTCCGTAACAATTATATTGCTCAAAGTAAGTGGCTGAAAACTTTTCTCCACTACCAACTACGGGAAATCTATATCTATGCTTAAATGTTTCCTTTTCTGAAGAAGTTAATAAAATTCCATTTTCGGGAATGTGGATTTTATTATTTGTAAAATAATTACTTTCGAGTTTTGGTTGGTTTTCTATTCCGAAAACTATTATAAAATTCTGATTTTTTCCCACAAAAGGTTCATTTTCATTTGTGAAATAAATTTCGCTTCCAACGTCCCAATTCAAATAATACAAAGTGTGGGACAGAACATAAACAAATATTAAAGTGCATTCAATAATTTGTCGGTATTTGACTTTGAATTTTTTAAGTAAAAAACTTGTCAATACTAAAATTGAATAAATTCCAAACAACCAAAGTATAGCTCCAATTCCCCAAAATCCCATAATGAAGAATATAAAAATTCCGAAAAGAAAGACTATTATACTAAAGGAATATATTGGATTTCTGATGTTCATTCAAATTGGTGGCAACGGTCTTGTATATGGCTCGTAGCGTGCAAATTAGCGATAACTATTCGGTCAAGCACGAGCCAAATTTTTTAATTTTCTTATTACTTTTTTTTTCAATAAGCCAAATTAAAAAATTTGGCGGACTTGCAAATATGCCTTAACTTCGATTAAGCAACTAATTAGCTATGAGCTATATACGTTGTTGTGGGTAGTTTTTTATCCCCAAATTTGCCAAGCTATCCCAACGATTGTTGCTATTCCAACCACTAATGCAATTATCACATTCGCTTTTGACCAATTGGATTCTTTTTGTTCAGTTCCGTTTTCTATTCTCTGTTTCCCTGTTTTGGATTTTTTATTAATTATCATATTTCCACTATTGATAATAGTTTTTTTAGAGCCTTTTTTTACATTCACGCCTTGTTCTTTTAAATAATCCATAAAATTATTTCCCTCGTCTTCAAACCATTTTAGAAATTCAGGAATATTGTCTTTGCTAAAGTCAGGAACAGTTTGGATGTCTCCATCTTCAATTACAAGGTCTCCATCTTTAAATTGCAAATCGAAATCTTGAGATTCGTCAAACCACTTTTTAAAATATTTTCTTACAGTTGGTTTGTCTAACTTAATAAGTTCTTTTTCGATTATTAAGTCAAGAAAAAAATCTGCTTGGTCAGCCCTTTTTTCGAGACGTTGGTCAAAATATTTTTCCCACTCTTTTTCGTCAAGTAATGGATTGTTTTTAATTTCCCTTTCTTGGTCAACTAGAAGTGTAACCTCAATAATCAGAGATTTTATTAAACTTTTTAAATCGAAAATTCCTTTTCTCCATTCAGATTTTATATGCTCTCTATCTGTCGTTATTATTTTCATTCCACCAATTTTGGTGTCAAAATCAATTTTATTCCAAGAATGAATATAATCTTGCCTTCCAGGAAATTTCACATTGATAAAGGCTGCAACTTCTTTTAAAATATCGTCTAACTTTTGGTAAGTATCAAGAAGTAAATCTTTATCACTTTCCGTCAATTCATAATCTAATGGCGCTGCACGTAAATGCAGAATATCTGGAAGATTTTCAGTCCGTTTTAATAATAAATTTATAATATTTAAATCTTTCTCGGTCATTTTTTAAATTACCCACAACGTTTGTGTATATGGTTTGTTGCGTGTTTTAAGCACCAAATTTAGCAAATAAAAACCAAATAGAAAATCCGCGAGGATTTTCGTAAGCAGGCTCGAACCCAGCAATAAATTATATACGGTGTTGTAGCCAGTTATTTTTTTTCAGTTCATATCTTCTATCCGTACAATTATCTCTTTCATTAAAAAATTCACGCACGGGGTTCATAAACTTGTCTAAAATTTTTACCGAACCAATATTTGCAATATTTACATCTGCCGTTACTTTGATTTCATTCATTTGTTGAAAATAATATTCCAACATTCCTTTAGTGGTTTCTGTTCCGTAACCTTTTCCCCAATATTTTACTCTAAAACGATAGCCCAATTCTTTTTCGCCATTTTCATTAATCAGAAACAGAGCAAGTCCAATCATTTCTGCGTTCCCTTTTTCAAATATTCCACAAGCACATTTCTTGTTAGTTAAATCACTCAACTCCAAATTCAGACTTTTGTCAAATCTATCTGTTATTTGGTTTTCTGTAAATGCTTTTTGAGGAATGAGTTCTAAAATTCTCGGGTCAGTAAAGAGTTCAGCGAAACAATTCTTATCCACTTTTTTTAAACTTCTAATAATTAATCTTTCGGTTTCAAATATTTTCATTTTGCCGTTTTGCTTGGTTTTAATTGGCTACAACGGTTTTGTATATGGCTCGTAGCGTGTAAATTAGCGATTATTTTTCGGTTAAGCACGAGCCGAATTTTTTAATTTTCTTATTATCTATTTTTCCCAATAAGCCAAATTAAAAAATTTGGCGACTTCGCAAATATGCCTAAACTTCGATTAAGCAACTGCCCAGCTATGAGCTATATACGGTGTTGCCCACAGTTATTTTTTCCGAGTTCTGTAATATAAATTCCAAGTTCCCGAATTTGATTCCACAATATCTGGAAATCCATCATTATTTAAATCTCCTATTTCTATATTATAAGTATCATCTTTTAAGTCTTCTCGCAAACCAATTTCTATAAACGTGCCATTTTTCTGGCCTAAATAAACATAATTCCGTTCTTCTGAATTTCCCTCAACTATATCTAAATATCCATCTTGATTTAAGTCAGCTACTTTTATTGATGAAGTTTGACGTTCTGTTTTGAAATCGAAAACTCGCTTAAAAATCAAATTTTTGTCGCCAAAATAAATGCTATTTATTGAACCTAAATTTCCTGTTATAATATCTAAAAATCCATCATTGTCAAAATCTCCAACGTCAATAGAGCGGGTTTCATCTTCTCCATTGCCAAATTCTATTACTTTTGAAAAATTCTGTTTTCCGTCATTTAGATAAATTTTGTTTTTACTCTGTCTTTCAGCTGTAATTAAGTCTAAAAATCCGTCTTTGTTTATATCGACAATTTTTGTTTGAATTGTTTGGTCAGAATCGGTTCCAAAAGTGATAATATTTTCAAAATATCCTTTTCCATCATTGAGGCAGATTTCATTTACGGCTTTTCTATTTGAAAGTATCAGGTCAAAATCTCCATCTTTGTCAATATCTACTATTTCAAGATTTCGTGAAGGTGATATTGAACCAAAAGAAATTTCTTTGTCAAAGCTGTCATTTGCAGAACCAAAATAAATTTTATTTGGAATATTATCGTTGGCTACTGCTATGTCTATAAATCCATCATTATTGAAGTCAGCACTTTTCACAGCATAAGAGGCATCAAGAAATTTACCAATAGGTTGGGCTAATTTGAAACCTCCATTTCCGTCATTGTAGTAAATGTAATTTTGTTCCGCCCAATGTCTTCCATTTGCTACAAGTGCATCTAAATCTCCATCTTGGTCAATGTCTGATAATGTTATTGAAGCGGTTCGGTTCGATTGTGTTCCAATTGAAAAAAATCCATCAGCATTAAAAAATGTCACTTCTTGAGCAAATCCATTAAACGAAATTGTCAATAAAGTAAGTAATATTATTTGTGTTCGGATTTTTTTCATAATTGTGGGCAACGGGTTTGTGTATGGCTCGTTGCGGGAAAATCGGCAAGATTTTTCCGCGGTGAAACGAAGATAGCAAATTGCAATGAATTCCGATTAGGAATTCAGCCGCAATGAGCTATACACGTCTTAAGTTTGTTTTTCAT
>CANLVH010000029.1 GCA_947494545.1 uncultured Mesonia sp. | reverse complement strand
AAACAAAAAAATTGGCTTGTAGCTCAACCGAAAAATTAGCGCTTTTTTGCACGCTACTTGTCATATACAAACACGTTGTGGTTAATTTGAAACCAAAACCTGTTTTTCAATTCAATCTTGATTAAATGTACTCAATATTTAATTGATAATTATATAAGAATTAAATGGATAGTAAAAATAAATCATTAATCTTTTGGGGTATTTTTAGCTTTGTATTAATCAGAGCAATTGACTCTATTCTATATTTTATTATTAATATTTTATTTCTCATTGGAATTCAATCTAAACTTGCTTCTGATTTACTTTTTTATCTAATACCAATTATAAGTTTAATATTATATACAATAACTACAATTATTGTTTTGAGAAAATTAAATATAAAAGCATTATGCAGAGAAATTTACCCAAACAAACTTAATATAACACTATTTATTTTATTAGTTGTTATTGGAATTACATTAAACCCTTTAGTAAATAAACTGTCTGGATTTTATATAGAAAACCAATATGAAATCG
The DNA here is from genome assembly GCA_947494545.1 of uncultured Mesonia sp. Lineage (GTDB taxonomy): Bacteria > Bacteroidota > Bacteroidia > Flavobacteriales > Flavobacteriaceae > Mesonia. The sequence goes on along the minus strand of CANLVH010000029.1, from coordinate 10,333 downwards.
TTATTTCAGAAAATTATCTGACAATTGGACAATGGCTTCACTTAAATGGATGGATGGATTTTGTAATAGAAGTCTCTCGATGGATAATAATAATTATATTAGGAGTTTTGTATTGGAAAAAAAATAAAAAAACTAACCACAACACCGTATATAATAAATAGCTACGTCTTTTCTAAACCGAAAATTTCGGTATATTTGGTAAGTCGCCAAATCTTTTGATTTGGCTTTTTGAAAAGTAAAGGAAAAATCAAAATACAAAAGATTTGGCTTGTTTTATGGCGGAAAATACTCGCTAACTTACACGCTACTTATCATATACAAACTCGTTGGCAACAAGCTGAAAAAAACTCACGATAAACAAATGAATATCAGAAAAATAAATATTCAAGACATTGAAACGCTAAAAGAAATTGGGAAACTGACTTTTGCCGAAACTTTTTCTTCAGAAAATAGCGAAGAGAATATGAAAGAATATTTGGAAAACGGATTTTCAACTGAAAAACTGACTGCGGAATTGACAGACCAAAACGCTGAATTTTATTTTGCGGAACTTGACGGAAAAACAATCGGATATTTAAAAGTAAACGTCGGACAATCCCAAACCGAAATAAAGGAAAAAAACACACTCGAAATCGAACGGATTTATGTGCTAAAAGAATTTCACGGAAAAAAAGTCGGACAAATCCTTTATGACAAAGCAATTGAATTGGCTAAAGAAAAAAATGTGGAATATGTTTGGTTGGGAGTTTGGGAACAAAACCCGAGAGCAATACGATTTTATGAAAAAAATGGATTTGTAGCATTTGACAAACACGTTTTCAAACTTGGTAATGATGAACAGACTGACATAATGATGAAACTCGAACTGAATGAAAAAAAGCCAGTTGCCAACAATGTATAACCGCAATTACGGCGGATTCGACTACGTCCGAATCCACTCGGAATTGCTAAAGCCTGTGCTAAACCGAAAATTAACGCATATAAACCCGTAACTGACGGTTATACGAGACCGTTGTAAGCAATTTAACGAAACGATGAACAGCAGAACAGAGGAAATATTAAATCGCTTCGAAAAGTCTTGGACGGAAACTTATGACCGATATGAAATGCTAATAAATAATGGCGGATTTGATAAATGGATTCCGATACGTGACTTAATTGCGGAAATGAAAGAAAACGGAGAATGGAAATACTTCAGAATTGGAACTTCAATGTTTACTTTGATTTTTTCTCGTTCAGTTGAATTCAGATTACGGACTGACCAAAAACACGTGAAAATTGAAACTCTTGATTTTAATGAATATGAAATTACAATGCGTGATGGTGATAATTTATATCGGGAATATCGAATTACCGATTTGAAAGATGAAAAATTAAAAAAATTGCTAAATACGTTAAAAAATACGTTGGTTGATTAAAAAACTGCTTACAACACTGTGTATACGCAATAGCTGGGTTTGTGACTGAAACCAAAGTTTGGGATATTTTGCTAACTTTGAAACTGAATTGAAAAGATTTAGAATTTTAACGCGCTACTGCGCATACACGAAACCGTTATGCCTCACCCTAAAAGACGGCAGTGCTAACAAAAAACCATATTGTAAAACAAAAAAGACTGACCATTTCTGACAATGCATATTTTGAAAATAATACACGGATACCCACCGAACTATAATGCAGGCTCAGAAGTTTACAGCCAATCTATTTGCAACGAACTTTCAAAACGACATAAGGTTTCTGTTTTTACACGGGAAGAAAATCCGTATTCGCTATGTTTCAGTATTCGTGAGCAAAAAGTAAACGAAAACCTAACACTTTACTTTGTAAACAACCCGCAAGGCAAAGACGGTTATCGCCACAAACAAATGGACGACAACTTTGCGGAATTAGTAAAACAACTCGAACCTGACATTGCACACATCGGACACATTAACCATCTATCAACAGGGTTGATTGACGAACTTAATAAACTCAAAATTCCGATTGTTTACACGCTACACGACTTTTGGCTAATGTGTCCACGTGGACAATTTTTGACACGAAGCATTGGAAATGAAAGCAACTTTCAGTTATGCGAAAAGCAAGACGACAAAAAATGTGCGACAGATTGCTACAAAGTGTATTTCAGCGGACGAGAAGGAAACCAACCCACAGAAATTGAAAATTGGAGCAGTTGGATACATCAAAGAATGATTGAAACTAAAGCAATCATCAAAAAAGTTGACTTGTTTATTGCACCTTCAAACTATTTGCGTGATAGATTTATCAATGACTTTGGTGTTCCCAAAAACAAAATCATTTACTTAGATTATGGGTTTCCAACTGAATATCTAACCCAAACCGAAAAATCAAAAGAGAAAACGAATTACACTTTTGGTTACATCGGAACTCACATTCCAGCAAAAGGCGTAAACATTCTGATTGAAGCATTCAAGCAGATTGAAGAACCAGCAACGCTAAAAATATTTGGCAGAGCAAACGGACAAAGCACAAATGCTTTGAAAGCATTAAGCGAAAATTCAAAAAACAAAATTGAGTTTTCTGGAGAATACATCAATCATAATTTGGCGAATGATGTTTTTTCAAATGTTGACTGCATTGTGGTTCCAAGTATTTGGGGCGAAAATTCGCCTCTTGTAATTCACGAAGCGCAATCGTGTAAAGTTCCCGTGATCACAGCTGATTTTGGCGGAATGAAAGAATATGTTCAGCACAATGTAAACGGACTTTTGTTTGAACATCGCAACACAAATTCATTAGTAGAGCAAATGAAATTTGCTGTTGCAAATCCTGACATAATGAAATCATTAGGCAAACGTGGTTATTTATATTCTAAGGACAGAAGCGTTCCAAATATTCAAGACCATTGTAAGGAATTAGAAAACATTTACAGCAAATACAATTACAAACTTTGGCGTGTTACGCTTGATACAAATCCTGAAGATTGTAATTTGAGTTGCACAATGTGCGAAGAACACAGTCCCTTTTCAACTTACATCAAAGAAAAATTAGGCGGTAAACATCGTAGGATGCCCAAAGAATGGTTAGAGCCACTTTTTGAGCAAGCGAAAAAAATCGGTGTTACGGAAATGATACCGTCCACAATGGGTGAACCTCTAATCTACAAGTATTTCGCTCACTTCATTGAGTTATGTTATAAATACAACATCAAAATGAATCTGACCACAAACGGAACTTTCCCAAGAACAACAGAAAAAACAGTTACGGAGTGGGCAAAGCTAATTGTTCCAATTACAACCGATGTGAAAATAAGTTGGAACGGTGCAACAGCGGAAACTTCCCAAAAAGTAATGTTGAAAATAAACTTTGACGAAGCAGTAGCAAATGTGAAAGAGTTTATTCGTATTCGTGATGAACACTTTGCAATAACGGGTTATTACTGCCGAGTTACTTTTCAACTTACGTTTATGCAAAACAATATGCACGAATTAGCGGACATCGTGAAATTGGCTTCACAACTTGGAGTAGATAGAGTGAAAGGACATCAGCTTTGGGCGCATTTTGATGAAATCAAGCATTTGTCAATGAAAGCAACACCCGAAAGTATTATGCAGTGGAACGAGTATGTAAATGACGCGAAGGAAGTACAAGAGAAATTCCGCAAGCCCAATGGTGAAAAAGTGATTTTAGAGAACATTATTTCGTTGCATCAAAACGAAAACAAAGAAATTCCAGAAAGTTACGAATGTCCATTCTTGGAGAAGGAACTTTGGGTTTCTGCCACAGGCAAAATTTCGCCTTGTTGTGCTCCAGACGAACAGCGAAATAGCCTTGGTGATTTCGGAAACATAGAAAATGTAAGTATTGAAGAAGTGTTGCAAAGCGACAATTACCGAAACCTTGTAAAGAACTACAAGACAATTGATTTGTGTAAAACCTGCAATATGCGTAAACCAAACTAAATGAAGGAAAACGAAAAAATATCGTTTTTACTTCGCCACGCTGACAGAGATGACATTCCGCAAGGTTCTTTCGGAAATGAAGTCTTATTGAATGAGAAAGGAAAACAAAATGCACGAAGTTTTGGCGAAAAATTAGCAGAAAGCAAAATCAATAGAATTTTTACAAGTCCAATTGGTCGTTGTGTTCAGACGGCTGAATTTATGAGAAAAGGTTATGGTCGTTCAGTAGAAATAATTGAAACCACAGCATTAGGTGCACCCGGACTTCACATAAAGGACGAAAAAATCGCAGGGCAATTTATACTTCAACACGGTTTTGACGAAACGTATAAACGATTTACGCAAAACGAAAAGATTCCGGGCATTCCAAACATTGACGAATTAAATAAAAGAATAACGAACTTCATTTACAAAAATTCAACCGACAACGGAACAACAATTTTCATCACTCACGATATGTTGATTGCATTTTATCATTTCAGCATAAACAATAAAGTTTACTCAAAAGACAATTGGATAAACTATTTATCAGGACTGACATTTATAAACAATGAATTGGAAAGAAATTAAAGTATCAGCAGATAACACTTGTTTTTTGTTTGACAGAAAACAGATTTTCGGCAAATCTTTTCTTGAAGTGCTAAAATTTCATTCGCCAGGACTTGCGCCAGTAAAAGACGATTCAGGTGCCTATCACATTGATACAAGCGGAAACGAACTTTACTCAAATCGTTACTCACGAACTTTTGGTTTTTATTGCAATCGTGCATCTGTAATTGGCGATAACAGTTGGTATCATATCAACGAAAAAGGCGACAAGGTTTATTCATCTTCTTACTTGTGGACAGGAAACTACCAAGAAAATATTTGCACTGTTCGCAACTATAACAATCAATATTTTCACATTAACCTACACGGAAACCGCATTTATGAACAAAATTACGTCTATGCAGGCGACTACAAAGACGGAATTGCTTGTGTAAAGTCGCAAGACGGTTTTTACAGACACATTGATAACGAAGGAAAATTAATTAACGACAAAACATTTCTTGACTTAGGAGTTTTCCATAAAAACTATGCAACGGCCAAAGACATAAACGGTTGGTTTCATATTGACAAACAAGGAAATGAACGATATAATGAACGCTACTTGACAGTTGAACCATTTTACAATGGCTTTGCTTTGGCAACAGAGTTTGACAATAAAAAGATTATAATAGACGAAAACGGAAAGACAGAAATAGAAATCCGATGATGAAAAATAAATGGCGAAGGCATAACAATGTATATAAAAAATAGGCGAAATAGTAGTAAATTAAAGGGTTTTGGCTCGTATCAAACTTTGTGCTTAACGAAAACTTAGAGCTTCGAAATCGCCTACTTTTCATATACTAACCGTTGGGCAGCATTCACATAAATATGGAAAAGAAGAAAATAATACTGGTTTTAATACTCATAATAGGATTTTCTTGTAATAAAAATGACAAATCAGTAGAAACTTCTCCTAAAAGAACTGATAAGGAAAAACAAGAACAAATTATTGACAGATATCTGAAAAATGGTGCTTGGAAATATCAAGTTTATTCACAAGAATGGCAAGATGAAATTGACAAAGGATTAGAAAAAGATTCTACTATAGCATATTTATGGCAGCAAAAAGCTATGCCTTTAATCAAACAAGGAAAATACGAAATTGGTATAGCATATATTGACAATGCAGTTAAATATGATCGAAAAAAGTGGCAGGATTATCGAGCTTTTACAAAATGTATTTTCGCTAAAACATATAAAGATGCGATCAAAGATTTTGAAGATTACAAAAAGAGGTTCGGATATGGTTACGTAATGGATCATACATATGATTTCTACATAGGACTTTCTTACTTACAATTAAATGAATTCGAAAAAGCAGAGAAAATATTTCAAGAAGATTATCAACATCAATTAAAAGAGAATGGTAAAGAATGGTTGCATCCGTTAGATTTATTCTACTTTGGAATAAGTAAATATGAATTAAGAAAATACAAAGAAGCAATAAAAATTTTCGATTTAGCTCTAGAATTATATCCTCAATTTTCAGATGTACAGGTTTATAAAGCAGTTTGTCTGAGAAAATTAGGAAAACCAGAGGAAGCAAAAATTTATGATAAATTAGCGGAGAAAAATGGCAGAAATGGATACACCATAAATGAAGACAATGTTATTTATGAAAGATATCCATATCAAATGAGATGGAACTAGAACGCAGCCCAACATCGGTTATAGCAAATAGCGGGTTTTGCCGAAAAAGTGTAATTTTAGAAACCAAGAAACAAGAGTTTAAGCCGACAAATACGCGTCCCTACTCCCGCTACTTGTCCATAACCGTGACCGTTGGCAGCAAGCTAAAAATAAAAATTTGTGAAAGAAATAAAAACCAGTAAAGACGGAATAGATTATTTACACGGAGTTCTATTTGAAAAACCACTTACGGTTACCAGAGCGATGTTATGGAAAATTAAACATAACAATCCAGAAAATAATGAAATTGCCGTAAAAATTGGTAGATACAAAAAAAAGAAAGGTCCTTTCAATTTAACTTTTGAGGAAATTGAAAATTCTTCACCAAAAAGTGAACTAACTTTAAAAGGAGATGAATTTACGGCTCTTATTGATTTTATTGAAAGTAAATACGAACCATTCTCACAAGGTATTCAAAAATTCATACCTTTAGATGAACAGTTTGAATCAGGCAATCTTGAACACCTACAAGCTTTTTTTAGCAATCCAGAGAAACAGGAACTTATAGATTTTGTTTTAGGACACGATATAATACCCGATGAGCTTTTTGTTGCTTTTAATCAATTATCTAAAATTAGAGCAGTAGAAAGATTTGATGAAATGTTAGACGAAAACTTAACTGAACACGATTGGCAAAAATGGTTTGAAGAAAATAATTGGGTATTGGGAACTGATTATGTAAGAGTTTTAGATGAACGAAATATAGACACCCAAAACATTTCAGATTTTTTAATGGAAGCATATGATGGATTTTTAGACATTGTAGAAATTAAAAGACCCGATGGAGATTTGAATTTTTGGGCTACGAAAAAAGATCACGATAATTATGTTCCGCATCAAGATTTAGTAAAAGCAATCACGCAAGCTTCAACATACATTTACGAAGTAGAAAGGGAGGCGGATAGTATAAAATTTAGAGAAAAAGTCGACGGTGTCAAAACAATTAAACCAAGATGCGTATTAATTTATGGTAGGTCCGATGACTGGAATGAAGAACAAATGGAGAGTTTTAGAATCTTAAATTCTAACTATCACAATTTAACCATAATGACTTATGATCAAATTTTAGCAAGGGCAGAAAGAATGGTAAAATAGCCAGCTGCCAACACCGTATAACAACAATTGCGGCTTTGTGTCCTGCGGACACAACCGCGCAAGCATTAAAGTCAGTAATTTTAGCTATCTTAGTTTCAAAACAATCCGCAACTGATTGTTATACAAGACCGTTGTGGTGCATTTAAAAAAAACGAGAATGAATAACGAAATAAAAATATCTTTAAGCAAAAAGAAAATTTTACTTTTATTCTTCGGAGCGCTAATTATTGTGATTATTGGCATCTGGTTTCTTCTTGAACCTGAACAATTTTTATCAATTAGGCGAACGAATGAAACCTTAATTCAAGCAGTGGGAATTTCCGCAATTATTTTTTTTGGATTTTGTGCTGTTTTTGCTTTCAAAAAACTTTTTGACAAAAAATATGGCCTGATAATCAACGAAAATGGAATTGTTGACAACTCAAATGCAACGAGTGTTGGGTTGATAAAATGGACTGATATTGTTGGAATACGCACTGAACAAGTGTATTCACAGAATTTTATAATGCTTGACGTTAAAAATCCTGAAGAATATATTCAACAGAAAAAAAGTAAAATAGGGAAAATTGCAATGAAATCCAATTATAAAAAATATGGATCGCCAATCACTATAACTTCAAACTCATTGAGATTTAACTTTTCAGAATTAGAGAAAATTATTCATCAACAATACAAAAAATACTCACGTGAATTTAGCAACCAAAAACTCACCGAAAAAAATAAAATTGAGAAAGAAAATCCAACGAGATTTATGCCCAAATAAAACTTCGAATTGAAAAAATATGACAACAAATAATTTCACTTGGAACGTTCAAAAAGCGGGATATGATTTTGACCAAAAGGATTTAAAAGGAAATATCAATTATCAAGGCTTTATAACGGAATTTGAACAATTTCCGTGGTTGGATGAACTTAAAAGAGTAAAAGAATATCCCGATAAAGTTTCGCCAACGATTTCAGTAGTAGATGAAAAAGAAAACAGAATATTTTGGGTGTCCATAGCGGGTAACCAAAAAGAATACGAGTTTATCATTGGATATATTTACCCCAAAAAGAAAAGAACCTTTTTCGGGTTTGGCAAAGAAAAAAAAATTAAATGGCTTGATATGTTTACAACTAAAGATACCGAGCTGATAAAATCATTTTTTCGCTTACAATTTGACAGAGAATATGAAAAACTTTTTTCCGAATTAAACCAACTTGATAAATTTGGAGAAACAGAAGTGAATGAATAAAAAAACGCACCACAACACCGTATATAACAAATAGCTGCGGCTTTTCTAAACCGGAAATTTTGGTATATTTGGAAAGTCGCCAATTTTTTATTTTTGGCGTTTTAGAAGTTTAAAGATAAAAACCAAAACAAAAAATTGGCTTGTGGCGCAACCGAAAAATTCGCTCTTTTTTACACGCTACTTGTCATATACAAACACGTTAGGGTGCATTCCCCACATAAATAAACTCTATTAATTTATTGAGCTAACGAGAAGAAAATAATAGTGAAAATGTGGAAAATTGAGATAGAATTGATGATTTTTAAAACACTGAATATCAATAATATAATTTGACGTTAGTCAGAATTTAATAACAGACAAAATAAATGAATGAAATTAATCTTGAAAAATCTATAAAATCTAATAAATTGATTTATAACAGTTTAATTTCAAAAGTAACTGAAATAATTTATATGATTGCGCTGTTTGGCTCTCTTATTTATATGTTTACAATTGAATCATTCTTAAAAATTGAAATTAATTGTATAGAGACTTTAATTATACCTGTTATAACGATTATTATTTGTGCTTCAATTATTTATTGGTATTTAAAAAATGATAAATTATATCGTGAAAAGAATATTTTGAACGATGAAAATAAATTAATTATTGAAAAATATTTATTCCAACTAACTGAACAACGAGAATGGAGTTTTACTAAAAATTCTGAGTATTTAAAAATTATGAATATTCCAATGTGGGAAATCCAAATTGGATTATATAGCAAATTATATTTAATTTACGATAATGATGATTTACTCTTGAATTTCTCAAGTTATGGATTTTTTGGACTAAAATTCCCTTTCAATTACATATGTAATAGAAATATTGAACGAAAACTTATTCAAAAAATAAAAACGAAAATAAAAAACGCACCCTAACAGCGCATATAGTTTATGGCGGAATTAGTGCCAAACCCAAAGTTTTTGTATTTTTAAAAAGTAGAACCTTAACCGAAAAAATTGCACATTTTTGCCCGCCACAAACCATATGCGCAAACCGTTGCCCACAATTTGAAAAAAATCGCGATGAAATTTAAAATATTACTTCTTTTTACAATTATATCGAGCGGAATTTATGCGCAAAATGACAGTATCCAAAAAGAACGATACGAAGTAATAAAAGCACTTTACAAAAACGGAAATCCCACTTTAGGCAAGAATTTTCTGCAGTATATGGGAATTGGACTTTTGATAAGCAATTCGGAATTGATCGACAATCTACTAGGTCATTGCGTTGATATGGACCAACAGGAAACTTACTCATTTTCTGAAATTGTTACACCTAATGAGATTTCAAAGATGCGTGACCAAATTTCTTGGTTTTCACATTACAGAACTATTGACTCGACGATGTTGACTGACAATTTTACCATTGTAGATGACTGTGAAAATATAAGACCTGCCATAACTTTACCTTTAGTTTATAATGACAAAGCAATTGTATATCTGAACAACAGACAAAATGCTGAACAGTTATTTGTTTTAATAAAGAAAAATAATGAATGGATAGTACGTTGCCGAAAAGAAATTTATGTAAGGTTCGATGACTAAAAAACTATGGGCAACAATGTATAACCGCAATTACGGCGGATTCGACTACGTCCGAATCCGCTCGGAATTGCTAACGTCAGTGCTTAACCGAAAATTATTAACTTTAATCCCGTAACTGACGGTTATACGAGACCGTTGTGGTGCATTTAAAAAAAAACGGGAATGAACAATGAAATAAAAATACCTTTAAGCAAAAAGAAAATTTTAC
>CANLVH010000028.1 GCA_947494545.1 uncultured Mesonia sp. | reverse complement strand
CGAAAATATAGATTTTTTCGCACTACTAAAGTGCTGCAATAAAATTGCAGGGTTTAAATCCCTTTTTTGAGACCAATTAATTTTTGCTCCCATGCCTAAGCCCAATCCTAATGAAAATTCGTCTTCATTAAACCCAAAATTTGCTGCAACACCTAATCCTGCTTTACTCGTAGGCAAGGTAAGCCCCCCTTTACCTAATAATCCTTGAAATGTTTCTGCACTCCAATTTTGTTTTACATTTCCAGATAAACTACCTCCTATACCTCCAACAATTTGAGGGTTTTTACTCCCAATCTCTAAATTTTGATTGGTAATATACAAGGTAGATCTCATTGTAAAATGAGTCTTACCTACTTCATCGTAAGCTATACCACTCTGTTCTAAGTAATTTAGACCATAAGCTAAACCCACACCTATATCCATTTCGGAAAAGAAAAAAGTAATTCCTGGCCAAGGAGCCCGCCCATCAGGGTCAGTGTACCTCACTGGGTTCTGCAAAGTATAATTGTACGGCGACCACCCAGGGAATTTCTCCGCCATCGGGTCAACACTCAACCAAATACTCCATTTAGGATTATAATACCTAGCCCCATAATAATTCCCGGTCTCCGCATCATATTCTTGAGCATTAAACCCCCGCTGGTGCGCGATTGTATCGCTTTCTCCTTACCTCATTTCAATCAATTGCTCAAATCTTCAATTCCTAATTCAAGTATAATATCGAAACTCACAAAATAAAGACCTTCTGAATTATGAAACTTGTAATTACGGCTCATATTTTAAAAATAGTATTTTTTTTATCAACCTGCTAATAGGTAGAAGACCACAGACTACAAAAACCACACGATGCAATCGTACGAGAGCGGGGGGCTACTGCCCGAAAAAAGAAAAAACTATCTCAAAGTGAGTTAGCTAAAGAAGTTGGAACAATTGCCGTTACTATTGGAAGATATGAGCGTAACGAGATTAAACCTTCTATTAATATTGCGACCAAAATAGCAGATGCATTGGATGTATCCCTAGATTATTTAGTGGGGAATACCGATACAGCTTTAGGGAAAGACTTACTGAAGAAAATTACTGATATTCAAAAATTACCAGATGATAAAAAAATGTGGTGATGGAACTGTTAGATTCTTTCTTGAAACAAACCAAACTGCAAAGTATTATGTAAATGAAAACCGCCGAAAAAGTGGCGGTTTTTAATTATCTGCAATTTATTTTATATCTATCAACTAGTTTACTACACTACCGACATTACCATAATTTATTTTCTTTTTTTGCCTTTAGTTCCTTTCTTAATTGAGTAATCATAAATGGTAATGATATTATGGGGATATAATAGTAATATTTTCCTATAAAAACCCATAACACTATATCTATTGGTAAAATAAATATTAAACCGCCTATCCAGCCCCATTTGGTAGTATATCCCTTACTTCGCAATTTATTACCTGTTGTGCTAATTATATGTTCTGCCTTTAGTTCCAATAGTTCTTTATGTGAATATTCGTTAATTGATTTAGTTATAAAACTATTTAGATACTCAATAAAGTGCTTTTTTTCTTGGCGTATATGGCTTTTAGGTCTATAATCATCTAAAGTTTGCATTAATACAGATAACTTATCGAAACATATCTTTTTTAAATCACTTTTGTTGTTTTCTACTTCTATTTGAGCCAAATATTTTTTTGATATACTAATAAATTCATTATCAACAGTTTCGTTATTTAAAAAACTTTGCTCCATTGCTTATTACATCTTTGACTTTTAAGGCGTTGTTTAACGTTCCTGTATTCATAATATTATGTTCGTAATTATAGAGTCTCTTCAAGTGATTTACTTGTTTTGAACCATATTGCATAAGTGTTCTTCGACCTGAAAAACCTAAATTACTTCTGCTAAATGGTTTTGATAAGTAATCCATAGACATCCTCTTAAATTGATTAAATTTGGCGTTACCCCCGCTGGTGCGCGATTGCATCGCGTTCTCTTTACCACATATCAATCAATTGCTCAAATCTTCAGTTCCTAATTCAACTAAAAAATTGAAACACCACAATATCGTCTAGCAATCCCTTCTCGTCTGCATAATCTAAGGCACTGCTATAAACATAGTCTTGAGCCTTATAAACCAATCCTGCCTCAACGGGATTATTGTGAACATACCTGATTTTCTCCTCAATAACCTTATTGCTCCACAATTCGATTGGTTTATTATCGTGTCTCCAAAATTGATACGTTTTCACATTGGATGACTTTACAGCGGCCTTTTTAAATTGCTCCAATAAAAATTCTTTTCTACTTTCTCGCGGATTCTCTCGTATGGCTTTTACGACAGCCTTGCTGGTAAAACGCTTAAAATCCCCCAATAGCAGAGAAGGATGCTGTCCTTTTATGCTTCTAAAAATCAAGTGGACGTGGTTTGTCATTATACACCAGGCAATGATCTCCATTCCCTTTTCCTTTTGGCAATATGAAAGGCTTTGCAAAAGAATATCCTTATAATCATTACGAGTAAAAACATCAAGCCATTCAACAACAGCAAAACTCACAAAATAAAGACCTTCTGAATTATGAAACTTGTAATTACGGCTCATATTTTAAAAATAGTATTTTTTTATCAACCTGCTAATAGGTAGAAGACCACAGACTACAAAAACCACAGGCTGCAATCGTGCGGGAGCGGGGCTTTTGGGGTGTAAAAACCTATATTTCAGATTATTAAAATTAATTCTCACCAAAGTGCCAATTTGAACCGTTACCCTATCTTACTTATTGTCAACGATTATCTTTTGGTTTATATAGGTTCCGATTTTTCTCGTTTGACCTTTATCTTCTTTAGGTTTTTTTAAAAAGAGATTGTCTTCAATAAAACCAGTTATATAATAAGTTCCTGATTTATTAAATTTGTGATGTAAATCAAAACTATTTTTTATCATCGTACCCTTCAAGCCTAATTCTTTAATTTTTTCTTCATCACGAGAGCGAACAATCGCAGCCATTTTTTTCTCAGATATATTTTGATAAGTATAATAAAACATCGTATATCTGTCAGCTATAGAAACAACATTAAGTGTATCTAAGTTTAAACTATAATGCAAAGTTATTTTCACAGAGTCTTGTTCTGTGATACTTTTAGGGGTATCAAACCATACAGTATCATTTTCATGAATAACATTTTGATTTTTATTCGTTTTAAGCCCTCTATCTATTTCTTTACAGGAAAAAGAAAAAAGTAGAATGACTAACAAATAGATAGGACGATATATATATTTCATATTTTAGCTAAATTATCAAGTTTTTTTAATAATTATTCGACATAAAAATTGAATCTTTTTTTCTCGCTTTTTCAAAGCTTTCGTGATCATGTGACCGGACAAGAGTATCATATACTCTATGTTTTGTAGCTCCTGTAGTAGGATGAGTAATGACTTTCCTTTCAAAAACTTTCGTTGGTAATAATTGCTCATCTTTATTGTCTGATGATGTTGTATTCGTTTTTTTATGGTCGTCCGTATTTTCCCAGTTCTCCCAAATATTCATTGCTCTATCTACTATACCAGATATTTTTTCAAAAAAACTTTTTCCCTTTCTTAAATCTGGTATTTTTTCACTATCAACGCTATGTGTTTCAGCACCATCTGCTTTCTTATTATGATCCATAGGTTCACTTGTATTTCTCCCCCAAATTATAAACAGAAAAAAATATCCTTCATCATTATCCTCTCCGCTTTTTGATGAACTTCCGTTTCCTCCTATGAGAGAATTCGCTTTATCTTGTATATATTGTCCGAATTCTGCAAATTCAGTAGGGCAAGGACAGCAATTTTCAATATCTTTTGCAGCCCTATCATCCGGATTCACCATATTGATATGGTTTTGCATCGTATAATTATATGGGCTCCACCCGGGGTACTTTTCCGCCATTGGATCTACACTCAGCCAAATACTCCACTTAGGGTTATGGTACCATCTAAATTAGTAATATAACTAGAAGACCCTAAATGGTCTGGGTGGTACCAATAAGCCTCATAATTATTGTTATGGTAATAAGAATTAACTCCTGCTTGCCCGTATGCAAATGGCGCCGGCACCTGTAATTCTTTCTCAAAATTTACCTGCAGGTCTTCTTGCAATTTTTGGGTGGCTATTTCTGTCTTGTTATCCATATAGGTTATAAGGCCATTTATAGGCGGTAATAATTCTTGGCTCAACGCTCCTAAATTATTGGGCTCAAGTGTACCCAAGGCACTGCTTACGCGCTCGCTACCAATATAATAATGTTTGGTGTATTTTACAATAGGGTGGCGCAAATTTTTATGAAAATAACCCTCTGGTATTTCTAAGGTTTTTACCGTAAGCAACGGACTTGGGTAAAGTATAGCCTCCAAACGGCTTTTATTGCCGGCTGCAGTAGCACTATAATAGGCATCTAAGCGTCCTGGCAAGTACCTTATAATACGCTGCCCATCTGCATCATAGGTGTAGGCCGCTACTTCTGGTTTGTTGGAAGGGGCTTCAGGCTTAAGATCTACCGCCCGCAAGCGGTTTTCATCATCCCACAGGTTTTGTTTTAACGTAATTTCACTGTAGCCCAAAGGTTCTTCTGGGTGTGTTATTTCTTCTTTTACAAGAGTCATGTTGCCATTAGCATCATATTCTATTAATTGCTTTTTAATTCTTGGGTCATTATCTTGCCCCTCTACATAGTCTGTTGGGTATTGCGTTATAGTTCTTGGTGCGTGCGGTTGCACATAACTTTCTGCACCCGCAGATTGTTGCCCAGCTGCATAATCTTCGTAAGTTAATCTATAATCTGTGGGCAATATTGTTTCCGGATTTTCAATACCATTCCCTACATTTTCTATCCCACCTCGTACGTGGGTTTGCAGCTTGCTGGTTATATTATGGGCCTCATCGTACTGCATTCTTAATGAATATTCTTGCCTTAATAAATTACTTGGTTCATCATTTGGCCCTACATAAAAACCATTGGCTTCTATAAGCCTGTTATAATTATCGTAGGTGTAATCGTGTTGTAAGGGGCCAACAAGGTTGTTTCCCTCAGACAAATCGTTTTCTGTAGTAATCGTCCTAATATTACTAAAACCATCATAACTATAATTTTTTATTACCTGTACATCTTCATTAAAATTCTGTTTAAGTTTATCTAATCTTCGCCTATTATCATAAAAATAGTTGGTTGTTGTAGCATTGCCATAGGTAATTTCCTCCCGCTCGCCATATTTATTGTATGAAATTTTAGATACAATATCATTAGCACTAAAATTACCATTGGTTATAGACTGCAATTGCCCTGCGTTATCATAATTGTAGTGTACTTCTTCTTTATCCGGATAGGTTATTTTACGAATACGGTTCCAAGAATCATACTCCCATTCTGTGGTAAACCAATACGATTTCTTACCGGCAACCGCTATAGCACGTCCGTTTAGCGTAAGTTCTCCTAAACTACCATAAGCAAACCATTGCACCCCTGTAGCATCTTTTTGGCCTATTAACTTACCTACTCCGTTTATATTACTGTGCGAATTATCGCCGTACATATATTCTACATTATTTTCGGGGTGGTTAGAATAGTTTATTTTTCCTAGGCGATGATGATTATAGTCGTAGGTAATTTCTCCCGAATTGTCTTGTTGCAATATATTCTGGCAACATACCCGCAAAAGAAAGACCATCCTCTACTTCTGGAAATGGCAAGTGTTTACCTATGTAATAAAATGTTTCTCCATTTTGTCCGTAACTTTTAAATTTCTTGTCCATATCATAATTACTCCAACTGTAAAAATGTACATGAGTATTTTGATGTTGATTGAAATTGGAAAACAGTTTACTTGCATAACCTTGCTGTGTTTCTAAAGCGTATGCATTACTATTAACTGCATTAGGAAAAAGATTCGTAGTAAATTCATCATAAATTTGTTGAAATATGCCGCATCGACTTTTCATTGCTTACCGGTTCACTCACAATAAATAAATTATGAGTATCGGCACTCTCTAACGGTGCTTTATAATAAAAACAAGGTTTCTCATCTAAAGAAGGATTAAAATTGAACAAAGCTTTAGCATTCTCAGTACACTTTTTGATGATAGTATTATTACCACTAAAGTCTCTAATCTCTACATTTCCATTTGGATTAACTGTGCCATCATCTTCAAACGTGGTTTTTCCCCAAATTTCTGCTCCAGCCACACCTCCTGGCAGGTGCTGTGCAAAACCTGAAAAATGAAGCATAAAAATGCAAACACAGACAAAATAAGTGTATTTCATAATAAATTAGTTGGTTATTTAAGACTAATTATAAAAATTTTAAGAAAAAGCAAACAATATCGATAATTTTATCATTTAATCGTGTTTATTTACTTAATGATCTCTATTCGACTTTTTCATTTACACTAACTATTAGTGCATAGCTAACACCCTTAGTTCCAAACCCAAATACTCGAATACTCGACTACACTATTGAAGGATTACACAAATCAAGCAATACACAAAATAACCTTATTCTTCTCTTTTGTTCTTTCTGATTTATAGCTTAAATTTAAAAAGTTAACTCAAGAAATACAAACAAACTGGTCGATTATAAAGAAAACATTGAAAACAAATGATAATAGCTTCCATATTGATTATTTTAGGATTTACGAGCCTAATTTTTGGAGCGAATTGGCTTGTTGACGGAGCTTCTTCGCTAGCGAAAAAAAAGAATGTTTCAGATTTAGTAATTGGATTGACAATTGTAGCATTCGGAACTTCCGCTCCTGAATTAGTTGTTAATGCCGTAGCTTCATTTAACGGATTTTCTGATATCGTATTTGGAAATATTATTGGAAGTAATAATTTCAACTTGTTTATTATACTTGGTATTGCAGGTTTAATTTATCCTATTACGGTTCAATCTTCAACAGCTTGGAAAGAAATTCCTATTTCGCTAATTGTTGCAGTATTATTTTTTGTACTTGCCAACGATTTTTTTATTAATCAAAAAGCTGAAGTTTCGAGAATCGATGGTGTGATATTATTGGTAGTTTTTATATGCTTTATATATTATATTTTTACTCAATTAAAACAAGAAAAATCTGAGGTTATTGCCTATGAAGTAAAATCAAGTTATAAAATCTGGGCATTAATATTAATTGGTATGGCAGGACTGATAATTGGCGGAAAGTTAGTGGTTGACAATAGCATAAAAATCGCGACTGAATTAAGAGTTAGTCAAAAAATAATAGGTTTAACAATAATTGCTGCTGGAACTTCATTGCCAGAATTAGTTACATCTATAGTCGCAGCCTTAAAGAAGAATAGCGATATCGCAATAGGAAACGTAATTGGTTCAAATATTTTTAATGTTCTGTTGATACTTTCAATTAGTTCTATTTTAAGTCCAATTAAATACAGTACAAATTTCAACCAAGACTTGCTAATACTAATTGGCGGAACGGTTTTTCTGATAATCTCTATGTTTACAGGAAAAAGAAAAAAGATTGATAGATGGGAGTCATTAATTTTGATAAGTTTTTATCTAATTTATACAGCTTATTTAGTCTCGAAAGAAATGTAAATATTAATCCTAAAGAAAATCTATGAAACTAGAATCTAATGCAGCTATACAAATTCAGAAACCGATAGAGGATGTTTTTGAAGGAATTGTAAATCCAGCTAAAATGACTAACTATTTCATTTCAGAAAGTAGTGGAAGACTGGAAGCAGGAAAAGAAGTGATTTGGAAATTTCCCGAATTTGATGATAGATTTCCTATTACAGAAGTTAAGATTGAAACAAACCGTTCTATTTCTTTTGTTTGGGACCCAGAAACTGTTGTGAAAATTACGCTGATAAAATTACCTGATTACAGTACCTTAGTCAAAGTAAACGAAAAGGAGAAGAAACTTAATGAAAATAACCTGAAATGGGCTTTAGAAAATTCGGGAGGCTGGGCAAATTTCCTGGCTTGTTTAAAAGCCTATTTGGAGTATGATATCAACCTGCGTAAAGGCGCATTTAAATTTATGATAAAAAAATAAACACACTATAGATAGAACTATAACAATAAGTCCAACATTGTAACCAAGAGAATTTTTTTCAATTCCATAAACTAAGAGGTACTAAAATAATAGGTAAAACATTACCTTGGAATAGAAAAAAATTACTCGTAATTCTCGAAAATAGTTTAACTTTTTATTTTAGCACTTGAGTAAATAATAATAGAAATAACTGGATGGTCAATAGTAATTTACCAATAATTCATGTAGCAACACAAAGGTTTTTTAATGTAATTATAGATGCTGTAAGTGTTAGAAAAAATCATGAAAAACTATGACTTTAAATTCTAAAGTCTCTTTTTTAAAAGAGAAACCATGCCTTTTTTTGGTAGAAGATAAGCTAAATCAATAAATACAAATAGATTTAATTCCCATAAGAACCTCCTAGAAAAATAAATAATTATGAAAGTTACAGCTAAAAAAAACGAAACAATTGCCAAAATGACATTTGCATCTGTTTATCCGCATTACATAAATAGATTAGAGAAAAATGGTAGAACGAAAGAGGAATTCCACCAAGTAATAGAATGGCTAACTGGATTTGACGAAGAAAAAATACTAGAATTGATTGAGAAAAAAGCAACTTTTGAAACATTTTTTCAAAAAGCAGAATTGAATCCTAATGCGCACCTCATTAAAGGCGTAATCTGTGGCTATCGTATTGAAGAAATACCAGACGAATTTGAATTGTATAGAAAATGTAGATATTTAGATAAGTTGTATGACGAACTAGCAAAAGGACGTAAAATGGAAAAAATTTTACGAGCAGAAAAGAAATAATAACTTGCACTATTACCGTGGTTTTCCATTCGGGTTTTATTTGCTAAATTACTAATCATCCATAAACACATTATGTGTTATTGGATTTTTGTTCTACGGTACCAATTAGACATTTATGGCAGCGATAAAAACAAAACAGACTAACGCAAATGTGGAAGATTTTATCAACACGTTTGCTAATACAGAACAAAAGCGAAAAGACGCTTTTGAATTATTGAAAATAATGCAGGACTTTACAGGATTCGAACCTAAAATGTGGGGACCCAGTATTATCGGTTTTGGACAATACCATTACAAATCCAAAAAAAGCCGACAGGAAGGAGATTGGCCGTTGGTTGGTTTCTCGCCACGCAAAGCAGCTATTTCATTGTATGTTTACTCTGGCTGTTCTGGCCAAGAAGATTTGCTAAAAGGGTTGGGGAAATTTAAAATGGGAAAAAGCTGTATTTATGTCAAAAAACTTTCCGACATTAATCAGGAAACACTTAAAAAAATAATGAAATCAACTATTGACTTTCTGCAATCCAAATACAGTTAAAAAATATGGTAAGGCAACAGAACAAGGATAGAAAATCCAAGAAATCCCCTAAATAAAAAACAATGAAAAACATAAAAATAGAAATTAAATGGGCAATTATTTTTTCAATAGTTGGATTACTTTGGATGCTATTGGAAAAACTCAGCGGACTTCACAGTACTTATATTGACTACCATCTCTACTTGACCAACCTATTTGCAATTCCTGCCATTATCATGATGGTTATGGCATTAAAAGACAAAAAGAAAAACTTCTACAACGGAAAAATGAACTATAAACAAGGTTTGGTATCAGGTATTATATTATCAATAATTATTGCCTTGCTTAGCCCGTTGACCCAATGGATTACTTCTTATGTTATCACACCCGAATATTTCCCAAACGTAATAAAGCGTTCTGTTGAATTAGGTTACTACAGCAGTACGGAAGAAGCTCAGGCAAATTTTAATTATAAAAATTATGCTATACAAAGTGCAGTCGGAGCATTAATAATGGGTGTTGTAACAACAGCAATTGCAATGATTTTTATACGCACAAAAAGTAAGTGAAATGCTAAACCTAAGATTCAAAATTAGAATAAGTACTTCCACAGAAAAAGTATGAAAATACCTTTGAGAATTGGAAAGTTGCACAAAATGGAATTCCGTCTTTGGTGCAGTCAATTATTATAAGACCGAAAACTTTGCACAAGGCAACAAAATACATTTACTAACGCCAAACGGGGAAGGAATGTACAGCATTTTAGACAAAATTATAGAAAACGTGTTAGTGTTTTTAAACATTTAGGAGAACCAAAAAACTTTGAAGAACAATGCATTGACGCAAAAAAACAAGCATGAACAAATGCTTTTGAAAGTTATGAATTAAAACCATTAGAAAACGAAACAGAACTTATTGTACGCATTAAAACTGTAGAGCAATACGTTGGTTGACCATAGGAACAAGACATTTCCATTGGCATTGCAAAAATAAAAAAAATAACAGAAAATTAAATAACATTAAAACAAACAAAAATGGCAACAGTAAACACTTATTTGAATTTCAACGGCAATTGCGAAGACGCATTTAACTTCTACAAATCAGTATTTGGAGGAGAATTCACCTACATCGGAAGATTTGGCGAAATGCCCGAAGGAGACGGCTACAAAGTCCCCGAAGCTGACAAAAACAAAATCATGCACATTAGTTTACCAATTGGAAGCTCTATTTTAATGGGAAGTGACACCGGCGGAGATTGGGCACCAACATTTGTGAAAGGGAACAATTTTTCGTTGTCAATTACTTCGGAAAGCAAAGAAGAAGCTGACAAACTATTCAACAGACTTTCAGCTGATGGACAAGTGACTATGCCAATGGAAGAAACTTTTTGGGGTGCATATTTCGGAATGTTAACCGACAAATTTGGCATCAATTGGATGGTGAGTTTTGATGCAGAACAGGAAGAAAAATAAAAACAACATATAACACCGGTAACGTTTGCACGAGCTCATCAATTTTTAAAATTCGGGTGTAATTAAATTGTTTTTAAGCATTTTTAAGCTTTGATTAGCTTATAGGAAAACACACATCTGAAATTTAGAAAAAAGGAGGTCATTGTAAATTATGACGTACCCTTTTTCGCGCGACAAGCACTATAAATAACATTTTAATAACCTAAAAAAAAGACTGAAATGAAATCAATAACACCAAATATCTTCGTTAAAAACATTGATGAGACTATTGCGTTTTATGAGCAACTGGAGTTTAAATTATCCATGAAAGTTCCGGATGAAGGCAGTTTAGTTTGGGCTATGATGACTAAAGATAATGTATCGTTTATGTTTCAAACATTTGATAGCTTAGGTAATGACCTGCCAGAAATTTCGAGACAAAACGGTGGCTCATTGTTGCTTTATATTCAAACAAAAGAAATACGAAGATATTACGACAGAATAAAAAGCAAGGTAACTATTCTAAAAGGACTCGAAAAGACTTTCTACGGTGCAACAGAATTTTCAATCCAAGACATTAATGGTTACGTCCTGACCTTTGCCGAACAAGAAGACTAAACAACTCTGCACTGAAAGTGCAGAGGTTTATTAATACTGGGGACTGAAAGTCCCCCTTTACTATTCCAAT
>CANLVH010000027.1 GCA_947494545.1 uncultured Mesonia sp. | reverse complement strand
TTATCCATAAGAACTGATTTTATGAAAGAGCATACTACCGTGATCACAACAACTTGAAAACGAGGTCTAAAGCCTCACAGAACTGAACGTGATTAAAGTAGTTAAAGAGAGGGGATTATCAATGTTGTCGAAGTCTAACGCTTCACCGTATATCATAACCTTAATCCTCTCTTTGTTCTTTCTGATTTATACTATAAAATTAATGAAAAACAAACTTAAGCCGTATATAAAAAATTGCTGGTAAGTGCTTAATTCATTGGTTTTTTCTTATTTTAAAGTCAGTATTAAACCGAAAATATTGCATCTATTTACACGCAACTTTTCATATACAAACACGTTGTAAGTAATTTAATAAAATAATTTAAAATGAAAAAACTATTAATAATTTTCATCCTATTCTCTTCAATATGTGTAGGTCAAGATTTAAATTATCAAACTAATTTTGATAAAAAATCTAAAAGAAGTGATTATAAAACTTACGTGTCAAAAGATTCAATTGTTTTTAGAATTGATGATAATATTAAAATAGGCAAACCTTCTGATTTAACATTTAAAAATATATACATTTATCAGGGTTTAGGTTATTTACCTATGTCTGTAACTGAAAATCATTTACTTGATGGAAATTGTAAAATTATCTCAATAAGTGTAGCAGGTACAAAACGAAAAGGCTATTCACCTTATATTCAAATCCGAAATGAAGATGGACAGTTTTTTTCTATTGATATTGAAAAAGCAATAAAAAGCAAGGAAATTAAAATTGGATCTTCTGAAAATGAGATTTTAGAACTCTTGAAAAAAGAAAAAGAAAAGTTAGAGTTTGGCATTATAACAGCAGAAGAGTTTGAAAAGAGAAAAAAAGAACTTCTTAAAAGTATTAATTAAAAGAAGGATCAATAAACCTTTTTTAATTTTGGAAAAAAAAGCTAAAACATCAAAAACTGATATTGATATAAATGTTTCTTAAAGTGCTCATATTGTATACTCTTTAAGAACTACCGACTGAAAAAAGGAAACAAGAATATCAGAATCAATTCTTGAGGAATAAAAAAACTATAAATGGCAGACGGAAGTTTATCACAGTTTAAAGCAACTTTAGCTAGGAAAATAGAGCGGAACCAAAAAAGGCAAGCAAGGATTGATAGAAATTCATCAAATTATAAAAGTTCTAATACAAAAGCAAAATTTGATTTCCCAAAATTGTCTATATCGGAATTGGAGAAAGTAAAAAGTGACATTCAAAAAAAAGAAAGATCAGAAAGAAAAAAGGAACTGATAATTACTGTGATTATATTTATAATTTTAATTTTGATAAGTCTATATTTAATTTCATATATAATTTGAATAAAAAACTACTTACAACACTGTGTATAATTAATGGCTTGGTTCTAGCCTGCCTACGAAAATCCTCGCGGATTTTCTATTCGGAATTAATTTGCTAACTTTCATACTTATTCACGCCACTAATCATACACAAATCCGTTGGCAACAAGCTGAAAAAAATCACGAATGAATCAAAATCTGGAACAAATATTTGAATTAGAATCTGCCGAAAAATATAATGAAGCATATTCTGAATATCGAAACCTGATTTCGGAAAACAACGCGGATTTTGAAACGTGGAAATATTATTTCTTCTTTTTGTGGTCTATGATTGAAGATGTGAACGGACTTTTTAAAAAAGATATTGACTTACGAACCGAATTGGAATCCGAATTAAAAAACGGACTGAAAAAATACTCGGAATTAGCTGAATTTAATTTTATTGCTGGATATGCGATTTCAATTTTCCCTTACGAATTTGGCGACTACGAAGAGTTGGAAATTAAAGGAAAAGAAATGCTAAAAAAGGCGTTTGAATTAGAACAATCTAATCCGATTTATGAAATGGTTTATTTGGGTTCAAAGAGTTTGAATGAGAAAGAACAAAGTTTATATAAAAAGGCTTGTGCTGAATCAAAACTGATTTTAAAAACTAAACATAGCGGAAAAGGATTGTTGAACGAATATTACAATCAAGTATTTAATCGTGAATAAAAAAAGCCAGTTGCCAACAATGTATAACCGCAATTACGGCGGATTCGACTACGTCCGAATCCACTCGGAATTGCTAAAGTCTGTGCTAAACCGAAAATTAACGCATATTAACCCGTAACTGACGGTTATACGAGAACGTTGTGCGTCACCCTAAAAACCCACCGCACATTTAGCACATTTGGTTTTTCCGACACTCAAAGCCAACGCTAAAAAACCAAAAGAGCTAAATCACCCACCGCTGACAAAGAAGAATTGTTAAAAACTATAATTAAGTATTTGCTTAAATAAGAAAACTATTTGTATTTTTGCTGCGTTATTAAATCCTAAACAAGGAAATTATGGAAAACAATCAATCGTGTATCCGTGTGTTTGCCGACAAGGTTCAAATAGACAATTGTAGAGAAATACTTCAAACCAACGACAAGGCATTCAGTCAACTGAGTGGACTTTTAGCATTGGCAGGAAACGAAGTAAGGTTAAAAATCTTATTTCTCTTAGAAGAAGAAAACGAACTTTGTCCTTGCGACCTTTCAGACATTCTCGGAATGAGCATCCCTGCCGTTTCGCAACACCTCAGAAAACTAAAAGACGGAAACGTCATTGAAGGTAGAAGAGAGGGACAAACCATTTTCTACTCTTTGAAACAGGAGCAACTTACTTTACTTCGTCCATTTTTTAAACACATCATAAACAATTCAAAAAAGGAAACAGTATGAACAAGAAAAACAACAGACTTGTCGGAGCGGGTGTGCTTTCGGCAGTAGCAGCATCACTTTGCTGCATTACACCTGTATTGGCTCTTATTTCAGGAGCTTCAGGAGTGGCATCTACCTTTTCATGGATGGAACCAGCAAGACCTTATCTAATCGGTATCACCGTTTTGGTATTGGGCTTTGCTTGGTATCAGAAACTCAAACCACGAACAGCCGAAGAAATCCAATGTGATTGCGAAGAAGACGAAAAAAAACCCTTTATGCAGACCAAAACATTCTTGGGAATTGTAACCGTGTTTGCAGCCTTGATGCTCGCTTTTCCAAACTATGCACACATTTTCTATCCTTCAAACGACAACAAGGAAGTTGTAATCGTCAATGCTTCTGACATCCAAACGGTAACTTTTGATGTAAAAGGAATGACTTGCAATGGTTGTGCTTCACACGTAGAAAATGATGTGAACAAATTGCCAGGCATTGTTAAGGTAGATGCGATTTATGAAGAAGCGATTGCCAAAGTAGAATTTGACCAAACCAAAGTGAGTATCGCTCAAATTGAAGAAGCCATCAACGGTACAGGTTACAAAGTGGTTGGCAAGAAATAGTATTTTTTTGCCTTTTGTATTTAAGAACTTAATTAAATAATTACACAATGAAAAAGAATTTAATTCTATTGAGTGCTTTGTTCCTAATTGGAATTGCTCAGCTCAATGCACAATGTTGCAAACCGACTGACAATAAAGCACAAACAGCAAATACAACACAGCAAGAAGGTAAGACCCTGCAACTGAAAATCACGGGAATGACTTGTGCAGGTTGTTCCAACCATATTTCAAATGCCCTCAAAGAAGTGGACGGCATTATTGAACACAAAGTGGAATATCCGGGCGATTTGGCAACCATCCAATACGACCCAAAGAAAACAAATCCTGACGCTATCATCAAGGTTATTGAGCAGACAGGCTATAAAGCCGAAATCATTAAGGAAAATCAAAAAGAGAAATCATTATGAACAAAGAAATAATAAAACTTGACATCATAGGAATGACCTGCGACCATTGTGCAACAGGCATTGAAAAATTACTTTCCAAAAATGAAGGTGTAAAAGAAGCTAATGTGAGCTATCCAAAAGCTACTTGCGAATGTTCTTTTGACCCTACCAAAACCAGCAAAGAAGAAATCATTAATACCATCAACGGCACAAAAAACTATCGTGTAAAAAGTGAAATCCCTGATAATGGAAACAGCGGAATTAATCAATTTGATTTAATCATTATCGGTGGCGGTTCGGCTGCATTTTCGGCAGCAATCAAAGCCGAAAGTTTAGGATTATCGACCTTAATGGTAAACGGTGGTTTGGACTTTGGCGGTACTTGTGTCAACGTGGGTTGTGTGCCTTCTAAAAATCTTATTCGTGCAGGCGAGTCGGCTTATCACGCTACACATTCCAACTTTGAAGGCATCAAGCCAAAAGGAGTTGATATTGATTTCGCTCAAATCATCAAAGACAAGAAAAAATTAGTAGCCACACTTCAAGAGAAAAAATATATGGATGTGGTAAGCGATTTTGAAAACCTGACTATGCTAAAAGGTTGGGCAAAATTCAAAGACAACAAAACCATTTTGGTTGATGGCAAGGAATACAAAGCCTTCAAATTTTTAATTGCTGCGGGAGCTACGACCAACATTCCGACTATTGAAGGATTGGACAAAATTGACTACTTGACCAACGTTTCCCTTTTCGACTTGGAAGAAAAACCCGAAAGCTTGACCATTATGGGAGCAGGTTACATAGGTTTGGAAATTGCAATGGCGTACAATCGTTTAGGCGTTAAAGTCCGAATCATTGAATTTACCGACCGTGTTCTACGGACACAAACCCCAGACATCAGTGAAGCATTGGAAACCCAAATGCGAAAAGAAGGCATTGAAATCTTACCTAATTTCAGAGCCGTGAAATTCGAGAAACAAGCGAATGAAACCATCATTCACTGTAAATGTCCTGACGGTTCATTTACGCAAATTATAGAAAAAGGTAAGGTAGTAATTGCCACAGGCACAAAAGCCAATACAAGCCAATTAGGGTTAGATAACATTGGTTTGGAACTCACCAAAAGCGGACATATCGCTGTGAATGAAAAAATGGAAACCAATCTACCTAACATTTACGCAGCAGGTGACGTAACCAACACCCCTGCATTTGTTTATACAGCCGCTTTTGAAGGTAAAATTGCCGTTGAAAATGCGTTCTCAGGAACAGATAATAAAGCCGATTATTCTTCTTTACCTTGGGTGGTGTTTACTGACCCACAAATTGCAGGGGCAGGTTTAGATGAAGCACAGGCAGAATCAAAAGGCATTCCGTTTGAAGTGTCAAAATTGGAATTGAAAGACGTACCGAGAGCCATAGCAGCCAACGACACAAGGGGTTTCATCAAACTCATTCGTAACTCGGAAACTGACAAACTTATAGGTGCAAGAGTAGTCGCACCCGAAGGTGGAGAACTCATACAACAATTAAGTATGGCAATCAAATACGGAATAATGGTGAAAGACTTAGCAGACAGTTTCTACCCTTATTTGACTTTGGGAGAAGGTATAAAATTAGCAGCAATAACTTTCGGAAAAGACGTATCAAAATTAAGTTGCTGTGCCAGTTAATCCGCCCCAAAGGCACACACTCTTGCAAGTCGCACCAGCCAACGCTTGACCAAAACTTGCAAGAGAGAGTGCCTTCCCTACCCCAAAAAATCCTACCTTTGAAAATTGACTAAACCGACTGAAAATAAAGGGCGAACGCACAACATTGTGTATAAGCAATAGCGGGTGAAGTGGTAAAATCAAGGTCTGTGCTTTTAATAAGCTTTGTGCTAAACTGAAAGGTTTGTACTTTCAAATCCGCTACTGCTCATACACGAAACCGTTGCCCACAATACGAAAAATGAAAATCGGAACTAAAATATTAATCCTTTTCTTGACTTTAAATTTGTTTTCCTGCAAAGGAATTGCACAAGAAACGGAAACAGAAACTAAAAAGCCAACACCTGAATTTGATTTTTCAGGAATGGAAAAAAGCTCTTTTCCAAAACCTATCGGAATTATAAATGATTTCGGACAAATTTTCACGGAATCGCAACGGACTGAATTGTCAAAAATTATTTATGACTACGATATTGAAACGACAAGACAAATTGTTGTAGTTACAATTGACAGCATAAAACCTTATAACGACATCCAAAAATACGCAACGGATTTAGGACAAACTTGGGGAGTTGGAACTGCCGAAAAAAATAACGGATTGACAATTGTTGTGTGTAATCCTTGCCGACAAATCGGAATTGCAACTGGAACTGGAACCGAACTTATTTTGACTGACCAAATCTGTAAAGAAGTAATTGAGAAAACAATAATTCCCGAATTTAAAAACGGAGAATTTTATAGCGGAATAAAAAAAGGAGTAACTGAATTAATAGAAAAGTGGAAATAAGTACTGTGGGCAACACCGGCTATAGTTCATTGCTTCTGACTTTCCTCTCGGAAAGTCCTCGCAAATTTGCTATCTTCGGTTTACGGCGGAAAATCCTCGCGGATTTTCACGCAACGAAACCATAGCCAAAACCGTTGGGTGCAATGTAAGTCGAGAGTTTACGCTTTTCATAAAATTAAGTCTAAAAATCATTGTCACATTTTTCTGGTTGGCTCGGCCGACTGAATTGCGGAACGTAAAATGAATCAACTTTTTAGAATTTTAAATTATATTGTCTTTTAAAAAACTGAATGATTTCGCTCTCGCCAATGTTTCGTTTTAAATGAATAATTTCGTGCTTCTCAATGTTTCGTTTCAAAGGAATTTTACTGGCGGAACGAAAAAAATTGTTGCGTAAAAAAAATGAAAAATTAACGTAGAGATTTACATCAAAAATCGAACTGAGAAATAGTTTAGAGTAGATGAAAAAACTGAGTTCTAAAAAATTGATAGACTGAAAATCGTAAAAAATGAAATGGAAAAATAGAACGCTGATAGGTTAAAAAAAGTGAGAACTGAATTGAAAAAAAATAATATTAACAAAGCACCCAACACTGCATAACAGCCATTGTGGGGTTTGGCTTTCAATGGAATAATTTGCTCTAAATCTAATTTTTTGTGCTTTTTTGCTATCTTTAGAGCAAAATCCGCCACAACGGCGGTTATACAAAACCGTTGGGCCCAATGCAAAAAACGACAATGAACAAACTTAAATACCATATTAAGGCAACTTTAGTAAAAGTCTGTTTGGTGATATTAATATTTACAGGATTGACCGCAGAAACTTATGGACAAGACCATGGGATTCATCAAGTTAAGCTTGACTTTTACCATTCGTTGAGAATTCCACATCACCATGTATCAGTAGAATTTCAGCGATATGGAGGCAGCATGTCTTCTGCTGTTGTTAAAAAGCTAAGTACACATTCAAAACATTGAATAATGAAATCCATACCTTATATAGAATATACTAAACTGGAAGTGGGCAAAATGCATTCAGATACCTGGTATTTTATGTCTCACCTCAGCAATGCCTGTGCTTCCGAAGATGCGCATCGTACCTCTGCTTACGCCATTTGTTTGCTCAGTGCAGGCTCACTTCAATTAGAAACTAACTTGTTTTTCCAAAAAGTTCAGGCTCCGGCTGTCTTTACTATCTCCCCTTCAACCATTCGGAAATTTACTGATTTGGGCGCAAGTTATGATGCTAGGATTTTTTTCTTTCGAAAAGAAATATTCATAGATGGAAGAGCCGATATCAACTATTTGGATAAATTTGATTTTTTTGAGAAAACAGGAAAACAGGTGATGGCTTTGAACCCAGAGGAACTCCAAAAGTTCAACACCCTTTTTGACCTGGTTCACAAAAAATCTTTTGATACCGGCACACACACATCTTCGATTATTCAAAGCATGATCAATATCATCCTGAACGAACTGGATGAAATTCATCAAAATCACGCTAAAGCACAAGCCCCTTCAACAGAAAACCAAAACCCTGTTCTCAGTCAATTTAAAACATTGCTGGCGGAAAACTTTATCAATGAAAGAAGTGTTTCCTTTTATGCCGGTAAAATGTTTTTATCGCCTAAATATTTCTCCACGGTCATCAAAGAGGCCAGCGGTAAAACTGCCGGTGAGTGGATCAATGAAATGCTTTTGTTGGAATCCAAAGTACGCTTGCAAAACAAAGAACAAAGCATTGCCCAAATTGCTTATGACCTCGATTTTTCCGACCCTTCTCATTTCGGTAAGTTTTTCAAAAAACACGTCGGGATAAGTCCGATGGAGTACCGAAAATCATAGCTATTTCCTAAATCCGACTTTTATACCATTACTCCCTACTTTCTTCCTTTATTACAGGGGGAAAGGCGGCTTATCTTTGCTGTATAAATAAATTAATAACCTTTAAAAATTAAAAAAATGAAGACAATAGATGAATTCAAAACAAGATCTGGCAAAATAGCATTGTTACTGGGAGTAATGATGATTATGTTTACGACAACCGCTTTTGCCCATTGCGACTCTTATGACGGTCCTGTAATTCAGGATGCCTACAAAGCGCTGGAAAATGAAAATGTAACCTATGTGATGAAGTGGATTTACCCCGATCAAGAAACAGAAATAACGAAACTGTTCAATAAAACGGTTGAGTTAAAAGACGGGGATGCAGAGATCTACGCCATTGTTGAAAAACATTTTCTGGAAACCCTTGTCCGCCTTCACCGTGAAACCGAAGGAGCACCATACACCGGCTTAAAGCCGGCAGGCTCTACTCATCCCATTATCCAGATGGCCGATAATTCGATTGCATCAAATAATGTAAAACCCTTGCTCAATGGCTTGGGGCAACATATTCAAGAAGTAATCACCCAAAAGTATGAAAAGGTAGCAAGGTTGGAAAAAGTAAAAGACAATTCCATTGCCGAAGGAAGGGCTTACGTATCCGCCTATGTCGAATACACCCACACCCTGGAAGCACTTGAAGCTGTTTTATCCGGCGGTAGTCATCATTAAAATTAAAAACCGGTTATGCATTGGAAGCATTTAATATAAACTGCAACCCGATGCATAGCCTTAAAACGTATTATTATGTCACATTCTCACAGTCATACACATTCCCATAGTCATGTCCCCGGACAGACCGACCATAAATGGATATTTGCAATCGGTATTGGTATTAACGTCGCCTATGCCGCAGTAGAGTTTATCTTTGGATTATACGCTGATTCTTTGGCCTTGCTTGCAGATGCGGGCCACAGTTCCATCAGCGTGCTGATCTTGTTAACAGCATGGGGGGCGAGCCTCCTCGCCGCAAGAAAACCAACGCCCCAACGGACTTACGGTTTCGGAAAATCCACGATCCTTGCCTCTCTGCTCAACGGACTGATTCTCGTCACTGTGCTAATATTGATTACCGTAGAAGCCGTCCATCGCTTCATTGATCCCCCCACCGTTGCAGGGAATACGGTTATATGGGTTGCCGGAGCGGGAGTGGTAATCAACGGCATCACAGCTTTGCTTTTTATGTCGGGCAGAAAAGGGGACTTGAATATTAAGAGTGTATTCTTGTACATGGCTGCCGATGTTGGTATCTCTCTGGGCATGATGCTCGGTGGGGTGGCCATCATGCTGACGGGGCTTTCATGGATTGATCCGGTCATCTCGCTGGTAATTGCGATAGTAATTGCTATTGTAACTTGGGGCTTGTTGCGCGATGCAATGGACCTGATTCTCGATGCCGTGCCCAAAGAGATCGATCCTGCTCATCTGGAGCATTATCTGGCTGGCCTCCCCGGAGTAACAGCAGTGAATGAACTGCATATCTGGGCTGTCAGCACTACAGAATCTGCCTTGACTGCGCATTTGGTCATCCCGGAAGACGTGAACCCATCTGATACTTTGCTGCATCAAGTTAAACATGATTTACACGAACATCACAATATCGGACATGTGACACTTCAGATTGAGCGTGGAGAGGCAACCTGATTCCTATTCACCATAATAATTAAGCATAGAAAGTAATTAAGCTAAATCGTAACCAATACGAAAAAAAGTATTAATTATGAAAATATACAAAGCCATTTTTATCGTGATAGCAGGTATTCTCCTATATCCTCTTACGAGCAGAGCACAACTTCTGCCGGAAAATGTTCATTCGGCTACCGAGCAATTTGGGGTGGATTGGAGTCTGGACTATACTGCAGAAGTTATTTCTAATCTTGCAGGAGGCCTTCAAACAAAAACGGCCTATCAAGGATATTTGGATTTGGGTATGGGCATTGACCTTGAAAAAATATTCGGATTAGATCACACCTCTATTCATTTCAATATCATTAATTTACATGGTTAGAGTCCTTCTGCGTTTGTAGGCGATGACCTCTCTGTTTCGAATATAGATGGGGTTAAGACCACACGCCTGCAACAATTGTACTTTCAATATCAACCTTCGAACAATAAATGGGGCATTAAAGCCGGTTTGTTAGCGGTCGATGAAGACTATTTAGCCACGGATGGAAGCGATCTTTTTTTACATGGGGCAGCCGCCACGTACTGGTCAACACTGTCACCCAATGCCCCGGCTTGGCCGGTGGCCTCAACCGCCTTGCAAGCTCATTATAACCTGAATGACAATTGGACGCTACGATTAGGAGCCTTTGATGCCGATGCCGATAATCTTGATGAAGCCGGAGTAAACCCCCATGGATTCCGATTTACATTACAGCCGAATAATTTCTTTTTGATTACTGAAGCCTCATGGAACGGATCAATTTCGGGGAATAAAGGAGTCTATCGCTTTGGAAGCTGGCATGATACGGATAGGTTTCCCACATCTGATGGTGGCCTTCGCCGCGGACTTTCAAGTATTTATTTAGCAGCGGACCAGCAACTGTATGCCAAGAACGGCCGAAGGGCAGATGGATTTTACCTGTTTGCACTGGCCGGCTGGGTCTTCCAACAGAACAGCGCACCTGTTGATTACGATATTCACGCAGGAGCCTACTGGAATGGCCTCATTGCAGATTGGGATGATACCCTTGGCATTATTTTCACCTACCCACACGAAGGCGACCGTGCAGTTATCTCAGAAATAATAACAACCGAATCATTTTTTGAATTAACTTACAAAACAAAGATTACCGATGGCTGGTCGCTACAGGGCAGTTTGCAATATGTCAAAAACCCGGGAGCAGCAAATGACATGCAACTCGATAATGCTACAGTTCTCGGAGTTCGAACGAGCTTTACTTTTTAACAACTATGCATCAACTTGCAGAGATAAAATGCACAATTAAAATAACGGAAGAGATGCTATCCAATCCGATAATCAATTAAATTTGGGAAATGAACTAAATGATCCAAACCCGAATTATGTATTAAAATCATTTTATTATGGAAACAGTGAAAATTCCCAAGACAAAACTATTGGAAGAAGGAGCAAAACTGAGTGTAAAACAGATGGAAGCTCTTTCAGGGCAGTTTTTGCCCAAGCACAAAGCTTCGGAAGAGTCGGTGCTTGTTGTGATTGAAGGTGCGTGTGTTTTAAAAAAGGCCGAATCGGAACATACATTAGAACAAGGCGACAACGTGATCATCCCTTCGGATGTATGGCACCAAATCAAAGCCATTCGTGATTTCAAAGCCATCCACGTAATGCCGAAAGCCATCCGGTTTGAATTTACAAAATAAACTGTTCAGACATTGTCTCGGGACTTGACATCACAGGACTTGACGGAACTACCTGTGAAATTACATTTGGAAGTTGCGCAGCAGGTATGTCTATATAAAGTTTGGTCTCCCGACTATAACACGAAAAAAAGTAAACTTAGAAGAATACTTGGAAGCCTGCAAACTGATTTTAGTAACAGCAAACTTTGACCCGAAAAGAAATATAATAAGAATAAAAAGCACATGGGCACAACATCGGCTATAGCAAATGCGGGCTGATTGCTTAAAAATTAATATATTGTACCTAAATAATATTCGGTCTGGCGGACAAAGAATCAGTTTCAAAACCCTGCACTTGCCATAGCCAAACCGTTGGCAAACATAAAAACTCATACGCGATAATTAGAGGTTTCAAGAAAAATCACTATTTTTGATAAATGGCAAAAATTGGATTAAAATGGATATAACTGCTCAAATAAAAAATAACTTGATTTCGAGAATTAAAGATTCTAAAGATTTAAATTTTTTGAAAGCTCTTCAGACAATATTTGATACCTCCGAACAGGAATTATACCAATTATCCTCTGAACAGAAAGATGCTATTTCAATTGGTAGAAAACAAATAACAAATGGTCAGTTTTCAAGTAACGAATCTGTAATTTCTGAAATGAAAGAATGGCTAACAAAAAAATAATTTGGTCAGATATAGCCAAATCAGAGTTTCGAGACATTCTTGAATTCTATATTGAAAGAAATAAATCCGCTACATATAGTTTAAAACTTCTTGATGAAACAGAAGATTTATTAAGAACTCTCTCAAAAAGCGAATTTATTGGACGATTAACATCAAACAAAAGAACACGGGTAATACCTATGAAAGTCTATTTAATTTTCTATGAAATAAAAGAAGATACCATTGAAATAGTTTCATTCTGGGATAATAGACAAGACAATAAAAAAATTAACATCAAATAAATTACGTTTGCCAACACCGTATATAGCTCATTGCTAAAAAAAGTTCTTAATCCAGGTTTTGTCAAAATTTGCTATATTTGGTTTTCAACCGAATAATTAGCGCGTGTTTTCACGCAACAAGCAATATACACATACGTTGTAACCAATTTTAAAAAAAATGAAATCATATATAATTATTTTAATATCATCAATTTTAGTTTCTTGTGGAATACAAAAAACTAAAGAAAACGAATTTAATACTCATCAAAACCTTATAATAAATAATATAGGTTTAGAAAAATATCCAGTTGGAAAAACTAAAATAGATAAAGTTATTTCTGATTTGGGACCTAATTACAAAACAAAAATAAACTCATCCGAGGGAGTCTATGAAATAATCTATGAAGAACTTGGAATATCTTTTTATCGTAAAATATATGATAAATCAGAAATTATTACGGGCGTTAGATTTTACGCACCATTTAATGGTATTACAGATACAGGTATAGTTTTAAACAAATCAACAATGAAAGACGTTGAAAAAATATATGGAAAAGGTATTGGCGTTTGGAATGATTCTGTTTTAAAAGGTGTTTTCAATGGAATCATATTTATTTCAAATCTTGAATCTAAATCATTATCAAAGGAAGAGCAAATGAGCAATAAGGTTGAAGAGATATATATAACGTTATATCGTGGAGATATTGATACTAAAATAATTGAATATAAAAACGATGAAATAGAAATAGGATTTTAATAAAAACTGGTTACAACACTGTATATAGCTCATAGCTTGGCAATTGCTTAATCGAAGTTAAGGCATATTTGGAAAGTCGCCAAATTTTTAAATTTGACAACTTTCCAATAAAAAAGATAAGTAGTAAATTTAAAATTTGGCTTGTCCTTAAACCGAAAAATAATCGCTAATTTATACGCTACGAGCCATATACAAAACCGTTGGGCACAAGCTAAAAAAATCTTGACGCAGACAATACTATATCGGACTTATGATAAAAAACTTTTCAAAA
>CANLVH010000026.1 GCA_947494545.1 uncultured Mesonia sp. | reverse complement strand
TTTCTCTCTTTAACTATCATCTAATAAAGCAATCAAGTTAATTTCAAATTGTGTCAGGCTGAGCGCAGTCGAAGCCCTTTTTCTACCGGTCGAGATTTCACCTACGTCACTATTCTTAATTTTACAATTACTGATTAAAAATATACCAGTTATACTGCCACATAGATAATTATATACTGCTCTTTAGTCTTTTCATTGAAAAAGCTTACGTCAAATATAAGTTATTAATTTTTTTATTTTTAATAGTGTCCGATTAAATTAATTAAATCGAATGACACGTTAATAATAGCCAAGGGTTTTGAAAAATTTAAAGTATAACATCTTGCTGTCAGGGTTTTTATTTTTTAATGGCCTAAGCGAAGTTTGCGCTAAAAAATGATTTGAGTGGAGGGTTAAGCAAACTAGCGCCAGCCGCAAAAAATTGAATAGCCACAAGCAAAACTTTGAGCTTTAAAATTTATGAAAACCAGCGAATACCTTTAGTTTGCGCCGTAACGAAGGAAATTTTTAGCAAAGTTCGGTTAAGCCTAGACTTTTTTGGTTCGTTTTTTTGGCAATGAAAAAAATGAACAAACAAATTTTATTGAAAATAACTATTGCTAATTTTAAGAAGTTTTTTTAATCGAACAGTAATGTTTTATTTTTTTGATATCAATCTTCATCTTCTTCTCTCAATTTATGCGCATTAAATTTATAGCTAAGCATTTTATAATACAATTTTGCTGCTAAAAAATCTGCTGCTTTGTGGTTTTCATTCGGACAAAGTTCTACGATATCAAACCCAACCACATTTTTGGTTTTAAAAATCATTTTTAAAAAATCTAAGGTTTCGTACCACAACATCCCGCCGGGTTCTGGCGTTCCTGTTGCTGGCATGATAGACGGGTCTAAAGCATCTAAATCTATGGTAATAAATACGTTTGGCGTCATCTGTCCAATGGCATCGTCCATCCAATCGTCATAGAGTTCGTGGCCAAAATACACCCTGTTTTCGTCCATAAATTCCTTTTCGGAAGCATCCATAGAGCGAATTCCTACTTGAATCAAATTGGTGTTTTTGCTGGCTTCATGTACCGCACAAGCGTGGTTGCAAGAAGAACCCTCATAGGTTTCGCGCAAATCTGCATGCGCATCTATTTGTACGACGCTCAAATCTTCGAAGGTCTCGTTAAACGCGCGGATACTTCCAATAGAAACCGAATGTTCGCCGCCAAAAAGCGTAACAAATTTCTCTTGTTTAAGATAGGTTTTTACGGTTTTATAAACGCTTTCTACCATTTTTTCGGGAGAGCTGTTTTCGGAAACCGGCGGTGCGAGATAGATGCCTTTTTTATAAACTTCTGAGGCCGTTTCTATATCGTACAATTCCATATTTTCGGAGGCTTCCAAAAAAGCTTCCGGACCTTTGTCGGCCCCTTTTTGCCAAGTACTGGTGCCATCATAAGGTACCGGGATCAGCACCACTTTGGCGTCGTCTATTCGTGCGTATTTATCGGGGATTCCCGCATAGTTTCTTTTAGTGTTCATAACCTAAAATTTTAAGTAAGTCTTCACTTTTTTGTTGTTCTTTAAATAATTCGGTTTGTAGACTCCCGTCTGCGTTCTTCTGAATTAAAACGTGTTTTGGAGTCGGAATTAAACAGTGTTGCAAACCGCCAAAGCCACCAATAGTTTCTTGATAAGCCCCGGTATTAAAAAACCCAATATAGAGCGGTTTTTCTTTATCGTAACGCGGCAAATAAATAGCGTTCATATGTTGTTCTGAGTTGTAATAATCGTCAGAATCGCAGGTTAAGCCGCCCAAAAGTACACGCTCGTAACGCTCGTTCCATCGGTTAATGGGCAACATTATAAAGCGTTTGTTTATAGCCCAAGAATCTGGTAAGGTGGTTATAAAAGACGAATTAATCATATTCCACTTCTCCCTATCGTTTTGTTGTTTTTGGTAAAGAATCTCATAAACAGCCCCACCACTTTCACCAACGGTAAAGCTGCCAAATTCCGTAAAGATATGCGGAGGCGCAACGCCTTCTTCTTCGCAAAACAACTTGATCTGATTAATTACCTCATCTGCCATATACGCATAATCATAATCAAACGCCAACGAGTTTTTTATAGGAAAACCGCCGCCAATATTAAGACTGTCTAAAGTTGGACAAATCTTTTTAAGCCGAGTATAAACACGTAAACATTTCTGCAGCTCGTTCCAATAA
Organism: uncultured Mesonia sp.; assembly: GCA_947494545.1. Classification (GTDB taxonomy): domain Bacteria; phylum Bacteroidota; class Bacteroidia; order Flavobacteriales; family Flavobacteriaceae; genus Mesonia. The sequence goes on along the minus strand of CANLVH010000026.1, from coordinate 11,316 downwards.
TAAGCATTATCCCTAATGCCGGTATTAATAAAAAAGTGCAGCATTTTGAGTTCTACTTGCTCGTTATGTTTGATTTGCTCTTCGTAAAAAGGAACAATATTTTTATAACCAATACCCAAACGCGAAGTGTAAAATTCAAATTTAGGCTCTTCTTCTGATGCGATGCGAATACCTATTTTAAAATCTTTTTCTACCTGCTTGGTAAGCAAAGCAATTTCTTCGTAATTGTCTATTACCGGAATACAATTTTCGTGACCATTGTTGAGCAAACGCGCGATATTTTGTATGTACTGATCGCGTTTAAAACCGTTACAAATAACAAAAGTATCATTGGCTATCTTGTTTTGCTTTTTTAGGTTTTCTACAATATCTATATCAAAAGCCGAAGAGGTTTCTATATGAATATCGTTGTTAAGTGCCTCGTGCAAAACGTGCTTAAAATGCGAGCTCTTGGTGCAATAGCAATAATGGTACTTTCCGGGATAATGGTGCTTTTCTATGGCTTGATTAAACCATTTTTTTGCACGCTGTATGTTTTCTGAAATTTTTGGTAAATAAGTAAATTTTAAAGGAGCGCCGTATTCTTCAATCAAGCGCATTAAATCAATTCCGTGAAAACGTAATTGGTTGTCTTGCAGTTGAAATTCTTCCTGCGGAAAATCGAAAGTTTGTTCGATTAAATCGATGTATTTTGTATTCATGAAACAAAGTAATCTTGGTTAACAAAGATTGTTTTCCTAAAATTACAAATTTTAAATTTTATAGTTTTTAAAATTGCCATATTTTGTGCAAATGGAATACTTTTTACGGAATAAAAAAATACCTGAAATGTTAAATTTTTATTTTTTTTACTTTACGGAAACAATTAACAAACAACAACTTACAAGAAACCTCTAAACTCTCTAAGCCTAGGTTTTTTTGAACAAACAAAGCTTAAAAAACATATAGCAATCCTAAATTTACGGAAGAAAATGGTGTTAGTTACAGACCCTTTCTAAAGCTTTTTAAAAAACGGCGGTATTTTTATAGAGAGGTTTTTGAATAGAAAAAGCTAAACGAAATCCAAAATTTGTAGCCTCGCCAAGAATCGAACTTGGATCTAAAGTTTAGGAAACTTCTATTCTATCCATTGAACTACGAGGCCATTTTAATCAAAATCCTAAATCGCAATAATTCTTTGCAAAAGTAAAAAAAATGGCAAAATCAACCTAAGTGAATATTTTTCACTAAATAAGAAATTTCAAACTAATCTTTAAACGCAACAAAAATCCGCTTCTATAAGGGGAGCTCAGAAATTTCGGGATAAAACGAGACAAGAAAAGAAAAACAAAAAGTCCTCCCTCAGAAGAGTCCCAAAACTTGGGGATAAAACGAGACAAGAAAAGAAAAACAAAAAAAGTCCTCCCCTCAGGGGAGGATATAGGAGGGGACGAGATAAAATCTAATTTTTCATCTTTTTCTTCAGTATAGCTAAGTTGTTCCGTGAAAAATTTTAAAAGGAGAATTACTGACGTTTCAAAGCAGCGCTTTGCAGTCTTTTCCCCCAGTATAAGTTTTGGTTTGCATTAAAAAATCTCGAAGCCTTGGAGAGATTTTAGCAAACCAAGACTGGTTTTCAGCTATGCTGAAAAATACCTTGGAAAAAGCGTCTTTTCTTTTGGTTCGTTTTCTTTGGACGAGCAAAGAAAATGAACAAAGCTTCTTAAAAAGCAAGAACTCTCTTCTTTTATGAATTTCGATTAAAAAAAATTAGGCAGATAAAGACTCCAAAAACAGTATCAAACTTCTAATCAATTTTTTAAACGCGAGTTCCTAAAATTAAAAAAACGATAGTTTTAACGTTTCAAAGCAGCGCTTTGCAGTCTTTTCCCCCAGTATAAGTTTTGGTTTGCATTAAAAAATCTCGTCCCCAAATTTATTTGGGGATTGGCTTGGTTTATCCTGAGTTTAGTCGAAGGGTTTTCTCTTGTATTCGACGAGCGCTAGCGAGAGGAATACAAAGCAAAGAAAATGAACAAAAGCTTCTTAAAACGCAAAAACTCTATTTCCTTAAAAGTCTATATTAAAGAAACCAAGTATGAAAACTTTAAAAAACCACTGTTCTCTTAGCGTTATTTCCCCAAAAAAACACTTCTGGGATACCCCATAGATACTCCATAGATACTTCCTATATAGTCCACCAAAACCCCACATAAAAACCCGAAGAACCTCTAGCGTTATTTTTTGCATTTATTAACCAAAAATTCTTTAACGGAATTATAGGCGTAACTTACAATCCTTAGAAATTTATCTTAACTTTAATTTTATAAAACCTGCTTCCTTTAAAATAGAAAAGGCTTAAAATCATGTAAAATGCAGAACTTCTATTGTTTTTTAAAGCTTTCGCTGAAGAAGCGCAAGACAAACCCAGTTTTCTTAATACTACTAATTGTCTTTCCTGCTGTTTTAAATGCCCAAAGCTATATTAGAGAAGGAAAAGGAGATTACAAGAAAGTTTTATATACCTGGGATGGTAACTATCTAAGACAAGGAAAAGGAGAATATAAACCGGTACTCTATACGTATGACGGTAAATATATCCGACAAGGAAAAGGAGCATATAAAACCGTTTTAGCCACTTGGGACGGCAAATACCTCCGACAAGGAAAAGGAGATTATAAACCCGTAGTAGCTACTTGGGATGGTCAGTATATACGTCAAGGGAAAGGCGATTATAAACCGGTTCTCTACACTTTTGACGGAAAGTACATTCGGCAGGGAAAAGGAAACTATAAAACAGTTTTATATACCCTTACCGGGGAAATACCTCTTGCAGTATTAATTTTTATAGTGCTATGAAATACTTAGCAGTTTTAAAAAAAGTATTTTTCTGTACTGATTAAGTATTTTTAGCAAAAACCCAGAAAACGTTCTTGATCCATAAAACTTATCAAAATTTTCAGAATAAATTATATAAAGATAAAACATAAAAAAAGCCGGCTTTTTATGCCGGCTTTGCTCCTCAGGTTGGACTCGAACCAACGACCCTCTGATTAACAGTCAGATGCTCTAACCAACTGAGCTACTGAGGAATTTTATGTTTTTGCTTCGCTGTTATCGCTTAGCGGATGCAAATATAAACGCTTTTTTATATTGCACAAAACTTTTTTTAGTTTTTTCATTCAAATAACCAGCGGTACACATCGTTTCCGTTGGCATACAGTACTAAAGCTATTAAAATAAAGAAACCTACCAATTGCGCGTATTCCATAAATTTGTCGTTTGGCTTTCTTCCGGTAATCATTTCATACAATAAAAACATCACGTGCCCACCGTCTAATGCCGGTATTGGCAAAATATTCATAAACGCCAATATAATCGAAATCAAAGCAGTGTTGTTCCAAAAGGCTTGCCAGTCCCAGGCCGGTGGAAACATATTACCAATTGCTCCAAAACCTCCGACTTGTGTAGCGCCTTTTTTGGTAAATACGTATTTAAATTGTGCTACATAATCGCGTAAGGTCCAATAAGCATAATCAAAACCGCCAACAATACTTTCTCCAATAGAATATTCTTTGGTGTTTAAGTTAATGTTATTTTTCGGTAAAATACCAATATTACCTTCTTCGTCTAAATTTATTTGTACTTCTTTTTGCTGCCCGTTTTCTTCAACCAGCATCGTTATTTCCCCGTCTTCGTCTGCTTCTTTTAATTTGTTGAATTGGTACCAGCCGGTAATTCTTTCGCCATTTAAGCCAATTAATTTTTGCCCTTTTTGCAAACCGGCTTTTTCTCCCGGCGTGCCAGGCATAACAGAGTCTATCACGGTACTTGGCATTGGTCTAAAAGGTAACATTTCTCCCGCTTGAAATAATTGGTCGCCAATATCTTCCGGTATAGCTATGGTTTCTGTACTACCATCTGCGTGCTGTACTTCTACACTGCTCACATCGCGCATCATCAAGTAACGGTTTATCATTAAACCGCCATTTTTTGAAAGAATATTATCTACTTCTTTATCATTTATTTTGGTAATCTTGTCACCGTTTTGAAAGCCGTATTCTTGTATTTTTTCAGAAGCATACAAACCATCGGGTAAGTCATTATTACTTACCGACGGACTACCCCATACAAACAATACCATTCCGTAAATTAAAAAGCCTAAAAGTAAATTTACCGTAACGCCGCCAATCATAATTATAAGGCGTTGCCATGCCGGTTTACTTCTAAACTCCCATGGCTCGGGTGGTTTAGCCATTTGCTCCTTGTCCATACTTTCGTCTATCATTCCCGAAATCTTCACATAACCACCCAAAGGCAGCCAGCCAATTCCGTAAACGGTTTCGCCTATTTTCTTTTTGAAAAGCGCGAACTTTACATCAAAAAATAAAAAGAATTTTTCTACCCTAGTTTTAAAAATCTTGGCAGGAATAAAGTGCCCCATCTCGTGTAAAACAATCAAAATAGAAAGACTTAACAGGAGCTGAAGGGCTTTTATAACAAATGGACTCATAGTCGAATATTCTAAAATAAAAATCGCACAAAAGTAAGCTTTTAAATTTGTCTGTAAAAGCCTATTTTCTAAACTTTGGCAAAAAGACCGCTTACATTTTATAAATCCAATGCGAAGGATCTAAGGCTTGCGTATTTTTGTAGATTAAAAATAGTAAAGTAGGCCTGCCGGTAGAAATATGCTTTCCTACCTTACCTATAATTTGGTTGGTAGAAAGCTCATCGCCAACTTCTACTTGAATGTTTACCAAATTATTATAAACCGTCATAAAGTTACCGTGCCGCACAATTACTGCTTTATTGGCGCCTTTTATAGCTTGTATTTTAAATACACTACCTTTAAAAACCGCTCTAACCGGTTCATTTTCGTTAGTTTCTATACGTACGCCGTTACTTTTTATTTTAATGTGTTTTACCACCGGATGCGGGTGCGTACCATAGCGCATACTTACTACCCCGGATTTTACCGGCCAAGGCAGTTTCCCTTTATTGCTGGTGAAATTTGCCGCTAAAGCTTTGGCTTCGGGGGTCATGGCAAATTTACTGGAGTTAGTGTTGCCGGTTTTTTTGTTTTCGGCGGCAATGGCTTCTTTAATCAACTTCTCTATTTGCCGGTCTATCTTGCTTACTTCTTTTTGTTTCTGACTGAGCTGTTGCTCAAACTCGCCTTCTTTTTTCCGTATGGAAGCCACCAAAGTTTGTTGTTGCTCTTTATCTTTTCTAAGTTTTTCGCGCGTTTTTCTGTTTTCTACCAACAAAGCTTCTTTTGCTTTTTTCTGCTCTACCAAATCTTTGTTTAGCTGCTGCAACTCTTGGGTTTGTTTTTGTATTTCTTCGCCTTGTTGTTTTCTGTAATTGGTGTATTGCTTCATATATTGCAAACGTTTGTAGGCTTGCAAAAAACTCTCTGAAGAAAATAAAAACATTATCCTGCTTTGCTTAGATTTACTTCGGTAAGAGCGTTTAATCATCTTTGCATAATCTTCTTTTAGCTTTTTGAGCTCTTCCCGCAACCGGTCTATTTTATTAATATTAGTATTTATCTCACGTGTTAATAAATTGGCTTCTTGGTTGTTTATTTTTATTAAATTTTCGGTAGCGTTTATGCGTTTGTTTAAGTCTTCTACTTCGGTTAAAACCGATCTTCTTTGTTTTTTGTTTTTAGATAAAAGTGTGGTTATTTTACTAATTTGTTGCCGCAATTCTTTACGGCGAGCTTCTAATTCTTGCCGATCTTTGCTTTGTGCTTGCGCCGAATTGATTCCGCTTAAAGCGATAATAAACAGGAATAATATAGTAAACGAATGCTTTTTTATCATAGTTCTATTGCTTCGTACCCATTTGGTATTTTAAAAGGAAAGTCTACCGGAACATCCAAATCTATAGAGCGGTATTGAATATTGATGCGGGTGTTTTTTGCCGCTTGGTTTACGATAATGTTTATTTCTTTAGGAAGCAGTTGTTGCTTTACAGATTTGTACTCGGGGTAAGTTAAGGTAAGGCTTTTGTTTTCTTTTTCTTGTAGTAATTGCGTGCCTTTAATGGTAAAATTACCCGGGTCTAATAAAAATTGTATTGCTAAATCTGCTTCTTTGTTTTCTGTTTTTAACTGGTAACCGTTAACCGAATTGGAAATGCTATAAGCGCTTTTTTCTAACGGATAGATGCTTTGGCCCAACAATAAGTTTTGCACTTTATCGAAATCTAAATCGGTTCCTAACCATTTGCTCAGCAGCGCAAAATCGCCATCAAAATAAGTGCCGTTTATCTTCTCGTAATATTGCACACGTTGCGGCGTTATATAAACTTTTGCCAAGGGAATGATACCTGCTAATTTGGCGCTTAACCAAATGGCTTTATCTTTTTCCATACGCATACTTACGCCAATGCTTTGGGTTTCGTCTTCGGTTTGGTAACTGCCGCGTAGTTTGGCGTAAAGGGTTTTAAAATCTGCCTCTGCCGCCTTGTGGTTTTTTATAAGCGTTTTGGCACTTAGTTTTTCGCCGCTTGCTGTTGTGAGGCTTTTTCCGCTTCCGCAGGAAACTAAAAAGCTTAACACTATTAAAACACTAGTATATTTTATAAGGTTTTTCACAATTAATCTGTCTTTAAAGATTTAGCCTTTTCTTTATATTCTTCTGCTTTTTTGGCATTGCCCAACTCTTTATGTGCAATACCCAATTGGGTGTAAAAATCTGCTTGCATCTGCTTATTTTCTAAAAGCATATCTAATCCCATTTCTAAGGTTTCTACAGCTTTATTATAATTTCCTAACGCATTTTGCGCCACCCCTTGCAACAAATATAAAATAGGTTGACTGGGGAACAAACCTATTTTTTCTTCGGTTAAGCTAATTGTTTCTTGGTATTGCTTGGTTTCTATAAGCAGCAAACTTAAGTTTTTAATTACCGAAAAGTCATTAGGATTGGCCTCCAGTGCTTTTTTAAACGCAGAAATTGCCGCTTGCGTATCTTTTCCTATGTAATATTCGCCCAGTTGCTTGTTAGATTGTTGGCCGTAATTTAATTCTTCCCCAAGAATTTTTACCAAATCTGAACGGTATTCTGGATTTTCTTTTACAAAGTCAACAAAATCTGTAACCACCTTTTTTTTGACGTCTTTGCCTATAGCCTCACTCTTCAAAACAATTTCCATAGATTTTATAGCTTTCGTAGGCTGGTCTTTTTCGATATACATTTTATAAAGTGCCAGGTGTGCTTCCGAGGCATCGGGATAAACTTCTTGCAATTGTTTTGCTACTAGAAAAGCTTCTTCTACTTGCGCGTTTTCGCTATAAAAATAAATAAGGTTTAAGTAGTGTTTTTTATTGTTTGGTTCTCTTTTAATCTTTTGCTTTAAATAGGCCAAGTGACCTTCTTTATTATTAGATTTTAAAAAGATTTTACGGCGTAAACTGTCGCGATAACTACTATTACCTTGTTTAGAATCTAAGGTGTCTAAAGCTGCCAAGGCTTTATCAAATTCTTTGGTAAGAACATATAAATTAGCCAAATCTTCGTAATAAATTATATCGAAATTAATAAGCTTTTTTGCAGTATCTATAGCTTTTTGATAATTTTTGGTTTGGTAATAAACTGCATACAATTGGGTTAAAATAGCTTGCGTTTCGGGTTTTAATTCTAGAGCTTTTAACAGATTTTTTTCTGCTTGTAGATAGTTTTTTAGCGCGCTTTGGTTTTTACCCAACTCAAAATAGACTATGGCTTCTTCCGGCTTTATTTTTTTTGCTTTTTGTAAAGCAGTTATGGCTTTTTCATAATTTTCTATGGCTTTTTGTGCCAAGGCTTCAAAAAAAGCTTCTTGAAAAGCGTCTTCATTATCGCCCAAACCATCTTCGTGTACAGGTTTTTTAAAATCGATAGTATCTTTTTGAGCATAAGAAGTTTGCGGAAATACAAAAATCCCTATGCTCAAAAGTATATAACCTGCAATTTTTATCATCAGATTTATTCTAAAACAGAGTAATCGCCAATACTTATTTGGGTAAAGTTACCATCAAATTTGGCGTGATTTCCCACCATTGCATTATCTAAATTGGCGTTTTGAATAGTTGCTTTGGTTTGTATTAACGAGTTTTTTATGGTAGAATTTTTTATAACGCAATCATTACCAATAGAAACATCGGGACCAATTGTTGCATTTTCTAAAACCACATTTTCGCCAATATAACAAGGCTGAATAATTTTAGAGTTGGTTTGTTTTACGCTCTCTGAAACCAAGTTCTTACCTTCGTCTTTTAAAAAGTTAAGCACCCTCCCATTGGTTTCTACGGTTACGTTTTTGTTACCGCAATCCATCCACTCTTCTACTTTTCCGGGCGTAAAAATATAGCCTTTTTCTTTCATTTTTTCTATACCATCATTAATCTGATATTCGCCTCCGCGGATTATATTTTCGTCTAAAACTTCCTGCAACTGTTCTTTTAAAACGGCTACATCTTTAAAATAATAAATACCAATAACTGCCAAATCAGAAACCTTTTCTTTTGGTTTTTCTACCAAGTCTGTAATCTGGTTTTTATCGTTTAATTTAACCACGCCATAAGCTTCCGGATTTTCTACTTGTTTTACCCAAATAACGCCGTCTGATGTAGTGTCTAAACTAAAATCTGCCTTAAACAAAGTATCGGCATACGCAATAACTGCCGGCCCCGACAAAGACTCTTGCGCGCACATAATTGCGTGACCTGTTCCTAAAGGTTTGTCTTGAATGTAAATACTAGCTTTTGCTCCCAGATTATCGGCAATGGCATTGAGGTCTTTTTCTACTTCTTCGCCAAAATCTTTTCCTATAATAAAAGCTACTTCGTCTATTTTTTCGTTTACTACGCCGGCAATATCTTCTACCAAGCGTTGTACAATTGGCTTGCCCGCAATTGGTATTAAAGGTTTGGGAACGGTTAAAGTATGTGGACGTAAACGGGATCCTCTTCCCGCCATAGGAACAATTATTTTCATATCATTTTCCGCGAAAGCGGTATCTTTTTATTAAACGTTTCTTTTTATAATAATTCTTTCTTGTAAAATCTCAAATATCGCTAATTTCCAATTTCTGCCATAAAACACAGTTGTAAAATATAGGTTTACGATTTTCTTTACGGAAAAGCTTGTTTGCATAGTATTTTTACACGCCGGTACTACCAAAACCACCCGCGCCTCTATCGCTTTCTTCTAGGCTTTCTACTTCTTGCCAATCTACACGTTCGTGTTTGGCCACTACCATTTGCGCAATACGTTCGCCATTGTTTATGGTAAAAGCTTCTTTTGATAAATTGACTAAAATAACGCCAATTTCTCCGCGATAATCGGCATCTATTGTGCCGGGTGCGTTGGCTACAGTAATTCCTTTTTTGGCAGCCAAACCACTTCGTGGTCGTATTTGTGCTTCGTACCCAACCGGAAGCTCTATAAATAAACCGGTTTTTACAATAACCCGCTCTAACGGACTTAAAATTATTTTATCTTCTAAATTAGCACGAAGATCCATCCCGGCCGAAGCTATTGTGGCATAAGATGGCAAATCGTGTTTGGATTTATTGATGATTTTTACTTCCATAAAGTATTAAATTAAGATTGAAGTATTTTTTTGAGTTCTTTCTTTTCGGAAAAATAAATAATGCCAAGAAATATAAGTAAAAACAAGACACCAATGCCATAATTTTCTCGAAAAACATAAAAAGACAAAGCCGAAAGTGCAATTGCCAACGCTAAATAACCTAATATGCTTTTTGTGCTGTACGGAATGGGATAATATCTTTTTCCTAATATATACGATAAAAACATCATTAAAAAGTAAGCAGATAAAGTAGCAATGGCAGAAGCCATATAACCAATAAGCGGAATTAAAAGAACATTTAAAATAATGGTTAACGCCGCGCCGACTATAGAAATATAACCGCCAACTTTGGTTTTATCTGTAATTTTATACCATACCGATAGGTTGTGGTAAATGCCTAAAAACAAATTGGCCAAAATAATTAAAGGTACAATATGCATTGCCTCCCAATAGGTTTTATTTTGAATTAGCACCACTTTAAACAAGTCTATAAATACCACAATTACCAATAAAATCACCGAGCCGAAAATGGTAAAATATTTAGTAATACTGGCGTAGTTTTTTTTGGCGTTTTTGGCTGTTGCATGACTAAAGAAAAAAGGCTCTATCCCCAACCTAAATGCCGTAGCAAACAAGGTCATAAAAACCGCTAGTTTATAACAAGCAGAATAAGCGCCAATTTTATCTTTGGCAATATCTTCTGGCAGAAAATAATCTAGAAAAATACGATCTGCCACTTCGTTTACAGAAAAAGCAATGCCGGCAATTAAAATAGGATACCCGTACGCCACCATTTGTTTCCAAAGCTTGGTGTTAAAATGCAATTCTAATTTAAAATAGAAAGGCAGCATTAATAACAAAGTAAGACCGCTAGCAATCAAGTTGGAAATAAATACATAACTTATCTCAAAATCCGGCTTATAAATACTGCTGAAAAAGCTAGAGTTTTTGCTCCAATCTTCTAAATACAACAAGAAAAATACATTTAAACTCAAGTTGACTGCTACGTTAAAAATTTTAATTATCGCATAACGCATTGGCCGCTCTCTTGCACGCAACCAAGCAAAAGGTATGATTACCAAAGCATCTAAAAAAAGAATCCAAATGGCAAGCTTTATGTATTTTAAAGGAATATCTACCAACTGGCTTACTTGACCTTGGAGTAGTAAAGCTAGCCCTAAGAAAATAGTAGAAGAAAAAAATAACGACCAACCGGAAGTATTTAAAACTGCTTGTTGATTTTCCTTTTTATTGAAAAACCTAAAAAAAGCGGTTTCCATTCCGTAAGCTAAGACAACATTGAACAATACAAAATAAGCAAAAATTACCGAAATCTCTCCGTATTCTGAATTTGGTAAAACTGCCGTATACAACGGCACTAACAAAAAGCTTAGCATACGGGGTAAAACCGTGGCTAAACCATAAATGAAGGTTTGTTTAAAAAGTTTTTTGAATACACTCAAAAGCTGCTACTTAAGAAAGTTTAAAAGTATTGAATTCCGTTGGGGTATTCAATAGTTTACGGAAAAGAGTTGTAAAATTATTTGATTCGGAATTGCTATCAAAGATTAGTTGATAAGGAGAATATTTGAGTTAAAAATTAGGCAGAAACCAACAACCTCGCAGGTTAGTACTTTATTTAGATAGGTTGAAATTTAACGTGAAAGTTCAGAAACTAAACAACTCTGCACTGAAAGTGCAGAGGTTTATTAATACTGGGGACTGAAAGTCCCCCTTTACTATTCCAAT
>CANLVH010000025.1 GCA_947494545.1 uncultured Mesonia sp. | reverse complement strand
TACTACTATCTTTGTGGGAGAGTATGTCGCCGCCTTTTTTTATAAAGCACTTATCGATAAGATAGGTGCTTTTTTTTGTTTAAAATTTAAAGCTGTACGCTGTTCGCTATAAGCCGTAGGTAATTAAGCCTTATAGCAGATTTTTCAAAACTCCCAGTTGCGCCTACTTCATATTTTAGATAGCATCTTAGTAATGATATCGTCTAAGAGTGTTATTACCTAAAACTAATCCCTTCGATTTAAAACTTAAAATTTAGAAAGCTTAAAGCATAAAGCCTATAGCCTACAGCCCTGAAACCGCGTTAAGGATAGTAGCGGTTAGCCTGCAAACAAGCCCCAAGGCTTGTTGAAGCGTAAAAGCGGATAGCCTGGTCCCTCCCCAATTTTTTATTGGGGTGGGGAAACGCCCTAATAATTATTGTTCAAAAGCTTTATTTTAAAATTTATTGGATAGCTTTACATTTTAAAATAAACTAATGAAGAAAGATAAAATTTGGCTTTCCTCGCCACATATGGGAGGTGACGAAATGAAATATGTCAATAAAGCTTTTGATGAAAACTGGATAGCTCCTTTGGGACCAAATGTAGAAGCTTTTGAGAACGAGTTAAAAAACTTTTTACAAGAAAAACGGGAAGTAGCTGTTTTAAGTAGTGGTACTGCCGCTATTCATTTGGCACTTTTGCGAGTGGGGGTTTCAGGAGGAGACGAAGTTATATGTCAGAGTTTTACCTTTGCTGCTTCGGCAAATCCTATTACTTATTTAGGAGCGAAACCTATCTTTATAGATTCTGAAAACGAAACTTGGAATATTTGTCCGTTAACAGTAGAAAAAGCTATTAAAGATCGGTTAACTAAAGGTAAAAAGCCCAAAGCTATACTTGCCGTTCATTTATATGGAATGCCTTATCAAGTCGATAAAATACAGCAAATTGCTAAAAAGTACGAAATTCCGGTTATAGAAGATGCTGCCGAAGCTTTAGGGTCTTCTTTTAACAATAGAAAATGCGGAACTTTTGGAGATTATGCAGTACTTTCTTTCAACGGTAATAAAATTATAACTACCGGCGGTGGTGGCGCTCTGGTTTGCCAAAATAAAGAACAAAAAGAGAAAGTTATTTTTTATGCTACCCAAGCGCGGGATAAAGCCCCGCATTACCAGCATAGTAAAATTGGCTACAATTACAGATTGAGCAATGTTTCTGCCGGGATAGGCGTAGGACAAATGCAGGTTTTGGAGCAGCACGTAAATTTGCGTAGAAAAATGTACAATTTTTATCAAGAGTTATTTGAAGAAATTGATGGCATTAGTGTATTTACTGAACCTAGCAAAGATTTTTATAGTAATCATTGGTTAACTGCTATTATAATAGATCCTGAAAAAACCGGCGGAATTACCAAAGAAGATTTACGCTTGGCTTTTGAAAAGGAAAATATAGAGAGCAGACCTTTATGGAAACCCATGCATTTACAACCGGTTTATAAAAATGCGCTTTATTATGGCGAGGCTGTAGCCGAAAATTTGTTTGCAAAAGGTTTATGTTTACCTTCGGGGTCTAACCTTACAAACGAGGACAGAAGTAGAATTAAAAAAGTGGTTTTAACAGTATTTAAATAATATGAAAATAAGCGAACTTATTAAAAAGAGACGATCTGTTTTTCCTGCTCAATACAACGGGAAACCTATTGAAAAGGAAGCTATAAAACAAATTTTAGAAGCTGCCAATTGGGCCCCTACACATAAAAAAACAGAACCATGGCGATTTAAAGTTTTGCAAGGAGAAGTGCTATTACAGTTTGGCGAATTTTTAGCGGAAAAATATAAAGTTACAACTGAAAAATATTCCGCTTTTAAAGAAAAGAAAATTCTTAAAAAGTTTGAACAATCGGCTTGTGTTATTGTTATTAGCATGCAACGCGATAAAAAGGAAAGAATACCGGAGTGGGAAGAAATTGCTTCTACCGCCATGGCCGTACAAAATATGTGGTTAGTTGCGACACATTTAGGTATTGGCGCTTACTGGAGTTCTCCTGCTTTAAAAGAATTTGCTCCGGAATTTTTAGATTTTACAGAAGGCGAAAAATGTTTGGGCTTTTTCTACATGGGGAATTTTGATGGCGACTTGCTCGAAGGTAAACGCACACCAATTGACGAAAAAGTAGAATGGCTTTGATTGGTAGTCAAAAAGTCAAGTAGTCAAGTAGTCAAGTAGTCAAAGAGTCAAAAAGAGCAAAAGGCAAAGAGTGAAAAAATGAGGGGTTTTTTATGTTGGAAAATTAGAAATCAGAAAAAGCTTTCCTTAATGTTTTAAAGACTACATTTATACAGTTCTAAACCCTAATTCTCCCAAGCCCTCTATATGTGTCTTTACCACATCACCTTGTTTTAGAGCTACCATTGGTCCTAAAGCACCGGACAAAATTATCTCTCCTTTTTTTAGCGGATTTCCAATCTCTACCATTTTTGCGGCAAGCCATTGTACCGCGTTTAACGGATTACCTAAACAACTTGCTCCGGAACCTTCAGAAACTAATTTATTGTTTATATATAATTCCATCCTGCAGTTTTCTAAATCTACTTTATCCAGTTCTATTGGTGTTTTTCCTACTACAAAATGACTGGAAGAAGCGTTGTCTGCCACGGTATCTGCAATTTTGATATCCCAATTTTTAATGCGGCTACCAACCACTTCTATAGCTATTAGGGCATAATCTATTGCTTCTTTTATCTCTTCTAAATTCGGGTTTGCTTCTAAAATATCTTTTTTCAGCACAAAAGCAATTTCTGCTTCTACTTTTGGCTGCAAAAACTTAGAATGCATTATAACACCACCTGCTTCAATTTGCATAGCGTCTAATAAAATACCAAAATCGGGTTGATCTACGCCCAATTGCTCTTGTACTTTTTTATTGGTTAAACCAATTTTCTTTCCAACTTCCTTTTTTCCTTCCGCTTTAGCTTTATCTATATTTATTTTCTGAATTTTATACGCAGTAGCAATATCTTTTTCGCCTATAAACTCTCGAATAGGTTTACAGGTTTGTTTTTCTTTATCTGCTTGGCGAAGAATTTCGGCAATTTGTGTAGGTTCCATTATTTGGTGTTTAAAAAAATAGTTCTTTATAGCCCCAAAATACATAAATATATAAACCTAAAAACACGCAAGCAATAATAAATTTCATAAAAGTAGAAGCCAGAAATCCTAGAAAAGAACCGTATGCGGCTTTTAATGCCTTGCCAGAAGTAGAATTATTAAAGAAAAACTCGCCTATAAAAGCACCAAGAAAAGGTCCAATTAAAAATCCTAAGGGAATAGGCGCAATTAAACCGGCAATTAAACCAACAGTAGTGCCAATGGCTCCGGCTTTACTGCCACCATACCGTTTTGTGCCGACTGCGGGAATAACATAATCTAAAACCGTAATAAGTATTGCTACCGCCAAAGTACTGCCCAAAATCCAATAATTAGTTGGTACTATACTGGTTAAATACAACAATAATAAACCAACCCAACTTATTGGCGGACCGGGTAAAACCGGTAAAAGACTACCAATAATGCCTACTACACAGAGTACAAAACCCAATAAAAGAAGTAAAATATCCATAGAATAATTTTCAAAAGCTAAATGTACATTATTTTTAAAAAATAAATTTAACACCTAAAATATTAGTTTAAACTATAAAAATAGTTATATTTGTTTTGATAAGGAATTAATAAAACGATCTATAATGAAAGAATTAACCAAAGCCGAAGAAGAAATTATGCAACTTTTATGGAAGTTGGAACAAGCTAATGTTGCTGCACTTTTAGAAGAAATGGACGAGCCTAAACCGGCGTATAATACCGTTTCTACCATTGTACGCATTTTAGAAACCAAAGGATTTGTAGGTTATAAAAAAATAGGAAGAGGACATGAATATTTTCCGCTGGTAGAAAAAGACAAATACAGTAAATTTTCGTTAAGCAAATTAATGAACAATTATTTTGATGGTTCTATGAAAACTATGCTTTCATTTTTCGTAGATAAAAATGATATGAGCGTAAAAGAGCTGGAAGAAATTCTTTCAGAAATAAATAAAAACAAAAAATAATGGAAAGCTATTTATTTAATTTTAGTCTATTTCTGGCCTTGTTCTGGGTTTTATACCTGTTGCTCTTCCGTAAAGAGACCTTTTTTAATATCAATCGCATATACCTTTTACTTGCGCCAGTAATAGCCGCTGTCCTACCGTTTGCCGTTATTTCTTCCTTACATTTTACAACTAATGGCAGTATTTTTTGGTATAACCAGGCTCCAATATTTTTATCTAATAACACGACAACCACAAATTTAGAAACGGTGACGGCTACTTCTAGTGCCAATAGTTTTTCTTATATAAACGCTTTAATTTTAGTGTATTTTTCCGGTTTTTTATTTATGCTGTTTAAGCTTACGCGGAAAATAATACTTTACAAAAAATTAAAAGCTAGCGCCAAACGCATAAAGCTTGATAAAAATAAAATTTACCAATTGCCCAATAGTGATGCCGCTTTTACTTTTTTTAATAGTGTCTTTATTGGTGATGGTTTAGAAGGCAGTCAAAAAAATAAAATTATACAGCACGAGTTGGTGCACAAACACCACAAACACAGTTTTGATTTACTTTATTACGAAATTTTAAAAGTAATCTGTTGGTTTCATCCGGCAGTTTACAGTCTTCAAAACCAGTTGCGCTTGGTGCACGAATACATTGCCGATGCTTTGGTAGTGGAGAAAAACACAAAAACAAATTACGCAGAAAACATTCTCAACGGATTTTTTCAAGTAAAAGGAATATCCTTTACCAACCAATTTTTCAACCATTCATTAATCAAAAAACGTATACTTATGTTACACAAAACAAAATCACGACAAACAGCCTTGCTTAAATACCTATTGCTTTTGCCGGTATTGGCAGTAATGCTTACATACGTTTCTTGTACGCAAGAAACTACTGCTACAAAAGACCAAATGAAAACAGAAGAAAATGTGGTAAACGGCGATAAAGTCTTTAAAATGCAGGTAGAAGATGTAGATAATCTAACCGAAAAAGAATCTACTGTTCTTGCAGATAAAGTGCAAGAAGCGGTAGACACCAATAGTAATTTTACGGTAGTTTTAGACGATGGTACAAACAAAAAACCCATCACGGTAAATGCTACTAATTTAGATGCACCGCCGGCGCCACCAACGCCGCCATCTCCCAATACGCCACCAAATCCGACAGAGAACGGAATTCCTTATTCTGCCATAGATGTTGTGCCGGCATACCAAGGTTGTAACCAAAGCCAAAGCAGTGACTTGGTTAGAAAATGTACGAGCAATAAAATTAAAGAATTTGTAAACGCTAATTTTAATACAAACTTGGGGAAAGAATTAGATTTAGAAGGTGTAAACCGCGTTTATGTGCGTTTTACAATTGGAAAAGATGGCGTTATTAAAGACGTGCAAGCGCGTGCACCACATCCAGATTTACAAGAAGAAGCTATTAGAGTGGTAAAAAGTTTACCAAAAATGCAACCGGGTATGCAAGATGGTAAACCGGTAAATGTGCTTTATTCGTTACCAATCGTATTTAAAATTAACTAAAAAGTGCGCATAACATATTTAATTTTTTTATTTCTGATAATTCAACGGGTCGAAGCGCAAACTTCGACCTTGGTTTTGGCAGATAGTTTATACGCAATTGGCAAGTATCAAAAAGCTATTCAGCTTTATAATAACCAAGCTACTATTTCGGCTACTATTTATCAAAAAATCGCTTCCGCGGAAAAGGCTAGGGGCAACTTAACCCAGGCTTTAGCAGCTTATAAAAAAGCTATTGCGCAAGAGCCAAATTTATTGGTAGCTAGAGCTAATTACGCCAAATTGTTGCGTCAAACCTATCAGTATAAAAAAGCAGATAGCGTTTACACGGAATTAATTCGGCTGCAGCCTAAAAATCCCGATTTTCATTACCAAATGGGAATTGTAAAACAGCGGTTAAAAGATACAACTGCTGTGCATTATTTCCGGAAAACGGTAAAATTAGATTCGCTTCACCAAAACGCATTGTACTATTTGGCAAAACATTTTTATACCCAAAAGAAATTCGGTAAAACCGAAAAGCTTACGCAAAAAGTCTTGCAGAAAAACAGCCTCAACTTAAAGGTAAATCTTTTGTCTGCACAAAATGCTTATGCGCAAAAACATTATAAAACAGCAATTAAGCGTTATTTAAACGTACTTAATTTAGGGTACCAATCTGCCACGGTTTATGAGAAACTTGGGGCAGCTTTTTACCAAGAATCGCAAATATTAAAAGCTATAGATTTTTATAAAAAAGCAATTCGGTTAGACTCGCAAAAAGCTTCTGCACACGCGTCTTTAGGTAAACTTTATTTACTGCAAGAAAAGCCCGAGAAAGCAGAAGAGCATTTACTCTTGGCGCTTCTCTTATCTAAACCACAATTAGATGAGCTTTACCAATCTTTGGGACTTACCTACAAAACGCAAAAAGATTATAAAAAAGCTTTGCATTATTTTAAACTTGCGTTGGAAGAAAATCCTAATAAAATACGCAGTCAGTTTGAGTTGGCCGTTGCGGCAGATAATTATTACGCAGAATTAGACACACGGCTTTCGTACTACAAATTGTTTCTTAATAAATTTGAATCAAATTCTAAAGCAAATTATTATACCGCTTTAGCTAAACGCCGAATTTCTGATATTAAACAAGAAAAACATTTAGGTAGCGGCCAGTAAAGCTTTCAACAACTAATAACAAAAGCTTAAATAAACTATAAACGCATTAAACGCACTACATTTGTTTGTATTTTTGCTCTAAAAAATAAACAATATGAAAAAATTAATTTTGTTTAGCCTGGTGTTAGTAAATTTTAGTCTTTTCGCTCAAAAAAGTGCTGCAGATAAACAGAGTATTTATCAATTTACAGTAGAAGATATTAGCGGCGAAAAATTTGATTTAAAAGAACTTAAAGGTAAAAAAGTAATGTTGGTAAACACCGCTAGTAAATGTGGTTACACCCCGCAATACGCAGATTTGCAAAATTTGTATGACAAATATAAAGATCAAAATTTCACTATAATAGGATTTCCGGCAAACAATTTTGGACGACAAGAACCCGGAAGTGATGCAGAAATAGCGCAATTTTGCGAAGCCAATTACGGGGTTAGTTTCCCGATGATGAGTAAAATTTCCGTAAAGGGAGAAGATATGCACCCGCTTTATGCATTTTTAACGCAAAAAGAGAAGAACGGCTTTAAAGATTCTGAAGTAAAATGGAATTTTCAAAAGTATCTAATCAATGAAAAAGGCGAGTTGGTACGCGTAGTACCTTCGGCTACCTTGCCTACAGATAAAAGTATTACCAGTTGGATTAATAATGGGTAATATATAGTACAATTGCTTGGCAAAAGTTTGGTAAAAAAGCAGGTTTTCTTCTATCTAAGCAAACCTGCTTATCGTATTTTAGACCGTAACAATTTTGCCAAAAGCTATTCCTTTTTTAGCGCTATTTCCTTACTTTTACGTTATGAGCAAGTTTAAGGCAATTATCTTTTTATTGGCATTAGTCGGTTGCAAAAACTTTGAAACCCGAAAGCTTTCGTCCAAAGAACTTGTAGACCAAGAATTAAAACAAATAGATTGGAAAGAAGTAGACCGTTATCCAACTTTCGTGGTTTGCCAAGCTTACGCCAGCCAAGAAGAAGTAGCGCGATGTTTTGCTAAGGTAATTACAGAAGAAATCTATAAAAATCTGCAAGAAAAAGAAATCAATTTTAAAGATTCTATCGCAGAAAAAGCTTGGTTGTTTATTTCTATTTCAGAAGAAGGAAATACGCGTTTAGATTCTTTACAACAATCTTCTACTTTGCAGCAAAACCTGCCAGATTTAGAAAATTGGTTGCAAGTTGCCGTGCAAGATTTACCAAAAGTTTATCCGGCGCAAAAACGCGGCATTCCTGTAGCTACTAATTTTAGATTGCCCATTCGGTTTGAAACCGAATAATTTATAGTCTAAACTTATAGCCTAAGCTAAAATCTATAGGAAACTCGTCATTGTTATTTATCCCGGGCGCTACAATATCATTATAATGAAGGGTCAAAAAGCCATTTGGCGTTATGCGGTAAGCTAAACCAATACCTAAACCAATGGGGAATTCTAAGGAGGCTTCTGTATTACTTTCCGAAGAAAAAATACTGCCATCGTCCTTTAAAATCACACGTTCTGAATCGGAATAAATAAAGCTCACCAACTTTGCGTTTATAAATGCTCTAAAATCTTTGCCGTTAATTAATCGAAACCTATAATTTAAGCCAACCTCAAAAGCAGAATAATCATAATCGTCAGATTCAAAAACATATTCTGTAGTGATGGCTGCCGAGTGGCGCGTCCAATTTTCTTCGTCATAAATCTCGAGTTCTGCACCCATAAACGGATTTTTAGCATTTGTAGGATTAGGCGTATAAACAGAATTTGTTATTCCGCCAAAAAATCCCAAACGCGTAGAAAGCATATTACTTTCTTTTTCTGTAATTACAAAATCAGGGTCGGTCATACTATTGTACGACTCAATATACGATGCTAAACTGCCCAAAGTAAACCGGACATTTTTCGGGTCCATTCCGGCATCTTTTGTCAAAGCTTCTAAAGTTTTTTTGTATTCTTTTTGAAAATCACCATCCTTTTTAGTGTTTTTCAATTCCATTATAGTACCGTTTTTCTTGGTAAAATAACGGTATTCTTTATCGATGGTATTCCATAATAAACTCAAATTACCGTCAACTTCGGTATGCAAATTATAGGTTTCGCCATTTACCGTGTAGGTTTCTTGTGCGTTTATAAATTGCAAGCTTAGAATGCATATCAAAAGGCTAAAAACTTTTTTCATAAATAGGAAGTCATTTTTAAAGTATTGTTAAAATTAAACAATTTTATTAATCTTAGAGAATAAGCAGACAGTTTTTCGGGTTTATTTTTTAAAATTTCGCTCTTTCCAAGTGTAACCTCCAAATAATGCCTTTACGGAAACCGCCGTATTAAAAAACGGATGAAGTGCAGCAACGCCAATAAACTTGCGTAAACTATTTTCTTGCTCAAAAAATTTGGCGGCGGTATAAAGTACGATAAAATCTAAATTTAATTTTATAAAGAATAGAATTAGAAAGGTTATTGGTTTGGTTAAAAAAAAGATAGCCCCAAAAAAACTAATCACTAAAAATGAATGCACAAGAAAAATTAAAATACCAATACTTTTAGGAAGAAATTTTTGATAAGCCGAAGTTTTAGAAGCCCACCTAACGCGTTGCCAAAACAAAGCTTTCCAGGTTTGTGGCGGTTGTGTTTTTACGGCAGATTGTGCATTAAATAAATAACCAATTGGTTGTTTGTTTTTTTGCATTTTCTCTAACAAAAATATATCGTCACCACTGGCAATATCTTGATTATCTTGATACCCGCCTACTTGTAAAAAAGCAGATTTTTTAAACCCCATATTGGCTGCATTGAGCAAAAACGGTTTTTTATTGCCAAAACCGCCACAAGTTGCGGCTTGTAAACTTAGAAAATCTAAGTGTTGAAAGTGTTCAAAAAAAGATTTCGGGAAAGCGTAAGCTACCGGACCAGCGAGTAACTTTGTTCCTTGCTTAATAAAACCGGTGTTATAATAGTGCAACCAATCTTGCGGCAAAACACAATCTGCATCGGTTTGGAGAATGTAATCGTATTTAGCCGTTGTAATTCCTAAGTTTAAAGCTTGTTTTTTTCCGCTTTTTTCTGCTTTGCTTTCCAATAAACGCCAATTTATATGCCGAAATTTTTCTGTAAGTTTTTGCGTTAGCTTTACGGAATTATCCTGTGAGTTGTCATTAATTAACAAAACTTCAAATTTTTCGGTAGGATAATTTAGACGAGAAATACTTTCTGCTAAAGCCGTTAAATTTTCAGCTTCATTTCTATACGGAATGCATACGGAAAAGCTTTTTTCTGGTGGTGCGAAATTATTTTTGGTTTTGGGAAGTTTTTTAATTCCGTAAAGTAACCAAAGCATCAATCCGGCATAAAGAAGGCTTAAAATTATCGAAACATAAATCATTTTTGAAACAATTTATAATGATATATTTTAGAATTGGCTATAAAAACGCTCCCTACAACTGCCGGCAAACCAAAATTAAACAGCCATATAATTAGCGTTGTCAACACCACATTTACTTCGGCTATGCCGTAAAAAGAAAAAATAAAAATTCCCACCCCGCCTTTTACAACCGCGTCCAGCAAAAAAATACTGGGTAAAAAAGAAGCGATGAGATACACTAAAAATATGCCGCTTAAAATTGGGAAGTAAGCAACTTCTCCGTTTTCTAACAAATACAATAAAAAGAAAAATTGGTGGCTAAAAACCAAATACCGCATTGCCGACAAACCAATTATTTTTAATTTTAAAACCGACTTTACTTGCAGAAAAGCCTTTTCTAAACGGAAGAAATAATTTTGGAAAGTAGAAAACTGCCAGGCTATAATTCCGCCAAGCAAAAGCGCAAAAAATAAAATTGAAGCGGATTTCCAATTAAACCAAGCTACTGAAAATCCACGGTAAAAAAAGAAATATGCGCCAATTAAACCAAATAAAAGCGTGGAAAGTAGTTGGGCAGAATTTCCCAGAAGGTTTAAAAAAACAATACGTTTCCAATAACTTTTTTGAAAGAATAAAGATTTTGCTCCATATTCTCCCAATCTATTCGGGGTTAAAATACTTATTGCGTGGGCAGAAAAAACTTGGTTAAAAGCAGTTTTAAAAGTTGTTTTTTGAAAGCTGGAAATAAGTACTTTCCATTTTTTGACTTCTAAAAGCCAGTTGATACTGGTTAAAATAACTAAGGTAAAAACAATCTTTAAACTTAAAATGCTTTCAATATTGATATCTTGTTTGCCAAGGCCGGCCTTCAGTTTAAAATAAATATAAAAGCAAATACCAATTAGCAACGCTAATTTTAAAGCCTTAAAAGATATTTGCTGATATTTATGCCTAAGTTTGCGCATACGCAAAGAAACAACTATTTA
This sequence comes from uncultured Mesonia sp., assembly GCA_947494545.1. Lineage (GTDB taxonomy): Bacteria > Bacteroidota > Bacteroidia > Flavobacteriales > Flavobacteriaceae > Mesonia. The sequence continues at coordinate 6,648 of CANLVH010000025.1, read as the reverse complement.
ATTTGAATACAGAAAAAATCATATTGGGCGTAGATCCGGGAACCACCATTATGGGTTATGGCTTGATTAAAGTGGTAAACAAAAAGATGGAATTTATGCAGCTTAACGAGCTTATGCTCAAAAAATACAGCGATCATTACGTAAAATTAAAACTGATTTTTGAACGTACCATCGAGTTGATAGATACATACCATCCCGACGAAATTGCTATAGAAGCGCCTTTTTTTGGAAAAAACGTGCAATCTATGCTAAAATTAGGTCGGGCGCAAGGCGTGGCAATGGCTGCCGGTTTAAGCCGCGAAATTCCAGTAACCGAATATTCGCCTAAAAAAATAAAAATGGCCATTACCGGCAATGGTAACGCCAGCAAAGAACAAGTAGCCAGAATGTTGCAAAGCACTTTAAAATTAAAAAGCTTGCCCAAAAACCTAGATTCTACAGATGGTTTGGCCGCAGCGGTTTGCCATTTCTACAATCAAGGTCGCATTACAACCGGCAAAAACTATTCGGGTTGGGCTTCTTTCGTAAAAAACAATCCGAATAAGGTTAAATAATATCTAACCTGAGTTCGATATAAAAGCTTTAGTTTTTTAGTTCTTTTTCTTGAGTATAGCTAAGCGTTTCCGTGAAAAATTTTTGTCCCCAAATAGATTTGGGGATTGGTTCGTTTTCGCTTGTATCCGACGAGTGAAACGAGAGGAATACAAAGCAAAGAAAATGAACAAAGCTTCTTAAATTGCAAGAATCCTATCGATTTGCAAATTTTTTCATTGAAAAAGCTTAGATCGAACTCATGTATCTAGCTTTTTTCGCTCGTTGGCTGAATAAAAAGCTGGTTTTAAACAATTAAGGTTCCAGTTGACTGCGAATAAAAGGAATTCTGGGCGCTAAAAAGTAACCGGTTAAACTGGCGAAAAATATAGGAATCAGGTATTCAAATCCGGTTAAGGTTCCCAGAAGAATGGTGGTACTCATTGGCGTTCTGGTAACGCAAGCATTAATTGCCGCCATACAACTTACAATTATCAAAGAAGGATTTACACCCGGAAAAAAGTTTTGTAAAAACAAGCCTAAAGCCGTTCCTACAAAAAACAGCGGAATTATAAAACCACCGCGCCAACCGGAAGTTACGGTAATAGCAATGGCAAAAATTTTAGCAACAAATATCCCAATTAAAAGTTGCATAGAAAATTCGCCCAGCAATAAATGATTAATTTCATAATGACTAAAAAACCGTGTAATTGGGTAGTAATACGAAATCACGCCAAGTAAAATACCACCAATAGTTGTATTGATATAAATTGGCGCTTTTAATCTTTCAAAAGCTTGTTTTAATGTTTTGGTTATCAAAATAAAAAGCCAACCGGCCATAGCTGCCAAAACTGCAAAAAGTACGGCATAAGCAAAATCAAAAGTGCTGCTTATTTCGTAAGTTGGTAAATCCCACATTGGTCCTAGGCCTAAATGTACAATTAGTGCAAAAACCAAAAAGCTAAAAGAACTGGCCACGAAAGCCGGAATAATAGCACGGTAATATTCTACCGCGTGTTTATGGTGTAAAATTTCTAACGAGAATAAACTTCCGCCTAAAGGAGCGCCAAAAAGTGCGGTAAAACCAGAGGCCATTCCGGCAATACTTAAAGACCGTAAACGCTCTCCTTTTAACCTAAAAATCTTTCCTAACCAAGTTCCTGTAGAGCCGGTAACTTGTACTAAAGGAGCTTCGGGACCTAAACTACCACCGGAGCCAACGCATAAAAGCGAAGACAAAATCATAGACGGATTATTTTTAGGGTCTAACTTTCCTTTATTAAAACGTATGTTGTTTACAATTAAATCCATTTCACCGGGATCGCCAATAAAATGAATAATTAAACCGGCCAATAATCCGGCGGTTGCCATAACGGGAATTACCAACCAACCTTGAAAAAACTCAACTTGATGAAGTAAGTAGTCTAAAACAATCCAATAAGTACCGGCTAAAACACCGCCAAAAATTCCCAATAAAGCCCATAACAAAAACATCCTGCTAAATAAAAACGGTCTAAATTTTACCGGTTTATCTAGCAGGTTGGTATAGGTTATAAGTTTCTTTTTGTATTTCAAAAATTAGCTTTTTAGTAATCCGGCTCTTTCTAGTAAAGCATCCGGATTGGGTTCTTTTCCGCGAAAGCGTTTATATAAAACCATTGGGTCTTCGCTACCGCCTTTAGATAAGATATTTTCTTTAAATTTTTTGGCAACTTCTTTGGCAAAAATACCTTTTTCTTTAAAGTACGCAAATGCATCTGCATCTAAAACTTCTGCCCACTTATAAGAGTAATAACCAGCCGAATAACCGCCTTGAAAAATATGCGAAAATGCGGTACTCATACAATTTTCTTGTACGTCAGGATATAGTTTGGTCTTTTCAAAGGCTTTTAATTCGTGCGCTTTTACGTTTGTTATTTTGGTTGGGTCTATAGCGTGCCACGCCATATCTAACATCCCGAAACTCAATTGACGCACAGTTTGTATGCCTTCTAAGAAATTGGCAGATTTTCTAATTTTTTCAATAAGCTCCATCGGAATGACTTCGCCGGTTTTATAATGTTTGGCAAAAAGCTCTAAAGCTTCTTTTTCATAACACCAGTTTTCTAGCAGTTGACTAGGCAGTTCTACAAAATCCCAATATACAGAAGGTCCCGATAAACTTGGGTAAGTAGAATTAGCCAAAATACCGTGAAGCGCGTGCCCAAACTCGTGAAAAAGCGTAGTAACTTCCGTAAAGGTTAATAAAGAAGGCTTGTCTTTGGTTGGTCTGGTAAAGTTGCAAACATTAGAAACGTGCGGACGTATATCTTTACCGTCTTGTTTCTTTTGGTCTTTATAAATAGTCATCCAAGCGCCATTGCGTTTACCTTCGCGCGGATGAAAATCGGCGTAAAATAATGCTTCAAACTCTTCATCCCGATTGTAAATCTCAAAGGTTTTTACTTCTTCGTGGTATTTGTCTATATTCTCTACTTCTTTAAACGTAATGTCATACAGTTTTTCGGCAACCCTAAACACGCCTTGTATTACATTTTCTAAAGCAAAATAAGGCTTTAACTGCTCGTCGTCTAACTGAAAACGTTTTTTACGTAACTTTTCGGAATAAAAAGCGCTGTCCCATTTTTGCAAGTCTTCTATGCCATCTTCTTCTTTGGCAAAATCCTGCAATTCTTTAAACTCTTTTTGGGCAGCGGGTTTTGCTTTCTCTAATAAATCTTCTAAGAAATGGTTTACCTTTTCAGGAGATTTTGCCATTCTTTCTTCTAGAACAAAATGTGCGTGGGTTTTAAAGCCTAATAAATTGGCACGTTTGTGTCGTAATTTGGCAATTTGGAGAACATTTTCTTCATTGTTGTATTTATTATCTTGAAAAGCTTTGGCGCCAAATGCAATTGCCATTTTTTTACGCAATTCTCTATTTTCTACATATTTCATAAAGGGCAAATAACTTGGGAAATGCAAGGTAAAGAGATAGCCTTCTTTGCCTTTGCTTTTGGCTAAATCTGCCGCCGTTTCTAAGTCGCTTTCCGGTAAACCTTTTAAATCGTTTTTATCACTTACCAACAACTCAAAGTTATTGGTTTCTGCCAGAACATTTTCACCAAAAGTTAAGGATAATCTTGATAGCTCTTGGTCTATTTCTCGAAGTTCTTCTTTTTTGTTGTCCGGTAAATTAGCGCCATTTCGGCTAAAAGCTTTGTAGTGTTTATCGAGTAAAGTTTTTTGCTCTTCGGTAAGGTTTAGGAATTTTTTTGTTTCGTAAACCGCTTTTACGCGCGCAAATAAGTCTTCGTTAAGTAGTAAATCGTTATTAAATTCGCTTAACCAAGGCGAAACTTCTTGCGCTATTTTTTGAATTTCTTCGTTGGTTTCTGCAGAATTTATATTGAAAAAAATACCTGCAATCCTACCTAATTTTTCTCCCGAAAATTCTAAAGCTTCAATGGTATTTTCAAAACTTGGTTTTTCTTGGTTGGTAGTAATTTGTTTTATTTCGGCTTTAGCCAAATTAATGGCTTTTTTTATTGCCGGTTTATAATGTTTGGTTTCTATTTTAGAAAAAGGTGCCGTATCAAACTCTTGTAATAACGGGTTTTGACTACTCATATTTTTACGTTTTTTGGATGTAACAAATTTACGAAGCTTTTTAGGCTTTACCATTTTTGCACGCTAAAATGCCGTTAAAATAAAACGGTTTTTCTAAAGTATAGAAAAACCGTTTATAGTAGTTGGATTATATTAGTCTCAATTTCCGTTCGATAAAATTATGTCTATTCTTTTTTTTCTTGCAACGAAGTGGTCTTGTTTCTCAAACCGGACATTAAACTTTTTCTAATACTCAAACTCTTCAATCTCTTTGCTTGGGGCAATAATGTTGTAGGCTTTCCAAATTTGGGGATTGTAAGCCTTTATTTTTTCTATTTTAACGCCTTTGTCCGGTTTAACAGCCTCAAAGTCTTGCTGATTTATGCTTTCTGTGTCGATAAATAGAAACTCGGAATTAGAGTAGTTTAAATTTTCCAATAAAAAATTGAACTTCAATTTTTGCTTGCTGGTAAACCAACCGTCTTTATTTTCTTTAAACAAAATATTTCTATCTAAATAAACATAATCCCGCGCAGATTTTTTGATGTATTTTGGCAAATACTTGCCCGCCTCATTCTTCTGAAAAATTAATACGCCTTTTGCCTGATCTCTTTTGTATTTAAGTCCTAATAAAAATTTCATGTTCATTCCGGCGGCTTTTTCTCCTTCTAGTAAAGCATAATCCATTTTTATAACGGCATAATTTTCTGCGCTAACGTAAAGCGTGCCTTGGTATTTTGCGTTGCCGCGGTCTGGTTCAAAACCTAAAACATAAACCATTTCGCCTTTATAGCCACTTACGTCTTTTAAAATAAATTTGTAGCGGTTGTAATTTTCTATAAAATCGAAACCGGTAATAGTAAAAAAGGTTTCGCGGTTTTGCTGAAATTCAAAGCGTCTGGCTTTGTCTTCGTTTAAAATAGAGTCGTTAGTGCTTAAGTCTATGGCATCTTTTAAGTTTAAAGAATCTTGTAATTTAAAAAGACCACTTTTTACTTTAAAGGTTTTATTACTGTCTAAACTTGCGGTAATCGAGTTGAGGGTTTTTTCTAAAATTTTTCCGGATTCTTTACTTTTTTTCTCGTTTGCCAATTTGGTGGCTTTTTGCAATTGCACTTTAAAATTGGTCTCTTTGTCTTTATATAAATAATAAAAACTTTCAGAATATTGCTCGGAGGTTTTTCCTTTAGAAGCAGTAGCAATGCTATCTACAATCCCATTAAAACGCTTTGCTTGTTGTTTGCTAAGAAAATCTGCTTTTTTAATGTTCATCTCCATAGCTTTTAACTCATAGGTGCCGGAATAACGTTCAAAAACTGCCATTTTCGCTTCCGCGGAAGCGTAATTGTTTGCGGCATTTTCTAAAACTTTTTCCATCACTTCTTCGGGAATAATTTTGCTACGCTCTATAAGATAAACATCGTCTAGCTCGTCAACTTTTTCTACAAGATAAATGCTGTCTTTATCTTTAAAATCGGTTATGGCAATTTTTTTGGCGACAAAGCCGAGCGAGTAAAATTTTAGGCTGTCGGTTGCTGTGGCTCTTCCTGTATTAATGCTAAACCGACCTTCTGCATTACTAATTACACCATAGTTTTTACCCAGGGTAATTTCTGCAAAGGGAATAGGTTCTTGCGTGGTTTTATTAAAAATACTGCCGGAAAGGTTTTGCGCCACAAGCGAGAAGGAAGCGCCAAATAGGAAAATGCCTGCAAATAGCAGGGAAGCTAGTTTTTTCATGGTAGTTGGTTTCTTATAAGACGGGAAAGAAGAAAAATTGTTACAACTTTTGAAAGTCAACGCTGTCTATTCTATAAAAAACCTGTTCCTTTTTTTATGAAAATGTAGGTGTTTGAAAAATATAAATCACTGTTTTTTTACCTCTTCCGCGCCTTTTATAACCTTGTCTTTTAAACTTTCTTTATAAGCTATAATTTTATCTTGTACCGTTTTATCTGAAGCGCCAATAATTTGTGCAGCCAGAATACCGGCATTTTTAGCGCCGTCTAAAGCTACAGTGGCAACCGGAACGCCGCCCGGCATTTGTAAAATAGACAAAACAGAATCCCAACCATCTATAGAATTTCGTGATTTTACCGGCACGCCAATAACCGGTAAAGGAGAAAGTGAAGCTATCATTCCCGGTAAATGCGCTGCGCCGCCGGCACCGGCAATTATTGCTTTTAAACCGCGCTGGTGTGCATTTTTGCCGTACTCGAATAATTTTTCCGGTGTGCGGTGGGCAGAAACAATGTCTATTTCTACTTCAATACCAAAATCTTTTAAAACAGCAATAGCGTCTTCCATAACCGGAAGATCGCTCGTGCTGCCCATAATAACTCCTACTTTATTCATGTTTTATTTTATTTTCTTATTTCTGCCAACTGCTTACTGCTCACTGAACACCGCTTCCGTTTCGATACAAAATTCTGTCGAATTTCATTCAACGTCCGCTATACTTCAACATTTACTACCAACTATCTACTAATTACTAACCACCGCTTCCGTTTCGATACAAAATTCTGTCGA
>CANLVH010000024.1 GCA_947494545.1 uncultured Mesonia sp. | reverse complement strand
GGAATTGAAGCTCGCTTACTGGAGCTTGTCAAACAAGAACAGCAACAGCAACTAACCTTGCTAACGAGCATACCTGGAATCGGGATCAAAACCGCCTTGTTTTTAGTGGTAGTTACCGATGGGTTTGCCAAGTTTGAGAAGGCTTCGCAGCTTTGTAGTTACGTAGGAACCACCCCAACTATACGGGAATCAGGCAGTAGTGTTAGGGGTAGAAGTAGGATTAGTAAAGTGGGCAATAAGAAGCTTCGAAATCTATTATTTTTATGTGCTTTCAACGCTTGTAAGCACAATAAGGGTTGTAGGGAAATCTATGAGCGAATCGTGGCAAAGGGTAAAAGCAAGAAACTGGCGTTGATTGCAGTGGTCAATAAGCTTTTAAAACAAGCCTTCGCTATTGCTAAATCAGGATTGCCTTATGATGAAAATTATGTATCTATTCTAGCAAAAGGATAGATATAAAATAGAAGTAAATATTATAGCTAAGATCTATTTGAATAGATTTTAGTACAGGCTAATTATGTCTCAAATTTAAGGTAGAAAAAAGTTGGTTTTTACCTCAGTTCTTTGTTACCTGCTGGCTTTTTTTCTTTTCAGTCCGTTCAGCGTTGGCAAAGATATACTCTTTTGCAATTTTTGGTTTTTAGCATCGGCTGTAGCGAATTGCAAATGTGTATGGCTTTTAGCGTAGGGATTTATAAAATCAATTCAGTTGAATATTCAGATTTTGGTTCTTTTGCTAAAAATAGATCCAATTCTTTCTGATTATTAAATCCTTGTATTTTTTGCTTATATCTGGCAGCAATTTTTGGATCATCAATTTCTAACTTTCGATTTTTACTAATTTCTAAATATTCGTTTTCTTGATCTATTCCTAAAAAACGTCTGTTAGCTAAATTTGCAGCAATTCCAGTTGTGCTACTTCCAGTAAATGGATCTAAAATCCAAGAACCTGATTTTGTTGATGCCAAAATTAAACGAGTTAAAACAGATAATGGTTTTTGAGTTGGATGTTTTGTACAACTTTTTTCCCAAGGTGCGATTGCTGGAAGTTTCCAAACATCTTTCATTTGTTTATCTCCATTTAACTTCTTCATTAATTCATAGTTGAAATAATGTGGTGTTTTCTCATTTTTTCTTGCCCAAATTATTTGTTCTGTTGAATGTGTGAAATATCTACAAGAAAAATTTGGTGGAGGGTTTGACTTTTGCCAAGTAATAATATTTAAGATTTTAAAATTTAATTCTGTTAAAATTTGTCCAACACTAAAAATATTGTGCATTGTTCCACTTATCCAAATAGTAGCATCTTCTTTCATATTATCTCTAACTAATGAAAGCCATTTTCTATTGAATTTGTTTATATGCTCTGTGCCAAGTGATTTATCCCATTTTCCTTTATTAACTGAAACAATTTTTCCACTTTGAATTGACAAACCATTGTTGGATAAAAAATAAGGTGGATCTGCAAAAACCATATCAAACTTATGATTGATTTTTGGAAGTAATTCCATAGAATCTCCTTTTAAGAGACAGAATTTTTTATCATTTGATTTGTAATATGGACTTATCATTGGTAACTGTCTACAACACCATTATAATAACCTAAAGAATATGCAGCGTGTGGACTTCTATGTCTTCTATCTCCTCTTTGACTTTCTTCTAAATTATTTAATTCATTTGCTAAATTTATATTTTCAGCTTTTTGAAGTCCGTGTTGGTAGCCTATTTCATATGCGCAAGATGCACATTTGTGCCTTCCAACACCTTCCTGTCCAATTGGTAAATCTTTAACTATGTTATCTGTTTCATTGTGATCTTTATTACAAGCCATAATTTGTTTTTTAAAAATTTAAATTTCTTCGCTTTTAATTTTTTCTAAAAAAGTATGTAAGGTTTTTAGATTATATACGTGTGGAATATTACTATAAGCTTGCTGTAATTTGTTTTTTGCAGACAGCCAGCCTTTTCCATCAGTTATCCAAACAAACTCATATTTATCGTATTGATTGATTTTGGGTGCAAGATCTGTGTATGATCTTGCGACTTCATTAAGTTTTGAACCACCACCATTATAAAAATTTGTTTCAATTAAATATGTATTTACTTTTGTTTTAATAACAAAATCAAATCTTTTTACATCTTTTCCAAAATGTATAAGTTCTGGAAATGCTGTATGTTTAACTTCTGCTTGAAACGGAATATTATTTTTCTTGAATATTTTTGAGATAGCTTTTTCCATATTTTTACCACCTCTATTTTTACGAGCATTCGTATCAAGTCCGACTTCAATTCCAAAAACGTAATCTACCAGATTTTTTACTTGTTTATTTTTAAAAACTTCAGCAAGTCCAGTTTTTACTAAATATTCATATACTAATTCGGAACTATGAAAATAGCTGTAAAGTTTCTTGATATTTCCGTCATCATCCAAAACTGGACGATTATTTCTTACCGCAATAATTATATCGAGAACTGAAAAGCATTTTTTATTTTCTTTAAAAAGTTTTTCAACTGCTTCTTGTAAATTTTCCTGACCAATTAAATAGTTTAATTGATTTAATTTTATAGAAATAGCTTCTACATTTCTTGTGATTTTTTCAAAATCAACAAAAAAATCAAGTGTTGAATTTGTGGTGCTTAATTGTGATAAAAAATCATCAAATGATTTGGGCATATTCTCTGTTGTTATTTGTTATTAGTAATTCTGTTAGCTTTCCTCGTTTATTTGGATTTGCGTTAATACTTCTCCGTGCGTTTACTCTGTGAATATTAAAATCTGAATATAATTCATCAAAAAAATTGTCATTTGAATTTTTTCCTTTAACATCTGAATTACTTAAAATCCATTTGTGATTTAAGTCATCTAATTGTGTGCAGAAATCTCTTAAACGTATTTGTTCTGAATCATTAAACTCGTCTTTTGCATAAGAATTAAAACTTGAAGTTTCACTTAAAGGTTTGTATGGTGGATCAAAATAGAAAAAAGTGTTTTTTGTAGCAAAGTTTAAAGTTTCTGAATAATCTCCATTTAAAATTTCTACTCTTTCAAGCACTTTTGAAACTGCTCTTAAATTTTCTATGTTACATATTAATGGCTTTTTGTAACTACCTATTGGAACATTAAATTCGTTTTTACGGTTTACTCGAAAAAGTCCATTAAAACAGGTTCTGTTTAAGAAAATAAATAAAGCACTCTGTGTTGTTTGATTTGAAGTTCTTAAATTAAAAAGTGTTCTTTTTTCGTAATAATATTCTTTTTTCTCTGTGTCATTTTGAGATAAAAGATAATATTCAGTTTGCCAATCTAAAAGTATATTTATCAAACTTTCAACATCTTCTTTTATAGAGGTGTAGCAATTTGTTAAATCTGAGTTTATGTCGTTTATAACTGCATTTTTCATATTTGGAAATTGTTCGAGCATCCAGAACAAAACTGCTCCACTCCCAACAAATGGTTCGATATAAGTGAAGTTATTTTCAATTATATTTTTAGGTAGTTTGTTTTCAATTTGTTGAATCAATTGAGTTTTACCGCCAGCCCATTTTAAAAAGGGTTTTGCAACTATATTTGTCATTTATTGTTCATTTTAATGTAAAAATACACTAATTATTTGATTTGGGTTGTTGTGGGGAAGTGAAAGCTCTTTTGGTTTTTCAGCGTTGGATTTAGCTTCGGAAAAAAGCAAATGTGCTTGAACGTGCGGTGGGTTTTTAGCTTGTGGGTAACGAGTTTGTATATGACAAGTAGCGTGAAATTATGAGTTAATTTTCAATCTCGCAACAAGCCGAAACTTTTGTATTTTGATTTTACCTTTCTTTTCAAAAAGCCAAATCAAAAGATTTGGCGACTTCTAAATATACCAAAATTTCCAGTTTATAAATACCTGAGCTATTTGTTATATACGTCTTTGTTGTGCCCAGTGTTTATATACCGTATTTGTTTTCTCTATTTAAAAATGCTTCCCTTCCTCCTTCAAGCTTTAATAACATCTCTCGATTTGATAAGTTCTCAATTGTCGTAGAAATTTTATTAGTAAATACCGTGTCATTTGGGATATTAAGAATGTGAATTAAAGAAGAGTCTCCATTAATTACAAAATTTGAATTATGAGTAGCAAAAATTATTTGTCTATCGTATTGCTTTTCTTTCACCAAATTTACTAGATAATCTGCGACCAATTTATTGTCTAAATGTGCTTCTGGTTCATCAATTATTAGTGGTTTTACTCCGGTCATTAGTAGGGTTACGATTACTGCTGTACACCGTTGACCAAAAGAACAAGATTGTAATTCACGGTTACCGTAAAATCCATTAATTTTTATATATCTAGATAAATTATAACGATGTTTTCTAATTAAATACAAGTAGATTAAATAGTTGCCTTTTGATTCAAATATGTTAAACAAGATTTTTACGTAGTTATTTATCTTTCTATAATTATTTTGATTCAACTGGACTTCTAGATTTTCTAAAAAGTCTTCATATTTCAAATTAATTAAATCAAAATCTGGTTCAATCAAAAATAGGACTTCTTTCACCCGACTATCTGAGGTTCCAGATATGTGATATTCTCTAAAAATTTCATAGAACTCATTAAATAATGACTCTCTATATTGCTCTTCATTAAACTCGAAATTGAATTTTATATCTAAAACATTTTCATCATTTACTTTTAATTTTTTATTTATATCATTAAGATTTTCTTTAATCAAGGATTGGTTGCGGTCATAAAGGTTCGGTAGTTTATTTATAATCTTTAAATTTTCTGAATGTTGATCTTTAAGGATTTTATTATTTGCATCAATCTGTTCTATTTCAGCTGTAATTCTAGATAAGGTTTCTGATGCTTTTTGGGAGTCTTTAATTGTTTCTTCACTTGTTCCTTTTTCTTCAAAGAATTCTTTTAAAGCGAGATTTTGCTCGGCTAGTTTAGCATTTATTTCGATGATTCGCTGTTCAACATTCTCAAACTTTTTCGTGGCAATCATAACTCCTTCTTCGCTATCTTTAAATTCATCTAATCCAAAAATTGTAGAAAGGATTTGATTTATGCGTTCATCAATTTCATTTGAATTATTATTCGACAAGTACTGTATGTATGTTCTTTTTAAACTTTCTAATAGTGAAGCATAATTGGTTTTGCTTTGTTCAATTTTGGTCAGTTCATTCTTTAATGATTTTATTTGTTCAGTTATTGAAATATATCTCTCGTCATTTATTGAATCAATTATTTTTTGAATCGTTTCCTTTTCTTTTTCCTTGCTTTTCCGAAGTTTTATATTTTTCATTAAACGAAAAAGAATCCTAATGTTTTCCTCTACTTTTTCATTGATTGAGTTGTAATCCTTTTCAATTTCAAAAAACTCATTTTCAATTTCTTTAATTCTTTCTTCGTAAATAAGGCGAGTTAATTCATCTCCTTCTGCTAATTTTTCAATTTTACCTTGACTTACAAATTCAACTTCATTTGTGCCTTCTATACTGATGTAGTTATTTTCATCATTCTCAATATCATATACTTCATCATTTATGATTAATTCAGATCTTTTGAAGAACTCAGTACTCTCATTTAATTTCTCTGCTAGAAGGTTTATAATTGTGCTTTTGCCAGTGCCTCGACCACCAATTATACTTGTAAAATAATCGCTGAAAAATACTGGTGTGTCAATTCTTCTCAAACAAAATTTTTGTTGATCACTAGAATTTTTTCTCCTAATCATTGTGTTTTTAGGAAAATCAAACTTAATGCTTTCAACTCTTCTTATTGGATTCCTTGGTTTTCTCTCTGAAATTGATACTCGGTAGCTGGGTTCAAATAAGATTTGTTTCAACCCTTCAAAAGTCAAATCTGCTTTAATCCAAGTTATATCTTTATAGATTTCTTCATTTCCAGAAGATTTATTCTTTCTAGTGACAAATTTTCCTAAATGATCGTTTAAATCTTCAAATGAATGAGCATCACAGCCACAGATTACTGGTTTAGGTTTTGAAATTTCATCGCTTTCATACCGGTCTTTCTTTAAGAAATACTCCTTGTTCTGCCTACCTCCAAAAAAGGCATCACATATTTTATCAATTTCATCAGTAATCGATAATTTTCTTGGAGAATTTGTCGGTCTAAGTCCAGCATTATTAGCTGCTGCTAGAATAATATAAGGTTTACTCTTTCCAAAAATTGAATTTAAACATTCAATAATCAGATTATGGTTGACAGTGGCACTTTTAAATTGATCTTTTTCTAAATTCTTACAGGAAATTTTAGATCCTGATTTGTTGGTGGTATTTGTTTTTAACTCAGTTAGAAAATCATCTAATTCTGATTTTTTCACTTCATTTGAAAATATTAAATGTAGGTTTATTTCTTCACCTTGTTTATTTACAGCTATATCAAGCCGAAACTCAATATTAGGAAATAATACTTTCTTCGACTCAGGATAATAATGATCGTATTTTTCTTTTAAAAGAAAGTAATTTTCGAATGAAAAATAGTCTGTGATGCCGAACGCCTCTACATCTGAATTCTCTAATTTATTTATATATTCTTTCCAAATATCTGTTTGATCTTCAACTGAGAAATTATCGCTTAATTTTGTATTCGGAGTATGAAGATGCAGATCCCATTTTCTCCAGATGGAACCTTTATTAAAAGTTTGATTTTCAGACATTTGTTTGTTAGTTGATTTTTGGTTAAACATTAGGCACAACGGCCCCGGCTAAGAAACGTAGGGCTTTCGAAGCGATTAACTGTCCACCGAAACCGTAGTTTGCTAAGTGAACAAACCTTTCGGAAAGCCTTATCTGCCCTATGTTTTCTTAGCCAATGTTGGCGGTAGTGTTTATTTTATCCTTGTCTTGATCTCTTCTAGTTCTTTTACGTCAATCTGTTTAGCAAGCCTAATTCTTAGACTATCTCTACTCAAGGTGAATTTTTTAATACTCTTGAACTTCTGTAATCTGAATTCAGTTAATGGTAACAAATAGTCCTTTGCCGATACAACGGTCAAAACATGATTTACAGAAGGTGGCCATTTTTGTCTTAGATTATAAATTTGATCATTATATTCTTCTTCTGAAACAACATCAAGAAGCTTTTCCTTTAAAGTTTCAATTCTCTCGCTACACTTTTTAGAGTCAAGAATTGTAATCTTGTTTTTCTGACAACAAATACTTCCTACACCAAGAGAAATAGTACGTTGCGTTGGAACAATCTTTTTGCACAAGGCATAATGAATAAACAATTCTACTAATTCGCTTGATATGCCCTTCAGCCAATTTTCAAAACTCAGGATCTTCTTTATTTTATCTCGGTCAATCAAAACGTTATCGTGTATTATCTCTATTAAAGGGTCTTCTTGAATGAGGTAATTCTCAATACAATATTTTTCTAAAACAAAGAGATAATCCAAATTATTCTCATTTGTATCATTTAGAATATCTAAATCTCCATCAACTATGTATATACGCTTTGTATCTCTCTTGTCTTGATCTTCCTTGCATGCTGCAATAACATTTGATTTTCCACCTAAGGAGATAAGCTTATTAATCTTATGGCCTGTTTTTTCGAAAACTCGATTTATAATGACTTTGTAAAACTCTTCGTCATAACTATCTTCTACAAAGACATCAACTGTGTTTTTATAACGAAAAAACACACCAAGATTTGGAAGAATATGTTTCTTGAACTCTAGCATCACTATACTTGAGTTAAGTCTTGACAAAATTCTTGATTCTCAATATTCCCAAGGATAGTTGGCGAATGAGTAGCCATAATAAATTGTGTAGTAGGACTTGCTTCGAGCAAAGTTTTAACGAAAAGTTCTTGCCATCCTAAGTGAAGGCTAAGCTCGGGTTCGTCAATAATAAACGTGTCTCTCTGTTTTCCAAAAATTAGCTGAGCTAACATTACGATGATTTGCTTCTCTCCTGAAGACAAACGATATATGCCTGTGGATTCACCGTTCGGAAGTGATATATGGATTTCACCATTTTTACCAACTTTAAGCTCTTTTTTATTCTCACCAAAATAAAGATTAGCAAGCGATTGAAAATTTTTGAAAGACTGGTAGGACTCTTCAATTTGAGCTTGTGCATCTTCATATGCTGAGATTATTTTATCAATTCGCTCAAGCTGGGGACTGTTAATAAGCCATTGACCTAATGCTTTCATAAAAGTTTTGCTTGGCTCTTTTGCTTCCTTTTTCTGTTCTTTGATTAACGTTTTTTGGATTTTATTTAATTCGTCAAAGTAGATCAATATCTTCTCTTCAAGATTTGGAATTTCAAAGTTCTTCGAAGCTGCTAAGATTCTTTCCTTTCTTGATTCAATATCTATTTCTTCTTTGATATTAATACCTATTTCATCATTTCCCTGGATTGTATCAAATGAAGAATAGATTATATTGTTTTTCAGTTTTGCACTAACCGAGGCTTGCTTTTGTGAGAATTCAATAAAGCTATTTTTAATTAGTTTTTCTACGTCCAATAAACTTTCATATAAATTGCCTTTGATGTCTGTTGTAAAATCTCTTTGCTGCATGAAGCTTTCGATACTTAAAATATCAATCTCTCCACCTTCGTGAATTCTTCTGTCTAAACCAAGAAATGCTGGTGTATTTACCTTTCTTATAGCTTTAACAGCATCAAGTTCGATAAAATGAGATTCATACCGGGAGTATCTATTCATAATACTTCTCATTTCATACCTACTAAATTCACTTATTTGAATAAGGGGCAGGTCTTGTACTTTAACAGTGCTTCCTGCATTTAATTCTGACTTTTGAGATTCAATTGTTAGTCTGATTTTGACGTCATCTATGTATTCGCTTCTAATCTTAAAAGCACTTCCGTCAATTTCACAGTCCACCTGTGCAAAATCATATTTTATTTGAGTCAAGTTAATCCAACTAGGACTTAATAGCCCTAGGATAAGTTTCAATGCGGTTGTTTTACCTGAACCATTAATTCCGACAAGGAATGTAAGTGATTCATTAAATTCAACGTCAAAGCTGAGATATCCATTGACTTTTTCAGCTGTAAATCGGTTTATTTTCATCTATAATTGTGTTTTACATTACCGCCAACTAGTTATATACGCTCAAAGATATGCTTTTAACACAAAGCTTCACAGGATAAAGTGACTTTTTTCTTCTCAATTATTTATTTAAAATTGCTTATCTTAACCAGCATTATAAGAAAATTTTTAATGTTTATTATGCAGCGGCTTCTCTTTTTAGCATTATTATTTGCCACCCCTTTAATTGCTCAAGAACCTATAGGGAAAATCGAAAATGCTGAAATTCTACAGTACGAAGATAAATATGAGGTAATTTTTAAAACGCAAAAAGGTCACTTTACGTCTTTATATATAGATAAAAATCCTATTGGCGAAGATGGTTACGAGGTTTTAAAAAAATATGTTTTTTTATTATTTAAAAACAAAGAAGAAAGTGATTACTTACTACAATTTAAAGACGACAGTGTATTGCTTATTTACAAAGATAATAAGCTTAGGGTAGAGAAATGGGAGAATCATTACAGCGAAAAAAGATCGAGCTCTTTGTGGTATACTTTTAAAGACTTTCTTCTACTTTTTGGTTTAACAGAAAATAAAATTTCTTTTTAACAAGAACAATATGACGCTTTATGAATTTAAACTTTTAAAAAAAGAGCTGCAATATCATAGAACTTTTACTGAAGGTATATTTATAGATTATCCTATAGAAACAAAAAGGCGTTTTGCACTATATGCAGTAGATAAATTTTTTGTTGAGGTGGAATGCGATAATTTAAATAATAAAATTATAAATTTAAGAAGTTTTATTGAGGGTGCTTTACTAGATAGGCGCATTACTAACTAGTGATTTAGTTGTTCTTTTAAGAAATTGATAATATCATCTTTTTCTTTTAATCTCGCCTCATATTGCTCAATCAACTTTTCAGATAAAACTTGGTTTATATAATAAGCTGAGTTTCCGCCCTGTTGATTATTATTAATAATTACAGCTTCGCTTTTAAGTAAATCTTCTGGGGTTATTTCATAAACTTCACAAATATTTTCTATATGAGAAGACCAAGAATTACTTTCTCCAGTTTCCATACGAGCATAAGCAGATTGAGATATGTTTAAATAATCAGCAGCTTGTTCTTGTGTATATCCTTTTTTCTTGCGAAGCGATCTAAGTTTATTTCCTACGATATTATTCATTTTTCAAGTATTTATAACAAAAATACTAAAAAACGGGTTATAATTCTAAGAAAGGGTACAATTATTCATTAATAGAATAAGAGCATAGGGTAAACCTTTGTAAATTGCTTTTATATAAATATCTTTGCGATACTTCTTTAAGAAAAATATTAAGAAGCATTCGCTTTGAGTCTCGGATTGAAAACTGGTAATTTTTAGGGAACGAGAGGATAAGCAGAGATGCTCACGACCCGGGCGTGAGTACTTACTTATCGTTTCCGAGGTATACCAGTACCCCAATCCGTTAAGCTGAGTTTCACGCCCTTTTTAAAATTATTTGGCACTTCTCACTTTAGATTCTTAGCATACTTCACTATTTACAAGAGTTTTGCAATATGTTTTTTGTTTAACCTAAAACTAAATTGCTTATGGTAGATACCTATTGTGGTTGCTCATGACACTTCTTTATTTTATTAACTTAAAGCTATGGGCTATTACAAAATAAAAAAGCCCTCTCCAAACTTTGGGGGTGATGGAGAAGGCGGTTACTAACTAAACTCGATTATTTAACCAATAACATTACAAATTTATGAAAAATAGATACAAGTCTTACCTTGTAAGCCTGCTCTTTTGTGCTTTTATTTTTGAAGTAAGCGCGCAGCAGCAAGAAATTACCGGAAAGGTGACCGATACCAGTAAAGTGCCTATACCGGGAGTACATATACAACTTAAGGAGAAAAATTGGGGTACAACTACCAATTTTGACGGCGAATTTTCTATAAAGGCCAAGGCAGAAGATACTTTGGTAGTTAGTTATATGGGCTATAAACGGCAGAAAATAGCAGTTGCCGGGCGTAATTTTATACCCATTACTTTAGAAGCAGAGGAAAATGCGTTGCAGGAGGTGGTAATTAATGCTGGATATTATACTACCACAGGGCGGGAGCGTACCGGGAATATTGCTAAAGTAACGGCAGAGGAATTGGAATTGCAGCCGGTAACTAATCCTTTGGAAGCTCTGCAAGGAAGAATGGCGGGGGTTGAGATTGTACAGCAAACAGGGGTGCCAGGTGCTGCGCCCAGTATACGAATTAGGGGGCAAAACAGTTTACGAAACACTTTTGACGATAATGGAAATTTACCACTTTATATTGTGGATGGGATGCCGCTTAACTCTAGTCCAATGTTTAGCCAAAACCAAATGTTAGGTAATATAGGTATAGACCCTTTAAATACACTTAACGTATCTAACATAGAAAGTATTGAAGTGCTTAAAGATGCCGATGCTACTGCAATTTATGGATCAAGAGGGGCTAATGGGGTGATTTTGATTACTACCAAAAGCGGAGAGGGTTTAAAGAAAGAAACCGAAGTATCAGCGCGATTTTATACCGGTGTAAGCCGGGTATCTCACTTTGTAGACTTGCTTAATACAGAACAGTATTTAAACTTGAGGCATCAAGCTTTTGAAAACGATGGGGTGGAACCTAATGAGGTAAATGCTTATGACTTATTGGTTTGGGATCAGAATAGGTACACGAATTGGCAGAAAAAACTTTTTGGAGGCACGGCAAGCCTCAGCAATATGAACTTGAATGTTTCCGGGTCAGGAGATCGTACCTCTTATTTGGTAGGAGCCTCGTATCAAAAGCAAGGCACGGTGTTTCCAGGCGATTTTTCTTATCAGAAAAAAACCTTCAACTTCAATCTGAATCATCATTCAGAAGATCAAAAATTTAAAATGAATCTTTCTGCCAACTATGGTATTGATGAAAATGATCTGTTTAGTAGCGCTACTTTCGTGCGGAGTGCTTTTAGCTTACCTCCTAATGCACCAGCCATATATAATGAGGACGGCAGCTTTAATTGGGAAGGGTCGACGTGGACGAATCCTTTTGCAACATTAGAAAACGAGGGGCAAGGGAACATGAACAATCTAATTGCAAATATGGGCTTAGAATACAAGTTAGGCGGGGGTCTACAAATAAAAACGAGTTTAGGTTATACTCGTCTAAATAGTGAAGAAACCTATAAAATTCCTATACAAAGTTATGATCCGGCTGTTTGGGATTACATATCCAATCGTTCTCAACATTCTTTGATTGATCGTACTTCTTGGATAGCTGAACCGCAGCTAACCTATATTAAGAGTTTCAATAATCATCAAATAGAGGCTCTTATAGGCGGCACGTTTCAAGAAAGTATAAATAGTAATCTTAGAATGACCGCTACCGGATATTCCAATCCACATCTAATAGGAAATTTAGCAGCAGCAGATGCAGTAGAGGTGAATGAAGATCGAGAGATAGAATATAAGTACAATGCAATTTTTGCGCGTATTGGTTATAACTGGAAACACACCTATTTTTTGAACCTTACCGGTAGAAGGGATGGCTCCTCACGCTTTGGACCGGGTAAACGTTTTGCAAATTTTGGGGCTATAGGTGCGGCTTGGATATTTTCTAAAGAAAGATTTATTGAAGAAAACTTGAGCTTTCTTTCTTTTGGGAAGTTGCGAGGTAGTTATGGTAGAACCGGGAATGACCAGATTGGTGATTACCGTTATCTTGATGCTTATGAAGCTACCCCGGGACCGGGAGGGTTATATCCTACACAGCTTACTAATCCTAATTTTTCGTGGGAGATTAATAAAAAGTTTGAAACCGGTATGCAATTAGGCTTTATAAAAGACCGAATAAACCTTAATGTAAGTTGGTACCGAAACCGTTCTTCTAATCAGTTAGTGGGCTATCCGTTACCAGCTACGACGGGTTTTACCAGTGTGGAAGCTAATTTGGCGGCAACGGTAGAAAATACCGGTTGGGAAGTAGAATTATCTACACTTAACTTTACAGGTAAGCACTTGAGGTGGCAAACTTCTTTTAATCTTAGTTTGCCTGAAAATAAACTTGTGAAGTTTGACAATATTGAAGAAACTTCTTATCAAAACATTTATCGGGTAGGGAAATCATTAAACTTAGGAATTCTCTATAACTTTCAGGGGGTAGACCCTGAAACCGGACTCTACACTGTGGAAGATGTTAATGAAGATGGTCGCTATGATTATGATGACAGGATTGTTACCAAGGATATAGGTAGGCAATATTTTGGCGGTTTACATAACCAGTTAGACTATAAAGGTTTTTCGTTGGGTTTTTTGGTAGAATTTGTAAAACAAAAAGGTTACAAACTTTCTGCGACCCCCCCGGGCCGTCTTGGAAATACATTACCACATCAGGTACAGTTGGGATCGCAAGGTGAGAATTTACCGACTGTACAAACTGCATCGCAATCTGTGTATGCTCTTTTAGCCTATAATAACTATGCCTATAACAGTGATTTTGCTATTACCGATGCTTCTTTTATCCGGCTTAAAACCCTAAGCCTGGGATATAGTGTACCCAAAAAGTTGTTGAAAATAACAGGGCTAAAACAACTTGAAATTTTCTTACACGGTCAGAACCTATTTACACTAACCGACTATGTAGGCTTAGATCCGCAACAAACGAATAGTTATACGCTTCCTGCGCTACAAAGTATTACCGGAGGTTTTCAGTTAAACTTTTAAAATTAAAAAAATGAAAAATATTAAAATACAAAGTTCTATATTCTTTATCGCATTTGTTTTTTTATTGAGTTCTTGTGAAGAATTTGTAGAAGTGGATGTACCCGATCATATTACTACAAGCGCGACTGTTTTTGCGGATGATGAAACTGCAAAGAGTGCGATGACAGGTATATATAATCAACTTTTTAACGCAAATTTTGCCAATGGCGGGAATCGCTCTGTAACTTTTCTAGCAGGTCTTTCGGCAGATAACTTTATCCCTACGACCAATATTTTAGAAATCTTAGAATTTTCACAAAATGCCATTAGTCCAGCAAACTCTTGGAATTTTGATCTCTGGGCAAGCGGTTACAATATGATATATATGACCAATGCTTTACTAGAGGGTATTAGCAATTCTTCTGGTCTTACAGAGGAGACCGCTTTTCAGTTAGAGGGGGAAGCTAAATTTGTTAGAGCTTTTACTTATTGGAATTTGGTTAACCTTTATGGAGATGTGCCTTTACTTACTCAAACTGAATATGACCAGAACGGCATAGCACCGAGACAAGTTAAGGAAATAGTAATAGAACAAATAATCGGAGATCTAGAAGGTGCTATGGAGTTGTTGGATAGTGATTATGAAAATCAAGATCGAACAAAACCCAACCGTTTTACTGCCATGGCCTTATTGGCCAGAGTTTATTTGTACAAAGAAGATTGGCAACAAGCAGAATATTACAGCAGTCAGGTAATTAGCCAGGCTTCCCTTTATGCGCTGTTGGAAAACCCCGCTCAGGTGTTTTTGGCCAACAGCCGGGAAGCCATTTGGCAAATTTCCCCTATAGGTTGGGGTAGTAGTTTTACCCACACCCGCGAGGGGAATCTTTTTATAAGGAACTCTAGCACTATTACTTCTGTCACATTATCGGAAGATTTTATTGAAACTTGGTCAGGGACGGAAGATTTACGTTTTATTAATTGGATTGGAATTTTCCAGTCTGAAAATGAAGTTTTTTATTATCCGTATAAGTATAAAATACAATATGATGCTTCAGGTGGAGAGATAAGCGAATATTCTATGGTATTGCGCTTGGCAGAACAATACTTGATTCGGGCTGAGGCAAGAGCTAAGCAGGGTAATATTAGTGGTGCCTTAGAGGATGTAAATACCATAAGAGCGCGAGCCGGGCTAACTTTAATAGAAGGTTTGGATATGACCCAGCAAGAGATTTTAGAGATTATTTTAAAAGAGAGGAGAAAAGAATTTTTTGCTGAATGGGGGCATCGATGGTTTGATCTGAAACGCACGGGAAACAGTGACTATCTTTTGGATAAACCAAATGCAGATTGGGAGGCAACCGATATAAGATATCCCATTCCTGAGCAGGAACGTATGAAAAATTCTAATCTCACCCAAAACCCAGGTTATTAAATTAAAACAATTATGAGCAATAAATTGATTAAGATAGCAGTATTTTTTATGCTGCCGTTTATAAGTCTAATGGCACGACCTATCGATATTTTGTCAAAAGATAACAAAATACGGTATGGCCAGTTAAAAAATGGTTTCACTTATTATATAAAGCCCACCTCTGAAAATAATGGGAAAGTAAATATGGAGCTTATTTTAAAAGTAGGGTCGAAACAAGAAGATCACGATCAAGTAATAATGGCTCATTTTATGGAGCATCTGGCATTGGTAAGAACGAAACATTTTTCACACATACTTAGTGACAATGAGCTGTTGGAGAAATTGCATATGAAAGCTGGAGATATAGGAGGAAAGACAGGAGGCGATGCAACTTTTTACTCGTTTAATTATCCTTCTAGACGGAGCATTGCATTAGATAAGGGTCTATTGTTTTTTAAAGATATCGTTTCGGGAGAGATAAAATTTGAAGTGAAAGATATTAATGGTGAGCGTGGGGCTATATTCGAAGAATACTTAATGGGGGAAGGACAAAAATGGTATAAAGAATGGAAAATGATATCCTTGTTGTCTACCTGTACAAAAAATATTAGAAAACCAGCTGATTATCAGGAGTATATGCGGAGTTTTGATGTGGCACCTTTAAAACGTTTTTATAAAGATTGGTACCGTCCTGATCTTATGGCTATTGCGGTTATTGGTGACATAGAAAACGTGGATGCTATGGAAAAGAAAATAAAAAATACTTTTTCTAAGATAGCTATTCCTAAAGAGGTTAGAAGTTTAAATAATTGTGAGGGGAATTATCTCTCACGGCCGAAACAGTTTGTAACTCTGACAGATATAGAAGAAATACCAAAAGAGATCGCAGCTCCCTTTTATTTTCATTTTTACTTTAGAGATTACAAAGGTGGTGGCGAAAATGTTGTAAAAATGGAAGAAGAAGCAAATAAAAGAATTTTTCGACAAATCTTTAATCAACGTTTAGCTGAGGCTCAATTGGGATATAATATACCTTATTCCTTATCCTTTATTGAAGATTATAAAGTTCCTGCTGTTAAATTGAAGGTTAAAACGCCTAAATCTCATGCAAAAAAAGGAATTCAAAAGGCTTTTTCTATTTATAAAGATATTAGGATAAATGGGATAGAACAAAATGAATTTGAAAAACACAAGAAGCAACTCCTTGTTAATTTGAAGACAACCAATAAGAATAACCCTGACTATTGGAAAGAAAAGATTCGACAAAATTTTGTAAACAATAAACCGCTTTTTAGCAATCAATCCGGGCATTTAAAACAACTATCTTTAGCCGATTATAATGGGTGGCTAAAGAATTATTTAGTTCGAGAACCAGAAGACATTGCGATTATTGCACCAAAAGGAGAGGATGATATAAGCTTTACAGAAGAAACTATTCGACGATGGATAAAAGAAAGTTGGGAGGATAGTAGAGATTATCTTTTTGATATACCAAACCGTTTAATCTCCAATGAAAAACTAGCGTCTCTGGTTCCCGGCGCCATACTTGACAGGGGCACGGATGAATTGGGCGGACATAAATATGTATTGCAGAATGGGCTAACTCTAATACTTAAAGCATTTGAACCCAATGCCGGCAGATATAAAAATAAAATTATGTTGAAAAGTTTTTCGCCCATTGGGGCCTCTGTCTTTGATGATACGAATTTTTTAACGGCCTTAAAGGCACCGGAAATTGTACGTCATACTGGTGCAGGAGATTGGAATAAATTTCAACTGGCAAACTACTTGAAAGATACTAGTCTTAATATGGGGATTCTTCCTTACATAAGCTTACATGAGACTGGAATTGAAACAGAAGTGAATCTCCAAGATTTGGAAACGGCACTCCAACTTATTTATTTGTATATCGCAGAACCACGTTTGGATGAGGAGGCATTTTTAGATTGGAAAAGAGAAGAAAAGAAAAAATCTTTAAGAACATCTACAAGAAAAGAATTTATAGACTTTGTAAGAAGACAAGTAGCGGGTATGACAGATATTAAGTGGGATCCTTCAATAGAAGAAGTCAAATTACAGAATATACATAGGCTCTATAAAAGTTTAATGCAAAATCCAAGTAAATTTACTTTTATTATGACGGGAGCGTTTTCTAAAGAAAAAGTCTTGCCATTACTATCGAAATATTTGGGAAACTTGCCACAAGCCTCACACATACCTTATAAAACTTTCAAGGCGTCAAAAAACAGGTATTTACCACACAGACCCCATAAGGAAATTTATTATCCTAATAAAAACTTGATGAATGTACATATTTATCAAAAGTTTTTAAAAGGGATGCGGGGTTCAATTACTTTGCAAGAAGAAATAGAATATGCTATATTGGCAAAAGTGCTTGAGATTCAACTCAGTGAATTACGATTTAAAAAGAAAAGAGCAGTTTATTTGGCTCTCGCGCGAAGTGAAATAGATAGAAATAATCATACGGCGAGTATCAATTTGATGCTGAGCTGTGCTAAAAAGGATTTTAAAAAGGTACAGGGAGATTTGAGAGATATATTTGCTAAGTTAAAGAAAAATGGGATAGAAAATAACTTGTATCACGAAGTAATAAATACTTATATAGTGCCTAAGTATTCTGATAAGCAGAGATATAAGAATAGGCGTATAATGGAGAGTTTATATGAGCATTATCGATTTGGAAAAAACTTGTCACATCGAAAGGAAATAGATAAAATTTTAGATGTTTTAGAAAAGCAAAATATTTCTGAAATTGCAAAAAAATATCTTGACGATAAGTTTTTGATGAATTTTATAGCAAAACCCAAACCTGATTTATAAATTAAAAAATAGCCCTTGCAAAAAGCTGCAAGGGCTATTATGGTAATTACTTATACTATTCATTGATAATATATGGTGTTCCATTGCCATCGGGCTTTAATTGTTGAAGGCCTTGATCCATGTAAACAGGGTGAACTGTGCCAGAAGGATCATTGGCAAAAATCACTGAACAATTTTCGCTACCACTTGTGCAAGGATCACTTTTTAGCTCATAGGGAACGCCATTGCGTTCTACCCATCCCGCAGATTGCACATTTGCTTTGTTAGCAAATGCCAAGCCAACGGCTAATACGAATGCCATTATTGGCATTATTCTTTTTATATTTTTCATTGTAATAAAAATTTATGTGTTAATAAAAATTGCCTACTCTGTTCTACAGGTTTTCGGCTTTCTCCTGCATTATCGCGCAATAATATGTTAGTGTTTTTTATGGTATTTATTTCTTATAAAAATTGCCAAGAGGCTTATTAGCAAAAAGAAGAGAGTAAAAATTAAATGCTGTAACCAGCTCGCTCCCTTTATAATGCCTGCACAGGAGCAAGGCACATACGGTGCAAGCCATAATATGCTACTAATGTATAGGGAGTAGATACTTAAGAGTATTGCAGCGCCTATAAAAGCTTTTTTTAATTTTTTAGTCAGTAATAAAATGGCGGCAAGTAAAAGCTCTACTGCCGGAACAAACCATGATAAACTGTTTATAAATACTTTATGGCCGGGAATCAGCGGCGAATTAAGCAAACTCGTATAAAACGCTTGCCTGTCTAAGAGTTTGGTAATACCTGCATAAATAAACAAGATAACCAATAGGTATTTGCTGGCAGTAATGACTATTATTTTTAACCCGGAGTCCATCGTTTTTAAATGTTTGATAAGGTGAAGACTAAGGTAGGGGAATGGATTGTAATTTTATTAGGGGGTTTTTTTCAGATTTTGAGGGTTTTCTTCCAACTTATGCGGGTTTTCCCTCTAGGTAAGCGGGTTTCCCCTCATATAAAACCTAATTCTTTGGCGGCAACAATTAAAGCATTGTCATTTTTTTCTTCTGCAATGTCAAAAAGTTCGCGCAATCTTTTTTTTCGTCGTTCTACAGAGGCTAAGGATAAGTGAAGTATATCCGGGAGGTTTTTGGTTTTACTGCCAATAGAGATTTGGTAGAGTAATTCTATATCTGTTTCATCTAGCACAATATTGTTAGCTAGGTTTTTACGTAAGGAACGAATGACTTTTTTTGTATAAAAAGGTGGGTTTTCTATAATCTCTTTAATGCAGCTAAACATGATTGTATCTGTAAGTTCGCTTTTTATAAGAAAACCATCCGGGTTAAGGCGTTTAAAGAGGTTGTGTATTTTGAAATGGTTGCTGTACATTGTGGCAATGACAATTTTGGTTTGTGGAAACTGCTCCTTAACATGCAGGGCAAAGTCTTGACCAGAATACATTTTCCTTTCTTGGTAAGCCGGTAGCTTTAAATCAATAAAAATGATGTCTAAATTTTTTGTTGTATAATAATGATCTAAAATGTATATGGCTTCTTTGAAACCGTGTGCGACCTTAATGCTAAACGTGTAGGGTTGGGTCTCCGCTACTTCTTGAAAAGCTTTTTTATAAGCAGAGGTAATAATGGGATGATCGTCTACCAGCATAACATTATAATTTGTAGTTTTCATAAGGCACTGATTTTATTAAAATTAAATATAAATTCTAGGTGCGTACCTTTGTTTGAACTATAGATAGAAAAAGTACCAAGTAATTTCTGTGTTCTAGATTCTAGGTTTTTAAAACCCATACCTTTATAGGAAACGGTTTTTTGTAAGCCTTTGCCATTATCTGCAATGCTAAGGCGCAACTGGTTGTTTTTTAAGGAGATGCTTATTGCAACTTTACTGCCTTGTGAATGTTTAAGTGCATTTTGCAGCGCTTCTTGAATTATGAGGTAAATATTTACTTTTACATAAGGCGATAAGTTGTGCCAAGGAATTTTAGAGCTTTGAAAAGCTATTGGTAGGGCGTATAGCTTCTTGAATTGCTTAATAAGTTTATAGAGAAGGTTTTCGAAATTTTCTTCTTCCACCTCTTTTTGTTGTAAGTTGCGGGCAATTTTTCGCAAATCTTCTTCAATATGTTGGAGTAGCCGTATGTTATCGTGGTGTTGTTTAAGAATGGGAGCATTTGCTTCTAACTTGAGATACGACCAACCAAGTCGCAGACCAAATAATTTGCTTAAAACAGAATCGTGTAAATCTTCTGCTATGCGTTGTCTTTCTATTTTCCTACCTTTTTCCCATTCTGTTCTTTGTTGAATTTCTAATTGGTAAATTTTTTCGTTGGCTTTATTTTGTTGATTCTCGTAAAATAATTTTTTATGCTTTTGTCGCTGTTTACCCAGAAAATAGATAAAAAGTAAGAATAAGAGCATGACCAATACCCCAGCCCATAGCAGGATATTCTGCACCGTTAGTTGTTTGTTTTTTGCTATGTAGGTGCCGGTTTCGTACTGTATTCTCGCAAAGTTATTTTTTACCTTTCTTTCTTGAAATTTGATTTTTTGTTGCAAGTTTATATACAATTCAAAATATTCTTGTGTTTTAGATGGTTGCAACTTGCCTAATAATTGGTAAGCATTTAATATATCGCGGTTAAGTTGAATGTTTTTGGCTAAATTTAATGCTTGTTTTGCATGGGTTATGGCGGTAAGGGTATCTTTATTTGCAATATAATAATGCCCAAGATGTAGGTGGCTAATTATTTGTCCGGGAAGGTGTTTTATTTTTTTCCTTAAATCTAATGCGCTAAGTAGTTCTTTTTCCACTAATAGGTTGTTTCCTTCAAGAAATTTACTAAAGGCTAGATTATCCTTTAGCCTTGCGTATAACTTGGCATCTGTTTTATCTATGTCTTTTATAGTAAGGGCTTTCTTAAAATAGGCTATTGCATCTTGTTGTTGGTTCTTTTTTTGATAAATAATGCCCAGATTATTGTATATACCTGCTTGGTATCTGTTCTTTTTTTTGCTGTTGCTTTTGTTTAAGTATTTAGCTGCTTTATGCAGGTAGTTTATGGCTTTATCGTATTGCTCTATTTCTTCGAAAATAACGCCGAGTAAATTAAAACTCTTGTAGAGGGATTTGTGTTTGCTTAATTGCTTGAATTTTTTGACAGCGTTTATAGCTAACAGTTCTGCACCCGCATAATCTTTTATTTTGCTTTTGGTGTATGCTAAATTGTATAGCATTTTAGCTTCGTAATAAGTATGGTTAAGAGCAGCATACATTTTTCTACTTTTATTATAGTAATAATAGGAACTATCGTACTGTTGGTATTTTATATGATATGCAGCGTAATTCCAATAAGCATCGGCTATACCAAGACTATCTTTCCAAGCTTGTGCTAAATGCAAGGCCCGGGCATTAGCTTTTTTAAACTTTAAGGAATCTCGCTTTTTAAGCGCTTTAATTGCTTTATTACTAAAAGCTTTTGCTGTGGGAATTGGATAATTTACTTGCTTAAAACGACTTAGGCTGTCTTGAAAAGATGGCTCGACCCGGGCAAAACCGGAATAGTTGCATAGAACTACTAACAATATGCTTGTTAATCGAGCCATTTGGCATTTTATCTTCGTTTAACAGATAAAATTAACAAATAATTTAGACTTGTATGGCTATTCTTACAAATATTTACTCGTCTGCATCTTTGTCGTTATCCGGATGTGTATCGGTATCATCACCGGTATCTGATAAATCCGGATTTACCTTTTCGTTTAGATTGTTAGGTTCGGTTTCGATTGCTTGCGGTGTACATGATAAAACCAATAACCCGAAAAGTAACAAGAATAGATTGCCTTTGCGTTTCATAATAATGATATTTTAAATGAATTAATGATTGGCTAATCCATGCATTTATTAGCCTTTAAGCCCCGGGGGAAACAAAATTTTGTAAGTCTAAATTAGAGAAGAGCGGTTTGGCAGAGGGGTTTTTAAAACAGCAATTAGTGAATGGTAGGTTGTTTTTAGGGAATGGGGTGCTTTTTTAAGGGATTGGTTTAAAGTGATTTGGGGGTTGTATTTAAAATCATCTTTTTTCTTTTTTACTCACCACATTATTGCTATAATAATTGATACAGAATATAAAGTAAACAATTTTTAAATCATTTAGAATTTTATAGTTATAGAATTTAGGCTGATAACTGATTCTAGCTTGAAAGTTTTATCACTATTTTCATTATTAATCCCGTTTGCTCATTTTTTCTTAATAAAAAATTCTTCGTCTGTGCTCAGGATGAGATTTTTTATGCAAACCAAAACATATACCGGGGCAAAAGATTGCAAAGCCTTACTTTATAATGTCCATATTTCTGTTTTGTAGAAAAATATCCATACCAGTGAGACGAATGCTAGTTAGGATTTAGTTTTTATATGCACTTATGTTAGTAACTGTATAGGTTGTAATTTTTTTCTAATAGCTCTATTGTGGCTCGGTGTTTTTTAGAGAAAAGAGCAGGGGTTTGTTGTTTATGGAAATATACTTGTCTCTTTTGAAAATTAATCCTGTACACTTTAGCCGTATTAATAATAAAACTCTTATGTACTCTAACAAAGTTATTTGGAAGCCGTTTTTGAAAAGACTTTAAGGTAGAAAATGCTTGAATACAGCGATTGTCTGTCAGGTATATTTTTGTATAGATATTATCTGCTTTTAAAAATGCGATGTTTTTTAAAAGTATAAACTTATAATCGTTGCCGGAAGTGAGTTTTAAGAATTTTTTTTGCTGTTGTAAATATGCTTTATGAGCCTCTCTGCACATATGTATATTAATAGATTCTTTTGAAGAAAATATAAGAGAAAATGAAGTTTGGGTGAAAATTGGAGTTTGGTTTTTAAATGAAAAGACCACTGTAAAATAGTCGTGCTTACTACTATGAAAAATTGTTTGCGGTGATACTTGATCCCAATCTATAAAGATTAAAATTTTTTCCGGATGGCAGTCGGGCAAAGACCGGCGTATATAGCTATACGTATTTAGACAACTCATTTTATCTATAAAAAACTGTCTTGTTTTAGCGCATTTGGAGTAAACGGTATAATATAACTGGTATTTATGCATACCGCTAAAATAAAATGCGCTATACATCTTTTATGAGGGAAAAACCGTCATTTAAGTATGGGTTATTTCTCTTTTAAGGCGCATTTGCTCTTTTACTTTAAGATTTCTAAAATCTCTATTATGAAAACTTATAAAAGAATTTTGAAGGAAACCGAAAGGAAACTTACCGGATTAGAAAAAAGCCCTTCTAACCAACTGTTAAAAATTGCCGAGGCCATTAAACTTGCAGAAAAAGGACTAGAACAGCTGCAAGAGCGTGTACAAGCAATTGGTTTTGCTACGCCTCAAGCCGAATGTTACTTTTTTAAAACCATCAAGCCCGTGCAGGAAAGCATTTATATATATTATAAAGAGTTATTGCGTATAGAAAGCAAGAAACCAAGAGCCTGTAAAAAAAGAGAACGAAAGTTTTATAGAAACCGCTTAAAAGACTATGAGAATTATTTGCAACATAATTTTGAGTTTTATCTATACTATAAACGTGGTTTGAGCATTTTTGACGAGCAATATTTTTTACGAGGCAGAAAAGAAACACAACTATATAAAGGTAAAATTTATTATTCTCAAAACCCTAATTTTTCTACCAACCGGGATGGTTGCTTGGCGATTATTTTAGCTTACGAGAGATTAATAGTTTTGTTGCAAAAAAAACTAAGTCCAAAAGAAGTTAACGGTCTAAACTTATCTAGTAATAAGTTGCTTTGGACAGCTAGAAAAGTAGATTTAATTGAATTGATTTACGCCTTGCATACGGCTAAAGTTTTTAATCACGGTCAAGCCGATTTAAAACAAATAGTAACCTTATTAGAAACAAGCTTTCAAATTGACTTGGGAGATGTATATCGTGCTTTTTTAGAAATAAGGGCACGAAAGATAGATAACACTAAATTTTTAAACTTTTTAAAAGATGTCTTGCAGCAGCGCATGTATGAAGCAGACGAATGATAATAATAGAATATCTGTCGTTGAAAGTTTTCTTTTTTTCCCGTAAAAACAGGGTAAGAGTTTATGTATGAATTCTATTCCCATCCCCGGTCCTTCCCCGAGGGCAGGGAGTCAATAGGTTTTTTGAAGTTGAAGTTGAAGTTGAAGTTGAAAGCTTTTTTCTTCTGTAAAGGCAGGGTAAGAATTTATGTATGAATTCTATTCCCATCCCCGGCCCTTCCCCGAGGGCAGGGAGTCAATAGGTTTTTTGAAATTGAAATGGAAGTTGAAGTTGAAGTTGAACTTGAAGTTGAAAGCTTTTTTCTTCTGTAAAGGCAGGGTAAGAATTTATGTATGAATTCTATTCCCATCCCCGGCCCTTCCCCGAGGGAAGGGAGTCAATAGGTTTTTTGAAATTGAAATGGAAGTTGAAGTTGAAGTTGAAGTTGAAGTTGAAAATTTTCTTTTTTTCCCGTAAAGGCAGGGTAAGAATTTATGTATGAATTCTATTCCCATCCCCGGCCCTTCCCCGAGGGAAGGGAGTCAATAGG
>CANLVH010000023.1 GCA_947494545.1 uncultured Mesonia sp. | reverse complement strand
CAAAACTCCCAGTTGCGCCTACTTCATATTTTAGATAGCATCTTAGTAATGATATCGTCTAAGAGTGTTATTACCTATTTAAAAGTAATCCCTTCGATTTAAAATTTAAAATTTAGAAAGCTTAAAGCATAAAGCTTATAGCCTACAGCCCTGAAACCGCGTTAAGGATAGTAGCGGTTAGCCTGCAAACAAGCCCCAAGGCTTGTTGAAGCCTAAAAGCGGATAGCCTGACCCCTCCCCAAATTTTTATAGGGGTGGGGAAACGCCCAAAAAATTAATAAAAATAAAAGTCAATTTTTCAAAAAATAGATTTAAGATTTTTCGTAAATGAAAAGTGATTTGATTTCTTTTATCTAGATAATTTCTATTTATAGCTTTTACTACATACCTATAGAACTCTTTCTATTTACGGTTTTAAAAGCTGGCATAGGAATTGACCTATACTAGAGGCAAGTTTATATAGCTTGCAGATAAATTAAATAAGTATAATATAAGCTGTAAAACTGACAGTTTGACCAAATATAAACTATGGGAAAATCGAATGTATTTAGTATAGACAATTTGTCATTACAAGATATTAACGAAGACGCAGAACTTATTCCGTTGATGACGCCGGAAGATGAAGATGAAATAGAACGCGAAGAACTGCCGCTAGAGTTACCAATATTACCTCTAAAAAACACGGTTTTGTTTCCCGGAGTTGTAATACCAATTACCGCCGGAAGAGACAAATCTATCGAGTTGATAAACGATGCCAATAATGGCGATAAAACCATTGGAGTAGTGGCCCAAAAAGATTCTAGCGTAGAAAATCCGGGGGCAAAAGACATTTACTCTCTAGGTGTGGTTGCAAAAATCTTACGTGTTTTAAAAATGCCTGATGGCAATACAACTGTAATTATTCAAGGGAAAAAACGTTTTGAAATAAATGAAATCGTAAAAAAAACTCCTTATCTTACAGCTTCTATTTCTTCGGTACAAGAAGAAAAACCGGCAAAAGACAACGAAGAATTTTCGGCTATTATAGATTCTATTAAAGACCTCTCTTTGCGGATTATTAAAGACAGTCCGGCAATTCCTTCAGAAGCATCGTTTGCTATTAAAAATATAGAAACCCCGTCTTTTTTAATAAATTTTGTTTCGTCTAATATGAATCTTTCCGTAGAGGAAAAACAAAATTTATTGGCTACCAACGATTTAAAAAACAGGGCGTTATCTACCTTAAAGTTGATGAATGTTGAGTATCAAAAGTTAGAATTGAAAAATGATATTCAATCTAAGGTGCAAAGCGATATGAGCCAACAACAAAGAGAGTATTTCTTGCATCAGCAAATGAAAACTATTCAGGAAGAGCTTGGCGGAGCTACCAACGAAGGCGAAATTGAAGAAATGCGCCAGCGGGCAAAAAAGAAAAAATGGAATGAAAAAGAGGCGAAACACTTTAAAAAAGAACTCGCTAAAATGCAACGTATGAATCCGCAAGTTGCAGAGTATTCCATTCAGCGCAATTACTTGGATTTATTTTTAGACTTACCGTGGAATGAATTCAGTAAAGATAAATTCGATTTAAAACGAGCACAAAAGATTTTAGACCGCGATCATTATGGTTTAGAAGAAGTAAAAAGAAGAATAATAGAATACTTGGCAGTTTTAAAACTTAGAAACGATATGAAATCGCCTATTCTTTGCTTATTTGGCCCTCCGGGAGTAGGTAAAACATCTTTAGGAAAATCTGTTGCAGAAGCTTTGGGTAGAGAATATGTGCGCATTTCTTTAGGTGGTTTGCGTGATGAAGCTGAAATACGCGGACATAGAAAAACTTATATTGGCGCAATGCCGGGTAGAATTATTCAAAGTTTAAAGAAAGCTGGCACCAGCAATCCGGTGTTTGTTTTAGATGAAATAGATAAATTGAGTAGCGGTCATCAAGGAGATCCTTCCTCGGCCTTGCTTGAAGTTTTAGATCCTGAGCAAAACAGCGAATTTCACGATAACTTTTTAGAACTAGGTTTTGATCTTTCTAAAGTAATGTTTATTGCAACGGCCAATAGCTTAAGTACCATTCAGCCAGCTTTGAGAGACCGGATGGAAATAATAAATATGACCGGTTATACTATAGAAGAAAAAATAGAAATAGCAAAGCAACATTTGCTTCCTAAACAAGTAAAAGAGCACGGCCTTACTTCTAAAGACATTAAAATTGGCAAGCCGCAATTAGAAAAAATTGTAGAAGGATATACAAGAGAATCCGGCGTGCGTGGTTTGGAAAAACAAATTGCCAAAGTGGTGCGTTATGTTGCCAAAAGCATTGCTATGGAAGAAGAATATAACACCAAAATAACCAATGAAGATGTTCGGGAAATTTTAGGCCCTGCCAGATTAGAACATAATAAATACGAAAACAATGAGGTTGCTGGTGTGGTTACCGGTTTGGCGTGGACAAGTGTAGGCGGCGATATTCTTTTTATCGAATCTATCTTGTCTAATGGAAAAGGTAACTTAAACATTACCGGAAACCTTGGTAAGGTAATGAAAGAGTCGGCAACTATTGCAATGGAATATATTAAGGCAAACGCAGAAGAGTTTGGTATAAAACCGGACAT
Organism: uncultured Mesonia sp.; assembly: GCA_947494545.1. Taxonomy (GTDB): domain Bacteria; phylum Bacteroidota; class Bacteroidia; order Flavobacteriales; family Flavobacteriaceae; genus Mesonia. Next base: position 24,572 of record CANLVH010000023.1, on the reverse strand, counting down.
TTTTGATAAATATAACGTCCACGTTCACGTGCCCGAGGGTGCAACTCCAAAAGACGGACCTAGCGCCGGTATAACTATGTTAACATCTTTGGTTTCTTTATTTACACAACGGAAAGTAAAGAAAAACATTGCTATGACAGGCGAGATTACTTTACGTGGAAAAGTTTTGCCGGTGGGTGGTGTAAAAGAAAAAATCTTAGCTGCAAAACGTGCCAGAATTAAAGAGATAATTCTTTGCGAAGAGAATAAAAAAGATGTAGAAGAAATTAAGGTTGATTATTTAAAAGGATTAAAATTCCATTATGTATCAGATATGAAAGATGTTTTGGAAAAAGCTATTACTAAGCAAAAAGTAAAAAACGCAAAAACCTTTTAAGCATCGTTTTACAGAATTAAAAAAGCAGCTCTTCAATATTAAAGAGCTGCTTTTTTGTTATTTCTGCTTTGGTTAAACTTACCAATCTATACCTAAGAATTTATTTTCTTCTAAAAACTTTCCGTTTTTATCAAATTCCAATTCAGTACCATCAGAAAGTTCTACTTCGTGTTCATTATCGTCCCATTCCCATTCGGTAACTTTTTGTTTAGGAAATTTTTTATTTACGTAATCTCTAATAGACATTGGTAAAAGCTCCGCAGGTATTTCTTTATTGCCTTTAATTTCGGTTATTTCGCCTTTATCATTAAAGTCAATTTTAGTACCGTTTTCATAGCGAACTTCGTACATTTCATCACGGTCGTCCTGATCTCTATCAATATTTACGCGCTCAACTTTCCAATCCTTGTAATGGTCATTCAAAACATTTTGCGCATTTTTAGGTAAATCTAATATACTTTGTGCATTAGCTACACCAAACGCAAATACGCCTAACAAACCAGTTAAAATTATCTTTTTCATAGTTCTTGTTTTTTGTTTTTCTCAAAAATACAAGCAAAGCAATTTTATTTATAATTATTCAGACTAAAATTTTGTGAATTGATAATGTTTTAACATAAATTAAACTTTTATTATATTTCTAGTATTCCGTTATGAGCGTAACCTAAGTTACCAAATACACTGTTTTGACCAGCTATCTTTGTATTAAAATTAAATACAAATGAGAGGTAGCTTATTTATAATATTTATAATTCTTGCGGGACTTCGTACACAAGCGCAGAATATACAAAGCCTTACAAAAGCCGAAGTTTTACAAAAGGCTCAAACTGGCAATACACAAATTAAAATAGCAGAAAAAGATGTTTTGGCGGCCAAAGCTGCCTACCAACAAACAGCCGCTGTTTTTTTGCCACAAATCAAAGCTTCGCATACGGGTATGGCAACTACCAATCCGTTAATGGCTTTTGGTTCTAAGTTGAACCAAGAGATTTTAACACAAGCAGATTTTAATCCTGCTACTTTAAACAATCCGTCTCAAATTCAAGACTTTCAAACCAAAGTAGAAGTACAAATGCCTTTACTTAATTTAGATGGTATCTATCAACGCAAAGCGGCCAAATCTGCTTTGCAGGCCAATCAATTGCAACAGGAACGCACCGCGCAACATATCAGTTTGCAAGTAGAACAGGCTTATATGCAATTGCAATTGGCATATAAAACAAAAAACCTTTTAAAAAAATCTTTGGCTGTAGCCGAAGAAAACTTGCGGATTGCAAAAGACAATCAAGCGGCCGGGTATTTACAACAAGCCGATGTTTTAATGGTAAATATGCGCGTAACCGAACTGGAAAATAAACTGCAATTTGCCAAAAGCAATATTCAGAATGCTTCCAATTATTTATCGGTTTTAATGAATGAACCGGCAGATATTCAATTTAAACCGACAGATAGTTTAAAAATGGTGCAAACACTTTCCGATGCATCGGGCACTTTAGAAAATCGGCCCGATATTTTGGCTATGCAAATTGCCAGCGAAGCTAAGGAACAACAATACAAAGCCAGCAAAATGAATTTTTTACCGCGGCTAAATGCTTTTGGCTCTTATGAATGGCATGATGACGAAATATTTCAGGCGGGAGCAGACGGTTATCTTTTTGGAGCAGAACTTTCGTGGAATTTATTCGATGGCGGAAAACGTTTCGGTAAAACCAAAGAAACCAAAGCTCGTTTTCAAAAAGCGCGTTTAGAAGCAGAACACTATAAAAATAACAGTCAATTAGAGCTTCAAAAAGCAAGACGACAAAAAGCAGACATCAAAAACCAGGTAAACTTAGCAAAAATGGCAATAACCCAAGCAAAAGAAGCTTTACGTATTAGGACCAACCGTTTTGAAGAAGGAATCGAAAAAACAACCGAGTTGCTCGAAGCCGAAGTTTTGTACGCTCAAAAGCAACTAGAATACTTCCAAAGTATTTATAACTATAACTATGCGGTAGCTTACCTACGGTTTTTAACCAATAATATATAAAAACAACTAGCAATTAATCCTATACAATAAAAGATGAAAAGAATAGTATTAAGTATAAATTTATTAGCTGTTTTGCTGTTTTCTTCTTGTCAAGAAGAGGCAAACCAAAGCATAAAAGATACATCAAAACCTGTAACGGTTACTACTTACACGATAAGCAACCAAACTTCAGCCAACCAAATTAGCGTAAGCGGAACGGTAGAAGCCGCCAATACTGCCAATTTGAGTACGCGTAACTCCGGTTATGTAGATAGGGTATTAGTTTCTTTAGGTGATGAAGTACAAAAAGGAGAACTTCTTATAAAGATAAACAACGCAGACCTTTCAGCAAAATTAGCACAAAGCAAAGCCAGTGTGGCCGAAGCGCAAGCCTCTTACCAAACGGCAAAAAAAGATTATGAGCGCTACCAAAGTCTTTTTAATAAAAATAGTGCAACGCAAAAAGAATTGGACGATATGCAGGCAAATTTTAAAATGGCCCAAGCCCGTTTAAATGCTGCCAAAGAAATGCAAAAAGAAGTACAAGCGCAATTTTCTTATACCAATATAAAAGCTCCTTTTGAAGGGGTGGTTACAAGCAAAAACATTCAAGAAGGAGATTTGGCTAATCCCGGACAGGTTTTAATACGTTTAGAAGGTGAGAAGGCTTTGCAAATTCTTGCAATGGTACCGGAGGGTCAAATTAATTCTATACAAAAAAATAAAAAAGCTAGTGTTACCATTAGTTCCATAGAACAAGAATTAAAAGGAGAAGTGATAGAGATGAGTCCGTCTGCGCAAAATACGGGCGGACAGTACTTGGTAAAAGTTCGGTTATTAGACCCTAACGAAAATATAAAACCCGGAATGTTTGCGCGGGTTAATTTTGTAAGCTCAGAAAAACCGAATGCAGAAACAACCAATCCCAACGTACTTATTCCTAAAGCGGCAATAGTAAGACAAGGGCAACTTACCGGAGTTTATACTATTAGAAAAAAAAACACTGCTATTTTACGCTGGTTGCGTTTGGGTAAAACCTATGGTGATCAAGTAGAAGTGTTGAGCGGTTTAAAACCCGGAGAAACTATTATCCGTCAAGCGGAAGGAAAATTGTATAACGGCGTAAAGCTAACGCAAAAATAAAAAACGAATGAAAGAAGGATTTGCAGGCAAAATAGCCAAAGCATTTATCGGCTCTAAGCTTACCATATTATTAATGATTGTTTTTATGGTAGTTGGCGTGTGGAGCTCGTTTTTAATTCCGCGTGAAGAAGAACCACAAATAGAAGTGCCAATGGCAGATATATTTGTAGGTTATCCCGGCGCCAGTCCGCAAGAAGTAGAAGCTAGGGTAATAAAACCTTTAGAAAAAATTGTTTCTAATATTACCGGTATAAAGCACGTACAATCCATTTCGCAGAAAGATGGCGGAATGTTAATCGCGCAGTTTTATGTGGGCGAAGACGTAGAACGTTCGTATGTGAAATTATATAACGAGATTAATAAACATATGGATTTGATGCCACAAGGCGTCACAATGCCATTGGTAAAAACCCGCGCCATAGACGACGTGCCGGTTTTAGGATTGACATTATGGAGCGAAAGTTTAGACGATTATATGCTACAACAAATTTCTACCGAAGTACTTTCGGAAATTGAAAAAATACCAAATGTAAGCGGCACAAAAGTAATTGGCGGAAGAAGTAAACAAGTTCGAGTTGTTGTAGATAAAGATAAATTAGCCACCAGTGAATTAGATTTTTTGGGAATTGCCAAAATGATTCAAGCTAATAACCAACAATTACATACCGGCAAATTCGATTTAAACGATACAGAATATAGTATAGAAACCGGCAGTTTTCTCAAAACTCCGGAAGATATAGAAAATCTTGTAGTTGGTTCTAAAGATAACAAGCCTGTTTATTTAAAACAAATAGCAGAAATAAAAGAAGGTGCGCAAATTCCGGCCAATTATGTTTCGTTAGGTTTTGGTCAAGGCAGTGATTCCGTAAAGAAATACCAAGCAGAATACCCCGCGGTAACTATTTCGGTAGCCAAAAGAAAAGGTGCAGATGCCATGCAATTAGCAGAGGTAATTGTAAACAAAATAGAGCACTTAAAAAAGACTACCATCACTAACGATGTAAAAGTAGAAGTAACCAGAAATTATGGCGAAACCGCTTCTCAAAAAGTAAGCGAACTCTTGTTGCACTTAATAGGTGCAATTATAGCGGTAACTTTGGTGGTTATGCTGGCTATGGGCTGGCGTGGTGGTTTGGTGGTTTTCCTTTCGGTACCCATTACTTTCGCGCTTACCCTGCTTAGTTATTATATGTTAGATTATACCTTAAACCGCATTACTTTGTTTGCTTTGGTGTTTGTAACAGGAATTGTGGTAGACGATTCTATTATTATCGCAGAAAATATGCACAGGCATTTTAAAATGAAACGCTTGCCGTTTAAAGATGCAGCTTTGTATGCAATTAACGAAGTAGGAAACCCCACAATTTTGGCCACTTTTACGGTAATTGCTTCGGTATTGCCAATGGCTTTTGTAAGCGGAATGATGGGACCATATATGAGCCCGATGCCCATTGGCGCTTCTATTGCCATGATACTTTCTTTGTTTGTGGCGCTTACCATCACGCCGTATTTAGGGTATATTTTCTTACGAGAAAAAGAAAAGAAGTCTAATAAACCCAAAAAGGAGAAAAAACCGGAAGATGCTTTTATTTACAAATGGTACAATCGTTTAGAAAGACCTTTGTTAGAAAGTAAAACCAAGCGTTGGGGCTTTTTAGGAATTACTTTTCTTATTTTGTTTTTAAGTATTGGTTTATTCTTTACGGAAAGCGTTGCGGTAAAAATGCTGCCGTTTGATAATAAAAACGAATTTCAAGTAGTAATAGATATGCCAGAAGGTACCACCTTAGAACGTACAGCCGTGGTTACCCGAGAAATAGGACAGTATTTAAAAAATAGACCGGAGGTTGTAAATTACCAAAGTTATGTTGGTACTTCTGCGCCAATTACCTTTAATGGTTTGGTGCGGCATTACGATTTACGCGGCGCCAGTAATACGGCGGATATTCAAGTCAATTTGATTGGGAAAGGCGAGCGTAGCGCTCAAAGTCACGATATTGCCAAATTATTGCGACCCGAAATACAGAAAATTGGGTCGGTTTATGGCGCCAACATCAAAATTGTTGAAGTTCCTCCCGGGCCGCCGGTACTTTCTACAATCGTAGCGGAAATTTATGGTCCCGATTATGAAAAACAAATAGAATTAGGACGAGAAATAAAAAATATTCTAAACCAAACCGAAGATGTTGTTGATGTAGATTGGATGACAGAAGCCGACCACGTAGAATATAGCTTTACGATAAATAAAGAAAAAGCAATGCTTAACGGAATTGTACCCGAGCAAATTGTACAAACTATGGCAATGGCTATGGGAGATCGTCCGGTTGGTAGAGTTTATCAACCACAAGCTACAGATCCGGTAAATATAATTCTGAGTTTAGAAGAAGCAGAAAAATCTACTTTGGCAGATATTAGCAGATTAAAGATAAAAAGTAAGCAAGGGCAAATGATTCCGTTAAGCTCTTTAGTAGAAATCGAAAAAAGAACTGCACCCAAAAGCATTTACCGCAAAGATCAAAAAAGAGTAGTATTTGTAACAGCAGATATGGCGGGTGCATTAGAAAGTCCGGTTTATGCCATTTTAGGAATGACAGATAAATTAGATAAAATAGACTTACCGCAAGGCTATAAAATTAACGAGTTGTATTTGGGTTCTCCTAAAAATGAAGACGATTTTACCGTAAAATGGGACGGAGAGTGGCAAATTACTTTAGAAGTTTTCCGGGATTTAGGCTTGGCATTTTTAGGGGTAATCATCATTATTTATATGCTGATTGTTGGTTGGTTCCAAAACTTTAAAGCACCAATTGTTATGATGGTTGCCATTCCGTTATCGCTTATCGGGATTATTTTAGGCCACTGGATTATGGGCGCATTTTTTACCGCAACTTCCTTTATAGGTATGATTGCCCTGGCAGGAATTATGGTCCGGAACTCGGTTTTACTCATAGATTTTATCAACATTCAACTGGCAGAAGGCAGACTTTTCAAAGAAGCAGTTATAGAAGCCGGCGCCGTAAGAACAACTCCTATTCTATTAACGGCCGGTACGGTTGTAATTGGAGCATTTGTAATTTTGTTTGATCCAATTTTTCAAGGCTTGGCAATTTCGCTTATGGGAGGAACCATCGCCTCTACCTTTTTAACTTTATTGGTAGTGCCATTGGTATATTATTTAGTAGAACGTAAAAAACACCGATAAACCATGAAACTATTAATTGTTACCGCGGTAGATCAATTTCAGCAAGAAGTCTTAGCACTTTTTAAAAAAAGTAATATAGCAAGTTTTAGCGGTGCAGAAATTGCCGGTTATAAGCAAGCCAATTCTTTTTTAATGAATGCTGCTTGGTTTCCATCGGTAAGTGCAGGAGCAGATTCGAGTATGTTTTTTTCCTTTACGGAAGAAAAATATATCAATCAATTTTTTGAGGAGGTAAAAGCTTTCAATAAGAATTTAGAAACCAACAACCCCATTAAAGCAGTGGTGGTAAATGTAGAAAAATTTATTTAAAACTTAAAAACAATAAAATTATGATTAACAGATGGATACGTGCCATTGCAGGTACATTTATTTTAATAAGCCTGTTACTGGCAGTTTATGTAAATATTAATTGGTTATGGTTTACCGGCTTTGTCGGGCTTAACCTGTTGCAGTCCTCCATTACCAAATGGTGCTTAATGGAAGATATTCTGGCAAAACTTGGCGTTAAACGCGAAGGCGATTGTTGTGGCGTTACCAAAACAACAAAAACAGCAGATTCTTAAAAGTATATTCTATATAAAAATTAAAACCTGTATTTCTTCCGTAAAGGAAAAAGTACAGGTTTTTTACTTAAAAGTTATAAAAGCTTACTTCCCTTCTAGAGAAGCTCCTACCGGAATATCGCAACGGTGGCCGGGTTGTCCGTGCGGCGGATTCACCTTGCCGCTATTAGTATTAGAAGACTTTATAGGATTTCCTGTTACAGTATTTTGTCTGGCTTGTTGGTTTTTAGCTTTAGAGTTTAAAGGCGCTCCTACCGGAATATCGCAACGGTGACCGGGCTGTCCGTGAGACGGATTGGGATCATCGCCGCTGGGGATTTCCATTTTTGCTGCCGGAGCATTTTTTTGGTTACTTGTGGTAGTAGTTTCGGTGTTTACTTCTTTTTGCTGCTCGGTTTCTGTGTTTTCGTTTTCTTTGCAAGAAAAGCTAATTATACTAGCCGTAAGCGCAAAAAGTAAAATAAAATTTCGGGTAATTTTTAAAGATTTCATGGGATAAATAATTTTTTCTCAAGATACAAATAATATCATACTTGCCAAGAAAGCATATAAGACTTAGTAAAATAAATTAAAATTTCTTTCGCTTAAAGCGGAAACTATCATTTTTTATATCTTTACCTTTCAACGAAGTAGTAGCAAACGAAAAAAATATGGATAAAACTTACCGAGTAAAAGTAAACAACGATTTGGAAATGGAATTCGGTTTAGATGAAATTCAAAATCTAGACGCCAATTCTATCGAAAAAAATAAATATCACGTCTTGCAAGAGCAGCGCTCGTTTAAAGCAGAAATCGTAAAAAAAGATTTTTTAAAGCGTCATTATTTCGTAAAGATAAACGCCAATACGTATGCGGTAGATATTTCTAACGAGTTGGATCAACTTATAGAAGAAATGGGACTGGAACTAGCAGATGCCGCTTTGGTAAACGATATAAAAGCGCCAATGCCAGGTTTAATTTTAGAGGTAAATGTAAAAGAAGGCGACGAGGTAAAAGAAGGAGATTATTTGATGGTGCTTGAAGCCATGAAAATGGAAAACGCCTTAACCGCGCCGCGCGATGCTAAAATTAAAGCCATAAACATTAAAAAAGGCGAAACCGTAGAAAAAAATCAGTTGCTTATAGAAATGGAATAGTGGTTTTTACTCCTGTAAAACAGTTTTTTGTGCCTTATTATTAGAAGCAAAAAACAGGAAGCGAAACATAGTAGTTATAAAAAGCTTGAAAAATTCCATAAACAAAATATTATTTATGAAAAAAATATTAGTTGCCAACAGAGGCGAAATCGCTTTACGGGTTATGAAAACCATTCAGAAAATGGGCATCAAAACCGTAGCGGTTTTTTCGGAGGCAGATAGAAATGCGCCACATGTAAAGTTTGCAGACGAGGCAGTTTGCATTGGCGAAGCACCTTCTAATCAATCTTATTTACTGGGCGATAAAATTATAGAAGTCGCAAAAAACTTAAAAGTAGATGGCCTACATCCCGGATACGGATTTTTAAGTGAGAATGCCGCTTTCGCAGAGAAAGTAGAAAAAAATAAAATTACTTGGATAGGTCCCGGCTCCAAAGCCATTAAAATTATGGGTAGCAAATTGGCTGCCAAAGATGCGGTAAAAGCTTACGATATTCCTATGGTTCCCGGTATAGACGAAGCCATAACCGATACCAAAAAAGCAAAAGAAATCGCAAAAGATATTGGTTTTCCTATCTTGATAAAAGCTTCTGCCGGCGGTGGGGGAAAGGGAATGCGTGTGGTAGAAAAAGAAGAAGAATTAGAAGACCAAATGAAACGCGCAATTAGCGAAGCCGAATCTGCTTTTGGCGATGGCGCTGTTTTTATAGAAAAATATGTAGCTTCTCCCAGACACATAGAAATTCAAATACTTGCAGATACACACGGTAATAATTTGCATTTATTTGAGCGCGAATGCAGCATTCAACGCCGGCATCAAAAAGTGGTAGAAGAAGCACCTTCTGTGGTTCTAGATGAAGCTTTACGGAAAAAAATGGGCGAAGCAGCCGTAAAAGTCGCAAAATCTTGTGACTATGTTGGCGCCGGAACCGTAGAGTTTTTACTGGACGAAAACAAAAATTTCTACTTTTTAGAAATGAATACGCGTTTGCAAGTAGAGCATCCGGTAACCGAATTTATTACCGGCATAGACTTGGTAGAAGAGCAAATTAATATTGCCAGAGGAGAAAAATTAGCGTTTAAACAAGAAGATTTAAAAATTAAGGGTCACGCGATGGAATTGCGCGTATATGCAGAAAATCCTTTAGACGATTTCTTGCCCAGTGTAGGAAAATTAGAAAAATACCAATTGCCTTCCGGCGAAAATATTCGTATAGATAATGGTTTTGAAGAAGGTATGGACGTTCCTATTTATTACGACCCCATGCTTTCCAAATTAATTACTTACGGAAAAACCCGTGAAGAAGCCATACAATTAATGATAGATGCCATTAACAATTATTTGGTAGAAGGGGTAGAAACCACTTTAAGCTTTGGAAAATTTGTGATGGAGCACGAAGCATTCCGCAGTGGTGACTTCGATACACATTTTGTAAAAAAATACTATTCGGCAGAAAAGTTGGAAAACGAAACCAAAGAAGAAGCTAAGTTGGCAGCTTTGATTGCTTTACGCCAGTATTTAAAAGACCAAAAACAATTACGATTACCCATTACCGAATAAAAAGCTGAAAAATTACTATGAGTAAAAATATAGAAAAGTTAAACGATAAAATTAAACAAGCCCATCAAGGCGGTGGCGAAAAAAGAATTGCCAAACAGCACGCTAAGAAAAAACTTACCGCTCGTGAGCGGGTAGATTATTTGCTGGACGAAGGTTCTTTTGAAGAAATTGGTATTTTGGTAACTCACCGTACCACAGATTTTGGTATGGAAGATCAAAAATATTATGGTGATGGAGTAGTTACGGGATATGGGACAGTAAACGGAAGATTGGTTTACGTCTTTGCCCAAGATTTTACGGTTTTTGGCGGTGCCTTATCAGAAACCCACGCAGAAAAAATCTGTAAAGTAATGGATTTAGCCGTAAAAGTAGGCGCGCCAATGATTGGCTTAAACGATTCCGGCGGCGCCAGAATTCAAGAAGGCGTAAAATCGTTGGGCGGTTATGCAGATATTTTTCATAGAAACGTAAAATCTTCCGGTGTAATTCCGCAAATTTCTGCCATAATGGGACCTTGTGCCGGCGGTGCAGTTTATTCTCCCGCAATGACAGATTTTACTTTAATGGTGCAAGACACCAGTTATATGTTTGTTACCGGACCAAATGTGGTAAAAACTGTTACCAATGAAGAAGTAACTTCAGAAGAATTGGGTGGTGCCAGCACACACGCAACAAAATCCGGCGTTACGCACAGAACTGCCGTAAACGATATTGCTTGCTTAGAAGATGTAAAGCAACTTATTAGTTATATGCCACAAAACAATCAGCAAAAAGCAGAAAAGTTGCCATACGAGTTGGGAGACGAAGTTCGCGATCAATTAGATAGTATTGTCCCGGAAAGTTCTACCAAACCTTACGACATGCACGAAGTAATTAACGGCATTATTGATGAAGATTCTTTTTACGAAATTCATAAAGATTATGCAGACAACATTATAGTTGGTTTTGCACGTTTGGGCGGAAGAAGTATTGGTATTGTAGCTAACCAGCCAATGAGCTTGGCCGGCGTGTTAGACGTAGATTCTTCTAAAAAAGCAGCCCGATTTACCCGTTTTTGCGATGCTTTTAATATTCCGTTATTGGTCTTGGTAGATGTACCGGGATTTTTACCCGGAACCGATCAGGAATGGAACGGAATTATTTTAAATGGTGCTAAATTATTATACGCTTTAAGCGAAGCAACCGTACCAAAAGTAACCGTAATTACGCGTAAAGCTTATGGTGGTGCTTATGATGTGATGAATTCTAAACACATTGGGGCCGACTTAAATTTTGCGTGGCCAACAGCCGAAATTGCGGTAATGGGAGCCAAAGGAGCTAGTGAAATTATTTTTAGAAAAGAAATTCAAGCTGCTAAAGATAGCGCGGCAAAACTGGCAGAAAAAGAAGAAGAATACGCAGAGTTGTTTGCCAATCCGTTTGAAGCTGCCAAACGCGGCTTTATAGATGAGGTTATAATGCCAAAAGATACGCGACGTAAATTATTAAAAGGCTTTAGTATGTTAGAACATAAAGAAGTTTTACGCCCAAAACGTAAACACGGCAATATACCTTTATAAAATAATCTAATAATTATAACTGCTTGGTGAGTAAATAGTTATTTTCTTATCAAGCAGTTTTTTATTCCTTAAAGTAATGAAAAAATTTAAAAAATTGGTGGTTTTAGACGAAACCAAAATGACTGTAGAAGCTTTACGGAAATTACAAGATTTTGCAGAAGAAGTAAAAGAATATAAAGAAGTTCCACAAACAGAATCAGAAGTAATAGAACGAATTGAAGATGCCGATGCGGTTTTGGTTTCTTGGCGAACCGAGATAAGCACAAAAGCTATAAAAGAAGCTTCCAATTTGCGCTACATTGGGATGGCATGTAGTTTGCTAGATGCAGCTTCAGCCAATGTAGCGGTAGAAACAGCTAACGATAACAATGTTGAGGTTACCGGAATTTTTGATTATGGCGATCCCGGAGTAGTGGAGTTTGTACTTGCCGAAAGTATAAATTTGTTGCACGGATTTGGCAAGGAACAACTAGAAGAAATGCCGCGTGAATTGAGCTGTTGTAAAGTTGGGATAATAGGTCTGGGAACCACCGGTAAACTTTTAGCAAAAGCACTTTTGGCATTAAATGCAGAAGTTTATTATTACAGCCGAACCCGAAAACAAGCTTGGGAAGAAAAAGGTTTAAAGTATTTACCATTAAATCAATTATTAGCAACCAGTACAATTGTTTCGGTGCATTTACCTAAAAATACTACAATTTTAAATGCGGAAGAGTTTAAGCAATTGGGCAACAACAAATTACTAATCAATACCTCTCTAGGTTTACCGTATAAAGAAAAAGCCTTGGTAAATTGGTTAGAAAATAATGCTAGTTTTGCAATTTTAGACGGCGATGCCGCGGCAGGTTTATCAAAAAAGTACACTTTAAAAAACCTACTTTTACGCAATAAAAGTGCGGGTTGGTCTAAAGAAACCCAAAACCGACTCTCCGATAAAGTAATAAAGAACTTGGCTGATTTCTTAAATAAATGATAATTTAAAGTTAAGTAGATTAAATTATTTTGATTAGAATCTTAAGCAATTACCTTTGAAGATTGGTAATAATAGATTTTGAGGCAATTAGCGATATTTTTTTAATTTTTTATTGGTAAAACGATAAATAACTATTATTATCGAAAATTAAAATAGAAGTAAAATTTAAAAATCAATTATGTTTAAATCAGTCAAATTAAAAAGCTTATTTTTCTTTGTTGCAATCTTAGGATCTCTTGCATATACCAATGCCCAAGAAAACAAGATAACAGACGCCGAATTGAACAAATGGGCTAATGCGTATCAAAAAGTGCAGATGCAAAATCAAGAAGCACAACAACAAATGATGATGATGATTCAAGACGAAGGTATGGAACTGCAGCGTTTTAATGAAATTCAGCAAGCGTCTATGAATCCAAATCAAAAAGGTGATGCTACTGAAGCAGAAATTAAAAAACATAAAAGTATAACTGATAAAATAGAAAAAATGCGTCCGGCTTTAGAGAAAAAAGCTACAGAAGCTATAGAATCTACCGGAATGTCTATAGAGCGTTATCAAGAAATTGCAGCGGTTATACAACAAGATCAAGACTTACAGCAGCGTTTGCAACAAATAATGATGCAACAACAAGGTTAAAAATAGCTATGTTATTTTAAAAAAGCCGTTTCTACCCCAGAAACGGCTTTTTTATTTTGCTTGTTTTTTCCGTAAAGCAAAAAAACTGTATTACGATCTAGAGAAGCTTTTAGCGCTTCCGTAAAGAATTGATTTTACTTAAAATTCAACTTTTTTTATATACATAACATTTTATAATTTGGTTTTAGTCGAAATGTTAAAAGCTTAAGTTATAATTTTCTTTCTAGCAAGATCTAAATAAAAAAGCCCGCTTATGTAAGCAGGCTTTAAAGTTTAAAAATATATTGCTACCTATTTGACCTATTTATCTAATCTGTCAATAATATGGTTTAAGGTTTCGCTAGCACGCATTTCTCGGTATACTAAAGCTTCATCCGGTTTATAATAACCGTCAATATTAACTTCTTGACCTTGCACGGCATTAAGCTCTTCTAGAATTTGCTTTTCGTTGTCTTGCAATTTTTTAGCAATACTTTCAAATTCTTTTTTAAGCTCTTGGTCCTTGTTTTGAGCAGCCAACTGCATTGCCCAATAAAGCGCTAGATAAAAATGACTTCCGCGGTTATCTAATTCGTTTACCTTACGGGAAGGCGATTTTTTGTTATCTAAAAACTTGTCGGTTGCTGTATCTAAAGTTTCCGATAAGATTAATGCTTTTTCGTTACCGTATTTTTTACCTAAATGCTCTAAAGAAACCGATAGAGCTAAAAACTCGCCTAAAGAATCCCAACGTAAATGTCCTTCTTCTAGAAATTGCTGTACGTGTTTTGGAGCAGAACCTCCCGCGCCGGTTTCAAACAAGCCGCCACCATTCATTAAAGGTACGATAGATAACATTTTTGCACTTGTACCTAATTCTAGAATAGGGAAGAGGTCTGTTAAATAATCGCGTAAAACATTTCCGGTAACCGAGATTGTATTTTCTCCGGCTTTAACGCGTTCTAACGTAAAAGTAGTTGCATCTTCTACGTTCATTATACGAATATCTAAATTCTCTGTATCGTGATCTTTTAGATAAAGCTCTACTTTTTTAATTAATTCTGCATCGTGGGCGCGGTCTTTATCTAACCAAAAAATTGTTGGCCATCCGGTATCTTTTGCTCGGTTTACGGCTAATTTTACCCAATCTCTAATTGGAGCGTCTTTTACCTGACACATACGCCAAATATCTCCTTCTTCTACGGTATGCGTCATTATTACATTATCGGTTTGGTCTACAACCTCTACCGTTCCGTCTGCAGGAATTTCAAAAGTTTTGTCGTGCGAGCCGTATTCTTCGGCTTTTTGAGCCATAAGTCCAACATTGGGAACAGTTCCCATAGTGGTAGGATCAAAAGCGCCGTTCTTTTTACAAAAATCTATGGTAGCTTGATATAAAGGTGCGTAACTACTATCTGGTATTACAGCTTTAGTATCTTGTGTTTTGTTGTTTTTATTCCACATCTGGCCAGATGTTCTAATCATAGCCGGCATAGAAGCATCTATAATAACATCACTTGGTACGTGCAGGTTGGTAATACCCTTATCAGAATTTACCATTGCAATGTCCGGACCTTCCTGTAAATCTTTTTCTATAATTTGGTTTATTTCTTTTTGTTTGCTTTCAGGCATTTTTTCTATTGCGCCCAAAACATCTCCCAAACCACTATTTGGGTTGCCGCCGGCTTCTTCTATGTCTTTACTGTATTGTTCAAAAACATCGTCAAAATAAGTTTTTACGGCGTGACCAAAAATAATGGGGTCAGAAACCTTCATCATAGTTGCCTTCATATGCAAAGAAAAAAGTACGCCTCGCTTTTTAGCTTCGGCAATCTGTTCTTTTAAGAACTTTACCAAAGCTTTTTTGCTCATATAAGTACCGTCTATAATTTCTCCGGGCAGTACGGCAACACTTTCTTTTAAAACTTGCGTTTCTCCTTGCTTGGTTTTAAGCTGTATTTTTAGTTCTCCGTTGTTTTCTATGGTAACCGATTTTTCGTTTGCACGGAAATCTCCGTTTTGCATAGTAGCCACGTGCGATTTAGAATCTGCACTCCATTCTCCCATGCGATGCGGATTTTTCTTCGCATAATTTTTTACCGCTTTAGGAGCACGTCTGTCAGAATTTCCTTCGCGCAATACCGGGTTTACCGCGCTTCCTTTTACTTTATCGTAACGGGATTTAATGTCTTTTTCTTCGTCGTTTTGTGGCTCGTCCGGATAATTTGGTAAATTATAGCCGGTGCTTTGCAATTCTTTTATGGCAGCCTTAAGTTGTGGGGAAGAAGCACTAATATTAGGAAGTTTAATGATGTTTGCTTCCGGTTCTTTTACTAATTTTCCTAGTTGTGCCAAAGCATCTTCTTGGCGTTGCGCCTCGGTTAATACTTCCGGGAAAACCGCTAAAATTCTTCCGGCCAAAGAGATGTCTTTAGTTTCTATACTAATGCCCGAAGATTTTGTAAACGATTCAATAATTGGTAATAACGAATGAGTTGCCAAATATGGAGCCTCATCTGTTTTGGTGTAGATAATTCTTCCTTGTTCTGCCATTTTTAATAATTTATTTTAAGACAAATAAAGCCAAAAACAACTTTAAATTGCCGATTGGTTATACACTTTTTATAATCTACAAATATAACAAAACAGACGG
Source organism: uncultured Mesonia sp. (assembly GCA_947494545.1). GTDB lineage: Bacteria > Bacteroidota > Bacteroidia > Flavobacteriales > Flavobacteriaceae > Mesonia. The sequence goes on along the minus strand of CANLVH010000023.1, from coordinate 8,782 downwards.
TTTTAACAGTCTTGAATAGTATTAGAATACTGTTAAGAATTGTTTTGGAGAGTAGAAATTTTAACTTTAAAAGCGTTTCTTTTACTTTACGGAATTTTTCCGGAGCGTTTTCCGTAAAGTCAGCTTTGATACTATATTTCTTGAGTGAAAAAAAGTTTGCCACCATATTAAATGACAAAAAGCTAAAACTAGAAGTCTTTTAAATAACAAAAGCCATTTCGCTTAATAATAAACGAAATGGCTTCTTTCAAAATAAATACAAGCAAATTAAAGTACTTGTATTCAAATAAAAATAGTTAATGTCCTGCTTAAAATAAAATTCGTCGTCAATCTACTAAGGACATCTACGTAAAAGAAATCCTTTTGTCATTCTTTCACATCTTAAAGATACATTAATTTTTAATTAAAACGTATTTTTTTAAACAATTAAATATCAACAGTTTATAAACATAACATATTAACATTTGTTCATAAAAAAAGCCTTTGAAGATTTTTCAAAGGCTTTCCAGTTGAATTTTGCTTAGAATTAAGCTTTTTTCTCGTTCTCGATATAACGACGCTCTTTAATTCTTGCTTTTTTACCGGTAAGGTTTCTAAAGTAATAGATTCTAGCACGACGAACACTACCGCGTTTATTTACCTCAATCTTCTGCAAAGCAGGTAGATTAATTGGGAAAATACGTTCTACACCAACGGTACCACTCATTTTTCTAATCGTGAAAGTTTGTGCAGATCCGGTACCTTTTTTCTGAATTACAGTTCCTCTAAAAAACTGTGTACGGGTTTTGCTACCTTCTTTAATTTCATAATAAACGGTAAGCGTGTCTCCAGCTTTAAATTCCGGAAAGTCTTTTTTCTCTACAAATTCGTCTTGAACAAATTTAATTAACGATTCCATATTTGTTATAGATTTGGATATGGTCTAAAGCAACATGCACGATTTTCGTCAGAGGTTGGTTCAGAATTGGCTGCAAAAATAATTATAAATTATAATATAGCAAGCTTTTCTGTCTTATTATTTAAGCAAATCCGGACGTTTTTCTTGTGTGCGCTCGTAAGCTTTTTCTTCGCGCCAAGCTTCTATTTTAGGAAAATTTCCGCTGGTTAGTATCTCAGGAACTTCCCAACCTTTATAAGATGCCGGTCTGGTATAAATTGGGGGAGCCAGTAAATTGTCTTGAAAAGAATCTGTTAAAGCAGAAGTTTCGTCGCCAATAACACCGGGAATTAAGCGTATTACAGCATCGCATAGCACGGCAGCTCCCAACTCTCCGCCAGAAAGTACATAATCTCCAATAGAAATTTCTTTGGTAATAAAGTGGTCGCGCACACGCTGGTCTACTCCTTTATAATGGCCGCATAAAATTATCAAGTTTTTCTGTAAAGATAATTTATTGGCTGTTTTTTGTTCTAGCGTTTTGCCATCTGGTGTCATATAAATTATCTCATCATAATCGCGCTCTGCCTGTAATTTGCTAATGCATTTATCTATAGGTTCTACCATCATCACCATTCCGGCGCCACCGCCGTACTGATAATCGTCTACTTGCTTGTAATTATCTGTGGTATAATCGCGCAAGTTATGCAAATGTACTTCTACCAAGCCTTTTTCTATTGCGCGTTTTAAAATAGAAGCTTCAAACGGACTTTTAAGAATATCTGGTACTACGGTTAGGATATCTATACGCATTGCTAAAGGTAAAACGTAAATTTAGAAATAAATTTACTGTTTGTTTTTGTTTACTTTGTTGCGCTCGTCTTGTAGCTGTCTCCCTAGAATTTGTTGTTTTTCCAAAGCTTTTTTACGGTACAATTCAAATTCTTCTTCGTTTTCGTCTAGTTTATGTTTAGCTTCTTTTGTTAAAGCGTTGCTCTTTTTAAAACGGTAGATAAAGAATAACAAAATTAATACAAGACCTAAAACAATTAACCACATAATAGTTTGGTAGGTGCCTTTATCTGTAGGTAAACCAAAAAATTTAATTTGATCTTTCTCCAAATTAACTTGCTCTAAATCTGCATTAGCTGTATTAAGCTTTTCTTGCAGTTTCTCAATTTGGTTTTGTTGTTTATCTATTTTTACGTTGGCAGAATCTATTTCGGTTTTTAATTCTTTAATATGATTTACTGTGTTTTTTTGTAGTCGAGTAAGCTTGTATTGCTTTACTACTTTATAATCTTGGTAATTATTAGAACTTTCTAAAAGTTCTTCAAATTGCTCGTTTATATTTTTATCGCCTGTATTTTGTGCCTGAAGTATACCGCCAAAAAATAAAAAAAGGCTCGCTAAAACAAAAATCTTATGTGTCATTACTTAAAATGTGCTTTTTAGGATTACTGGCAAAACGTTGCAAAGTTTTGCTTAGTATAATTATGTCTCGGTATTTTTTGCAAATATAAGGTATTGAAACGTAATGCACCTAGTGTTTTTAAGCTGATTAATTTTACACTTAATCTGTTATTTTTTGTTAAAAAATTAGTTAATCGAAATTTTCTTTTCAAACATCGAGTAATTACGCTAAAAACGGTTGCCACCGGCATTGTAGGGTATTTTTGCAAGCGCTAAAAACCACGTTTGTTATGAGCAAAAAACTATACTCTCCAATTTATTTACACTATTGTTTAGCAATTTTTATCTTATTTACGGTCAATATTACTTTTGCCCAAGTAGGAATTAACACTACCAATCCGCATTCCTCTAGTATGTTAGATATACAATCTGAAAACAGAGGTCTTTTATTGCCGCGTATAGATTTAGGAGATGTTTCTAACTCTTCTACAATTAATAATCCTGCAAAAAGTCTTTTGGTATGGAATACAGATGCCGCAGGTGGCGGCAGTAGACAAGGTTTTTATTTTTATAACGGCCAAACTTGGATTTCCTTCAACAGAAAATTTTTAACTAACAATAGCGCTATTGGAGAAGATTTAACCATTGGTACCAGTAGCGAAAATGCTTTAGATTTTGTAGTAAACAACCAAGATTTTGGTGGTTTAAAACCAAATGGAGCGATAAGTCTAGGACCAAATTCTAATTCCTACGGAAACGAAGCAATTGCTTTAGGGAAAAATGCGGGAGCAGATGATAATGCCATCGCCATTGGTAAAAATGCCAATTCGTATGGTAATAATAGTATTAGTATTGGCGAGGCGGCTGGAGCCGAAAATCTGGCTATTGCTATCGGGAAAAATGCTAATTCTTATGGCGAGAAATCTATTAGTATTGGTAAAAATGCCGCGGCAGCGCAAAATGCGGTTGCTATTGGTAATAACACAAATGCCTACACTCCCAATACCATTATTTTAGGTACCGAGAATACCAAAATTGGTGTAGGAACTGCTCAACCAACAGAAAAATTACAAATTAACGGAAATGTAAAAATTGTAGACGGTTCGCAAGCAGAGGGCAAGGTATTAACTTCAGACGCTACCGGTAAAGCTTCTTGGCAGTATACAAATAGCGCTTTCGCGGAAGTTTACTTAGAGGAAGACGAAGAAATTGAGATAGAAGAACATACAAACTCCTCTTTTCCGGATGCCGAAGAAGGTTTACATAGCAATAATATGCAACTTTCAGATAATGGTATAAAACCTACTATAAACGGAATTTACCGTGTAACTTATACGGTTACTTTTCAGAAAGAAAACAATTCTGGCGCAGATGAAATTGAGTTTTTCATAAGTAAAAATACCAATCCAATCGCTGGTACTTCCGTAAAGTCTCGTGTAGAAAAAAATAAGAAAACAACTGTAAGCCTAACCAAAATGTTAAGCTTACAGGCGTATCAAAAATATTATTTGGGTATTAAAAAGACGGGTGACGTTCCCGGCAACGATACCGAAATAATTTTGTTTGCAAATGCTACCAATCTGAGTGTAGAATTGTTACAAGCGCAATAAACGGCTTATAAAATTCCAACTTTTTCCATACAGTTTTGCATAGCTTTAAACGTGCGTTCTATATGATTGTCTAAACCTATAGAAATACGAATAAGGCCGTTGCTTAAACCCATTTCTTCTTGCTCTTCTACAGAAATTTCAGAAGAGGTAGAAGTTCCCGGCGCGCTAAATAAAGTTTTGTAAAAACCAAGACTTACCGCCAAATAACCCAAATTGCGGTCTTGCATTAATTCCATCAATTGGTTTGCTTTTTCTAGAGAACCTACATCAACAGTCAGCATTCCGCCGTAGCCGTATTCTTGGTTTATCATTTTTTTATAGGTTTCGTGTCCGGGATGCGAATCTAGACCCGGATAAACGGTTTTTAAGCCTAAATCTTCAAACTTTTTAGCTAAGTAAAGTGCATTTTCACTGTGTTTTTGCATTCTAATATGTAAAGTGCGTAAGTTTTTTAAAATAGAAGCCGCTCTAAAAGAATCCATTGTAGCGCCCAAAAGCATACATGCGCCATCGTTTACACTTCGCAAAACATTAATAAAATCGTTACTACCGCAAATTACGCCGCCAACGGTATCGCTGCTGCCGTTTATAAATTTGGTTAGCGAATGGATTACCACATCTGCTCCCAGCAGTTTTGGCGTAACAGATAATGGCGAAAACGTATTGTCTACCACCAATTGCAAGTCGTGCTTTTTAGCAATTTTAGCCAAAGCTTTGATGTTTGCTATTTCTAAAAGCGGATTGCTAACGGTCTCGCAAAACAAAACTTTGGTTTTTGGCGTAATGGCATTTTCTACTTTTTCTAAATTGGTTATATCTACAAAAGAAGTTTGTAAACCCATTTTTGGCAAAAAGTTTTTCATAAGCGCAAAAGTACCGCCATAAATGGTTCTGCTGGCAACAATATGCTCGCCGTTATCACAAAGTTGCATTAGGGTAGGAGCAATTGCACCCATTCCGCTGGCGGTTACTGTTGCATTTTCGGTAGCTTCCATCTGTGCCAAAGCTTCGCCCAAATATAAATTACTGGGCGTAGAATGTCTGGAGTATAAATAACAACCTTCTGCATTGCCTTCAAAGGTGTCAAACATTGTTTTAGCCGATAAAAAAGTATAGGTAGAGGAGTCAGATATAGACGGGTTAACGCCGCCAAATTCTCCAAAATATTGCAAATCTTGAATTTTGTCTGCTGGATTATAAGACATAATAATAATTTTTTAGGTTTAGGTAAATCTCGTTATATTTAGAAATAATATCAATTAGAAATTCTATATTTAGAAAATATTTCTATAATTTAAAATTTTACGGAAAATAAGTTTACATTAAGCCCTGTTTACGTAAAAAACCGAAAAATTTTCAAAAAATGCGATTAGACCAAACCGATAAAGCTATTTTAAATCTGCTACAAAACGATGCGAAAATCACAACCAAAGAAATTGCATTTCGTTTACAATTATCTATGACGGCCATTCATGAGCGAATTAAAAAATTAGAAAGAGAAGAAATTATTACCAAATATGTAGCATTAATCAATAAGAAAAAAGTAGAAAAAAACCTGATGGTTTTTTGCCATGTAAAGTTAAGTAAACATAATAAAGAGACACTTTCTAAATTTGAACGCGAAATTTTACAATTACCGGAAATTTTAGAATGTGCCCACGTTAGCGGCGATTACGATTATATCTTAAAAATCTACGTAAAAAACATGGAAGCTTACCGTGATTTTTTGGTTCATAAGCTTACAGCTATAGATGGTATTTCTAATACGCACGGTATGTTTACGGTAAATGAAGTAAAAAGCAGTACACAAATTTTCTTATAATCGTACCTAGAAAAACACTACTTGGCTTAAACATTAAATTTCAAAATGCAAATAATTTAACAATCCTTTTAATTCCTAACATTGTCGATTGATTTAGTTATCGTATTTTTGTAACTGTTTTAAAAAAATCAATAAAACTATATTATGAGTACTTACGACGTTGCTGTCATTGGGTCGGGACCCGGAGGTTATGTTGCCGCTATTCGCTGCGCACAGCTTGGGTTAAAAACCGCCATTATAGAAAAATATAACACCAAAGGAGGAACTTGCCTAAACGTAGGCTGTATCCCATCTAAAGCTTTGTTAGATTCTTCGCACCATTACGAAGATGCCGTAAAACATTTTGAAGATCACGGCATAGAATTAGACGGAGACCTAAAGCTAAACCTCAAGAAAATGATGTCTCGCAAAGATAGCGTGGTAGAACAAACCACCAAAGGCATTGATTTCTTGATGGATAAAAATAAAATAGACTCTTTTCAAGGCGTTGCATCTTTTAAAGATAAAACCTACATTAAAATAGAAGGCGAAGAAAGCCAAACTATAGAAGCAAAACACAGTATTATTGCCACCGGAAGTAAACCGGCCAATTTGCCGTTTATAGAGATAGATAAAGAACGCATTATCACTTCTACAGAAGCTATTAAACTTAAAGAAGTGCCAAAACATTTGTTAATTATTGGTGGCGGCGCAATTGGTCTAGAGCTTGGTCAAGTTTACAAGCGTCTTGGCGCAGATGTTACGGTTATAGAATATATGGACCGTATTATTCCAACTATGGATAAAGACCAGAGTAAAGATTTGATGAAATTCCTTAAAAAACAAAAGACCAAATTTGCTCTTTCGCATAAGGTCACTTCCGTGGAAAGAGACGGCGATGAAATAATAGTAAAAGCTAAAGACAAAAAAGATAAGGAAGTAGAATTTAAAGGCGATTACTGTTTGGTTTCTGTAGGAAGACGACCTTACACAGATGGACTAAATGCAGATGCCGCCGGCGTAAAGATTAATGATAAAGGTCAAGTTGAAGTAAACGAACATTTACAAACCAGCACAGATAATATTTACGCTATTGGCGACGTGATAAAAGGCGCAATGTTGGCGCACAAAGCCGAAGAAGAAGGCGTTTTTGTAGCCGAAACCATTGCCGGACAAAAACCACATATAGATTATAACTTAATACCGGGTGTGGTTTACACTTGGCCGGAAGTTGCTTCTGTAGGAAAAACCGAAGAGCAATTAAAAGAAGATAAAAAAGAATACAAAAGCGGAAAGTTTCCTATGCGTGCTTTAGGGCGTTCTCGCGCCAGTGGCGATACAGATGGTTTTGTAAAAATCTTAACCGATAAGAAAACAGACGAAGTATTGGGCGTACACATTGTAGGCGCACGCGCAGCAGATTTAATTGCCGAAGCCGTAACTGCAATGGAGTTTAGAGCTAGTGCAGAAGATATTGCTCGTATGAGCCACGCGCACCCAACTTACGCAGAAGCGGTTAAAGAAGCTGCTTTGGCTGCCACAGAAGATAGACCAATTCACGTATAGAATAATAGAAATAACAATTAAAAAACCGTCTTAAAGAGTTTCTTTAGACGGTTTTTTATTGCAAACTATTTTTAAAGTTTATTTTACCAGTAATTTAAAAACTTTGGAATTGGAGTTGCCTAGTTTTTCTGTAGAAGTATTTAAGCCATATTGCGAATATAATTTATTTTTTGGAGTTCTAGGAACTGATTTATAGAACATCTTCCAATTGCACTATGAAATCGTTTGCTGTTGTACCATCCTTCGATATATTGAAATATATCCATTTTAGCTTCTTTTCTTGTTCTATACACAGTTTGATAGACCCTTTCAACCTTCAAAGTCTTAAAAAAGCTCTCCGCCACGGCATTATCCCAACAATTGCCCTTTCTGGACATACTTTGGGTGATCAATGGTGATTTTATTAGGTTTCTAAAGGTTTTGCAGGCATATTGAACACCTCTGTCAGAATGAAACAATAATGGCCGTTTTACTGGCCTGTTCAAACAAGCCATCCTCCAAGCGGGCGCAATAGTCTCTATAGCTTTCATTCCCGTACTGAACGACCAACCGATGAGCTTACGGTCGAAAAGGTCGATTACGGTGGTCAAATACAACCAACCTTCCTTTGTATAAATGTAGGTAATGTCCGAAACCCATTTCTCACCCGGCCGTGTGGCTGAAAACTCTCTGTTCAAGATATTTTTTGATACAGGGTAACTATGTTCAGAATCGGTGGTCACCCTAAACTTTTTGGCGTGAACAGATTTTAATCCGTACTTGCGCATTATACGGGCAACTAAAGAACGGGAAACTTGAACCTGCATTTGCTTGATGGCATCCCATACCCTAGGACTTCCATAGGTATGGCTACTTTCCTCCCATACTCATATTATCAAGGCCACTAATTGCTTTTCTCTTCTAACCCGTTTTGTCGATCGCCCGGCTTTCCAATCATAGTAAGCACTGGAGCTAACTTTTAAAACTTTGCACATCTTCCCAAAAGGAAACTCTCCTTGGTGCGCCTTTATGAACGCGTATCTTTCTTGTCGCTCGAGGAGAAGATGCTTATAGCCTTTTTTAAGATATCCCTTTCCATTTTGGTCTCTGCCAATTCTTTGCGTAAGGCAGACAACTTTTTTTCTTCAGGGGTCTGCTTTTTATTACCATTGCCAGGGAAAGCTATATCTTTATTGTCCTTGTACTGATAACGCCAACTTGATAACATCTGTGGGTCTATGCCAAGCTCTTCGGCTACCTCTTTCACTTTTCCACGGGCATAACTTAATTCAACCGCGGTAAGCTTAAATTGTCTGTCGTATTTCTTTCTTTGTTCTGCCATAAAATTAATTTAAGAATTATTATTTTTATAGCTTAACTTAATCTACAGTTTTTTGACACAGTCCAGTTTATTTTTCATAATAAAATAAATTTAGTTAATATTTCTCTAATATATGAATATTTATTGGTCTCAAAAAAGGGATTTAAACCCTGCAATTTTATTGCAGCACTTTAGTAGTGCGAAAAAATCTATAT
>CANLVH010000022.1 GCA_947494545.1 uncultured Mesonia sp. | reverse complement strand
ACTACCAAAGTTAGGGTAGTAAGTGCACTGCAGCCATTGGAGTCGGTTACTTCTACCGTGATGGTTTGTTCGTTTTCGGTATTGGTAAAGGCACTTGGGTCGTTGATTAAAGTGGTATCGTTCAATTGTGTAGGGTCGTCTGTGGCATACCAGGTAAGGGTCCAAGAGCTGTTCCCATCGATGATCTCGTCTTCTTTTACCGTTAAATCGAAAATGTTCAATTCATCGGTATCGCTGCCACTGGCCGTATCGTCACAGGCTTCCAGCGGAGTGGGTTGTACCGGCTCGGGCAATGGGTTTACCTCTAGCTCCATCTCTACGATATTGTTACAGCCTATTGGCGTTGCTGTATCGGTAACCCGCACCCAGATTGTCTGGGAGTTGGTTTGGTTTTCGTAATTTTCCGGAACGGGGATTGGGCTGTTTTGGTCTTCGGCGTCTTCTAAGCTGGTATAATAGCTAATATCCAAACCGGTCGGGTCCAGTCCGTCCAACACTTCCGGCTCTACCTGAGTGAGGTCAAAAACTGCCTGCCCGTCGTCATCGTCGTCACATTGGCTCAAGGGTTCTTCCGGGGTTTGAATTATCGGGCTATTGTATACTTCTAATTCTAAAACCTTGGTTTGCTCACAGCCATTGGCATCGTCTACCGCACGTACGTATACCACATCGTTATAAGCGGTGGTATTGGCATAGGCAGTAGTATTAGGGATAGCGCTTACGCCATTGTCTGCATCGCTTTGTGTTAAATGGAATGTTACTGTTACCCCCGGGTTGTTGTTGGTAATCTCCCCTATGATGCTTTCTAAATCAAAACTGGTGTAAAAGCCATCGTTATCGGTATCGCAGGCCATAAGCGGGCTTGGGTCGTAAACCGGCGCTGATGGCGTGGCTTCTATATTAAACTGGCTGGTTAAATAGCAGTCTAAGTCGTTATTATGGGCAATGCGCACAAAAATAGGTTGTGGATTGCTAATGGTGTTCTCGTAAGCCGTCGGGTCCGGGATTGCCAGGGTTCCGGCATCTGCCGCGGCTTGTGTTTCGTAATAGGTTATGGTATAATCTAATGGGTTTTGCCCGTCCAGTACTTCTTCATTGCTTTCGGTCAGATCAAAAACAGCGCTGTTGGTACCGCCATCGCAGGCAAACTTATCGCTTACCTCCCCTATAGCTACGTTATTGGTGGTTATCTCAAAACTGGTCGTATTATAGCAATCAGCGTTTTGACTGTTTTCTATACGAATGAAAATGGTTTGCTCATCGGCCATGGGCTGGTAAGCGGTTGGCGTGGTAATAGCATTTTCCGGTACGTTGGCCGCTGCTTGGGTCTCGTAGTAGGTTACTACAAAATCGTTAGGGTCTTGGCTGCCCAATACTTGTGGGGTGTTTACCGTTAAATCAAATTCCGGGGAAGCGTTATTGCCGTTATTGCAAAAGCTTAAATCGGAAACTTCATTGGTAATGCCGGTTTCATAACTGGTTATAGTAAAACTGTCTACTTCATAACAGCTTTCTAAAGTATCGCTTTGTACGCGTACCCAAATGGTTTGTGGGTTACCGGCAATATTGGGATAGGCCGTGGTGGTGGTTATCATTGGCGTACCGGCTTCTGCGGCAGCTTGGCTCTCAAAATAGCTTACGGTATAGTCTGCCGGGTCTTGCCCGTCTAAGGCGTTGGCATCGTTTTGGGTAAGGTCAAAGTTGGCACTGCCATTGTTATCGCTATCGCATTCTTCTAAGTCTTCTAAAAGACCGATTTCTGTGTTTACCGCGCATACTTCAAAACTGGTGGTGGTAAAGCAGTCGGTGTTGTCTGTATTTTCTATTCGGACATAAACCGTTGTACAGTCTTGGTTTATGCCGGGCTCATAAGCGCTTGGGTCCGGGATGGCCGTGGCCGGGTCGCCGGCATCGGCTTCTGCCTGGCTCTCGTAGTAGGAAAAGTCAAAATCTGCCGGGTCTTGCGCGCCTAAGATTGTGCTTTCGTTTTGGGTGAGCTCTACTGCTTCGCCTCCGCCTTGGTAGCAGAAGTTTATGGGTTCTGCTTCATTGGTTTCGGCTACGGGCAATAAGCTTATTTCAAAACTATTGTCGCTGGCAAAACAGCTTCCTTCATTTATATCTTCTACCCGTACATATATGGTTTGACCGTCTGCTACGGTATTTTCATAAGCATCTGGAGTGGTTATTGGATTAGTACCGGCATCAGCATCGGCTTGGCTTTCAAAATATTCTACTTGGTAATTGGCCGGGTCTAAACCGTCTAATGCCAAGGCATCGTTTTCCGTTAAGTCAAATATGGCAAAACCATCGTTATCATTATCGCATTCTTCTAGGTCTTCTATGTCTGAACCGACGGTGATAGCAGTATTACAAAGTTGAAAATTATCGGTTACGTAGCAACTCGTAAAATCACTATTTTCTATTCTTACAAATAAATCTGTACAACCATTTGCAGGAATAGGATAGTTTTCAGGGTCTGTAATTGGGTCTGTATTGGCATCGGCATCTGCTTGTGTTTCAAAATAAATCACATCAAAGGTATCCGGATCTTGACTACCCAAAAATGTATTATTATTACTAAGCAAATTATAGGTTGAGCCTCCTCCGGAGTTGCAGGTATTTATTTGTCCAATAGTCGCTTCAAAAACTGGTTCTTCGTAAAAAGTAATTTCGATAACATCTGCAAAAACACTTCCTTGAGGATCTGTAATTTGTACTTGATATATACCAGATGTGGTAACATCTAAAGTTGGATTAGTTTCTCCCGGCAAATTGTCGTAACTACTGGTAGCTTCATTATAAACAGACCATTGATAGCTCGTAGCACCAGAAGTAGTAGCATCTAAAGTTTCTGTTCCTGCACCGCAAATCTCTCTATCGTCCCCAAGTACAGGTTCTAAAATAGAGCAATCTGTGCTCCCTGCACCACCGGTTTGTTGCATGCTAATAAAACCGGGGGTTTGGGCCCAATTCGTAATAACAATGATATAGATATCACCGGGCTGGGCGCCACTAATACCAAAGGTCTCGATATCATCTGAAGAAAAATCACACCCATCGTTAGGAGTACCAGTTCCACCAGGCACTTGCGTACTAGAATTCAAATTACTGCAAACGTTATTTAAATCGTCAAATGGTCCCCAGGCTACAAAATCTACATCTAAACCGGTACCGTTTAAATCAGGTTGTGTGTTTTGTTCTATGGTAAAAGTTAAATCGCCAGCATCATCTATCTGCAGATAAAACCAAGCCGGATAAGGTGTACCACCTAAACAACCATAATCTACACCAGACTCTCCGCTACTTTGCGTAGAATTTCCCGCGTTAGCATTTGGAAAAACAAGTTCTCCGCTACCCGCGCAGAAAGGTTTTATATCAGAACAAAGTCCTGCAACTTGCCCAGTTACTTCCACTTGAGCAGTAGATATTTCACTAACACATCCAGCAGCATCTGTAATAGTAAGGGTTACAGTAAAAGTACCGGTTTCTCCATAGGAATAGTTTACATTTTGTCCTGTAGCAGTATCGCCATTTCCAAAATCCCATTGATAGGTAGCCCCTTCAGCATCTACTTCAAAATTTCCTGCTCCTTGAAAAAGAATAGATTGATTAAAGACTATTGAGTAAGTATCTGTACCCGCATCATATTCTGATGGCAAAACAGAGACAATATTCGGCGTTATCTCTTGACAAGGTTCTTTACAAGAAATTTCGGCTTCCCAACCAAAAGCATTACCTGGGAAAGCACTGCCATCTGAAGTATACTCGAAGGTTAAACAACCTGAATTATTCATTCCTGAAGGAAAGACCGTTCCCGGACTGTTTTGGTTGCTATAGCTTCCAATAACCGGTGATGCAGTACTATCACCGTCATAAATAGTTAATGTAAAACCACTGATAAGAATAAAATCTGTAAAATCAACCTGAACATCTGAGTTAACGTCATCTGAGCAGATAGTAACTATTTCAGGGCCATTTAAAGAATATAAGCCATTTGTTGGATCGTGATCCTGAAATGTTCCTGTACACAAACCAATAGATTGACCATCATCTGAATTCATGTAAATATCTTGCGCCGATGCAAAAATAGGCAGCAAACAAAATATTATAATTAGGGAGTAAAAATTTTTCATAATTTAGGGTAAATCTCTTCTATTTAATTTTAGTTGGATCGAATTTTTTGATTACAATGTAATAGTTGGTTTCATAAACCCGATAGTAAAGTTTTTCACCCTTACTAAAATAATTCAACTTATAGTTTAAAGGATTAAATTTTGAAGGGTTAAATTGTTCTTTTGGTTGCATAGCATCTTGATTATATGCAGGAACCGACGACAAGTAATCATAATTGGCTGGTTCTTGGTCCAATTGCACTATCCGCAAACGGTTCTCAAACAAATCTTTGTAAAACTTCAACTTATAATCGTTTTCCAAAACCAACACAGATGCATCTTCCGCGTAAGCTTCTTGTGCAAATTGATTTATGCTGCTAAATTTTGGATGGTATGCTGTTTTATTGGATTGCGCATTTAGACTAACGCCAAACGACATTAACAGCAGAATGAATAAAGGTTTTAGCTGGGTAATCATAGGGGTCTTTTTAAATTTAAGTTGCGAAAAATAACAAAAATATCTTAAAATAATTAGTATTAACGGGATTAATTTAACATAGCCTTAATATACAGCTTTTCTTTGATTCTCCTTAAGACTTTTGGAATGTTTTAGTTATACCGCAAAATTCTAGGATAATTAGAAAAATGTTGTAAATTAGATAGTATAAATTCACACTATTTTTTATGGGCTTTTCCGTTCTTTTTCTTCTAAATTTATTCGTAATGAGTCCACAGTGACTCCACATTAAGTCCACAGTAAGTCCACACTTTTATATGATACTGTGGAGGCAATCTGCATCTATTGTTTAATACCTTAGGCTTTACCTAGGCGTTACTATATAGTAGCTATTAAGAAGCCTAGTCTAAGCGCTATTTTTAATAAAAATGGGGAGTTATTAAGCTTAGTTCGATCTAAGCTTTTTCAATAAAAAAATTTGCAAATCAATAGGATTCTTGCACTTTAAGAAGTTTTGTTCATTTTCTTTGCTTTGTTATGTGTGTGGGTGTGTATTCCTCTCGCTTCGCTCGTCGGACACAAGTCGCTTCGCTCGGCGGATACAGTAGAAAATCTTTCGAATTAGGCTCAGGATAAACCAAGCCAATCCCCAAATCTATTTGGGGACAAAAATTTTTCACGGAAAAACTTAGCTATACTGAAGAAAAAGAACTAAAACCTTTATATCGAATTCATGTTATTAGTATTTTATTACGCACTGCTACTTTACCTCTCTCCTACCAACAAGTGGTAAAAGAAACAGAATAAAAAATTAGGTTTTCTGTCTCTTTCCGCTTTAAGCGAAAACATTTTTATACCAAATGTTAGATTAATTTTAAGAGAAAAGTAAGATGCTTATAATTAGTGCAAATATTTTCGGTTTTTGCAGTATGTTTGCACAAAATTAAGCGTATGCAACCCATACATATCTTGTTGTTAATTGGTCTTTATTTTGTCGTGCTTTTACTCATTTCGTATTACACGGGAAAAACAGACAGTAATGCGGCATTTTTTAAAGCCGAAAGTAAATCGCCGTGGTATGTGGTTGCTTTTGGTATGATTGGCGCCTCGCTTTCAGGAGTAACCTTTATCTCTGTTCCTGGTTGGGTAAAAGATTCGCAGTTTAGCTATATGCAAGTGGTGTTGGGTTATCTTTTTGGTTATTTGGTTATTGTGTACGTTTTACTTCCCATTTATTACCGCCTAAACGTTACCAGTATTTACCAATATTTGCAACAACGTTTTGGAAAAGTAAGTTATAAGACCGGCGCTTTCTTCTTTTTTATATCGCGTGTTCTGGGTGCTTCTTTCAGATTATTTCTGGTAGCCAGCGTGTTGCAATATTTTGTGTTTGAAGATTGGGGCGTGCCGTTTTTTATTACGGTTATTCTTTCTATTTTACTGATATGGATTTATACCGCTCGCGGCGGAATTAAAACCATAGTTTGGACAGACACCTTGCAAACCCTCTTTATGCTAGGCTCTGTTGCCGTGGCTATTTATTTTATTTTAACCGAATTAGATTGGAGCATAAATGAAGCCTTACAAGCCAACGAAATTAAAGCCTATACCAAAACCTTCTTTTTAGATGATTTCTTGGCCAAAAACTATTTTTGGAAAAGTTTTCTCGGCGGTATGTTTATCACCATCTGCATGACAGGTTTAGACCAAGATATGATGCAGAAAAACCTAACCTGCCGTAATTTAAAAGAAGCCCAAAAAAATGTACTTTCTTACAGTCTGGTTTTTATACCGGTAAATTTGGTTTTTTTATTCCTTGGCGCTCTCTTATTTGTTTATGCCAATCAGCAAGGCATACAAATACCAAGTATGAATGGCGAAGTAAAAACAGATTTATTATTCCCGGAAATTGCTCTTAATGGCAACTTAGGTTTTGGTCTTGGTATTATGTTTATTTTAGGGTTAATTGCTGCAGCATATTCTAGCGCAGACAGCGCTTTAACTTCCCTCACCACCAGCTTTTGTGTAGATTTTTTAGATATCGAAAAAAAAGAAGCACAATTACAAAAAGGCCTGCGAAAACGTGTGCATATTTTAATAAGTATTTTATTGGTTTTGGTAATAATAGCTTTCGAATATTTTCTAACTTCCAACGTAATAGATTTACTATTAACTGCCGCCAGTTATACTTACGGTCCGCTTCTTGGCTTGTTTGCGTTTGGTATTTTTACCAAAAAGAAAATAAAAGACCAGTATGTTTGGTTGGTAGCATTAATTTCTGTGGGACTTACTTTTGGTTTAGGAAGTTTACCAAGCAGTTATTTGGGCGGCTACCATTTTAATTACGAATTACTTATCGTAAACGGACTGTTTACCTATATAGGCTTAATATTGATTAGTAGAAAGCAAAACCAAAGTGCAAGCCGGTAAAACCTCAATATTTTCTGCCTTTAATTTTTGGTAAAATTCGGGATTCTCTGTACCCGGATTAAAAATTACGCGTTCCGGTTGCAAAGAAAGAATATAATCGTAATACGCTTCCTGTCGCTTAGGATTAAGGTATAAAGTTACCGTGTTTACATTTTCAAACATTTTGTTTTCTGTCTCTATTGGCACATCTTCTACCATTCCTTTCCGTAAACCTAAAGCCAAAGTTGGTACCTTATGTTTACGCAACTTTTTAATTGCCATGTTAGAATATCTGCTTGCTTTTAAAGAAGCTCCTATTACTAATGTTTTCTTTTGCATTACTTATTATTTTTTATTACTGTCGGTTTAAGAAAACTTCTTCTTAAAATTAACAATAGTTATTTTTAATAAAATTTGTTTGTTCATTTTTTTCATTGCCAAAAAAACGAACCAATCCCCAACTCTAGTTGGGGACTAGGCTTAACCGAACTTTGTTAAAAATTTTCCTCGTTACGGCGCAAACTAAAAGTATGCGCTGGTTTTTATAAATTTTTAAAGCTCAAAAGACTTGGTATTTTTTATTCAGTGTTTTGCGGCTGGCGCTAGTTTGCTTAAGCCTCCACTCGCTTCATTTTTTACGCAAAATTCGCTTAGGCCATTAAAAAAACCTTAAGCAAGGTTACATTTATAAATTTTTAAAACTCTCAGCTATTATTGGCGTGTCATTCGTTTTAAATAATTTAATCGACACTAGTATTTTCTATAAAGATACGCACTTTAATTTTTTTTACGGAAAAGATAATTTTTTTAGCAATTTACTAACTATTGATAATCAAAGTGTTAAACTCTGTTAAGCTATGCAACAAAAGCAAATTTTATACGTCTTATATAGTGAGTGTTGGTTAGTATATTTGAATTAGCCTTTAAATTTATACACTAACAAGTTCTATATAAGGTCTTGGGCTTACAAGCGCAAGACCTCTTTTTTTTTACTGTTTTTTTACCAACTTAAAATAGCGCTTCCCCAAGTAAATCCGCTTCCAAAAGCGGCCAAAATAACCTTATCGCCTTCCTTTACCTTACCTTGCTCCCAAGCTTCAGATAAAGCTATGGGAATAGAAGCAGCGGTGGTGTTTCCGTACTTTTGAATATTATTAAAAACTTGCGAATCTTTGAGTTTAAATTTTTGCTGAACAAATTGCGAAATGCGTAAGTTAGCTTGGTGCGGAATTAGCAAATCTATATCGCTTACCTCCATTCCGTTTTCGTTTAAACCTTCCATAATCACTTCCGAAAAGCGTTTTACCGCGTGTTTAAACACAAATTGCCCATTCATATACGGAAAATACGGAATATCTTCTTGCGGATTTTCGGCTATAATTTCGGGCACCCAATGTTCTGTACTTGGCCCTTTTAAAGAAAGTTCTAAAGCGTGTTTGCCTTCAGAATGTAAATGTGTAGACAAAACGCCTTGGCCGTTATGGTCAGATCTCGTTAAAACTGCGGCTCCCGCTCCATCGCCAAAAATTACCGAAACACTTCTGCCTCGCGTGGTCATATCTAAACCGCCACTATGGTTTTCGCTACCAATCAATAATACATTTTTATACATCCCGGTTTTTATAAATTGGTCTGCCACAGACAACCCATAAATAAAACCGCTACACTGGTTGCGCACATCTAAAGCCGGACAGGTTTTTATGTCTAACATTTCCTGTACTTGCACGCCACAACCGGGAAAATAATAATCTGGACTTAAGGTAGCAAATACAATTAAATCTATATCGTCTTTATCTATTTTGGCGCGTTCTAAAGCAATTTTTGCGGCTTTAACGCCCATTGTTGCGGTAGAATTATCGTCGTCCTTTTTTATATGTCTTCTTTCTTTTATGCCGGTACGTTCTTGAATCCAAGCATCGTTGGTGTCCATTTTTTTTGATAGATCTTCGTTGGTTACCACGTTTTCGGGAACATAATGTCCCAGCCCGGCAATTTTAGATTGGTATAACATTTTATTTCTTTAATAACTAATTAAGGGCGAAAGATACGTATTTCTACTTTACTTTACGGAAAAACTCTTATGCGTACATAATATTTACGGAAGTTTAAAAACCAGAAAAAGCCGTTTTAAACCGGAGTTTTAAACAACTTTTTTGCCTGTTTTAATTAATTATTGCTGTGCGATTATAAAAAACTTGCTCCTAAAAATTAACAATAGTTATTTTAAATTTATTTGTTCATTTTCTTTGCTCGTCCAAAGAAAACGAACCAAAAGAAAAGACGCTTTTTCTTAGGTATTTTTTCGCTTATAGCGAAAAACCGCAAAAACGTTCCCTAAATTTTTTCCAAGGCTTCAAAAATTTTTAACGGAAACGTTTTGCTATACTGAAGAAAAAGAATGAACCATTCTAAATATTTATATCGAATTCACGTTTCAAAAATTATTTACGGAAAAACTTAGCTATACAAAAGATCAGAACAATTTAAACTTTAGATCAAATTTACCTTACTTTATTAACACGAATATACTTCTCATAATTTTTAATATCTATTTCTGCTTGCAGGTCGTGCAGCAAATTGTAAAGACCAAAAAAAGTTCTGTTTATATATAAAAAGTGTTTGCTGCCACGATTGCCGTTCATTTTTCGTAGCTCTGTGTCTTTGCTATATTTCTCGCTAAGATTGGTAATTTTCTCCCAAAATGTTTCATCCGAAAAATCAAAGGTTTCTTCGTGAAACGGACTGGTAAATAAGCTTAGCATCTCATAAAATAGCTTAGAAAAATAATCTATTTCCCGTTCAGAATCATACGGACGTAGAATTTCTAATTCTCTTAATTTAGCCAAAAAAAATTCTTGGTTATTTATGTTTTTTGGGTTTGCCAATTCAAAATAAGGAATGTAAAAATCTTCCGGTACTTTTTTAATACAGCCAAAATCTATGGCTATTAAATTTCTGTCTTTATCTACCAAAAAATTACCCGGATGCGGATCTGCGTGCACTTCTTTAAGCTCGTGCATTTGAAACATATAAAAATCCCACAAAGCTTGGCCTAATTTATTACATTCTTCCTTGGTAAAATCTTCTTTTACAAACTCGCTTAAATGTTTCCCTTCCATCCAATCCATCGTAATAATACGTTCACTGGAAAGTTCTTCGTAATAGTTTGGGAATTTTAGATTATCTATTTCCGCGCAAGCGTTAGAAATATGCTTGCTTTGTTCTACTTCTAAAATATAGTCGGTTTCTTCTAAAAGTTTGCCTTCTACTTCTTTAAAATATTTATCCGAATCTTGGCCTTGCAGGTTAAACATTTTAATAGCAACCGGTTTTACCATCTTCAAATCGGAGCTTATACTTTCTGCAACGCCGGGATATTGAATTTTAACGGCCAATTTTTTTCCATCTTTCTCCGCCCGGTGCACTTGCCCTATACTGGCGGCATTAACAGAATCTGCTGTAAAAGAATCGTATAAATCTTCCGGATAAGCGCCATTATATTTTTTAAAAGTTTTTCTAACCAAAGGCGCAGACAATGGCGGCACGCTAAATTGCGCCAAACTAAATTTCTCTACATAAGCATTGGGTAACAAACTTTTTTCCATAGAAAGCATTTGCGCCACTTTTAACGCACTGCCACGCAGGTTTTTCAAACTATCGTAAATATCTTCTGCGTTGCTTTCGTTTAGCTCGTCGCGGGTTAAATCTTTATCAAAAGCTTTTTTACTGTAATATTTTAAATAATTACCGCCAACTTTAACGCCGGTTTTCATAAGTTCTGTGGTTCGGCTTAGCTTGCCGGTAGGTATTTTGTCTATTGCTTTCATACTTATGCCATTCGTTCTTTATAAAGAAATTTGCCTAAATCTAAAACCCGGTCTAAAGGCGTATTGTCAAAAACATCAAAAACCGTATTTACAGATTTTTCTATTGCCACATCTGTTTTCTCAAACTCGGCAGAATTATCGTCCATCCAAAATTTTAATAAAAACATAGTTTGCACCCATGTAGCTTCAGAAAAAATGCTTTCGTTTTTCTGTAAGATTTTGGTTTGCTTTTCTTCGTTATCTTCCTGAATTAAGGTTTTGGCAAAACCTTTAATATCTTTGCGCAAAACTTTAAGCTGCGCCAAAGATTTTAATTTGTCTTTTTCTTCTTGCAACACAAATAGTACATAACTGCGGTTAAGACTTAGCATCTCGAAAAAAGTAAAGTAAAAAGTAAGTAGTTTTTCTCGACTACCAAAGTTTGCAGTCTCCGGACTTTTCTCTAATAAGTCTATAGATTTTTGGTAAAACTGGTGCCAGATTTCTTCGCGTAAAGCTTGAAAGCTACCAAAGTGTTTGTAGAAATCTTCTTCTTTAGCTTTTTGCTCTTTTGTAAATTTATAAACCGTTTTAGGATGCTTTTCGTTCTCCAAAACATAGTCCATATACTTACTTATCCAATCTGCTTTAGAAATGCTTTTCTTTTTTGTGCTTGTATTTTGTTTTTTAGCCATAATAATCTGATTTTTAGCAAAGATACTGCTTTGTTTAATTTTAAATATAATTTATTAAACAAAAGTTTGTTAAATTAATTTAGTTATGTGTATCGCAACTATCGTTCCTATATACGGTGCTGTTTGTTAACTAGAATTTGATCTAAGCTTTTTCAGTAAAAAACTTACAAATCGATAGGATTCTTGCACTTTAAGAAGCATTGTTCATTTTCTTTGCTTTGTTGTGTGTGTATTCCTCTCGCTATCGCTCGTCGGATACAAGTCGCTTCGCTCTTTGGATACGAGCGAAAACCCTTCGACTGCGCTATTAGTTTTATATTTCCATCAAGTTAAATATTATTTTTGCTTTTTAATCTGAATACCATCTTAGCTTTTTCAATGAAAAGTTTATAAATCGATGGGAAACTTGCTTTTTAAGAAGCTTTGTTCATTTTCTTTGCTTTGTATTCCTCTCGCTAGCGCTCGTCGGATACAAGAGAAAACCCTTCGGCTAAACTCAGGATAAACCAAGCCAATCCCCAATTCTATTTGGGGACAAAAATTCTTTACGGAAAAGCTTAGCTATACTGAAGAAAAAGAAATAAAAATAATGCTTCAAAAATTTGGTTTTATCTATTCAATTTTTTGCGGCTGGCGCTAATTTGCTTAAGCCTTCACTCACATCATTTTTTATGTGCATTACTCTCGTCATTCTTCCTCCTCGTATGCAAGAACTTCGCTTAGGTCATTAAAAAATAAAAAACCTTAAAGCAAGATGTCATACTATAAAATCTCTCAAACCCTTTAGTATTATTGGTATGCATCCGTTTTAATTAATTTAATCGAACATTAATATTAAAAAAAATAGATAATTCTAACACTACTCTTTCTTTTTTGCATCGCCAAAAAAAGAAACAAAAATCCCGTACAGCTGTCGGGACTAGGCTAAACCGAAGTTTGCTAAAAATTTCCCTCGTTACGGCGCAAACTAAATGTATTTGCTAGTTTTTATCAATTTTTTAAACAGATAGTTTTGTTATTATTTATTTATTTTTTTGCGGCTCGCGCTAGTTTGCTTAACCCTCCACTCGCATCATTTTTTTGTGCAAACTTCGCTTAGGCCGTTAAAAAAATAAAAAACCATAAAGTAAGGTGTCGTACTAGAAAAACTCTCAAACCCTTTGCAATCGTTGGAGTGTTATTCAATTTAATTAATTTAATCGATACCAGTAGTTTAAGTCGCAATATTGTTCCTTTATAATATTGCTTGCAAACTTTGTCGGAAAGATTGAAAATAGTTAACATTGGTTATGGGGTGAAAATTTCTTTTGTCTTTACGGAAGAAAAAATTGCTTTATCATCTTTTTATGGAATAAGAAATGTAAATCTACTTTCAATAGATTATCGAATTTTCTCAAAAATTAATATCATTTAATAAAGCGGGAAAATTACGAAGATTTCAGCCCCCATAATTTTTTAATGGTTTGATAAAGTACCGGAGTTACGGCTTTCATAGCGAATAAGGTAAGAAAGGTTTTACCATGTACCGCTGCTAAAAAAATTACACACATCATTACTAATATGCAATTTGATAATATTAAGAATCTTTAAAATATTTTTTACTTCTTGCTAAATTTAAATTATGCTCAAAGCCTTCTTGAATTTCTTTCTTTAGTTTGAAAGGTTTTGTTTTATCTCATCTTTAAACTCTTCTAAAAACCATTCTAAATTTTTACTATTTTTTCCAAGTTCCCTTTTTAAGAAATTTTCGTGCTGCATTATAATATTCTTCTTGGCGTTGTAAGATAGCGTAATCGCGTCCCACGCGTTCTGCTTCCAATATGAAGCTAACTTCACGGGGTAATCTTGAGGAGGCTTCTCTGAGGTCTTTAGCAAGTTCTTCACGTATTGTTTTTTCAATATTTTCTTCTTGTTCTCTAAGTCTAATTTTAGCTTCTCTAAACTCTTGTTGTTCTTGTTCTTCAAGCTGCTCAAAGCTTTCTGGTAAACTTGTTTTGCGATTTTGTAATTTTCTAATAGCTTTTTCTTCTCTTCTAATTTCTGCTGATAAAGCGCTTTCTTTATGCTCAAATTTCGTTCTATTATTTTCTCTAATTCTTTCTCTTCTTTCATCAGCGCTAATTCGTTTTTCGTCTCTAAGGTTATCGAGAGATCCTGATAGTTCTCTTTCTTTTTCTGATAACTCAATGATAGATTGTCCTGTTTCTTTAATAGATTGTCTAAGTTCTTCTTCAATTTCTTTAAACTCTCTTCGTAGCTCAACCTCTCCTTTTCTAAACTTTTCTCTAATTTCTCCCTCAGTACCACCGTCTTCGAGTTCAGTTGCCGTATTTCTTCTAATTTCTTCAAGTTCTTGTTCTTGATCTCTTGTTGCTCTAAGAAATCTTTCTTCCACATCTGTTTTGTGGTCTCGAAATTTTTTTCTTCTTTCTTCAAGCTTTCTTCCGCGTTCTGCAAGTTCAAGGTTCTTCTTTCTATGTTCTCTCGCGACTTCTTTAATAGTTCTTGCTTCTTGCTCGTCCAATCTTGTTTGTTCAAGTTTTGTAGCTTTCTCAACTCTAGATAGCTCTTGTTCAAAGAGTTGTTCAACTCTATTGTACGATTCTGATCGAAGGCATTTTTTAATAGTTCGTAACGTATTATTAAGTCTCGCTTTTCGGCAGGAGATGAATTCTTCAAAAATTCTTCTTTGCTGTTCATCAAATTCCAATACTCCTTCTGTAGTTCCAGGGGAAACTCGTATATATTTGGTGTTTGCTTCGATTCCATTATATTCCCACTTTACACGTTTTGTTGTTTTAAAATTATCTTCTATTTCTTGTTCAGAAGATTTAGGTATGATAATGCTTACTGTATCAATTCCAAGACGTCTTAACTTAATTTTCTTTTCATCACTTACTTTATGCGTGATTACTAACTCTATTAATAGTATAGGTTTGTTATTCGCATCAAAAAAGGTAACATCGGGTCTTATTAGAAGGTACCTGTCTTCTACCTCCGGATTTTTCCCGTGTTTAATTGCGCCCTCGTTGTCTTCATAAAAGGTTAGTTGCGATTTTACTTTTGCAGCTTCTATAAATTTTGCTTTTTCTAATAGCATTGGTGGCCCCTCTTGCCTATTAGGTGGGTACTTGTAAAGATTTGGCACTTTAATTCTTTTAAGTCTCTGTAAAATATCTGTTGCTAATATTTCACGATATTTTCTATTGCTAAAGGTACAAGGCGTATCGTCTTTTTCTATATCTACAGGTATATGTCTAAAGTATGATCTGTGTTTTGGGTTTTTCTTTCTTATAACCGCTTCCATCTGCTTACCACAACCTATACAGAAGTAGCCTTTACGACCGCTTTGCGCGTTATCAATAAATAAGTGTTCCCCTTTTACATTTTTAGCCCAATCGTTATTGGCTTCTACGTCATATTTTTTATCTTCTAATGGCATATATTAAATCAATTTCTATTCCCTTTAGAAAGGTTATGAAAAGAGCATAATAACTCACCATTTTCAATTGCAGTTTCGCCACCTTTAGAATGAGGTATTACATGGTCTGCTTGATATTCTGACCAGCTTACTTTTGCTTCTTTTTCAGGTTTTCCTTCTCTCAAACATTCTTGACAAAAACCTTTACCGTTACGATAAATTATGATTCTTTGTAATTCTGAAAAGTTTCTATTTTCATCTTTCTCTTTTAACTCTAAATTATTATCACGTAAATATTCAAAGAAAATTTGCCTCATAATCCTATCTCTAACCTCTAAATCGTGTTCTCCTTGTTGTCTGCGATTGCTGAATGTTAACATATCGGTATCATCAGAATCTTCATAGGTTTTCCAACGTTTATGAAAGGTGTAAATAAAATCTTTTACTGTTGCTTTCGTATTTTCATCTAACACGTAATGCATTCTTAAATGACGAATGAGCATATAAACTGAAATGATAAAATATTCTACAGAAAACTCTTTTATACCATTTTTATCATCTAGCATTGGGTCATCCTTAAAAATATCGTAGAAGATCTTTAAATTCTTTCTAACCTCTATTGCATCACTATTATTTTCATATGAGTAATCGCCTATTCCTTTTGATGTTTTAGCTTCTTCAATGAACTCAGTTATTTTTTTATCACTTAATTCAGCATAGCCACCATTTTTTTCAATCAAAAGAAACCGTGCCATAAATTGTAAATGCTTCATTCTACTATTATCTACGTTTAATAAATTAAAGAATGGCATTTTATCTGGATTACTATCTATTGGCTCATATTTGTCATAATCAAAAGTTAAGTCGTCAGCATATTTTACTACAAAATTTCTACTTAAACTAGATAACTGTGCGTGAGCTACTTCCATATAATTTAAGGTTTCTCCTTGTTGCAATCTCCAAAAAATATCAGTAGCAATAATCTGATGATTTACATTATTTGGTTCGTCTATGCTTAAAATAACATCTGCTTGATAGGTTAAGGATCTATCTATAAACTTTCGAACTTCAGAATTAAGATCTTTATAATATTTACCAGCAATACCCTCACCTAAATCTGCTAAAGTCTTTGGTAATTTATATTTGTTTTCGAAAAACTCTTGAACAGTGGTAATACGTTGTTGTCCATCTACAATTTCATTAACTGTACGATCATCACTTAATCTTACTCTACGAATAACTAACTTTGGTATATAATAACGCCTAAACAAGCTATCCATTAGGGCTTGTTTCTTTTTTACTTTCCATACGGCTTTACGTTGGTATGGTGGTCTTGTTACAAACTCATCTTTGTATTTATGAAAATCTTCTATTGGGAAACTTTCTGAAACTATTGTATATTCTGTTTTTGGATTAAATGCCATTATTTTATTTTTTCATTTCTATTTTTAAATACACTTGCATAGAAATAATGAACGTATTTGTAAGTTCTCTATATAAGGAGGAGGAACGACGATTAAAAGTATACTCTATATTAAAGTTTTTATAGAACTCAATGTTATCATCAACGATACTCTTTATTTCATTTAACAAATCTCTTTCAGCTAATTCAAATACCTCAATTCCTTGACGTTCTGTTAGTTTTTTCGCTGGTTTAAGTAATACCCAAATTAATTGACCGCAATTGATCTCGTCAATTTGATTTAAATCTGTTTCTTGCGTATTATACTCAATTATAAAGCCATAACCTTTAATGTGTATTTCTTTTTGTTTTTTCATTTTTAACTGTTTTCAACTAGTGCTATTTCATCATCTGTTAAACCATATAACTCATAAACCATTTGGTCTATTTCTGCTTCTAATACAGTGGTATCTACTTCTGGGTTGGCATTTTTTATTGATAAGACCTTATCAACTAAATTTATAATGACCTCTTGCTCATCTGATGAAGCTTTCTTTACAGGAAATTGTCTAAAAACCTTTACTCCAATATCAACGCCAACACCTCTCTTTTTACCATTAATATTAAACCAATATTCGCCAAGTTTTGAGTTAAGAATACCTAAAAGGTATTTCAAATCATATTCTTTGCTTTTTTGCCAAATAACGGAAAAAGAAAAACCAACATAATATTGTTTGTCATCATATGTAAAATGTGGAAACTTGAACATACCAGGACAAATAAGCTTTGGCATATCAAAGGGATTCACTTTAGAACTTCTATCTCTATGCAAACCATAAGGTGCATTAGAAGATGTAATAAAGTGTGATACATTATCTAAATGTTTTTTTAAGTTTGGATATTTATTTTCTTCAATATCCTTTCTTATTTGTTTGTCTGAAAAGATTAAATACTCATCTGTAAAATTAACACCATACCTTACAACATTATGAGTGTTTAAATACGGCTTTAATAATTTAATTTCACTTTCGTTTAAGTTTAAACTTTCTACTTCATTTTTATTAATTACAAATACTCCTTCACCAATACTAAAACTTGTTGATAATTCATCAGTTAATTTGCTTTTTGCAACTTTATCGGATGCTTCTACAACACCTTGTGATACATCAAATAAATCTCCTAACTCAATACAATCATTAAATAATGCACTTGAACTGGCATCTAAAGTTATAGAATCATTATTTACTATCAGCTTGTTGTTATAATGTAAGACTGTTTCCTTATTAATGTCTTTGCTAAAATCTTTTGTGTCAACTAAAACTAACTTTACTTCATAATCATTATTAATTAATGAATTAAAGTAAGAATGAATCATATGCTTACCAGAAACTTCTTCAAAAATTGGATAATCATCAAAATAAATAATTTCATTTAAAGTTTTCTCGCTGAAAATTCTATTAATAAGTTTTTTAGAACCATCACTTTTTACCCAATAAGAATTTGTTATATAAGATATATAAGCATTTTTGTCAGCAATATTAAAAGCTTGGTGTAGGAAGAAATACCACAAGTCCATTTTCCCTTGAAGAAATTCTTGCCATTTAGGACTTTTACGTATTGGTGCAAAAATATCTTTTGCATCACGTTCTTTAATATACGGTGGATTCCCAATAATAGCATCAAAACCTATATAACCACCATCTTCTGATAATACCTCTGGAAACTCAAAACGCCATTCAAAAGCATTATGGTAAATTGCATTATTTACAATCTCATTTTTCTTAGCAAGAGCAGTATTTACATTAAATTTTAATTCTCTAATTTTATTTTTATCTTTTTTAGTAACTTTTTCTCCAAATAACTTTAAGTTTTTTAATTGTTCCTCCTTTAAGAATAATTCTTTCTCTGCATTTTCTAAACCCTTAATAACTTTTTTATCTAACGTACTTTGGAAGTTATCTTTAACTTCTTCTATAATTTCTAAAACTTCTTGCTTACGTTCTTTACTATTTGCTTCTTTATATTCTGCAACAGCATTTTTATAATCTGTAAACGTATATTTTAGTTTTGGATTCTTTTTATTTCTAAATGCAGCTTTTAAATTGTCTTCTAAACTAAACCTGCTTATAAGAGAATTACCACATTTAATATTAATATCTATATTCGGTAAAGTTTGTAGTTTCTTTTCTTTGGTGTAATAGGCGTTTTTTAAAAGTTCTATCCACAAACGTAGTCTGCAAATTTTTACAGAATTTGGGTTTATATCTACACCAAATAAGCAGTTTTCTATCAAGGTTTGCTTTTCGTGAAAAAGGGTGTGTTGTATGCGAGTACTTTCCTTATCGTTAGGGTTGTACTCAAACATTAGTCCGCTATCGTCTAACACATACAATTCATCATTTACAATTTCAATATCGCAACG
Source organism: uncultured Mesonia sp. (assembly GCA_947494545.1). Classification (GTDB taxonomy): domain Bacteria; phylum Bacteroidota; class Bacteroidia; order Flavobacteriales; family Flavobacteriaceae; genus Mesonia. Next base: position 10,942 of record CANLVH010000022.1, on the reverse strand, counting down.
TAAGGATAATCCTTTCGCATCTGTAAGAATCCCTAATTCGTTTTTAATAACAATTAATTCATTTAATGCACTTACCAAAAAGTGACCAGAACCTACGGCGGGATCACACACTTTTAGACTATTTACAATTGTATTAAAGCGTTTTAAATCGTCTGTTTTAAAATAACGATGACAATAGGATTTTAGGTCATCAAAACTTTCTATTTGATCGTTTTCTTGTTCTTTAAACTTTTGGACTACGGCACGACGTAAAGTTTCTTTACACATATACATTGTGATGTATGCCGGAGTGTAAAATGAACCTTCTTTATAACCGTTTATTTTTTCAAAAATTAATCCAAGTACTGATGCATTAATTAAAGATTTATTTTCTTGACCATCTTCAATACCTTCGTTAGCATCAGCTGCAAAATCGTACGCATCTAAAAACTTAAACAAGTATTCTAAAGTGGGAAGTTTACCTTTTAAGCGTTTATTATTGGCATCCTTTAGAACTGTATGACTGTAAATTTCACTTTCATCATTGTTTAACTCTGAAATTTCAAAAGCTTCAGCTTCTATTGTTGAACGTTCAAAAAGAGAGCTATTTAAGTAAGGAATATTTTCATATTTATCTTTGTAACGCGGATGCCTTTCATCTTCTTTTTTGGCTAAGGCAGAAAAGAACAGAGCATTAAGTTCATCATAATCACTTATAAATTTACTATTTAAAAACTTATATTTTATCTCCCCTTTATGGTAGGTAAGTAATTGTGATTCTAATAGTTTTAGAAATAGAATTCTGTTTACCCAAGTTAAACAAAGTTCTAAGCCAACATTAAATGCTTTTTCAGGAGTGTTCTCTACACTTTTTACTTTAGATAAATAGTCTCTATCTTCTAAATGAAATATTGCATTTTCTAACAGTGAGGCGTAATCTCTATCTTTTTCTGCTTTACGCCCTATTACTTTCTTGCCTTTTTCCTTTCTTTCTTCTAAGCCAATAATGTGTAGAAGTTCATTATAAAACTCTTTATTAAGTTGGTTACTATCGTTATCAAAAGAATGGCCCAGTAAATGAACGTTGGAAAATATTTTATAAAGCGTATTAAGATTACTATCACTTAACTTATTAAAATTAGTATTGGTAAAGTTTAGATGAACAAAAGGAAGTTCTGTCTCTATTTCAGCAATGTATTTTTTCGCAATCTCATTATAAAATAACTCATTTTTTGAGGTGTCTTTTAGACCATCTCTAAATGATTTATATTCTTTTAAAAGAGCCTTGTTTTTGTAAAAATAATTGTAAAAATCTTCAGCTTTAAATAAAAACCACTCATAACCATTAGTTGCAATTAGATGTTTAATATTATTATTTTCATTATCAACTCTCTCGCGTAAGTAATATAGAAGTAACTCTTGAAGTGCTTTTTTGTTTAGATTATTCTCGGTAATAAATTCTGACTTATTACTTGGTTTTTTAGCTTCTATAATTATACCTACATCAGATATAGAGGTATTATCTAAATACACGGCTAAATCTATTCTGTCCTTAGTATTTATATAGTTTTCTTGAAAAAATGTAGCAGAGAAAAAATCTTTAAAATGTGATTTAATATGTTCTTCACTTTCGCCATTTTGATCACTAATTTTAACTGCATTTATACAGTTTTGTAATTGTGTAACAAAATGGGTTACTTCTTTACGTAATGGTTTGTGTTTTCGATAAGCAGGGTTAAGTGCTTTGCGCGTATTGATTTTATTCATTCTAGTTTGTTAGCCTTTATAGCCTAAAAATAGAAATCTTTTTTTAATTCTGCATTGTTTTGATAAGATAAAGAATGCTAAGTATATTTTAAAAGCAGAACACCCTTATCTATCCCTTTCTTTATGTTCCCAATTTTTTCCGCTTAGTAAACTGAAAAAGAGGGTGAATGGTGTCGTCTATTAATAATTACTGTCATAGTGTTATAATATATGTTAACGGGTGTCTTTAATAATAAATTACCTAAATCTATCCCGAGTAGCTTCTGCAAAGTAAACTTGCACATTTTCTTTACGGAAATATGCCAGTTTGTCATTCTTGGATAAGTGGTACTTTTTTTGACTTGGATTGTGCGAAGAAATTTAAGTTTAAAAAAAAATTATATACAATATGGCAACAGGAAAAATAAATGTATCTGTAGAAAACATTTTTCCGCTTATTAAAAAGTTTTTGTACAGCGACCACGAAATCTTTTTGCGCGAATTAATTTCTAATGCTACCGATGCAACTTTAAAATTAAAACACCTTACCAACATTGGCGAAACCGATGTAGAATACGGCAGTCCGGTTATTGAAGTTAAAGTAAATAAAGAAAACAACACCTTGCACATTATAGACCAAGGTATTGGAATGACCAAGGAAGAAGTAGAAAAATATATAAACGAAGTAGCTTTTTCCGGGGCCGAAGAGTTTTTAGAAAAATATAAAGACTCTGCCAAAGACAGCGGTATTATTGGTCATTTTGGTTTAGGTTTTTACTCGGCTTTTATGGTTGCCAACAAAGTAGAAATTATTACCAAATCGTATAAAGATGCGCCCGCAGCACACTGGATTTGCGAAGGTACAACAGAGTTCACTTTAGAAGACGCCGAGAAAAAAGAGCACGGTACAGAAATTATCTTGCACATAAACGACGATGATAAAGAGTTTTTAGAAGAAAACCGTATAAGCGAGTTGTTAACTAAATACAACAAGTTTATGCCTATTCCGATTAAATTTGGAACCAAAGAAAAAGAATTACCAAAAGCAGAAGACGCTCCCGAAGACGAAGAACCAAAAAAAGTAACGGTAGATAATATTATAAATAATCCGAATCCGGCTTGGACCAAGCAACCAACAGATTTGGAAGAAAAAGACTACAACAGTTTTTACCGCGAGCTTTACCCAATGCAGTTTGAAGAGCCGTTGTTTCATATACATTTAAATGTAGATTATCCGTTCAATTTGACAGGAATTTTGTATTTCCCAAAGCTTTCGAACGATATGACCATGCAACGCGACAAAATTCAGTTGTACCAAAATCAGGTTTTTGTAACCGATAATGTTGAAGGTATTGTGCCGGAGTTTTTAACGATGTTAAAAGGGGTTATCGACTCACCAGACATTCCGCTTAACGTTTCAAGATCTTACTTACAAGCAGACGGAGCGGTAAAAAAGATTTCCAGCTATATTACCAGAAAAGTGGCAGATAAACTAAAATCGCTTTTCAACAACAACCGCGATGATTTTGAAAGCAAATGGAACGATATTAAAGTAGTTATTGAATACGGTATGCTTACCGAAGATAAATTCTTTAACAAAGCTCAAAAATTTGCACTTTACCCAAGCGTAGACGAGCAATTTTACACCATAGAAGAGTTAAAAGAAAAAATAAAAGACAATCAAACCGACAAAGACGGAAAAACTGTTGTTTTATACGCTTCTAATAAAGACGAGCAGCACAGTTATATAGAAACTGCTAAAGCAAAAGGTTATGAAGTTTTACTTTTAGACTCGCCTATCGTGCCGCATTTAATTCAGAAATTAGAGAGCGAAAACGAGAAACTTTCTTTTGTGCGCGTAGATAGCGACCAGATAGACAACCTTATTAAAAAAGATGAAGATAAGACTTCTAAATTGTCTGATGAAGAACAGGAAGCTTTAAAAACCGCTTTTGAAAAAGTTGTTCCTAAAGAAAAATACACGGTACAATTACAAGCAATGGATAGTGATGCCGCGCCATTGATAATTACGCAACCGGAGTTTATGCGTCGTATGAAAGAAATGCAACAAACCGGCGGCGGTATGATGGGAATGGGCAATATGCCGGAGATGTATAATTTGGCAGTAAACACCAATCACCCGTTAAGCAGTGATATTTTAAGTTTAGAAAAAGACGAGAAAAAAGAAGAAGTAATTAAACAAGCTTTAGATTTGGCGCGTTTATCCCAAAATTTATTGAAGGGAGAAGAACTCACCAATTTTGTAAAACGCAGTTTTGATTTAATTCAAAATAAGCAAGCGCAATAAAAAGCTTTAAATTTTTATAAATAGCTGTTTCAAAACGCAGGTTTTTGCAATCGGTTTAGGAAGTAGGAAAATAAGATTTTAAAAGAATGAAATTTTTCTACTTCGGTTAACCGAATAAAACCTACAAATTTTTAGTTTTGAAACAGCTATTTTTTTTATCAAAAATTGTATTTATGAGAAAATTTACTTCGCTAATATGTTTTTTTGCGATCATTGTTCTATTTAACGCCTGCAAAGACAAAACGGCTGAAAGCTCTAAAAATCCTAAACCACAAACCACAGAAAAAACCAATAAAATAGCAGCGTCGTTTGCACAAAGTATTGCCGAAACCCACGAAAAAGAAGCGTTTTTAAAATTTGATGCTTTGCGCTATCACTTTTCGGTAAGTTTGGAAAACAACGAAAATTATGCAAGCTTTATTCAAGCAACCAATGGTACTAACTTGCTTGTAAATAAAAAAGATGGCACCAAATTATACTTTACGGAAGAAGAACTTTTTGTTAGTCCGTCAAGTTACTCCCCTACTTCCTTAGACAAACAAACCGCGCTTTGGGGTTTTCTATTTTCGCTTCCGCAGAAATTAAATACTTATAAAGGCAATTGGACCGATAAAAAAGAAGAAGTTTTACAAAAAGACACTTTAGTAAGTGTTGGATTTACACCACACGGTCTGCTAAAAAATCGTTTAAAAAACATACGCGTTTATGCTGACAAAAACACCAATTTGGTAAAAGCTGTTACTGTAGAAACTACTTCTGCATCTGTTCCAAAAGCTTTTGCGGTATTTTATGAGCATTATTACACTACCAAAAATATACCCGTTTGCAGCAGTTGGAAAATTTATTCTTGGCCTCCAGAAACCGATAAATTGGAAGGGCAGATTGGCAGCGCCCGCATTAAAAACTTAAAATTTATAGAAGACGCACAAGGCTATTTTAAAATTCCGCAAAACGCCAAAAAAATTGCTTTGTAAACTTATAATTTTTTAAATAAATTTAAGATAGTTACAATTGTGGTAAAACACTTAAAAACTTTTTTGACTTCCTGAACAGAAGGTTACAAATAACAACAAGCACTCCAATCTAAACTATAACTTATAACCTCTTTTTGTTACACTAGGTTGTAATCTTTGTATTTTAATAATTCTGTCTTGCAACCGATTTTCCTGGCTTTAAACTTTCAAAACATATATAGACATTTGCATTTGTTAAAAATTTATGTTAATATCAACTTAAATTTTAATCAACTATTATGAATAAGCCAATTAAATCTAACCAATTGCAGTTCGCGCTTTGGATCGGGCTAATGCTCTTTTCAAGTACCACTTTAATCGCCCAGGATTGGCAATGGATAAAACGCGGTGGCGCTAACAGTTCCATAACCAATAGTGCCAGTATTTATCAAGAAGAAGTATATGATATGGCTACAGACAGCCAGCAAAATGTATACGTTCTCTCTCCAGTTGGAGCGTTTGGTATAAATATAGATGGCCACCCCAAAGATTATTATGGGGATTATACTACTAACGTTGATCATGCTTTGACCAGTTTTAGTTGTGACGGCACTTATCGCTGGTCCAAAATTATTGGTGGTGCTGGTCAGGAAAATCCTCTTTCTTTAGAAATAGATTCTGATGATAATGTTTATGTGAGTGGGCAATTTGCCACATGTCAAGCTGGTAGTGGTAATAACTACCCCCCCCGCATTGAAGACGATATCATATTACCCCAAAGCCAAAGCAGCTGCCAAACCTTGTTTTTGGTAAAATTTGATACCGATGGTAATTTACTATGGCTTAAACAGCCCCAAGAGCCCTCTACAGCTAGTGACGCTTATAATGCTCTTTCTAGGGAACTTTATACAGATGAAAATGACAATTTATATTGGGGGCTGTTCCTATCGCCGGGCACTTATGCCGATGGTGCTTTTGTTAATACCCAGGAAGGACTTAATTATTTTATTTTTAAATATGATTCTACTGGTAATTTTTTGCAGGCTATTCCTATCGACTTTCAATTTGATCAAAGTGCTGGTTTGCACTTTTACTTATACCGCAATCCCCATAACGAACATTTTTATTTCACGTGCCGTCTTGACCCTCTTCAAGAAAATGCGACCGTGGGGGGGCAACCGGTCAACCATTCCTTTTTTTTGGCTTCTTTTGACCAAGAGGGCAACTTTCTCTGGAAACGTGAAAACACGTCAACTAATTATGGTTTTTCCATACAAGTTTATAATTTGGCTTTTGACAGTGCCAACAATATCTACCTTGGGGGAAAACTTACCGGCTTTGAGTACCAAGATAGTTTTTTAGGGTTCTATGTTGACGGGGATATCAGTCCGAGTTATGTTATGAAAACAGACCCCACAGCAGAAAATTTGCTTTGGGCTTCCCATAGTAATGGGCTTGGTGCCCCACCAGCAATTAATAGTAGTGGTAATGGAAAAAATGATGGTGCAATTATAGTTGCTAACGATGAGGTTATTTTTACCGGAGGTGGCAGAGGCCAAGGTTACACCTGGGCAGGACAAACATTAGATATAAATCTTCATGCATTTGATGTTGTTTTTGCTCGGTTTGATGTGACAACTGGTAATTGTTTAGACCTTACACATATTCCCAGTAATGACAATAATAGTGAAGGCGGCACTGCCCTAGCCGTAGATGCCGCAGGGGATTATTTGGTGGGCGGCGGTTTTAGTTATAATTTAATAGATGCCGCCGGCAATGAGGTTTATAACGTTGGCGGGCAAAGTGATTTTTTTGTGGCAAAATATGCAACCCAAGACTGTAATACGCCCGTGGCAAGTGTAGAAGATTTTGGGCAAGACCGCATTAAAGCCTATCCCAACCCTACCAGCAGCAGTCTAAGTGTAGCGGTAAAACAACCCACCGCTTACCAACTTTTTGCCGTCAATGGTCAGTTATTGGCAAAAGGCAAACTTAACAAAACCCAAAACAAGATTTCGTTAGAAAACTTTTCCAGCGGTTTGTATTTATTGGAATTGCAAGCTAAAGACGGCAAGAAACAAACCTTAAAAGTGGTAAAAGAATAAAGCTGAGTATTGGTTGTTTTTAAACTTCGCTATCCGCTGTGAGCAAAGCTTTTAAAATAAAAGGATAAATCCTAAAAAACAGCCACAAATTAACCAATACACCAAACAACGAAAAACAAATGAAAACCCAATCCCCAAATACACGGTTACACCAATACTCGAATACTCGACTACACGATTATACGAATACACGAAAAACGCTCAACAAAAAACGCTCAACAAAAAACGCCCAACAAAAAACTAAAAACGAACAACGATTACTCAAAAACGAAAAACAAATGAAAACCCAATCCCCAAATACACGGTTACACCAATACTCGAATACTCGACTACACGCTTATACGAATACACGAAAAACGCCCAATGAAAAACGCTCAACGAAAAACGCTCAACGAATACACGAATCAACCAACAAAACACCCCTTCCCCCTTTAGGGAGAATACAAGGGGGTCTTCTCCTACTATTCCTGCTCCCACTTACCTTACTCGCCCAACAAAGCCCGGATTGGCAATGGGCCAAGACCGGCGGCGGACAATACAATATAGTCGGTAGTGGCATCTATGGTCAAAACTACGAACGTATTATAAAGGTGGCCACCGATGCCAACAACAATTATTTCTTTCTAGCAGAAGTGGGCAACCAAGAAATAACCTACGACGGCCAGCTCCTTTCTACCTACAATCATACCAATGCCCGAAAAGACACCTATGTGTTTTCTACCGATTGCCAGGGCAATCTGCGTTGGGATAAAATGATTGGGGGCGGGGCTAATGATAAACCTAATTCCATAGGCCTGGATGCCCAAGGCAATGTTTATGTAAGTGGACATACTACTAACTACTCTACTACTTCTGGCCTCACCCCACCCCCACATTACGATACCGATACCATCAAAACCACTACCGCCAATTATGGCAACCCCGACCCTATGTTTAAAGTAGCCTACCTTATCAAATACGATAACCAAGGCAATTTCCAATGGCTGCGAGAACCCGAAGGCATCCCATCTTTCCCCATAGGTGCTGCTGTAAACCGTACTGTGGTAGAGCCCAATGGTCGTAGCCATAGTTTAATACGATTTCGGGAGGGTACACACCTCGAAGGACAACTAACAGTGCCCGAAGGGGAATTTCAATCCACCATTGTAAAATACGATGCCAATGGCAACCTATTGGACTATATACCAATTGATATGCAAACTACTACTGGGGGGGTCTATGATTACCAACTGGTATACAATGCCAATTTAGACCGCTATTATATAGCCGATACCAAACGCAGTAGCGAAAGTATAAGTATAGACGGCTATGGTGCCACTACAGACGCCTCCTTTTATCTGGCCGCCATAGACAACCAAGGCAGTGTTATCTGGTACCACGAGCCCATAAAGCAACAGGAAACCAATGCCTTATTTTGGAGTTTGGGAGATCTACGCTTAGATGCCCAGGGCAATATTTATATAACCGGCCTCTCCAATGATAGCGGGGAACAGAGTTTTGCCGGCTATGAATTTACACAAGATGTAGCAGTGGGTAGCGGACCTATAGCCCCTTTTTTAATAAAGCTCGACAGCGATGGGAACCTTATCTGGGGCACTAATCCCGATATTGCCTCCCGCTTCCCGGGCCGCAGTATTGCCTTTCGCGATGGTGAAGTACTGCTGGGCCTTGGCCTTCTTGGCAATACCTGGGATGGCGTAAACATAGATGCCCCACTTGGGCAAGGTTATATCCCAGATCCTTTTATCCTCCGCTTTGACCCCGCTACCGGCCAGGTCTTGGGGGTTATACAAATGCCCGAACAGTCAAGCTCTAACGATCAAATTACCTCTATAGCCGTAGATACCAACAACAATATTATTGCAGGGGGGTATTTTGGCAGCAACCTTTTTAACAACCATCCTTTAGTATCCCCAATCAACAGCCAAGGCGGCGATACCGATTTTTTTATAGCACAATGGGGCGGCAATTGTAACGATATGGCCGTACAAAATAACAAGCTACAAAAAATACGCCTATACCCTAACCCCGCTAAAAACAGCTTGCACCTAAAACCGGCACAAGGCCAAACTTTTAAAACCTATACTATTTACAACTTGACAGGACAAAGCCTGCAAAATAACAGCTACCCCACCATCAACACTATAAACATCAACAACCTGGCCCCGGGGATATACTTTTTAAAACTAACCCAAACCAACGGCCAGCAAACCATAAAACAATTCATAAAAGAATAAACACGAATTAACAAGCTGTAGGCTATAAGCTATACGCCGTAAGCAAGATTTTTTGAATGGATTTTTGCAAATTGGAGTCTATTCTTTAGTCCCCAATTAACCAGTAAACCACTAAACAAAAAACGTCCAACGAAAAACTAAAAACGAAAAACGATTACTCAAAAACGAAAAACAAATGAAAACCCAATCCCCAAATACACGGTTACAACAATACTCGAATACTCGACTACACGATTATACGAATACACCAATAAACCAATAACCAATGAAAACCAACAACCTAAACACAAACCCAAAAAAAACCTTCTTCCTTCTATGGGGCACAAAAGGGGGGCTCCTACTTTTCCTACTTTTTCCAATGCTTTTAAGCGCCCAAAGCACCCAGGATTGGCAATGGATAAAACGCGGTGGTTCTACCAGTACTATTAGTACAACCTCCTATCGCCAAGAAGAAGTATATGATATGCATACAGATAGCGAACAAAACATATATATAATATCTTCTGTAGGTTGGTGGAGCATTAATATTGATGGTAACCCAAAAGAATATTATGGTAATACTGCTTTTGAAAACCCTAACTATGCCCTTACCAGTTTTAGCTGTGACGGCACTTATCGCTGGTCCAAAATAATTGGTGGGGGAGGGCAGTCGCAAAATCCGCCTTATTTTCAAGTAGGTTCAAATGACAATATTTATGTAGCAGGTAAATTTGGCAGCTGTAACGGTATGGATAATTACCCTCCCCGTATTGAAGATGACATAGTTTTGCCCCAAAGCCAAAGCAGTTGCCAAACTTTGTTTTTGGTAAAATTTGATACCGATGGTAATTTACTATGGCTTAAACAGCCCCAAGAGCCCTCTACAGCTAGTGACGCTTATAATGCTCTTTCTAGGGAACTTTATACAGATGAAAATGACAATTTATATTGGGGGCTGTTCCTATCGCCGGGCACTTATGCCGATGGTGCTTTTGTTAATACCCAGGAAGGACTTAATTATTTTATTTTTAAATATGATTCTACTGGTAATTTTTTGCAGGCTATTCCTATCGATTTTCAATTTGATCAAAGTGCTGGTTTGCACTTTTACTTATACCGCAATCCCCATAACGAGCATTTTTATTTTACGTGCCGTCTTGACCCTCTTCAAGAAAATGCGACCGTGGGGGGGCAGCCGGTTAACCATTCCTTTTTTTTGGCCTCTTTTGACGAAGAAGGCAATTTCTTGTGGAAGAGCGAAGATAACTCCACCGATTACTTTGATGCTCCAATAGTATATGACTTAGCTTTTGATAGTGACAATAATATTTATCTGGGGGGTAAATTTATTGGCCACGGTTTGGGCGAATTCTTAGGCTTTACTGTTAACGAACTTATGCATCCCAGTTTTATAATGAAAACAGACCCCACCGCCGAAAATTTTATATGGGCAACCCACAGTATGCAAGAAGCTGATGGAAATGGAGCTTTATTATTAAATAACCATACCCATGAGCTAGCTTTTGTTAATAATGCAGGAAATGATTTTGTTTGGGGCGATCAAAGCATCCAAGTTAATAATAGCGGAGAATACAAAGATGTTTTGTTAGCACGCTTTGACCCTGCAACGGGAGA
>CANLVH010000021.1 GCA_947494545.1 uncultured Mesonia sp. | reverse complement strand
CGCATTGAATTATTTGAAGAATGCACAATTCTTTTTGAAATGAAGCAGGTATCTGATATGGTAATTTCTTCTAACTACAATTATGAAATATATCGAATTATTCAAGAGCTTATTTCTAATAGTATAAAGCATGGAAATTCAAAAACCATTAAGCTAAATATTTCAATTGATAAAAAGAAGATAGAGCTAGAGTTTGAGGATAATGGTAAATCTTTTGATTTTATGCAAATGTTAAAATCATCTTCCGGGATGGGTCTTAAAAATATTTTATCAAGAATCAGATATCTTGACGGAAATCTTCAACAACTTGTTATAGACAAGGGAAATAAATTTCAAATTAATATTAACTTATAATTCATGCTAAAAATAGGTATAACAGACGATCACACATTGTTTCGAAAAAGTCTATCATTTTTAATAGAAAGCTTTACAGGTATGCAGGTAATTATTGAAGCTAAAAATGGTTTAGATCTATTAGAGCAATTAAAAAATAAATCGATTGATATACTTTTGCTGGATTTACAAATGCCAAAAATGGATGGATTTGAAACTTGTTTAAAAATAAATGAACTTTATCCAAAAATTAAAATTCTTATTCTAACCCTTAAAAATGATCCAGCTACTATACAAAAAGCAATTCATTTGAACGTACAGGGCTTTTTTAGTAAAAATACAGACCCTATTGAACTGAAAACCGCTATTACCAAACTAAATGCTAATGGATTTTATTTTGAAAAAGGATTATCCTCAGTAATAGAAAAAAGTTTAGCCAAAACTAATGTTTCAGAGCATCGAAATTCATTATCATTAACTGATCGTGAAATGCAAGTTTTGCAGCTAACACTCCAAGAATTAAACGGTAAAGAAACGGCTGAGCGTATGCATATTAGTCCTCGCACCGTAGAAAAACATAAGAAAAATTTAATGATTAAAACTAAATCAAAAAATTTTATAGGTGTGATCATATATGCCTTAAACCATCAATTTTTGAAATTAGAAGATTTACCAACTTAAAGTTTTAGCTATTTATATTTTTCCTTAATTCCTTATATGCAATCCAATCAAAATTATTTAAAAACTCTATTGCTTTTTCGGCACCGAGGTTAAAAAGAGACTTTTGTTTTTCAAAAGACATATTAAAATTTAACCAGTTATATTTCTCATCTGCATCAATGTGACAAATTAATTTTTTATAATCAGGATTTTTTAAAATAAAATCGTAATCGTAAATCTGTCGCATTGTACTTATCATAGCACCCGAAAAGCTAAAAAAGGAGTCAACGGAACTATAAGTTTTTCTATATACACTTAATCTTACACCAAATGTCGGTCTTGAAGGGAGATGATTATTATGAAAAATATTAATCGGAAAGTTAGATAACAACCCCCCATCTACAAATTTCACTTCTGGAGGAATTTCACCGGAATAACCGGCAAGTTCTTTCCAAGCTAAGGTAGCAGTATTTCCTACATTAGGAATATTTTTCTTTACATATGGATAAAAAAAGTATGGAACAGCCATCGAAGCTCTTACAAATTCAGACGGAGGTATATTTTCGATATTTTTCCAGTAAAGCTCAGCCATTCTTGGAAATTCAACCTTGGTATGTGTATTAATTTCTGAGGCAATGATGGCTAATTTTGGTGGCGTAATATTTAGGTTTTCTCTATGATATAATTCTGGAATAACATTTCTTTTTTCATTGAGATCCTTCAAACTGTTGATACCATTTTCAGCAAGATGAAATTTTACCCAACGTTCAAAATTTAAGCCCGGATTTAAACCTAAACTATATTTTAAATTAAGGTATGCTGGAAGGAGTCCAATAATAAGATTTAATAAAATTCCCGATTCAGCATCAATCTTTTTTTGAATTAATCTTTTTACACTATTAGGACCATCCACAAAATCAAAAAGATTCTTACTTCCCAGAATATCTAACACTTTATTAGAAACCGGTTCTCCTATATTCGATAAACCTGCCATAAACATTGTATTTATAGCACCTGCAGATGTTCCTGCCAAACTATAAAATCTTATTCCCGCTTGCTCAAGTATATATGTATAACCAATTAACGCAATTCCTAATACTCCTCCTCCTTCTTGTACTAAATCTACATATTGATTGCCTTCATCGTCGTAAACATCTGAGAATTGCTTTTTACTTTCTCGAATCTGACGAGCTTCAGTAATCATATTAGCGATTTTGTACCCCTTAAGAAAATTTTCGTTTGATTTTTTTTCCTTCATAAATTTATCTTTCTTAAATACCCTCTTTATTCTATTAAAATCGATGTAAGAATGAAATAAAATTTTTTATATGTTTTCCTAATGCAATACCTTTATTTAATTAATTTATACAATAACTTTCCCTCACCTAAATCCCACAAGCATAAAAATGGAGATTAGGTATAAAAGTATATGGCTATGATTGTATTTAGAATATTAGGCTGCCTAATTATTTTTAAGCAGCCTATTGTATTATTTTTTAGCTTCAGCGATGGAAACTTTACGAAATTTTTTTAAAAGTTTTTCTAAAGCCAGTGAAGATTTTCTAGCTCGCGTTCCTGCTGCTTTATTGCCACTTCCCAATTGCGCTGTTGAATCTTTTTCAAAAGCGTTAAATTCATTTTGAATGTTTTCGATGAGATCTTTCATATTGTCTTTATTTTAATTTTTGCTAAAATAACAGAAAGGCTTCAAATTTCATTCACGAATATATAGTAATTCTTTCTAAAAAAACCATTTCACTAATAGAGTAAAAAGACTACTATTGTTTACTTAATGTATAAATAGCATCAATTGGATAAGTATAGGATGTTTTAAAGACCAATTCATTTTCATCTATTGACTGAATGATAAACAAATCAAAATAATCTTGCCCCATATCTTCATACGAATATTCTAGAAAAACTTCATCATCAAAAGGATCAATTTCATAAGTAAAAGAAGAGTTTATATAATATACACAATCGTTATTATTATTCACATATTCTTTATGTTCTCCAGTTTCATTTTCCGAAAAAATGAATGTTGATTGTTGTTTACAATCAGTACTTAAAAATCCTTCTCCATCAGATTCTACACTTTCAACTTTCCAAGTACCGATTAAAAGTTCTTGTAGCGTCCCCTCTCTTGTTGTAAAATTCGAGGTTGAGCTAGATGTACTATTGCCATCACTATCTTTGGCCACTACTCTCCAATAATATAACGTATTAAAATTTAAATCACTTTGTAATGTATAAGTTGTGGTAGCAATATCACTAACAATTACTGTTCCAGGAGGATTTTGAGTTCCGATATATAAATCATATACTATATTTTCACTATCGGGATCTGTTGCAGGTTCCCATATAAATCCTGGACGTATTTCTACATTTGTAGCCCCACTAGAAATAGTAACCAAACTGAATGCATTAGGAGGTTGATTTTCGGGATCTTCTTCCTCATCAGGATTTTCCGGATCGGGATCATCTATGACTTCTACACCGTCATCATCTTCATCACTATCGCTACTACAACTAACTATAAAAGCAAATGGTATCAGCAATAAGAATAATCTAAAAATTAGTAATTTCTTCTTCATTTAAAAAATTTATATTAAAAGGTTATAAAGCAAATATACGACGTATACATCAAAAACATATACGTATCAGTTATTTAACATTTATCGATTTTCACAGCATTAAAAATCAACACCTGTTTTTAGCTTTATTTTATTATATAGTTCACTTTGTCCTTGAAGTTTATTTTCATTTAAGTAATCGGTTTTATTGCCTACATAAAAAAGATAATATGGTAATTCATTATTTCCAAAAATCCCAATAGTTCCTCCATAAACTCCTAAACCTTTGTTTTCTTGATTTCTTATGGAATATTTATCTAATTTTTTACGATGTCCGAGACTATCTACATAAAAATAATCCACATAAGCAAAACCTTTACCTTCATCTTTAAATTCTGTAAGTAAAATTCCATCCTTTGGTATTTTATAAACTTTATGTTTTCCTTCAAACTTTCTTTTTTCTTTTCCCTTTTGATTAAATATAATGATTACATCATCTGTATACCCCTCAGGAATTAAGATTGTTTCATAAGTGATATTCCTACATTAAGAAAATGCAAATAGTAATATAACTGCAAGTACACTTTTCATTCTTACTACCAAATCATATAAATTTATTAATTCATTTATTTAATAAGATTTATAATTTATGGAAACTATTTGTCATAGGAAAAGCTTTCACCGCTTTTAAGGTCTAATACTCTCTGGCAAGCACCAAGTTGCTCCATGGCCTGAATATAAATTTCATCATTTCTAACCTTTAAAATAGCCGGGTACAAATTACCAAAGGAATCTTTTAATTCGATTTGTTTTTCACAATTGGTATTATCACTCTTAACTATAAAAGTTAAGTGACATTTTACTGCCGGTTCGCCCTGAATTATGTTAATTTCTCCAATAATATTATTATTACTTTTTTTAAGAAATAGCATTCCACCACCGTAAGATCCATATTTTATATTACATGTTTCACAACTTAAGGCGAATATACAGCTGAACATTAAAATTATCAAATAGATATATCGTTTCATTTCTATATAATTATTTTAAAAAACGCTCAGGAATTATTTTTTTATTCTATCAAAAATCAATGATTCTTTTTTTATTTAGATATAAAGTATCACAAGAGTCCCAATCAAAAGGATAATTAATATATTTACTTTTTTTTGAATCATATAGGCCTTTAAAATTTATTAATATTTTATCTTCAGATATAAAAAAAAGACTACCTATTGCTTTATTTTTTGAGATATTATTCCACGGTATCATCATTCCTCCTCTTCCTAAATCAGAAATTTCAGTAAAAAAGAGATTAAATTTTTTTGAATTGGGTTCTTTTTGGGCTCTAACAAAGATCCAAACCTGATTGGTTGCAAGGCCTAATTCAATACTATCTTTACTGTAAATTTTAGTGATACCTCCATAATTGTTATACTTACAGGAGTAGGTTTTATTTTTAGGAAATTGTTTATTACAAGAAAAAAGGAATAACAATATAATAATAGTTAAAAATGACTTCATAGTTATTTTTCAAATTGTTTTAAAAATCCTGATTTTAGCTTTAAGTTACTTTCACCTGATAATTCTTGTTGTAAATATTTGTTATAAAGTTTTATAGCATCATCATAACTTTTCTGAGGTTGACCATAAGGTGAACCTGGTAAACTAGCCCATTCCAAACTTGCTGTTAAGATAGCTTTTTTAATTTCTCCATTAGTAAGCATTTCAATTATATTTCCATAAGCATTTCTAAACTTTTCTCCCCATTCAGTAATTTTACTCTCGCTCAACTGATTTGTTCTTTTGTGTTTTAAAATCATTAATGCCATCATATCTTGTGATTCAGGTGAAAAATCTTTTACGTTATATTTTTCTCTATAAGGTTTTAAGTAGTCATATGTACCCTTTAAAATTTGATAAGCTCCTGCCGCTGAAGATGTATAACCACTCTTAGTGATTGTTATTCTTGGATGTTTGCTCCAATCTTTATTATAATCCTCTATAAAAGAATCTCCTCCAAAGAGAGTTTCATATCCCACATCTCCAACAGTACCTTCACCAACCCTAATCATACTTAAGAAAGCCCTAACCCTAGCTTCTTCTGTTGTTGGTAAACTTTCTTCAGTACAAGATGAATCTGAACAATTAGTTTCCGTGGTATTTTCATTTTGACTATTTGGTGAATTTATTTCTGGATTCCCCCATTTTTGTTGAGCATCATAAGCTTGTAGTTGAGCTGTAGCTTGATCACCAAAAAAGAAACCTGTTATTCCTTCCAGACCATCTAAATCTATATTTAAAATTGGGTTATTACTAGCGTATTGATAATTTGAAAGCCCAGGGAAATCATCACCAATTGGATCTGATGAAATAAAACGACCTATCCAAGCTGCCAAATATCTCGCTCCATAATAGTACAAACCTGTTTCTTCATCTCGTTCCTTACCATTATAACGGTATCTCTTTAGCTTAACCTCACTTTGATTCTTTCCTGATCGATATGAGGTTGTTCCGAAGGGATAAAATTCTTCATACGAAATTACAGAAGCACTTTCATCCAGTTCTAAACATATGCTTTGTAAGGGATTTTCATATTGATAGCGCCAGTTGGTATTAAGAGTAGAAATATTATTACTGTTATCTATTTGTAGAGTTTCTAATCTTAAAAAAACTTTTTCTTTATCCGTTATTGATAAAGTTTCCCTCTCTGCTTCTATTGTATCATTTGTACTCTGTTGCCACAATTCCCATTCTCCTACGTACAACCTTTCTTTTTTAACGCTTCCATTTACTATTACTTTGCGTACTCGGTTTCCGCTACTATCGTAACGGTAAT
This sequence comes from uncultured Mesonia sp., assembly GCA_947494545.1. GTDB lineage: Bacteria > Bacteroidota > Bacteroidia > Flavobacteriales > Flavobacteriaceae > Mesonia. The sequence goes on along the minus strand of CANLVH010000021.1, from coordinate 28,820 downwards.
AGGCAGTTCCACCTCCACCCAAGTCAGCTTCAATAAGCATATCATCTTCATCCCAACCCATTTCATTTAAGTGCGGCATCGTTAGCATATTTCCAGAAGCATCATAGGTATAATCAGTTTGTCCGCTGGTATGACCTAATAATTTATTGCTATTGCTCGGATAAAAGTAATTACGTGTCCAGTTTCCGTTCTGCGCGATATGCTGCATCTGTAAAATATTCCCTAACTCGTCATAATCATAATTTAAGGTATAATTTCTACAGGCATTGGTTTCGGTATCGGGTACCGGAGTTTGTATAGGACAATCACTTGCGCTAGGTTGTACTAATCCATTTAATTCTCTGCCCGTGGCTTGTTTTAGCCGGTATAAAGCATCATAGGTATATTTACAAAGAGGCTGTACCACTTGGTTACTAAAATAAATGGTTTGCTGGGCATCATCTTGCTGTTGGGTAATATTCCCTACGGCATCAAAAGTATAATTGAGGTCTTGCAAAACTTCTTGCCCATTATTTCTAGTAGTTAATATACGAATAATACGAAACGTATCCTTATTGTATTCATATTTTGTTTTGCTACCATTGGCATAATAGATATCGGTACGTTGGCCTTTGGCATTATAGGTGATATCATTAATCGCCTGTTCTTCGTTACCACTGCCGCGTACCTCAAGCGTTTGGTTTTCTAGCATTGCATTTTTTGTGTAGCTGTAGGTAGCCGTACTATTATCGGGAGTGGTTTTGTTTGTTGGTCTATCTAAAGCATCGTAGGTATAGGAGGTACTATAAATTTCTGTTTGCAAAGCTACGCTTCCGCTATAATCCAGTACCGCATCAAAAACCTGTGCAAATTGTCGTGCTTCGGTTTTTAAATTCCCCTTAAAATCGTAAGCTGTATAACTTTGCTTTCCTGCTTGATCGTATTGTTCAAAGACTTGTCCCAATAGATTATCTGTTCTAGGACTATTGGCGGTTTCGCCATATACGGTTTGTTGTTTTAAAACTTCGTTACTGCTAGTGGGAGCTTGCACCCATTTTTCAATGGGGCGTTGAGCAATATCATATTCCAAACGTTGGCGATATTCACGGCTATCCCATTTGAAGCTCGGTTTATTGGCGACATCAGTCATCAGCCAAGTTTTCCCGCTATCGGGATTATCAATAAGGCTCCAAAGCTGTTCTTCTTCGCCCTCTTCCCCTACTTTGGGGTCGTGTAAACCAGTTTTATACTTCGTGGTCATTCCACGGGCATCGATCATTTTACGTTTGTTTCCTTTAATACTTAGTTCAAACCTTGTATCATAATACACAGGAGCACCTTCGTTTCCGTTATCGTTTCGTCGTAAAAACATGCGCCCTAGCGAATCCAGTTCAAAAACCCTTGGGGTGTTGTAAGCTTTGGCCGATAACCAGGCTGCTCGTTCGTCAGGATCGTTAGGTTCAAAACCGCTAATTATTAATCATTATTTTTGTCTTTATTTTTCTTTTTTCTATATATCTTGAAAGTCTAAAATTCCACAGTTCTTTTATATTTTTCATATTTTCCTAGATGAATGGTACTTTTAGAAGGTTTTTTCTTAGAATAACTTACTTTAAACTTTTCACCTAAACAACCCCATTTACCATTATCACATCTAAATCGTTCTACTCCTGTACTTCCTATATATTTTTTCCCTTCTACATAATACTTGTAATCAATATAATAAGCTGTTAAATTAATATGTTCAAATTTTATAATAGTAGCCTTCGTAATTCCTTCATATTTTTTTATTTCTTGATCTTCTTGATATTGTATATAAATGCGAACAACTAACATTAAGGCTATTCCTGTAAGAATTACAAAAAGCATTATTTTGAATAAATTATTTTTATTTATTTTTTTCATTTTGATGCTGATTTTAATCCTGACTGAATTCCTATTGAAAGAGAGGGAAGGAAGGCTTTCCCAAAACCACTATTAAACATCCATTTACTACCTAAATTTTTTGAAAAAGAGCCGATTCTATGATTTATGCGCCCTACTGTAAAATTCATTACTGCTTTATCTAAGCTATATCTATTGAACCCTCTATTAATAGTTAAAGAAAAACTTGATCCTATTGCTTGAGCACCTAATTTCCCTCCAAAAGCAGCTGTTCCCACGGATATCATGTTTATATCTCCAAAATTTAGACTAATAGTTCTCTATATAATTTTGCCAATTATCTGGATATTTTGACTTTATTTCCTTAACAATAAAATCAGGGATAGGTTCATTCCTATAATCCAATCCTTTCTCTTCTAAAAATTTAATTATTTTAATTTTATACTTATACTGTTCAGAGTTTAATTCGATTATACTACGCCTTAAAGCTTGTAATATTTTAATTTCTTTACCGTCTACTGTATTATAAAGTATTGAGTCATAATCTGCTCCATTTATCAATAAATAATAAGCAATATTTAATTTATCAATTATAATGGACTTCGAAAGAGGTGATTTAATATTTTTGGAATTATAATTATTTATATCTGCACCAGCTTCAACTAAAATTTTAACTTTTTCTAAACTGTGTGGATCTATGGGACTAATAGCTGCTAATAAAGGAGTTTGATTGGCATCATTAATCTTTTTAAATTTACAATTATCAATCCTATTTGGATTTCCATTATTTTTTAAAAGTAATTTTAAATATTTAGGGTCATTATTTTTTGCTGCCCAAATCATTGCAGATTCTCCTTTGTATGAATCTGATATATTTGGATTAGCACCAAATTCAATTAATGTTTTAGCACTTAAATATTGATTATTCATAATAGCTAACATCAAGAGTGTACTACCGTATTTAGGTTCTTGATAATCGACATTGATTTTTTTTTGAATTATTTCTTCTTTAATTTTAGCTACGTTTTCTTCTTCTACTGCTTTCGCTAATTCTGACACGTTAGAATCCTTAAATAATCGATAATCATTACCTAAAAATTTTTCCGGATTACTTTTTGAATTATTGTTATTACAACCCATAAGTATTATTGTTACAAAATATATAATTATTTTTTTCATAATTTGAATCCTATTTTTGTGATTCCAACCAATTATTAAAAGAATTTTTAATAAATTGCTTAAAAGAATGTGTTTCTAATGCTTCTATAACTGAATCTATACTATGACCATTCGCAGCACCTTGTGAACTTCCTGGTTTAATAAAATGTTTTCTTCCACCAGCTGTAGGAAGACCCGCTAAACCTTGTCCTGCATTAAGAGGATCTGTAGTAAGGATATAGGCATCGGTTGTGCTCGATTCTTTATTACCTCCAGGTGAAAAAACTGACAATCCTGCAGCATTAAATGTAATAGCATTATCCCCTGTTGCTATTGCATTTGCTTCCGCTAAACCACCCCCTAATGAATGACCTGTAAAAGTTATTTTTTTACCACTTAGTTCTCTATGTAGTACTTTAGCATTATATACTGACAGTTCATATTGTTCTGATAGACCAAAAATTTGCTTAATATCCTCTTTAGCATCTATCATGTCTTCTGTTCCAGCAGTAGCATAAATATATTCTTTTTCTCCATTAACAGTTCTTTCATACAATTGAGATTTGAATCCTATGTTTTCTTTTTCTAATTGTATTTTCTTTCCATAACTCGATACTTCCCACCCTCCTATCAACTCTATATCATCTCCATATACATGTTTTGAAATTATAGCAGCTTCTAACGGAGAAATAGGTGTACTTTCTGTATTTTTGTTCTTTGGCTCGGTAACATCTGCATTAGCGTGTGGAGAATCTAGGAGAGGTGTATCTCTAGTACTCTGCAATCCTTCTAAATCTTTAGCTGTAATGGGCTTATTCCCCGCATAATTATAAGGGCTCAATTGCGGGAACTTTTCTGCCAACGGATCAACAGAAATAAACCTTCCTATCCAAGCGGCGTAATATCGTGCTCCATAGTAGTAAAATCCTGTTTCTTCATCTCTTTCCTTTCCGCAATACCTATATCTTTTTAATGAAACCTCAGCAACAGATTTACCACTTCTGTAACTCGTTGATCCAAAAGGATAATATTCTTCATAGCTAATAACAGCAGCATTTTCATCCAATTCCAAACAAGCAGATCCTAAATGGTTATCATATTGGTAACGCCAATTAGTATTGGGAGTTGCCACGGTATTGCTATTATTAACAGTTAAAGTTTCTAATTGTAAAAAACTCTTTTGGTCATCAGCAATAATTAAGGTTTCCCGTTCGGTTTCAATCGTATCATTTGTACTCTGTTGCCACAATTCCCATTCTCCCACATACAACCTTTCCTTTTTTACGTTTCCATTTACAATTACTTTGCGTACCCTTTGTCCTCGACCATCATAACGGTAATAAGCGGTGCCACCATCATCCAAGTTGGTTTCAGTCAATATTTTTGTAATAATTGAACAGCATTTCAGTTAATTCTGTTTCGACAGAACAAAAAATATTACAGTTTTTCGGTATCAATTAATTTCCTATCTTGTTTTTTAATTATTTTAAATAAAGAGTCTCGTGATAAATGTGATTTAGATTTGTCTATTATTTCAATAACCTTAACTTCAGGATAAGGATAACAGATGTATAAAATACTATCATATAAAAATGGTTCAAAATTTTCCGCATTTGGTAATAATGGAGTTTCTGATGTCAAGTATTTTCTATATATCAAGACCGAATCTTTATAATTTAAAAGCTCAAAACGAATTGGAGAAATATGTTCAAATACATCTTTTTGATAAAATTTTATATATAAATTATCACTGTCTAAAACTTTCTTTTCCCCAATGTATTCATATTTATTTGAAAAACACGAAGCAAGAAAGAAAACACAAAGAATCACTATAACATTTAAAAATTTCATTTTTTTATTATCTTTTATTTCTAAATCTAATTAAATCTTGCTCAAGTAAAATCAAATTTGCTTGACCAAATTCTTTATATGATTTTATAGTTGCAGGTTTTATTGTATTAAGTTTATCGGGTATTCCAAAACTAGATGACGTATAGGGCGTATCAAAATACCTTGGTTTAAAGCTTCTATTTTTATAGCGTTCTTTAGTAAAGGTACCAGGATAACTACGGTAGACTTCAAGAGATTTTTCGGATGATAAAGGCTGTATTAATTTCCTAATTTCATTCTCACTAATTCCTTCTACTATTCTATAAAAACTCAACATATTTGATGGTAAATCTTCAGGAGAATAGGATGATTCTGAAATCGGATGTACATTTTGAAATGTTTCAAAAGCATTTGAAACATCCTGAAAAATAGCTAGGGCTATAGATTTTCTCTCATCGAGACTAAGACCTTCCTTTACTAAGTACTGCCTCTCAATTCCAATTGAAATCAATCCAAAACCTGTAATTACATCCTGTTTATAGTTAACCGAATAGTAACCTTCATAAACTTGGTCAGAACTTGGTTTATTTTTTAACTGATTCCATAAGGATTCAACTCCTATATATGGTTCATCAGTCCTATTAGTATTGGTAAAAGCGTGTGAAGTATCAACCCATCCGTAATTAGCAGTAAAAACAATATCAGGTTTATCAGCTAAAATTTCTTCTTCGTATTCATCTCTCGGCTGAGGTTTATTTTCATTTACATCCTCTTCATTGTCGTCTGTACTCTGCAATCCCTCTAAATCCTTATGCGTAATACACTTATTCCCAGCATAATTATAAGGGGTAAGTTGAGGAAACTTTTCCGCCAATGGATCTATAGAAATAAACCTTCCAATCCAAGCGGCATAATACCTGGCACCATAATAATAGAATCCTGTTTCCTCATCTCTTTCCTTCCCACAATACCGGTAACGCTTTAATTTAACTTCGCTTTCGCTTTTACCAGAGCGATAACTTGATGTTCCAAATGGATAATATTCTTCAAATGAAATAACATTAGCAGAATCATCCAACTCTAAACAAGCAGAACCTAAATGATTATCATATTGATATCGCCAATTAGTATTGGGAGTTGCTACAATATTACCATTATTCACCGTTAAAGTTTCTAATTGTAAGAATGTTTTTTCGTCATCGTTAATACCTAGTGTCTCGCGTTCGGTTTGTATAGTTTCTGAACTGCTTTGTTGCCAAAGCTCCCATTCACCTACGTATAATCTTTCTTTTTTTACGCTTCCATTTACCACTACTTTCCTTACTCGTTGCCCTTGACTATCATAACAGTAATAGGCGGTTCCGCCTCCACCTAAATCGGCTTCCACCAACATATCATCTTCATCCCAACCCATTTCATTTAAGTGCGGCATCGTTAGCATATTTCCGGCAGTATCATAGGTATAATCAGTTTGTCCGCTGGTATGACCTATTAATTTAATGCTGTTAGTAGGATAAAGATAATTACGTGTCCAATTGGCGTTTTGCGCTAGGTATTGTATTTGCAGGAAATATTTCTTTTGGGGTAGATCAACGGCGCATTTTTTCAAAATATATTCAAATCTTTGAAAACTCACTAGCAAGACAACCCTTATCTTATTTATCCTAGTAGAATAAATTCAAATTATTCTACATATATATACTGATCAAAATAAATTTTTCTCTCTTCCAATTTGAAAGAATCTTCTTGGATTTTATTTATTTCTGTCAATATTCCTCTTATTTTCTTTCTTCCAGAGCTTTCAAATTGAAAATTTACCATCAGCATATGATTCAATGGTAACTGTTCTAAATTGTAATTAACGTCGGTATATTTTAAACTCCTAATTGTATCCTTTTTCAAAATAAATTCGTTGGAAAAATTTTCATCGAAATTTTTATCATCTTTGGGATATAAAAATATCAATTCTGAATTTGGAGATAAAATAAAACCTTCTAAATAAAACTTAAAAGTAACTATATCATTAACTTTAACCGAATCTTTTGTTTTCTTTAAATGAAAATAGTTTCCCGAAATAGTATCTCCATTTGAATTCTTCACCCAGGATTGATTAAGATATTGATCCCCTCTTATCTCTTTGAATTCAAAAACTTCTGTGGTGTCATCTTTATATAAATACCATTTTCCTAGTTTAATGGAATCTTTGTTTATATATCCCTCACTAATCATTCTTCCTTTAGAATTATATGTAATTATATATGAAAGACTATCGTTATATTTCGAAATTATCTTTCTAGGTTGTGCTTTTTCAGAATCAAAATAATTAACTAAAGAATCTAATTCACCTTTTTTAGAATAAAAGTGATTTGTTTTTAAATTTCCACTTTTATAATATTCTTTATTAGATGATTCTACACAACTCAATAAAATCAAATAGATCAAACACATAAATTTTTTCATAAATTATTTAACTTTTAATAATCTAATACCAACGGAATCTAACTTTACCTCTGGTCCATTCCAGTAGGGCTTAAAAATTTTAATCTTATTTAGGCTGTCCATATATTTTTGAACTTCAGCCCGGTTTCCTTCCAAAGTATCTATTTTATAAGTTTTAGCCTTAGAAGGATATGTCAGGTGTTTAGTAATTATCCAATTTTGAGAAAGATCATTATCATTAATTTCAGGTGAAGATATATTATTTTCTTCAGAAGTATCTCCTGCCGGATCTATGAAAGTAGTAAAAAGATCTTTAGTAATTTTGGTACCCTCAGGTATTTTACCTTTTAGTTGTGGTCCATAAATAACAGCTGCAACCTGTAATCCAATTAAATCTACATAAGTAACATCATCTCCTGCCTTTGCCTTGTTGGGCTCAGCTATACCATCTTGAGTAAAATTACTATCTGCATAACCAACTATACCTCCTCTAGGCTCAAAATTTAAAAATTTACCAATAAATTCTGAAATAGGTTTAAAATCCTTTTTCATACGTTCCCAATCTTTGTCAGACCTATTTATATCACTTTGGATGGTTTCACTAACTTCACTACTCAATCTTGAAAAATAAATTACAATCTCATCAAGCATTTCTGAATAGTTTGATTCTGTTTCTTTTGGTGGTTCATTTTTATTATTTTCATTTACATCCTCTTCATTGTCGTCTGTACTTTGCAGCCCTTCCAAATCCTTATGTGTAATGCACTTATTCCCCGCATAATTATAAGGGGTCAATTGTGGGAATTTTTCCGCCATTGGATCGACACTTATAAACCTTCCTATCCAAGCTGCATAAAATCTAGCCCCATAATAGTAAAGTCCTGTTTCTTCGTCTCGTTCCTTTCCGCAATACCTAAATCTTTTTAATGAAACCTCAGCAACAGACTTACCACTCCTGTAGCTTGTGGTACCAAATGGGTAATATTCTTCATAAGAAATTACTGCGGCATTTTTATCTAGTTCTAAGCAGGCAGAACCTAAATGGTTATCATATTGGTAACGCCAATTGGTAGTTGGGCTTGAAACTGTGTTTCCGCTATCTATGGTTAAAGTTTCTAATTGTAAGAATGTTTTTTCGTCATCGCTAGTATTAAGTGTTTCTCGTTCTGTTTGGATAACTCCAAAGTTACTTTGTTGTCGTAGCTCAAAATCATTTGTTTAAAATGCTTATTTAAAATATAGTATCTGAATCAATTTTATTTTTTTGAAAATTATGGACAAAGAATTTTGGGTTTGATTTTTTGTTTATTTCCTTCATCTTTAGGCCTAATATTGAAATGATAGCTAAACCGATTAGAAGGATTCTTTTTTTCTTTTGCAAATACTTTGATACTTAAAGCTCTTGTATCTAGTAAATCTTTGATTTTTTGATTTTTTGATTTTGCATTATTAAAATAGTTCCACTCTTTTGAATTTAAAAGTGAAACATTTTGATATCCAGTTGTTTCCAATTTAGCTAGTAATTTATCTCCTCTTTCATTATTAATCCTTACTTGAGTAATAAGATAGTTTTCAGGAACAATCTCTATTTCTCTTTTCTCATTATCATAGCTAAGTATTGGTTTTTCTCCACATTGACCACAAAAAAGAAAAATAATTAAAATATGGATTGGTATTTTCATAATTGTTTTAATTCATTTAAAATTTTATTTTTTTCTAGTTTTACAATGGACATCATAATTTTTAAATAGTTTACTTGAACTTTCATTCCTTTTAAACTATCACTAGCTCCACTAAATGTTTTTATTCTTTTTTCTATTTCAGTAATTTCAGATTTAACCTGTTTCATGCCTGGTTCGATAATTTCTTCTAACCTAAACATCAATCCTACTTTTTTTAGCTGATTACTTTTTTCGGTTGTTGTTAATTTCTGGTCATTTAAAATATCTAATACTATACCATTTTTAAAAGAAACCAATTTATCTGCCAAGTCTATTTTATAATCATCAGAACCGTAATTATAGGCTTTTTTCTCAGTACTAATTTCTCTGTAATTTTTTTGGGCTCCCTCAAATAAATATCTAGCGTAAAAATTAAAGTTTCCTACTTGATCAATATCTTGTCTATGACTTTCTTCGTGGATAATTAAACCTAGCCATTCTGTTTGGTTTTGAGCAGATGATTCATAATATATATCTTCTCCTGAAACAGAAGCATTTGGATAACCTGTTACAAAAAACCAAATTTCACCACCTAAACTATCTTTATAATCAGACCAAGTTGATTCTTTCATAACTTCTTTGTCATAAGAAAAAGCAGCATTAATCAAAGAAATAACAGGTTCTGTTAATTTTCCAGATTTAGTTATTAAAGATTCAGGAGGTTCATTGTTAGAATTTTCTTCTTTATCTCCTGTCCCTTGCAACCCTTCCAAATCTTTATGTGTAATCGGCTTATTCCCCGCATAATTATAAGGGGTCAATTGTGGGAATTTCTCTGCTAAAGGATCTATAGAAATAAACCTTCCTATCCAAGCGGCGTAATATCGTGCTCCGTAGTAATACAATCTCCCAACGCGGCAGTCTCGCTCCTACATTAAAAACAGCCCCCAGCTGTTTTCTTAACATTCGGCCGCATCACGTTCCTCTCCACAATACCTATATCTTTTTAATGAAACCTCAGCAGCAGATTTATCGCTTCTGTAACTCGTTGATCCAAAAGGATAATATTATTCATAGCTAAAAACAGCAGCATTTTCATCCAATTCCAAACAAGCACTTCCTAAATGGTTATCGTATTGGCAACGCCAGTTGGTAAATGGGCTTAAAACTGTGTTTCCACTATCTATCGTTAAAGTTTCTAATTGTAAAAAACTTTTTTGGTCGTCACTAATGGACAAAGTTTCCCGTTCGGTTTGTAGGGTGTCAGAGCTACTTTGCTGCTACAATTCCCATTCTCCTATGTAAAACCTTTGTTTTTTTACGCTTCCGTTTACTATTACTTTTCTCATCCTCTGTCCTTGGTCATCATAACGGTAATAGGCGGTTCCGCCTCCGCCGAGGTCGGCTTCCACCAACATATCATCTTCATCCCAAATCAATTCGTTTAAATGCGGCGTGCTGAGCATATTTTTAGATTCTTCTTGTGTGTAATAATTCTTTTTCCTAAGTGATTTATGTGAATTCTTATAATTGACTTTATCTCCATTAAATTCATTCTTTTTTGCACTATCTCTTTCGCAAATATTTGTTAATAAACTTTTCAACTTTAGAAATTGCTTTTGAGTTACATAATTTCTACCTAAATAACGATAATAATCATTTTTGACTTTTTGGAAATAGTTATAATAAATTTTTCCTTCTATATTACTATTAATAATTATACTATATTCACCTAAATCATTAACAACTAAAACAGTAAATAATTCTTCTTTTGTAACCTCCCTCCCTCTTTTAATTTGAGTTGTATTAAGAGTTTCTTCAATTACAGACTTAATTCTAGTGTTTATTTTTAATGAATCACTTTTCACACGACAATTAGTTACATAAATTTGTAAGTCATTATTACTATTGAAATCTTGAATAAAGTTTTGATAATTTTCTTTTTGATTATTATCAATACAATTTGACATTACCAGTAAAAGAGAAAAAAAAAAAGCCTTTTTAATATTTATCATAATTTTCATTTAATTGTTTTTTATTCCATGCAGGAAACCAACCTCCAGTAAATTCACTAAAAGCTTTAAAGTAGCTTCCTCCAAATTTTAAGCCAGGACCGTACGTCGATAGGGATCCATTGTAGGTAGATGATTCTATCTTTGTCCCAGATATTCCAAAAAATGAAAAATTAGTTCCTTCACTTTCACCTGAAATCATATCAGGGCTTATTTTATTTTCATTTTTTGGAATTAAAAGACCTCCTGATATACCTCCACCAAGATTGACGCCATAAGTATCATATGTAGTAGTATAAGTTGTTTGAACTTTTGAAGAAAATACTGCTATATCAAAAGAAACTGCCTTACCTATGCCTATGGTTGATTCAAGACCAATAGAAAGAAAAAAAACAGAATCCTCAATATTAGAATCCAAATATAACCCTAATGCATCATCTAAAGGCTCTGGGAGATAAATATCTAAAAATGGTTTATCCTTGGCAATTAATGTTTCTTTTAAAATGGGTAAAATATTCTGTTCTAAATGAATTTCAGTATTTATTCTATCAGTTCTTAGAATAATTACTGGTGTTTCTTTATTATTCTTATTATAAATTCGAATACCATTATTTTCTGCACCTTTTATATTATTATAATTTAAATTATTTTGAAGTTGGTCGAATTCTTTATTTTTTAACGGATCGCTATTTTTATGAACTTCTAATTGTGTTTCATTGTTTTTAACTGCATCATCAGTAGTATTTTGCAATCCTGCTAAATCCTTTCCGGTCACAGGTTTGTTACCCGCATAGTTATAAGGGGTTAACTGCGGGAACTTTTCTGCTAAGGGATCGATACTTATAAACCTTCCTATCCAAGCCGCATAATATCTAGCTCCGTAGTAGTAAAATCCTGTTTCTTCGTCTCTTTCTTTACCACAGTATCTATATCTTTTTAGTTTTACTTCGCTCTGGTTCTTGCCTGAGCGATAAGAAGTTGCCCCAAAAGGATAATACTCTTCATAAGAAATAATGTTAGCAGAACTATTAAGTTCTAAAGTAGCACTTCCCAAGTGATTATCATATTGATATCGCCAATTAGTATTGGGAGTTGCCACGGTATTGCTATTATTAACAGTTAAAGTTTCTAATTGTAAAAAACTCTTTTGGTCATCAGAAATGCTTAAGGTTTCCCGTTCGGTTTCAATCGTATTATTTGTACTCTGTTGCCAAAGCTCCCATTCACCTACGTATAATCTTTCTTTTTTAGTGCTTCCGTTTACAATTACTTTACGTACCCTATTACCGCTACCATCATAACGGTAATAGGCGGTACCACCTCCGCCCAAGTCAGCTTCAATAAGCATATCATCTTCATCCCAAATCATCTCATTTAAATGTGGCATGGTAAGCATATTCCCAGATGCATCGTAGGTATAATCGGTTTGTCCACTGGTGTGGCCTATCAATTTATTACTGTCACTCGGGTAAAAATAATTACGAGTCCAATTTCCATTTTGCGCTAAGTGTTGTATTTGCAGGATATTCCCCAATTCATCATAGTCGTAATTAAAGGCATAATTACGGCAAGCATTCGAGTCCGTATCAGGTACGGGTGTTTGTATAGGGCAGTCACTTGCGCTGGGCTGGTTCAATCCATTTAACTCTCGTCCTGTTGCTTTTTTTAGTCGGTACAGGGAGTCATGCGTATATTTACAAATCGGTGCTACCACTTGGTTACTAAAATAAATGGTTTGCTGGGCATCATCACGTTGTTGAGTAATATTTCCTGCAGCATCAAAGGTATAGTTGATATCTTGCAGGATTTCCTGCCCATTGTTTCTTGTGGTTAAGATACGAATAATTCGAAAGGTTTCTAAGTCGTATACGTATTTTGTTTTGCTGCCATTGGCATAATAGATATCGGTACGTTGGCCTTTGGCATTATAGGTGATATCATTAATCGCCTGTTCTTCGTTACCACTGCCGCGTACATCAAGCGCTTGGTTTTCTAGCATCGCATTTTTTGCATAGCTGTAGGCAGCCGTACTATTATCGGGAGTGGTTTTCCTGATTGGTCTATCTAAAGCATCATAGCTATAGGAGGTATTGTAAACTTCTGTTTGCATAGCTACGCTTCCGCTATAATCTAGTACCGCATCAAAAACCTGAGCAAATTGTCGCGCTTCGGCTTTTAAATTCCCCTTAAAATCGTAAGTTGTAAAGCTTTGTTTCCCTGCCTGATCGTATTGTTCAAAAACTTGCCCCAATAGATTATCTATTCTAGGACTATTGGCAGCTTCGCCATAAACGGTTTTTTGTTTTAATACTTCGTTACTGCTAGTGGGAGCTTGCACCCATTTTTCTATGGGACGTTGGGCAATATCATATTCCATTCGCTGTCTATAACCGCGACTATCCCAACTGTAGCTCGGTTTGTTCATTACATCGGGCAATAACCAGGTTTTCCCACTATCGGGATTATCAATGAGACTCCAAAGCTGCTCTTCTTCGCCCTCTTCGCCTACTTTGGGATCGTGTAAACCAGTTTTATACTCCGTGGTCATTCCACGGGCATCAATCATGTTACGTTTATTTCCTTTAATACTTAATTCAAACCGTGTATCATAATACACAGGCATGCCATCGCTCCCGTTATCGTTTCTTCGTAAAAACATACGTCCCAGCGGGTCTAATTCGAGTACTCGTGGCGTGTTAAAGGCTTTAGCCGCTAACCAAGCTGCGCGCTCTTCGGGATTATTGGGTTCGCTCCCGGAGGGATCTGGACTGCCACGGTCTATATACCACTGGCTAGCCATCACCGTATCGTTTTGGTCATACTCTTTTTGCTGCCAGGCATTAAATTCGACTTTAGTAAACGTACCGTCTTCAAAATCGGTCCGTACCAAGCGGTTTAAAGCATCATAACTCATACGTATTTTTGAAGCTTCGGGGGGCGTGTTTTCGGTATAGGCTAAGCCGTTGTCTAAATAAGGTTCGAATTGCACGACCACCAAATCTTTATTGTTCTTCAGTTGCCTGCCGGTAACTGAAACAGGCATAATGCCGTTTTCTTCCGCACCAAACTGCACCCGTCGTTGTAGTTCTTTCCCTAAGCCATCGGTATAAGCGACCTCGGTTAAGGTTTCGTTATTCGCGTTTGGCGAGTGAATATGGGTTTCCCGTTTGACCACCGTGACGGAGGCAGGCTCGCCACTCTGTTGGAAGGCGTGTAAATTATAAGTAAAAGTAGTCCCCGGCACCGCTAACGAATCCCCTTGTTCGTAGCCCGGATAATCAGGATCATTAGGTGCTTTACCCATCACCGCCAAAGCCGTTACTCGATTAAGAGCATCGGTTACTACTGCTCGGCGGTTACCATTGGCATCGGTAATTTGTTGGGGTTGCAAACCATAATAATCATTCACCATACTGGTGGTATTCCCTACCGGATCTTCAGTGGCTACCACCAGTAATTGAAAGCTGTCATAGCTGATTTGCGTTTGACCGCCAAAAGGTTCAATTTGTTCAATTGGCAAATAAAAAGCCTGCTCGTTAAACAGCATTCGTGGTGAAGGTACCCACCACTGTTCTGCATTACCAAAACTGGTTTGCACGTAACCACTTTCGGTTATCGGGTTCGGGGTGGTATTCAAATCGATACGGGTGGTACCTGTATTATAAATCGAATCGATTAAGCCTTCGGTATAAGCCAGTTGATAATTTTGATAAGGCAGTCCGTGCGCAGCAATTTCACCCACAGGCAGTTCATTGCTTAAATCTTGACTGAAATAAGTAGCATAAGCCAGGCTTTGAAGCTGTTTTTGATCTCCGATGCCTGAAAAATTAGCCTGAGGAGGGATTATATTCGCCCCATCGATGGCATTTTTCAATACTTCAGGACGCCATGGCGGAAGACCGTTTACGGGTGCTGGGGTGTTTTCTGCTCGAAATTCCCATAAGCTTTGGCTTTCAGTCACACCAATGCGGTAGAAGGCTAACGTATCGGCTTTATTAATAAAACTCGCTTCGTTTACCGAAATATAACTACGCATTTGTTCCGGCTCGTGATCGTTCCCTCTTCTGGGATAACCTATCTTTGCGGCTTGCAAAATCTGTCCATAGTCATCGGTCTCTAACGTAAGCTGATGATTGATTCGCGGATCATTAACCTCACGTTCGTAATTGTACGCCAAGGTTTCCTTTTCAATAACCCGAAAAATTGCGTGTCTATTCTGTTGTTGTTGTTGAAGGCAATCGGTATAAAAGCTATTCTGGGTTATCTGATAAGGAGTGTTTTCTTTTGTACTCTCATCTAAACCGTAGACCTCCTGACGAAGCATACTGCCTTTTAATGCCCGATGAGCTTCCTGAAACTCTTCAGGACTCCAATCTTGGTATTGTTCAGAAGAAAAGACGACCGGCGGTAATTGCCAAGCTTCCGGATCTTCCTTCCAATACTCTTTTTGATAAGATTCTATCAACGTAGGACTTTGTGCGTAATACCCATTATGAAACCAGGTTTTGGTATAAATCGGTGGTGTGTGGCTATGCTCTTCTAAAGCATTGCTACCTACCTGAAAGAGCGCCGGCAAATTAAAAGAAGCATAGGTTTCACTATCCCATTGCTCTACCATCCCAAAGCCTCTAAATTCGCGTTCTTTCGGGTCGTAATATCCATGGTGGTAGGCATATCGGCTTACAAAACGGCGTTGGGTTATTTGTTCAAATACCTCAACCCTTTCTAAGGTTTGTACCGGAAAAGGTAATCGAGTTACCCAAGGTTTCCCCTCTCGACGGTCACGTAAATAGAATTTGGTAGAAGGGGCATAACTAAATTTGCGTATGCCGCCCATTCCATTATCGGTCTCTTCTAATAAATAGGGTTTTTGCCCCATCAAATCGATATATTTAATTTGAAAAGGTTTGGCTTTTTCTTCGGGACTACTCCATACCAAGCAAGCAGTTCCGTTCCCGAATAAGTCCTGTAAACTCACATCTTCCAAATTATCTACCTTTGGAAAAAGCTCTAAACTTAGGGGAGCCGCAAAACTATTTCCTGACTGGTTTAAGAAATAACGGGTTTGGGTACTCCCTAAATAAATAATATCGGTGGTGCCGCTCCCGTCGGTATCGCCTAGTCGAATTCGATTAGCATCAAAAAGATCGGAACGATCAAAATGTTGCACACCACCCATGGTGATTTTTGCTCCAAAGCGACCGTAACCTTTATTGGGCCAATAGCAAACTGAACCATTTTCTATACGTACCAAATCTGAAAGTCCGTCACCAGCCATATCGGCTAAAAAAATGTTCTGTTCTCCGTTAGCAAAAACTAATCGGGGACCTACTTCCTCCTCCAGAGCATTCGCAATTTGGTGAGGTTTACCATAACCGGGACGCTCTTCGTCATAAGCCATCCATAAAATTTGGTCTTCTTCCGTAATCATGATATCTGCCAAGCCGTCGCCCGTTAGGTCTATGAAACGTGCATTAGGGTTTTCTTCTGTAAAATTTGGCGCCCCGTGAAAAGGCTGAAAATAGCCTGTATCCATTTCTAATTCTTGATGCGCATTGAAAGGCCATTTGTAAAAACCGTGCAATCCTTGTTGTCGAATGACTACCTCCGGTTTTCCATCGCCATCAATGTCTTGCAAATCTGCAGGAGTTCCCGCTATTGGATGATGACTTAATTTAGTTACGGGGGCAAGATCTAAGACCGGTTTAGGTTCCTCTTCGTCAGGATGTGGTTGATAATAGTTTTGATCGCCTTCATTGGCTTGATAAAACCAAGCTCCTCCACTCTGATTTAAGATTCCTGATATTCCTTCTCCATAAAGATCTGCCCAACGGTATTCAACTCCCAAACCTGCCGGTAGATTTTTAGTAATTTCAGGATTTAATTCCTGCACGATGGGGTTAACCTCTGCTTGGGTATAGGTAAAATTCATTTCCGGAATACTTTCTATCTCCCCATTACGATAGCCATTTTTTAAAGCAGCCGTTAATTGTGTGGCAATAGAATTTTGATCGAACGAAAATTCCAAGCTTTTTACCAAGAAAGGATTCCCTTCATTTTCTCCTGAAAATTGATGATAGTGTAACACGCGACGGCAAAGCCTATAAGTGCGTAACTCAAAACCCGGCGTATAACTGGAAAACGGATCTTGTCTTACCGACCATTCATTGATCTCGTTAGGAGTAGGAATTTCTCCCGGGTGTTCTCCATAATCAAACACGGTTTGAAAATACCATTGATTATCGGAATCAAACGATGGAGAAGCATACATGACCGAATTTCCATATAAAATTTGTTTAATGTACAACTGATTGTTGGCATTATTATCTTTTAGGCGATTAGCTTCCCAAGAATGCTGCGGGTCAACCTGTTGGTTGTTTTCCCGTTTATAATTGAAAAATATACAGTTTCCTAAGGCATCATAACGTTTTTCAATTTTCCATTCAAATACCTGCTGCGGATATTCTGAATTAAAAACCCGTGACTGATCGGTTTGCCCGAAAATAGAAGTGACATTTTCTTTATCGGTTACTCGCCAATAGCTAATTCCTGTAGCCTTATTTTCCCAACGCTCAATACGATTATATAAGCCTTCTACACGCGGTCGATATCTAAAAACCATTGCCTCAGGCTCTTCACGTTGATAAGGCTCTCCATTCTCATTTAACACTGGAACTAAATCTTCGGCTCCAGCCAATAAAAAAACATCATCGGGAGTGTACTTTGGAAGTCCCTTACTGGTTTTACGAGTGATGGATGGGATCCCCACATTCCATCCCATCCCGAAAGGACTATTCCCGCCGCCGGAATTATATGCTAATGAAAGTTCAGGTTGAAATCCGTTTCTCGCACTACTCACCGGTAATGGAATTGAAAATGAAGCTGTACCGGTTACCGGATTTGCAGAAAATTTTTCTCCCATACTACGAATAGCTCCTCCACCTTTAGGGAGTTCTACCGCTGCAGGATTCTGATTATTCGAAAGCTGATTTCCTGAAGAAAAACGCTCTCCGTTAGTTTGAGTATTTTGATTTTCAACAGTGGTACTTGTTCGTTGCTGTGCTTCTGAAAATTTATCTGGACTTTTCATAGGTTTTATAATTTAGGGTAACAGGATATGTTATCACTTATGAACTGATAGCGATAATTAGTTTTCGCTATCAATTCATAAGACTATTTTACAATACTAAAATTCAGTAAACTACTCCTTTTTAAAGTTGACCAATAATAGAATATCTTCAACGTATTCAGGAACAACGACGGGATTAGAATCTGGACTAGATCCAACATCACTATTTTTAATAATCGTAATATTTTTATCAGTTCCGTCTATTTGTAATTGATTAAGTTCCGCAAATAATAACCCTTTTGTTTTAGTCTCTTCAGTATCTTGATAGTGCATTGTTAGTTCTGAAAGGTTTCCAGTTTCTCCCAAATCAACCTTAACTTCCTGAGCGTTTTTAAATTTTTCTTCAGCACCTTCTTTCGGGCGAATAAGTAACATCATACTGGTAATTTCTGTATCTACTCCTTTGAATATATAAGGAAACTGCTTATTTGTGATCACAAAACTGGTTTCCATATTAGACTCTTCTGCCGGATGTAAAAATTTGTAATAAGCTTCAGAAAATTGCGATTTTAAACTAATGAGCTCCGACCAACCTTCATCTTGTGCAAAAGCTGAATTGATATGAGTTTCCAGATAGTTTTGTGCTTTTTGTTTAAACGTTCCTGTATTTTCTCTAGCGGTATAATCGATATGCAAAATCACGTCATTAATCGAATCGTAATTAAATTGCTGATAGACCGTGGGAAGCTCTAATACCCAATCACTAATTACCCCTGCCCCCTCAAAAGGCAAGTATCTTTCCTGATTGAAATTAAATTCAAACATTCCACGATCCTGATTTCCGCTACTGGTTCCTATCGTCGTAGCTAATCCCTGAGCGGCAGAAATACCCGCTTGAAATCTAGTATCATTGCCATCTTGTTTAGCATATTGTCCATCTCCATCAATTAAAGTAGCTTCTTTTCTAACTGAGTTGCCCGTTAAGGATAAACGTGCCGTAACATTACCAAATGGACCTGCTATGCAAGGAATAGTTATCGCGATAGATTTAATCCTACGTTGGTATTGTCCCGCATAGTCTAAGTCAAAGATAAACTCCGGAATACTAAAAGTGGTTTTTCCCGTTTGTTTAAAGCGAAGTAAAGCTCCAGGATCCAATTCAGCTAGAGAAACATTTTTATTTAACTCAAATAATCGCTCATTTTGATCATCATAAGAAAGTTGCATACTACGTAACTGACGCTCTAATTTCTCTCCTGCCAATAAACCTTTTTTCAAACCATCCCAATGATTAGTGGTGATAAATACGGCGTTGGAAGGCCCTGCTGGATCCCATAATTCAAAATTAAAGCATTGTTCAGTCTGCTTCGCTAAACTCAGGGCATCATTGTAAGAACTACGGTATAAATTACTTAGTTCAGTACGCATCCAGATGAATAAATCTCGGTTTGCAAATTGCGCATCAATTACTTGCTGCATTTCTACCGCATTAGCTATTTGACGATCATGAGCATCTAAATCACGCTTCGCCATATCTATTCTAAGTTGCGCCGCATTAAGCTGCTCATCTATTTGAGCCAATTCTTTTTTAGCAGTTTCAGCCTGAAAAGTCCACTCATCTTGACGACGTAACCAACTTCCTTTGGTATTTTCTATTCCACCGCGAGTTGATGAAATACTTGAAGAAGTTTGGGCTGCTTGGGCTGCTGCTCTTGAAGCCCCTGTTAATACGTGAACACCTATTTTCGTTGCAGCATGTGGAGAACCAAAAGCTCCATTAACCCCGAAAGAAACTTCTGGAATAGTACTCAAAGTACCAATAATTAAATTTAGTGCTTTAGCAGTTTCTAGTTGAGAAGTCGATTTTTGCATCGATTTCAAGTAATTGTCTTCTTCGGTAATTGTGTATTTTCTACTTCTATAGAATTGCTCACGGTATTGAACATTTTCACGTTGGTTTTGTAATACTACTAACGATTGCTGGGCTTCTTCTACTGCTTTAATTTTTACTTTTCGTACAGCATCGAGCACATATTGTTGTTGCTCTTCTCGAAGTAAAGATAACTCTGCATTATCTGCTTTTTCTATAGCTTCTTTTAAAGATTGCCCTAAGCCTTTCACCTCAGCTGTTAAACTTAAGGCTCGATCTATTAAATACCTAAATCGGTAATACGGTAAGGGCGTATTTAATCCTTGAATTGCAGAGGATAAACTGGCACCTCCCGCTAGAGCTGCAATAATAGCCCCCGGATCAATAGGAGGTTCAAATAAAGCTAAAGAGCGTTCTTCCCCTTCTATATTTAAACAATGTCTAATTTTATAAAGACGATCCTCTACTTGATCCCAATATTCGTTCAATTGCGTATTTGGGAGTATACAAAAATACCCCATGGTATTCATAGCAGCTGCCGCTTGACTAAATTGATCGGCTGCAGGATGATAAGGCTCCGGATTTGGAGCTTGAAAGGATCTTACCTGATTATAATTATTTCTAATTCCTGAAAAACCAGGAACTGCCGTTACTTGATTCTCTAGACTAACTGCTTCTAATACACTCTGTGGTTGAATACTTAAGGAAGTTAAAGCTCGCCTATTATCACTTAATTGTAACTGTGGATCCTGTGCTACTGCTCGTGTACTATGTTGCCACATAGTTGTATTAAAACTCACATCATTATTAATTGTATTTAAAGCTACTCCGTCTGAAATCGCTTCTAATGCAGTTGAAAGATTAGGTATAGCCGGATCAATAAGTTCTTCAACATTCTTCGTTACGGACGAACTTGCTGGTAATTTTTCAGGACGTTCTCCTAATATTCTTGAAGCTAACATATATAATTGGAAAGCCTCATTAATGGATTCAATAGTGTCTTGTGTAAATAATTGATCGGCCCAAGCTAGTAAGTTTTCAATATAGACCATAATTACCCGTCTCATATAGGTAGACAATCTGAATCTTCCTATCAAATGAGGATTAAATGGATTTTTCTCCCATTGTTTTACTAATTTTTCTAAGTTTTCATTATTTCCTTCTGAAAACTCCAAAAACTCCTCATCTGTACTTATTTTAGAAAATTCATATAAAGGCTTTATTTTCCAAAATCGCTCCGGAGTATTTCCTACAGACTCAGTAGGATCAAAAATATAATGCAGCCATTGTTGAGCCTCAGCAAATCTAAAGTTAGCCGTTAACAGTTGTGCAACGGACATAGGAATGTGATAAAATAACTCCCAATTATACACACTATAAGCTCCAAAAGAAGTAAAGTCAATATCCTCCTTAGGATATTTAGGAATTACTTTATCAGTTGGATTATAACTAGCTTCAAAATCAAAGTCACTTTGTGCTAATTGTCGCTTTAAATTTTCTTGTAACGGTCGGTAGATACCTTCTAATCCGTAGCGGTTAACCTCTCGGTAAAAATCATCTGCATACGGATGGTAGTGTGTATAAAAACGATGACCTGGTTGTTCAACCGTTTCTTCGTCAGGATCATTGGGTTCTATTGGGTCTAACCATCTAGGTTTTGGCCAAATAAAATCAAATCCTGGCGTTGAAGTTTCTGGAGGGTCGTTACTTGGTGGTGTTGATGATCCTCCACTACCACCACCTCCAACTATTACAGTATGGTTTGGTGGTTCAATTACCCCATTACTATCATCATCTCCCCAAAAAGTAGAAGTAGAACTACTTTGTAACTGTCTTTCGATATAGGTGGTCCCTAGATTATTATTATCGTCAGCTAGGGATTGATTTAGTACTTGATTTACAGTATCAATTGAAGGATTACCTAAACCAGAATATTCCTCAATCCTAACCATATTAGAATTTACAGTTCTTCCAGATTCTTCATCTACCACTGCAAAAACTTCCGGATTCACAAAGAAATTATGCTTCTCATCTTCATAAAAGAAAGCATAATCTGATGCTAGGACATTTGTTGGTAATTGCTGAGGAAGCGTTGCTAATGAGCTAGTTTGAGCAGTAATTAGTTCTGAAAATGGTGTAAAGTTACTCTCATTAAATCTTGAAACTTCAGACCCTGCTAAGAACTTATTCTTCATTAAATAAGGATTTGCAAATGGCAATAGAATTTTATTTAATTCAAAGTCATCTTCTAAATCAATCATTTCTGGTTGACTATTGCTACTATAAAAACGTAATGATTTATCTAGTAAAAATGGATTCTGGCTACTATTAAACTCATTATTCTGAGCAATTAAAAGATAATAACCTGGTGTAAATATTAAATCACCTTCATTAGATATATGTGTTCTAAATACAAATCTATTTTTAAAAAATCGATTTAAAATTGTTTGATTGATTGGCGATGTCTCAAATACATCTTTACTCATTTTTTTAGGTTCCCACTGACCTTGAAACTCTGTAGACCAGGCAATTCTAATTTCAAAATATTTTCTAGGTTGGGAACCTGAACTTTGATATGTTCCACCTCCTTCTTCACTAACCGTAGTCTCAACACTATCTTCCTCTACTGCCTTTTCTATGAAAATTGGCCAAAATAACCATAATCTACCCGCATATTTAGTAGGTATCAAATAATTACTTTCTATTTCTAAAGGTAATTCCTGCCAAGGAGTGAAATACGAGTCATCAATCCAGTTACGATAGTAATAAATGTGTGGTTCATTTTTAGTGCGGGCAAAAATATGAACCGTATCTGTTAAATATCCCTCATCATAATTTTCTCCTTCGTATTCTTCTTCATGATATATTTGGCAAATTTCTAAATTTGAAATTTCGTGAAGAGACTTTAAGTAATTAGAGACGGCTCTTCGTGCATTTTCATCATTAATATCATTTTGTGACATCTCTTCAATAAATGCCTGATAAAGCTCTGTCTGATCGTCTCTTGTTTCAGGCAGTAACCAGTTTTCAGGATATAAGAATATTTTTCGATTGGCTTCCCAAACTCGATAGTTTTTTCTCCATATCCATTCCTGAACCGCTGATGCTGGCACCTCAAATGTAGTTGTAGGTCCTATCCGCTCAATGCCCAATAAACATCGCTGAACTAACATTTGAGTAGTCGATAAAGCTTGTTTTACCCTTGAAGTTAAAGAACAAGAACTTTTTTGTATATCTGTTAGTAAAAAGTCTGACAAGCCCGCTTTGGTTTTCTCAAATAATGCACCATCTAAAATATCAGTCTGATGGATTACATAATTCATTAAAGCATCCCTTAAGTCTTCTCTTAGGTTATCGTTAGCCTCAATTAATTTATCTTTATCTGTATCACTTTCAATTTGTTTTCTGATAAATTGCTGAATGGCTATTGCTTCTTGTTTATTAAGCTCAATTTTATTGAATTGCTGTAAAAAACTAGGATTAATTTCTAATTTATCAGCTACTGAAAAAGCTTTATAAAGCTCAAAAATCCATTCAGATCCTAACCAATATTCATTAGCAAAATTAAATCCGTTACTTCCAATTAAATAATTTAATTGTTCTATTTCCCAACTCGTAATATTTGCTAATTGCTCGATGATATCGTCTTCATTCTGTAACTCACCCTCTCCGATTTGCTTTAGGAATAGCATTAACTCAGCCTTATGAAGCGATAAATAGCTTTCAACTTGTTGGATCTGCCAAACATTCAATAAACCTGATAAATCGGGTGAATTTTGACTACTGGCTTGATCGCTAGTTGGAAAATTAGCAGGTTGTGGCCAATTTTCAGAAGCACTTGTATAAAAAAGTTTATAATAATTTTTAATGTTTGGGAAATAGGATAAGAAATCAATATTCTTAAAAATCAATTGATATGATTCATAAATATTCGGGAAATTCTCCTTTGAAATATCTTCTTCACTACTTATAAAATCTTGAGTTGTAAAAAGATTTATGATAGGTGATTGAATACTTACCGGATTCTTTAAAAGATTAGAATCCATTAACAGCTCATTTTGAAGTGGCGTTACCTCGGGGTAATCGTCCATAAAATGAGAAACAAAATTTTCTAATGCAAATTGATTAAGGTAATTATTAAAAACAGTATCTAATAAGGATGGTTGATTTGCTGAGGAAGATTGTGCTTCACTTAACTTTTTAAAAATATAAGTAATACGTTCTTGAACATCCTTTAAGTAAGTTGAGGAAGTTTCAGTATTTATAATTACTTTATTTTCGAAATCTGCAGCATCAATTGTAGTTAAATCAACTAATTGAAAATTAGACCACCAATCAACCAATTCATCTCTTTGATCTTCTTTGTAATCACCTTTAATAATCGTATCAATCTGATCTAAATCATTATTGGTAATTTGGCTTATAGTTTGTGTAGTTAATAAAAATTGAATTCCAGCCCTTGAATCAATAATTATCTTCGATTTCTCATCCCATTTATCTTTTAAATTTGTTCTTAATTGAGCTAGGAACTTTGTTTGATTCGCTATAGGTAAAATGGGCTCTAAATTTTTAGCTGTAAATAGATACTCTAATTGAGCTTCATTAAAACTAGAAGCTTTGTTATAATCTATAAATCTTGTGAAATTATAAAGGTGTAAAAGTGAATTATAGTTATTTTCTAAGGGGGTGAAATTAGAGTTAAAAGTTTCCCATAGAGTTATCAATTCAGTAATATCAATTCTCAATGCATTCGCTAAACCTACATAAGCATTTAATTGCGATAAACGTTTTAAATTCAAGGTTACCGTATAATCTATACTCCCTAACCAATTGGTGGATAATAATGCAGTTAAATCATCTTCAGCTATTTGTAAAGATGCCAAAACGGCATTTTTCATTACCTCTAAGGTTTGCGGATTTTCGATATCACTTCGTTCATTATTCAACTGAAAACCTCCCAATTCTACCTCTGAATAATTATAGACTAATTCCGGATTGAGAAATACATTTTCGTATTGACTTAATGTCCCTTCTATAAAACTAACTGTACTTAGTTCATTAACCCAAGCTAAAAGCTTATCATTATCAATATTTAATTCATCAGAAAGCTTTGTAACCAAACTCAAATTTGATAGGGCTTGTGTTAAGGAACTCGAGTTTGAATTATCTATTGCACTCATTAACTGGAAACCAGCTACGAAATGATCTCCTACTTCTAAATCCCATTTTAATGTCTTGGAAAGTTTTTCTAAATAATAAAAACGCTGATAAAAATTAGAAATATTTTCAACTCTAGCAGTAGACAATGAACAACCTTCACCCGCATAAGTAATTTGATATTTTCTATTTCCTGATGAATCAAAAGGATTTAGACTAGTAGACTTTAATATATTCCTAAATCGATCAAAAGAAATTCCTATTTGATTAATAAATTTTTCAACCAACAAGTCTCCATTTTCCTCAAAATAGTCCGCAGGACTCCCACTAATCCCATAAGTACTAGAAACGCTAAAAGGGTTCATGGTTAACCTCGCCCAATTCTCATCACTCAACTCAAGGTCTGTAATAGCTCTTAATTCACTATTATCTGAAGTCGAATTGTTTCCGCCGGCTTTTGGTAAACTCCAAGCAAATTCACTTCTTGAAGTATTCCCGATAGGTAATTGATAGTAAACAGCGTTATTATAATAATCAAATGGTAGTTGCCAAGGAAAAACCTGGGTTCTTAAATTATCATTTACGCTCGTAGAAGGTGGATATTGCGGCGCAATTCTTAATTCTTCCGCTGATTTTGTAGTTTGTCTATCTACCACAAAGCCAGGGTCAACTAGTTTACATAACAATTCATTAATAATATCAATTGTAGGAAGTACTACATTTGTATTATCACAAGTCAAGTCTATTTTTGGAATATCTGGTCTTCGCGGATGATTTTGAGATAAGTAACTTTGAGTTAATAATTCGTAAAGATTGACATTTTCACTATCTATCTCTTTACCAAATTGTAATAAATCTACTAAGTAAGCTGCCGGACCGAAAACCGATTTACAATGCTCACAAGTACAGTAGTCAGTTTCTCCTAAGAGTGTATCTATATCAGGAAAAATATCTTGTATTCTTTGATCACTCGTATTAATAGCATTACTTCTTACTACGCCTATTTCAGAAGAGTTTAATCCGGAGTGATATTTACTCAAGAAATTTATAGAACGTCCAGTAACCTCTCTTGCCGTTTTATATACCTGACTTGCTGTTCTATAATCTAGCGTATCCGTAACATTAGCCATAAATGTGCTGTAAGGTGTTTGAGCTACTTGAGGAGCACTTTGATAGCTTTTAGCGATAAGTGCATTGGTAACGCGTGCCCTATTACCTCTTGGAGCAATCGTATGAAAACGCTGAACTTTTAATAGATTGTTTGTGAATGTTTGGGTATCTGAAATCCCTTCAAGTGCATTAGGATTTTCACTTAAGTATTGGTGAATAGCTTTTTTATCTAATTGAAAATTAGAATTATTATCAAAAAAAGTACTAAAATCACTTTGTGAAGGAAAGCTAGAGTTTTCTTCTATCCGAGCTCTCATGTAGGAAGTAGGATAACTTTCTTCAATACGCTCACTTATCCAACGAGCGTAATTTTTTTGTTTTTCATTGACATCAGTTCCTTTGATGAAACCCGGTATTGTACTTTTTGAATTTATTATATCATTCTCTAGATCTGATTCTGTCAGAGCTACTAAATCTTCCGCTTTTGTAATGGTTGAATGAGAGTTTTTTATTTGCCTCATCAATCCCATATTCACAGCAGTTACCGCTCCCATCTGAGAAGCTAATTTTAAGCCCTGACTATAAGTATTCAAATCAGCATCTGAATCAACAGCATTCCAAAATTGAGTAGGGTTATCCTGATATTGTCTTTGTAAATCGAAAAATTTAGTCTTTGTGGAGGATGAAGCATTTTCGAAGTTGGCCAATTCGACAAATTCGCTAACCTTATTATCTGAACTTGTATCTATAAGTTGGTTGACTTCGTTATTAAATTCTGTAGTAATTGCACTTATAAAAACTTGCTCATCAAAAGATGCTGAGATTATATTTTTCTCTTTGGCCAATCTTAGCATCTTTTCAACTGCTCCGTCTTTTTTATGCAATAGTTGCTTTTTTTTTGAAGGCATCGTTAGATCTTAACAATCCATAGTAACCCTCAATTTGGTTCTCATCAGTTGAAAATGATTTTGCTTGTAAATAAGCTTTTATTAAAGATTTTTGATAATTCGAGTTATCTGCAAATTCAACGACATCTTTTTCGTCGGCATCATTCCAATTAAAATTTTGTACGTTATTCGCAAACCATTCATTGATTTGTTCAAATTCATTAACCCCATTTAAACGTTTGGCGGTAGTAATCATATTTATTACCTGATGGCCAGATGCTCTCATAAACAAAGGAGATTTTTGATTTACTCCCTGATGAGTCACTTCAATAGATAAATTAGCTCTACCCGACTTACTTAAGCCAAATTCTTCGGATGTATAAGGAATAAAATAGTTACCTTTTTGATCGGTTTGTGTTTCTCCCAATAAGTATCGTTGACCTTTTTCAAAGTGATAAGCTTTTACCGTATAAGCTTGTGCCGGTTGACGAGAAGCCGTAAGAATTTTTCCATTGACGGTAAATGAATTTAGAACTTCTAGCGCCGCTTTTGCTGAAGTCTTTGTCTGACAGTCGGTACTAACCGCACAGTCATATAAACCAATGTTTTTTAAATTTACCGGAGTAAGTATTAAAACTGAGTTTGTTTCACCATCGAGAGGTACTTGATTTTTTCTCCATTGGTAAGTTATATTTTCTCCTGTAACAAGTATACTAAATCGGGCACTACCTCCAACTACCGCACTTACATTTTGAGGTTGGGTTTTTATTACTGGTATATTTAAAGATATATATGCCGGATCTGAAGTTATGGTTCTTCCTAATCTTGATAATAGAACGGTTATTTCAGCGTTTTGATCACCCTCTACTAATTCGTGCTCAAAGGAACTCTCTGTAGCCCCATTAATGTTTTCACCATTTCTTTGCCATTGGAATGAAACATCTTTTGGACTAACCTCGACACTAAAAGTAACTTTATCTCCAGGACATGCACCTTGAATACTTGAAGGTTGCCTAAGAATAACAATAGCGGTAGATAATTTTGAATATATATCTATTAATGTCTCCGCATAAGCAACCCATAATTCTTTATTACTTTCTGCGATGGCGTAAACTAACTCTTGCGAAAATTTCTGAAAGGAGTAATTTCTAAATTCTTCAATACTAACTTTCATATTGGAGTAGTATTGTGCAATAATTCCTGCAAACTCTTTTAATGATTGGAATCTCTCAGGATAAACTTCCCAGGACTCTACACCCACTGCTTTTTCTAATAACCATTGCGATAAGGATGTTATAAAAATAGTATCAGCCGGAATAGTAGCTAATTCCTTTTGCAGTAAACCATCTTTATTCTGAAGTCTTATTTCAAACTCTTGAAAACTACCAACGCTGAATTGTTTTTCATAAGTAGTTCTTAAAGATTGTATTACAATTTGTTCACCTATTGGAAAAAGATCGATATAATCTCCCCAATAATTTTGAGATTTTGCCATGGCAGATAAGTTTTATGGTTTTGTAAGTTTTTAAAATTGAACTAACCTTACCTGCATCATTCTAAAGGTTAATAACTAGGAAACATCATCATACTTTCCTGATAGTTTTATACTGACTTATACTGATTTTACAATATCAGTTTACACATCACATCTACGATTGTTTTAATTGCTTTATTTTTAAAGCGACCTATTTTTATTTTTGATATTCCTGCTGCTAACAGCGCATTCATTTCAAATAGATCTTTTTGGCTTTTTAGCAACCACTC
>CANLVH010000020.1 GCA_947494545.1 uncultured Mesonia sp. | reverse complement strand
GAAGACCATTCAAAAGCAAAAGCTTCGTCTGCGTTCGCTGTAATAAAAATGGCGGTCAGCTCAAATGTCAGTCTGAGGGCAGTCGAAGACCGTTTGAAAGCAAAAAATGTTTAACTTGTTCCCAAATGTCAGTCTGAGCGCAGTCGAAGACCATTTAACAGAAAAAACCATTTACAAAACCACAGAAAATCACGTAAAATCTATGTTCAAACACCAACACCCATATAAACCTTACATTCCAAAATCTGCTACAAAACTAATTGTTGGTACTTTGCCGCCACCACGTTTTACAATGGGAGAATTAAAACCAGGTGATGTAGATTTTTGTTACGGAAGCCGGGACGGACAATTATGGCAAATAATAGATAAGATATTTGAATTAAATTTAGATTTTGAAAACACAGAAAAAGCCATACAACAACGCGAAGATTTTTTAAAAAAAGAGAGAATTGGCATTTGCGATATGGTAGAAGTAGCTTATCGCGAAAAAATTGACGCTTCTGACATAGGGATGCAAAAGGCAGAATTACGTCCCTTAATTCCTATTTTAAAAAAGCATCCTACAATAGACACCTTACTTTTTACCGGTGGCAACTCTAAAAATGGACCGGAATACTTCTTTAGAAAACACATAAAAAACTATCCGGAGATAAAATTAAAAACCGTAAGCCAATCGGTACCTAGAATTTATCAATTTCAATTGGGAGAAAATCGTATTATAAAAACCGTTTCTCTAACGGCACCATCCGGAGCGGCAAATAGAGCAGTGGGAA
Organism: uncultured Mesonia sp.; assembly: GCA_947494545.1. Classification (GTDB taxonomy): domain Bacteria; phylum Bacteroidota; class Bacteroidia; order Flavobacteriales; family Flavobacteriaceae; genus Mesonia. Next base: position 41,754 of record CANLVH010000020.1, on the reverse strand, counting down.
GCATGGCTTTATATAAAACCTTAAAAAAACAAAACCCTAAAATCAATACTATAGATTTTAGGGTTTTGCAATACGAACCGTATTTTAAAAATTACTAACGTAAATACGATATAATAGCTTATGCTATTTTAATTTTGACTTTTGGTTCAGTTTATCCGGAGCCTAGCCGAAGGTTTTCGCTTGTATCCGACGAGCGCTAGCGAGAGGAATACAAAGCAAAGAAAATGAACAAGGTTTCTTAAAACGCAATATTTCTAATGACTTCTACCTTTTCGATGAAGAAGTAGAAGCCAGGCATAGTGAGCTTACTATTTAATTAATTCTTAGAAGCTTCTTTCATACCATCTTCAATCATTCCAAAGAACTGGTCTAATTTAGGTAAAACTACAATTCGTGTTCTTCTGTTCTTAGCTTTTCCTGCAGAAGTTTCGTTTCCTGCAACAGGAATGTATTCTCCGCGACCTGCAGCTGTCATACGTGCAGGCTCTACGTTAAATTCGTTTTGTAAAATACGTACAATAGAGGTAGCACGTTTTACAGATAAATCCCAGTTATCTTCCATACAACTTGTACTAATTGGGTCTGTATCTGTGTGACCTTCTACCATAAACTCAAAGTCCGGCTTGTTTTTAACTACTTTAGCAACTTTTCCTAACACTTCTCGTGCACGATTAGAAACTTTATAGCTTCCACTTTGGAAAAGTAATTTATCAGAAATAGAAACAAATACCACACCTTTTTCTACATTTATCTGGATGTCTTCGTCATCTAAACTTCCTAATGCGCCTTTTAAACTAGTAACCAATGCCAAAGTAACCGAATCTTTTTTATTGATGGCTTCGCGCATTGTTTTAATTTGTAAGTCTTTTTCTTTAATACTTTCTAAAGAACGCTCTAAGTTTTTAGCCCCTTGTTTAGATAGGGTAGAGAGGTCGCTTTGGCTAGATAATAGTGCCGCATTGGTGTTTTGCAACGTATTAATTTGAGCCTCTAAGCTATTAACTTTATTTTTTTTCTCTTCTAAGCAAGAATTTAATTTAACCGTAGCGGTATTCAATAAATCCTGTGTGTCTTTCTGTTTTTCCTCTAATTCCGCATATTTTTTTTGCGATACGCAAGAAGATAAAAAAACTGCTGCAAGGGCAGCCAATAAAAAGCCTTTTCTCATAACAAGTGATTTAAATATAATTGATGTTCAAAATTATTAAAATTACCCCACAAACAGCGGTTATTAACATATTTTTATGGCTTGCGAGATAATTGATTAAAATAGCGTTTTTTATAAAGATAATACGCTACTACTATTGCTCTAAACGTGGGCTGTATTTGTTTATTATTATAAGCTTTCCGTTTTTTTAAAAATAAAGAAAAATTTCCGTAAAACGAGGCGTGGGCTCTTAATATTGCTAAGAAGTGTCGCGGTTTGCGGTCTATTAAAAATTTAATTCCGGCAAGACCGTCTAAAAGCATTCGTAAGAAAATATACAACCAAACCTTTTTGCCGGGAGTGTTTTTTAATAAATTATACAACGAATTTCTAAAATTTAAATAAGTCTTTTTAGGGTGCATAGCGTGCAAAGTTGCGCCGCCAACGTGATATACCGTGCTATTGCCTAAGTAAACTACGTGATAATCTAAATTTTTCACACGCCAACATAAGTCAATTTCTTCTTGATGAGCAAAATAGTCTTCGTCTAATTTTCCGGCTTTTTCAAATACATTTTTTCTAATTGCAAGACATGCACCGCTAGCCCAAAAAATCTCGCAAGTATCGTCATATTGTCCTAGGTCTTTTTCTATAGTGTCAAATATTCTACCGCGACAAAACGGATAGCCCAATCGGTCTATAAATCCGCCTGCTGCTCCGGCATATTCAAAATAAGCTTTATTTTTATGGTCTAAAATTTTTGGTTGCGCGGCGCCAAGTTTTTGGTCTTCTTTAAAAGAAGCTATTATGGGTACCAGCCAGTTTTGGGTTACTTCTACATCGCTATTCAGTAAAATAAAAATTTCTTCTTCTAATTGTGCTAAGGCTTGATTGTAGCCTTTTGCATACCCGCCATTTTTCGCTAAGCAAATTAGTTTTACACTTGGAAATTGGTCTTTTACAAACGCAACAGAAGCATCTGTAGAGGCGTTGTCTGCTACATAAATAGTAGCTTCTGGCGAGTATTTTACCACAGAAGGTAAAAATTTTTCCAGCAAAGCTTTCCCGTTCCAATTTAAAATAACAACCGCTGTTTTCAAGAAATAAGGTTTAAGACATTCAAATTAAATAACATAAGCAGGAATATCGCGTAAAAACCAATACTTTTCTGCCGTGTAATCTAATCTGCAAAAATAATGATTTAAACCATTGGTAAGCATTAAATAATCTGCTTTTAAAGCTAAATTATAACGTGCAATTTGATCAAAAGTTTCTTGGGTTATCTTTACGGAAGGTGCTTTACATTCTACAATTAAGTTGATCTTCCCGTCTGGTTTAAAGCCGACTAAATCATAGCGTTTGCTCAATTTATGCAAGCGTATCTCTTTTTCGACATTTAATAATTGCATGGGATAATTTTTTTCCTTCAGTAAAAATTGAATGCAATGTTGCCGCACCCATTCTTCCGGCGTAAGCACGACAAATTTTTTACGTAAGACATCAAAAATAGCCGTTTTATTTTCCTTACTTTTGAAACGAAAAGTATACGATGGGAAATTTAGTTTTTGCATAATTGCAAGCCAAAAGGTTTAAAACGCAAACTTACAAAATTTAAAACGAGCCTTTACCGCAGTTGGCGATAAGAAATGATATGGACGACATAAAAAGAATAGTAGCAGATATAGATAAAAGACAATTAAAGCCAATTTATTTTCTAATGGGCCAAGAGTCTTACTATATAGACCAATTGGCAAATTATATAGAAGAAAATGTGCTTACCGAAGAAGAAAAGGGCTTTAACCAAAGCATTTTATATGGCAAAGATGTTAGCGTAGAAGAAATTATTTCGGCTGCAAAACGCTTCCCAATGATGGCAGAATATCAGGTTATTATTGTTAAAGAAGCCCAAGATTTAAGTAGGAGCATAGAAGATTTAATACCGTATTTAAAGCAAATGCAACCTACTACAATTTTGGTGTTTTGCTATAAATACAAAACCTTAGATAAGCGTAAAAAACTTTATAAAGCCATAAAGGAAGTGGGCGAGGTGGTAGAAAGTAAGCGCTTGTACGATAATCAAATTCCAGACTGGATAAAACGCGTTTTGCACGGACAAAATTATACTATTGCGCCCAAGGCTGCTATGCTTTTGGTAGAGTTTTTAGGAACAGATCTGGCAAAAATAAATAACGAACTACAAAAACTTATGTTGGTTACGCCGCAAGGCCAACAAATTACACCAGATATAATTGAAGAGAATATAGGCATTAGCAAAGATTTCAATAATTTTGAATTGCAAAATGCGTTAGGACAAAAAGACTTTAAAAAAGCTTTTCGTATTATAAACTATTTCTCGCAAAACCCCAAAGAACATCCGGTGCAAAAAACTACACCTTTGCTATATCTCTATTTTTCTAAGTTGCTAAAATACCACGCGCTTAGTGATAAATCTAAATTTAACGCGGCCAAACAATTGGGCGTAAATGCCTTTTTTATAAAAGATTATGTAGTTGGTGCCAAAAATTACCCGATGAAAAAAGTTAGCGCTATGATAGAGCAAATTCGTACGATAGATGCAAAATCTAAAGGCGTAAATGCGGCATCGGCTACCAACGCAGATTTATTAAAAGAGTTACTCATAAACGCTGCAAAATAAAATGACAAAAATAAAAACTTGGATTTCTGCCGCCCGCTTAAGAACCTTACCGCTGTCTATTGCCGGTATTTTAGTGGGAACCGCCCTAGCAATTCAACAAGGTTTTTTTCATAATACTGTTTTTATCTTGGCTTTGCTCACAACCTTGGGCTTACAAATTCTGTCCAATTTTGCAAACGATTATGGAGATGGCATAAAAGGCACCGATAACCATGAACGCGTTGGGCCAATGCGCGCTTTACAAAGCGGTATTATAACACACCAGGAAATGAAAATAGGAATGATTATTACTTCAGTAATAACCTTAATTTTTGCCATCGCTCTAATTTATGCAGCTTTCGGAAAGGATAATTTTCTATATTCTGTTATATTTTTTGTTTTAGGAATTAGCGCATTGGCAGCTTCCATAAAATACACAGTTGGCAAAAGTGCTTACGGCTATCGCGGTTTGGGAGATTTATTTGTATTTCTGTTTTTTGGTCTACTTAGCGTGATTGGTAGCTACATTTTATACACCGAAGCTTTTTGGTTTCCCATAATTCTTCAAGCAATTAGCATAGGTTTGTTAAGTACAGCGGTGCTAAACCTAAACAATATGCGCGACAGGATAAGCGATAAAAACGCCGGAAAAAACACCTTGGTTGTAAAACTTGGCGCAACCCGAGCAAAAAACTATCATTATAGCTTAATTGTAATTGCTGCGGTATCTGCCTTATTGTATATTATTTTGGTGCAAAATTGGTGGTTAGCAATAAGTCTTTTAGCATTTATACCTTTATTTATGCATCTAAAAAGGGTTTCCAAAACCAAAGATCCGACAAAATTAGACCCCGAATTAAAAAAAGTAGCTATGAGCACTTTTTTTTATGCTATTTTATTTTTAATAATCTCTTCGCTCGCTGGCGGAATTTAAAAAAGTAGCTCAATGGCAGTCGAAGACCGTTCAAAAGACTAAAAAATATTATCTTAACCTCAATAGCTCTATAAAGGCATTATAAAATAAAACCAAATTTTTTAAAATTATTTTTCATTTCTTTTTCTACCGTATAGCTAAGCTTTTCCGTAAAGAATGTTTGTTCCAAAATCTATTTGAGGAATGGCTTGGTTTACCCTGAGCTTCGACAAAGGGTTTTCTCCTGTATCCGACGAGCGAAGCGACTTGTATCCGACGAGCGAAGCGAGAGGAATACACACAACATAGGAAACAAAATGAATTTTTATTGTTTTGTAATTCTTTGCTGAAGAAACATTTAAATACATTAAAAATTTCTTTAGAATATATCTAGGGCTGAATAGTTTCAGAAATAATGAGTAACAAGCGGAAGTGCTTTTCGCGATAGCGAAAAAAGCATGCAGCGCTGAGAGCGAGTGGTTTCTTTGTTTCGATAGTATCGGAACAAAGAAAATTTCCTTAACTATTCTTGATTTTTTGGCTCAGTTTATCCTGAGCGGAGTCGAAGGATTTTTTATCAAGAAAAAATGAGCAAAAGAGGATACTCAATGCTTTATCTGTGAGGAAAATTAAATTAGTTTTCTAGAAAAGACATAGAGTTATAAAAGTCTACCAGGATTAAAAGTGATTTTGTTTTCAAGATTACCAATAGGGAGAGTTTTTAGGAATTAATATTAGGATTATAGCTGAATATTAAAATGTCTTAGTTTCCTTAGGCTCGTAGTTACTTAAATCCAGGAAACTATAAAATAGGAAAATAAATAAAACTCCAGTTTAAATTTTATAAATTCTGAACAAGACAGCGGATGCAAAAACTGTTATTTTCTTCTAAATTTATACGAAAATTAAAGCAAATTTTTTACTTTCAGCAGAGCAACCAAATTTAAAAATAAAACCTATGAAAATCACATTTTACGGGCAAAACGCCTTAGGAATAGAGACAGAAGGAACGCACCTTGTCGTAGATCCGTTTATTACCGGAAACGACTTGGCTAAAGATAAAATAGATATCAATAAAATAAAAGCAGATTATATTCTGCTTACCCACGCACACCAAGATCATATTTTAGATGCAGAAGCTATTGCAAAAAATACCGGCGCAACCATTATAAGCAACTTCGAGATTGCCAATCATTACGAAGAAAAAGGCTTTGAGGTGCATCCCATGAACCACGGCGGAAAATGGGAGTTTGATTTTGGAACGCTAAGATATGTAAACGCTATTCATACCAGTTCTTTTCCGGATGGCAGCTATGGCGGACAACCGGGCGGTTTTGTAATTGAAGCCAAAAAGAAAAATATTTATATTGCCGGCGATACCGCTTTAACAATGGATATGAAACTTATTCCAATGCGCACCAAATTAGATTTGGCCGTTTTACCAATTGGCGATAATTTTACAATGGGCGTAGACGACGCTATTATTGCAAGCGATTATATTGAATGCAACCGCATTTTAGGTTGCCATTACGATACTTTTGGTTTTATAGAAATTGACCATAAATTAGCCAAAGATAAATTCGAAATGAAAAATAAAGAGTTATTATTGCCGGAAATTGGTCAAAGTATCGAAGTCTAAATATGAAAGCAAACTATAAACAACATAATTTACAATTTAAACGCCCCAGCGGAACATCTCGGGGCGTTTTGCATACCAAAGAAACTTGGTTTTTAATCTTACGTGAAAACAACAAAATTGGAATAGGCGAGTGCGGAATCTTGCGCGGTTTGAGTATAGACGATGTATCCGATTATGAAGAAAAATTGCAATGGCTCTGCAAAAATATTCAGCGAGATAAAGCTGAACTTTTGCAAGAGTTAAAGTCTTATCCTTCTATTCGGTTTGGCTTAGAAATGGCTTTACAGTCCTTAAAAGCAGAAAATCCTATGCAATTATTTCCGTCTGACTTTACGGAAGGAAAAGCGAAAATTCCCATTAATGGCTTGATTTGGATGGGAGAAAAAAGCTTTATGAAAGAGCAAATTCAAGAAAAAATAGAACAAGGTTTTCATTGCATCAAACTAAAAATTGGTGCAATAGATTTTGAAAAAGAAGTAGATTTGCTACAATACATTCGAAGAGAATTTTCCGCGGAAGCGATAGAATTACGCGTAGATGCAAACGGCGCTTTTCACCCCGACGAAGCTTTAGAAAAATTAAAACGCTTAAGCGAATTAGATTTGCACAGCATAGAACAACCCATAAAACAAGGACAAATAGAAGAAATGGCAAAACTCTGCCAAGAAACGCCATTACCAATTGCTTTGGACGAAGAACTGATTGGCATTGTAGAAAAAGAAGAAAAAGAGCAACTTCTAGCCCAAATAAAACCCCAATACATAATTTTAAAACCCAGTTTACTAGGCGGTTTTGCAGCTTCTAACGAGTGGATAAACCTAGCCGAAAAACATACTATTGGCTGGTGGATAACCAGCGCTTTAGAAAGCAATGTGGGCTTAAATGCCATTGCACAATTTACTTATCAAAAAGATACTAACTTGCCTCAAGGCTTGGGTACCGGCAGTTTATACACTAACAATATCAAAGCTCCGTTGGAGGTAAAACAAGAATTCTTAACTTATAATCCTACAAAAAACTGGGATTTACAATCTATACTTAACTAATGTTTATAGCACAAGCACAAAACTATGCCCACGATTTTTGGCGGTATTTAATTGGTTCTTTAATGGTTATCGTAGCTTCTACAATTGGGCAAATTCCTTTGGGGGTTGCGATGTTCTTTTCGGAAAATGGTAATATGCTGGGAAAAACCGAAAAAGAACTTATGGCCGGATTGCCGCCCAATTTATTGACTTTTCTGCTATTGCTTTCTTTTGCTGTAGGCTTTGTAGGCTTATATTTAGCCTTAAAAGTGCTGCACAAACAGCCGTTTAAAACCTTGACCAGTCCCGGAAAAAAGTTAGATATAAAACGTATTTTATTTGGATTTTCGCTTATCGCGATTTTTACTATTGTAACTACTTTTATAGATTATCGGGCTAATCCGGAAGACTATGTTGTCAATTTTCAATTGGTGCCGTTTTTAATTCTTTTGCTTATTGCGGTAATTATGGTTCCCATTCAAACCAGTTTGGAAGAGTATGTTTTTCGGGGATATTTAATGCAAGGATTTGGTATGTTGGCCAAAAATAGATGGTTTCCACTTTTAATGACTTCGCTAATTTTTGGCGGCTTGCACTTTTTTAATCCCGAAGTTGGTAAACTGGGCAATACCGTAATGTTATTTTATATAGGAACCGGTTTATTTCTGGGGATTATTACTTTAATGGACGATAGAATGGAACTTGCCCTCGGCTTTCACGCCGGGAATAATTTGATAGGTATTTTGTTGGTAACGGCCGACTGGACCGCGTTTCAATCGGAATCTATTTTAAAAGATGTCTCAGAGCCTTCGGCCGGGTTGCAGGTGGTTTTACCGGTATTTATTATTTATCCGTTATTTTTAATAATAATGGCTAAGGTTTATAAATGGGATAATTGGAAAGAAAGGTTGCTGGGTAAAATAGAACCAATCCCTTCCGTGGAAACGAAAAACAATTTGGATAATGAATTTTAAACTGCATCCCGAATTTAAGCTTAACGGAAACTCCTATTCCGAAAAAACTCTAGTAAGTTTTGCGGAAGAGTTATCTAATGCAGACGCGGTTTTTCAAAAAGAAATAGGAGATTTTTTTTTAGATTTTTTAAATAGGGAAGATACGATTTGGGTGCAAACATCCGGTTCTACGGGATCGCCAAAAAAAATAGAAGTTGGTAAACAACAAATGCTAAACAGCGTTGAAGCAACCGGCAAATTTTTTGATTTACCATCCAAAACAACCGCTATGCTTTGTATGCCGGTAAGTTATATCGCCGGAAAGCTAATGCTGGTACGCGCAATGCATTTAGGTTGGCAATTAGATACGTTTACGCCGGCTGGCAATCCGTTAAAAAACGTAGATAAAACCTACGATTTTGCTGCAATGACGCCATTTCAAGTAGCGCGTTCGCTAAAAAATCTCTATAAAATAAAAAAGCTAATCATCGGTGGCGGCGCTATTGCAACTTCTTTACGGAATAAATTACAAGAGATGTCTTGCGTTATTTACGAAACCTATGGAATGACCGAAACCCTCACGCATATTGCCGCAAAGAAGGTAAACCATAAACAATCGCAAAAAGAATTGCCATTTACCGCTTTACCGAATGTGGAGTTAAGTGTAAATGCTAATAATTGTTTAGGCATTTACGCACCAAAAGTGAATCCCGACAAAATACAAACCACCGATGTTGTTGAGCTGGTAGATGAAAAGCATTTCTATTGGAAAGGCCGCGCAGATAATGTGATTAACTCCGGGGGGGTAAAAATTCATCCGGAAGAAGTAGAGCGCAAATTGTCTAAAATTTTAAGCCGTAGATTTTATGTGGCAGCTTTGCCCGACCAAGACTTGGGAGAAAAAGTGGTTTTACTTGTAGAAAATCAGCCGGAAATAGAAGATAAATCCCAATTAGAAGAAAAAATTCTTACCTTAAATTCCTTATTAAAATATGAAATTCCTAAAGAAATAATTTGGTTAGAGAATTTTACCGAAACCCATACCGGAAAAATAAATCGCCGGAAAACCTTAGAAAAAATTAAGAAGTAATACACTAGTTCTGAACCAGCACACGTACTAAATAAGTAAATTCGATATAAAAATTTAGAGATTTATTGTTCTTTTTCTTTAGTATAGCTAAGCTTTTTCGTAAAAAATTTTTGTCCCCAAATAGATTTGGGGATTGGTTCGTTTTCTTTGGACGAGCAAAGAAAATGAACAAAACTTCTTAAAAAGCAAGTTTCCCATCGATTTATAAATTTTTCATTGAATAAGCTAAGATGGAATTCAGATTAAAAAGCAACAAATATGTAAGTCTAATCCCAATGTCAGTCTGAGCGCAGTCGAAGACCAAAAGACTAAAAAATATTATCTTAACCTCAAAATCTCTCTAAACGCATTATAAAATATAACCAAATTTTTTAAGCATTATTCTTTATTTCTTTTTCTATCCTATAGCTAAGCTTTTCCGTAAAGAATTTTTGTCCCAAATAGATTTGGAAATTTACTTGGTTTGGTTTATCTATATTAAAAAAGAATAAACTCTATCCTGCAAGGTTTTCAAAACCTTGTAGGTATTTTTAAATAGAATAAAATTTACGCTTATTTAGACCTTGCAAAACTTATTTTAAACGAACACAAGCATTTCAAGCTATTTATTTCTCGTTTCGTTTACAAAAATAGATGCAACACACCCAATAAGAAGTAGCGAAGAAAAGAGCAACAACCAAAAATCTTTTGTTCGAATACTTATCTCGCTAAAGTCAAGTCCGGGAATAATAAAAAGCATTGCAGCTATGACGAGAATGGCCGTTAAATTTCTTTTAAACATAATTCTTGCTATTTAGACGGATTATGTAATAAATATAACAAATCTGATTTAAATAGTATAAAAAGCGAACGCTAGCAATAGATTTTTCTGCAAGGTTTTCAAAACCTTGTAACCTGAGCTGGATATAATTCTAAGAGGATTCAAAAGTTGTCAATTTGAGACCTTTTACAATAAAATTAAAAATATTATTACTGACGTTCCAAAGCAGCGCTTTGTAATCTTTTTCCCCAGTATAAGTTTTGGTTTGCGTTAAAAAATCTCGAAGCCTTGGAGAGATTTTAGCAAACCAAAAATGGTTTTCAGCTATGCTGAAAAATACCTTGGGAAAAGCGCCTTTTCTTTTGGCTTGGTTTATCCTGAGCGCAGTCGAAGGATTTTCTCTTGTATCCGACGAGCGAAGCGAGAGGAATACATAGCAAAGAAAATGAAAAGAGGTGATTTTAAACGCTATGTTCAAATCGCTATAAACCATAATTTCATAAAATTATGTCAATGATAGTAATCCTACAGGTGCGGGATTTTATAGAGAATAAAAAATTGTTGTTCTCGATACAAAATTTTTAGCAATCCCGAAATTTTTGGGATATTCGAACTGACACGATTTTCTAAGATTAAACACAATTTCGTAGGTATATTCAAAAAAACAAAATTTATTCTTTCGAAAAAAAACGTTAGTTTGAAGCAGTAACTACAAACTACAAACTCCCCACTACAAACTTCTATTTCTTTATTTCCACATAAAACCTATCCAAATCTACTTCAAAAGCTTCCATATCTTTTGTAAATGACAAGGTTTTCCATTCTTTGGTTGGATAAATACGTTTTTGTTTTCCGTTGAATTTTAAATCCAACGGCATTTCAAAATCTTCTGCTTTCGCTTCCCAACGATACTGTATTTTACCGTTTTCTTTACGGAAATCAATTTGCGGAACTTGTGTATAACGCAAATACTGATTGAATATTGGCGTTAATTCTGCCTTTGTGCGTTTTTCAAAAAAGTCTACAACCTCTTTGGTATTGGTTATTTGGTGTTTAAATTCGGTATGAAAATCTTTTAAAAGTTGCCACCATTTAGCATCGTTGTTTAGCACGCTTCTAAGGTTGTTTAGCATATTGGCGCCTTTATAATACATATCGCCCGAGCCTTCGCTGTTTACACCATAATCGCCTATTATAGGAATGTCGTTGGCAATACCTCTTCTAGTACCACGGGTGTAGGCTAAAGCATCTTTTTTACCGTACTGGCATTCTACAAATACTGCTTCCGCGTAAGCGGTAAAACTTTCATGAATCCACATATCGGCAATGTCTGCGGCGGTAATACTATTACCAAACCATTCATGTGCCGACTCGTGAATAATGATAAAATCCCAGCGTAAACCAATGCCGGTGCCGGACAAATCCCGGCCCAAATAACCGTTTTTAAAACCGTTGCCGTAAGCCACGGCGCTTTGATGCTCCATTCCTAAATGCGGACTTTCAACCAATTTATACGAATCTTCCGGAAAGGGATAAGAACCAAATTTCTCATAAAAGCAAGCCATCATAGGTTTTACTTGCTCAAATTGCTTTTTGGCGGCTTCTAAATTATAGGAAAGTACATAGTATTCTAAATCTAAATCTTTGTATTGGTCAGAAAAATGAACATAATCACCAACGTTAAGAATTATATTATAATTGTTAATAGGGTTTTTTACCTGCCAGTCAAATTGCTTAAAGCCGTTTCCTAAACTACGTTCTCCAATTAACCTTCCGTTAGAAACGCCCATTAAATTTTCTGGAACAATTAAATGTATTTCGGTAGTTTCCGGTTCATCGCTTTGGTGGTCTTTGTTCGGAAACCATAAACTAGCGCCAGTGCCTTGTACGGCAACACTTACCCAGTCTTTGCCGTTTTTATCTTTATCAAAAATAAAACCGCCATCCCAAGGTGGGTTTTTGGCAATTTTCGGTTTCCCTGAAAAGTAAAAATTTACTTCTTCTACGCTATTTGGTAGTAAGCTTTTAGGGAAATCTATAAAAACTGCATTATACTCGCGCGAATAAATTAACTTTTGGTTGTTATATACAATTGAATCTACTTGCATATTGGCAAACAAATCGATTTGCATCCGCGGCAGCGAGTCTAAAACTTTAAACCTGATTTTATTATTACCGCTTATGTATTTTTTATCCGGTTCTACTTTTACGCTTAAATCGTATTTTAAAACGTCAAAATTACTACGTTCGGGGCGTAAGGAACCGCGAAGCGTATCTGCGCGGGTATAGGTTTCTTTGTTGCTGAGAACCTGTGCGTTTGCAAAAGATGCAAACAGGACAAAAAGTAGAAAATATGTTAAACGCATAGAGGAATTTTTAGGGTAAATCTTTTTTTATGGAATGATATAGGCTGTGACGATGCAAGCTGTCCGGTTGTTTGGCAAGTAAATTTTTTAGCTTGTTTAATTGCTGGGAAGCATTTTTGTTTCGGAAAATATAAATTTGTGCTACAGAAAAGGAAAAAGGCGAATGTAGATGCTTTTCTATTTCCATAAGTAAAAATTGGTTTATAGTTTCAGCATCTGTGCCCCTTTCATACAACCTTCCTAATCTTTTGCTATAGGCCGAAACCTCGTGATGTAACGGAGAGTTTAGAACGCTGTCTATTTCTATTTTCTTATCAAAATTCACTTTTACAACAGGCTGCTTCCCATCTAACCACAAACGCTTTGTATACTTTTTATCTCCTGCATAAAAAATTACCGTATAAAGGTCATTTATTTTGCGTTTAAAAGCCATCGACAAATAAGGATCTTCTAAATTGGTTAAGCGGTAATGCTCATAATTACTCACATCAGATACTTCTAAGCTGTCTAAATCTCTATAATTTTCAATATGAAAATTTAGATCTTTTAAGTCGTGCTTATTTTGCTTGTTACAACTTACAAGCAATAAAATTAAAAAAGCTAAAAATAAATTTTTCATTCTCTATGTAAACTATAACAAGCGTTTTAAAAAGTTTTTAGTACTGTTTAAAACGCTTGTTTAAATAAAATTCTATTAAAATTAAGTTTGTAAAACGCCCATATTAAAATCTTTTTCGATTGGGGCGTGGTCAGCGGCTTCAATTCCTTTAGAAATCCATTTTCTGGTGTCTAACGGATTGATGATAGCATCTGTCCAAATTCTTGCTGCCGCATAATACGGACTTATTTGCTCATCGTAGCCGGCTTTTATTTTGTCGTAAAGTTCTTTCTCTTTTTCTTCGGTAATGGTTTCTCCTTTTTTCTTTAAGGAAGCGGTTTCTATTTGCAACAAAACTTTTGCCGCAGAATTACCACTCATTACCGCCAATTCTGCGCTTGGCCAAGCTACAATTAGTCTTGGGTCGTAAGCTTTTCCGCACATAGCGTAATTACCCGCGCCGTATGAGTTACCTATCACCACGGTAAATTTTGGCACTACAGAATTACTAACGGCATTTACCATTTTTGCGCCGTCTTTAATAATACCGCCGTGCTCACTTTTGCTGCCAACCATAAATCCGGTTACGTCTTGTAAAAAGACCAACGGAATTTTCTTTTGGTTACAATTGGCAATAAATCGAGTGGCTTTATCGGCAGAATCAGAATAGATTACTCCGCCAAATTGCATTTCTCCTTTTTTAGTTTTTACAATTTTGCGTTGGTTGGCAACAATTCCTACCGCCCAGCCGTCTATTCTGGCATATCCGGTAAGAATGGTTTTGCCGTATCCGGCTTTATACTCTTCAAATTCAGAATTATCTACCAACCGATTGATGATTTCCATCATATCGTATTGGTCGCTGCGTTTTGCCGGTAAATGCCCAAAAATTTCGTCGGGGTTTAATTTTGGCTTTACGGATTTTTTTCGGTTAAATCCGGCAGATTCCGGGGCTCCGATTTTATCCATAATATTTTGAATTTTGGTCAACGCATCTTTATCGTCTTTGGCCTTATAATCGGTTACACCACTAATTTCAGAATGTGTAGTTGCTCCGCCAAGCGTTTCGTTGTCTATACTTTCGCCAATGGCAGCTTTTACCAAATAACTTCCGGCCAAGAAAATACTGCCTGTTTTTTCTACAATCAAAGCCTCGTCACTCATAATGGGCAAATAGGCGCCACCTGCTACACAACTTCCCATTACGGCTGCAATTTGGGTAATTCCCATACTGCTCATTACCGCATTGTTTCTAAAAATACGACCAAAATGCTCTTTGTCCGGAAAAATTTCGTCTTGCATAGGTAAATAAACGCCGGCGCTATCTACCAAATAAATAATTGGTAAGCGGTTTTCTATAGAAATTTCTTGCGCCCGTAAGTTTTTCTTCCCGGTAATGGGAAACCAAGCTCCGGCTTTTACTGTAGCATCGTTGGCTACCACAATTACTTGCTGCCCGGAGACTTTACCAATTTTTACGACTACGCCACCACTAGGGCAACCGCCGTGTTCTTCATACATTCCGTCTCCTGCAAAAGCGCCAATTTCTATGGTGTCTTTTGGGTCGTCTACCAAAAAGTCTATACGTTCGCGGGCGGTCATCTTACCTTTTTCGTGGTGTTTTTCGATGCGTTTTTCGCCTCCGCCTTTTTTTACTTCTTTAAGTTTACTGTTGAGGTCTGCAACGAGTAATTTATTGTAGTCTTCGTTTTTATTGAATTTTATATCCATGCATTAAAATTATAAAATTAGTACTTTGGCATTGTAAAAAACCAACGCAATGGCGACGAAAATACAAAAAATACCACTTTATTCCTGCTAAAGTGCCCCTATAAAATTGGATTATTGTAGAAATTGATTGTATTTTTGTAAATCCAAATTCCTAAAACAGACTTATGGCAATGAATAAAAATACCGTATTAGCTTGGGCTACTTTTATAATGATTGTAGTGGGCGTTGCTCTTATAGCTTTAGGCGCTTTTAGATATAATGAAGTAGCAGGTTATGGTTTTGCAGCGGTAGGCATTGGTTTTTTTGCTATTGCTTGGGTTTTTAATGCGTTGAAGGGTAGGGTTTAAAGAAAAGAAATTACTTTATTTTGGCACTGACAAACACAAATATTCTGGCGTTAATTTTAGAGTTTTGAGAAAAAAATCGTTATTTTTAGTGAATCGTACAATTGGATAGAGATGGATTTAGCTGCTCAAATAAAAAATAACTTAATTTCGAGAATTAAAAATTCCCAAGATTTAAACTTCTTAAAAGCACTTCAAACAATTTTTTTTGACACTTCAGAACAGGAATTATACGAATTATCACTCGAACAAAAGGATGCAATTTCTGTTTGTCAGTCTGAGCGCAGTCGAAGACGCTTGGAAAAAGCAACAAATTATGTATGGTAACCAATGTTAAACTGAGCGCAGTCGAAGTTCTTTAAGAGCCACTAATGCGTCGGCCCAAGCAAAATGTCAGTCTGAGCGCAGTCGAAGACCTTTGAAAATACAATAAATTATGTATGTTAACCCAATGTCAGTCTGAGCGCAGTCGAAGACCCTTCAAAAAGCAAAAATAATATTTAACTTATCAGAACAGTAAGCTGCCAATCTTCTGAATAAAAATAATTCTTCTTATTTTGAATTAAACAACTTATACAAACGCTCTACCTCTTCCAAAAATACCGGTAAGCTAAAAGCGCCTCCTTTACGGATAAATTCTTTGCCATCTAAATAAAGCAAAATGGTAGGTGCGTTAAATACGGTAAATTTACTCGCAATTTCAGGATTTGTCTCGGTTTGAATTTTTATAAAATCTATTTTAGGATAGTTTTGTTGTAAAGCTTCCTCTAGTTTTGGTTGTATGCTTTTGCAGACGCTACAGTTTTTAGAAGAAAAATACAGCAATGTTGCATTACCGGTTGCTAACTTCTTTTCAATAGATTCTAAAGTCATTTTCTCAGTGTTTATTTTAAACAAAAATACGCAATGTTTTTCTAAGAAGAATTAGCAGTTTAGCATCATAATTTTTCGGATATTTGCGTTAGCGATAGCAGCGGCATCCTTTTTGTTTTTTGCTTTTTCAAAAAATAAAAAGATATAGCGGATAGCGCGGCCGCCGTACTTTTTTGTACGGGGGAACGCCCAAATTAATTTTAAAAACGATAAAAATGGCAGACGATAAAAAAGTGATTTTCTCCATGTCCGGAGTTACAAAAACCTATAAAAACGCCAATACCCCGGTGTTAAAAAACATTTATTTAAGTTTCTTCTACGGAGCTAAAATTGGTATTTTGGGGCTTAACGGTTCAGGGAAATCTACCTTGCTGAACATTATTGCGGGGAAAGAAAAAAACTACCAAGGCGATGTGGTTTTTTCGAAAGAATACTCTGTGGGAATGTTGGAGCAAGAACCGGAATTAGACGAAGATAAAACCGTATTGGAAGTGGTAAAAGAAGGCGTGAGCGAAACGGTAGAAGTCTTAGACGAATACAACAAAATTAACGACCAGTTTGGTTTGCCGGAAGTTTACGAAGACGCCGACAAAATGCAAAAGTTAATGGACCGGCAGGCAGTTTTGCAAGACAAAATAGATGCTACCAACGCTTGGGAGATAGATACCAAATTAGAAATAGCGATGGACGCGCTGCGCACCCCGGATTCTGATAAAAAAATAAGTGTACTTTCCGGAGGTGAACGCAGAAGGGTGGCGCTTTGCCGTTTGTTGTTACAAGAACCGGATGTTTTACTCTTAGATGAGCCTACTAACCACTTAGATGCAGAGTCTGTACATTGGTTAGAACACCATTTACAACAGTATAAAGGAACGGTAATTGCCGTAACCCACGACCGTTATTTCTTAGATAATGCCGCGGGATGGATTTTAGAACTAGATCGCGGAGAAGGCATTCCGTGGAAAGGAAATTACTCTTCTTGGCTAGAACAGAAATCTAAACGAATGGCGCAAGAGCAAAAAGCGGCTTCTAAACGTCAAAAAACCTTGGAGCGCGAGCTGGAATGGGTAAAAATGGCGCCAAAAGGTCGACAGTCTAAACAGAAAGCGCGTCTTAACAATTATGATAAATTGTTGAACCAAGACCAGAAGCAGATGGACGAAAAGCTGGAAATCTACATTCCGAATGGTCCGCGTTTAGGTACCAATGTGATTGAAGCGATTGGTGTAAGCAAAGCTTATGGCGATAAGCTATTGTATGAAGATTTGAATTTTAAATTGCCGCAAGCCGGTATTGTTGGAATTATTGGACCAAACGGCGCCGGGAAAACCACTATTTTTAAAATGATTATGGGCGAAGAAACGCCGGATAAAGGAGAATTTAAAGTAGGGGAGACGGCAAAAATTGCTTATGTAGACCAAAGTCACGCAAACATTGATCCGGATAAAACCATTTGGCAAAATTTTAGCGACGAGCAAGAATTAGTTTTAATGGGCAGTCGAGAAGTAAATTCAAGAGCTTATTTGAGTCGTTTTAACTTTAGCGGAAGCGAGCAAAATAAAAAAGTAAGTATGCTTTCTGGTGGAGAAAGAAACCGTTTGCATTTGGCAATGACCTTAAAAGAAGAAGGCAATGTTTTATTACTAGATGAGCCAACTAACGATTTGGATGTTAACACACTTCGTGCCTTGGAAGAAGGTTTGGAGAATTTTGCCGGATGTGCAGTAGTAATTTCGCACGACCGTTGGTTCTTAGATCGTATTTGTACACACATCTTAGCTTTTGAAGGCGACTCACAAGTATATTTCTTTGAAGGCGGCTTCTCTGATTATGAAGAAAATAAAAAGAAACGTTTGGGTGGCGATACCATGCCAAAACGTATTAAATATAAGCGTTTGACGAGAGATTAAGTTTTATTGATTGTCACTTTTCAAAATAATTTATTAAAAAAGGATTACCCGACCGGATAATCCTTTTTTTAAATAAATAGAATCAATTTATATTAAGTATTACTAGTGTCCGATTAAATTAATTAAAACGAATGACACGCCAATAATAGCCAAGGATTTTAAGAGATTTATAATATGACACCTTCCTTTAAGGGTTTTTATTTTTTTAACGGCCTAAGCGAAGTTTGCGTTAAAAAATAATGTGAGTGGAGGGTTAAGCAAACTGCGCCAGCCGCAAAACATTGAATAAAAAATAGCAAAACTTTGAGGTTTAAAAATTTATGAAAACTAGCAAATACCTTTAGTTTGCGCCGTAGCGAGGGAAATTTTTAGCAAACTTCGGTTAAGCCTAGACTTTTTTGGTTCGTTTTTTTGTCAATGAAAAAAATGAACAAACAAATTTTATTGAAAATTACCATTGCTATTTTTAAGAGCAAGTTTTTTTAATCGGACAGTAATGATTAAGTATATACACCCTTCCCTCAGGGAAGGGTTGGGGATGGGATATACAAAACATCTTGATTAATCTAAAACCAATTTCTTCCTAAAATTGATACGATAAACTTATGATCAACTCTTCTGCTTTGGTATCTAAAGTTTGTAAGGTTGGCGTATTTTCTACATTATCGTTAATAATACCAATCTCGTTATCGCTAAACCCACGAGCGTAGCGAGCATCTATACCAAATCTACCCAATTGTACACCAAGTCCGGCGTGAAGTCCTATGCTAAGGTCATCTTTAGGATCTGTTGTGTTTACGTTTTCTAATTCAGTAAAAACAGAAATATAATAAGAAGTTTTTTACTGAATTAGGTGTTTTCTATATACCAATTAATTCTTAATAAATAGTACCTAAACAACTTTATTATGACCTCAATCCGCATTTAATCGACAAATTAAACGTTGTGTCGATATTTTTTGTCATTTTCTTAAGTTTTATTTAGGAATATTTTTTTACATAATTTATTTTTGCATCCAATTTTTGGATGGAAGCAGTGAAATTTTGTCGATAAAGAGCGGCAAAATAGGTTGAAATAATTGTTTTTACAACCTTCTAAAGATAAAACTGGTCAAGCCAAAAACCAAGATTATTTCAATTTAACAAAGCGCTTTATTATGAAAATTAAATTACTACTAACAGTGTTTCTACTGTTCGTCCTAAAAACTATGCAGGCACAAAATGCATTTATTACTACTTGGAAAACCACAGCTTCCAATGAAAGTATTACCATTCCGACTTCTAATGGAACCTACAACTATAATGTAGATTGGGGAGATGGCACAATAAATAATGGCTTGACTGGTCCAGCCACCCATAGCTACTCAAATCCTGGTATTCATACCGTAAAATTAACAGGGACTTTTACTCGTATAAATTTTTCAAATTCAAATAGCGATAACGCTAATGATGCCAAAATACAAACTATTGAACAATGGGGAGATATTGTGTGGAAGGATTATATGTATGGTGCTTTTAAGGGTTGTGTGAACCTACAGGTAACAGCCACAGACGCCCCGGACTTGAGTCAAGTGTTTGATATGTCTCATATGTTTGCTGGAGCTACTTATTTCAATCAAGATATTTCGCATTGGGATGTGAGCAATGTAAAGTATATGTTTCATACCTTTAATGGTGCTTCTTCTTTTAATCAAAATTTGGGAGACTGGGATATTAGTAGAGTGGTTCCTACTGCATCGGGTATGGGGGGCATTTTTGCAAATACTGCCCTCTCCACCGAAAACTATGATGCTACGCTTATAGGTTGGGCGACTTTGAGTCCCGGAGAAACAAACATTCCTACAGGGGTGGCGTTCGGTGCAGGAAACACTACCTACTGCCAAAGCCAAAACGCCCGCCAAAAATTGATTAATGATTTTGGATGGACTATTTATGATGGGGGCACAGACTGTTCCGATGCTTTCATCACCACCTGGAAAACGACAGCGGCCAATCAAAGTATTACTATTCCCACCACGGGAAGTGGTTATAATTATACCGTAAACTGGGGCGATGGGACTACCAGCACAAACCAAACAGGCAATGCTACACATACTTACGCTGCACCGGGAATCCATACAATAAAAATAACCGGAGACTTTCCGCAAATTTATTTTAACGATCAAGGCGATAGATATAAAATACAAAGCATTGAACAATGGGGCACGCAAAGATGGCGATCAATGAAAAATGCTTTTAAAAGTTGTGGTCAACTTACTTATGGCAATGTACCTGATGTGCCTGACCTTAGTCAAGTAACCGACTTATCTAGTATGTTTGAGCGTGCTTATGATTTTAATGGTGCTATTGGCGATTGGGATGTATCTCATGTGACCAATATGAGAGAAATGTTTAAAAACGCTCAAGCTTTTAACCAAGATATTGGAGCTTGGGATGTGTCAGGGGTTACCACTATGTATAAAATGTTTTACAGAGCCTTGGTATTTAACCAAGATATTGGTGCTTGGAATGTATCTAATGTTACCAATATGAACTCTATGTTTCTTTCAGCAGATGAATTCGATCAAGATCTTTCTTCGTGGAATTTGTCTAAGGTGACAAGCATGGCGTTTATGTTTCGGTATGCTTCCCTTTCTACTGAAAATTATGATGCTACCTTATCCGGTTGGGCAGTCGATAATAGTGGTAATCTCAATGATGGAATGGACGATATTCCAGCTAATATTAGTTTCCATGGTGGGTACAGTACCTTTTGTCAAGCAGAAGTTGCCCGGCAGGATTTAATTTCTAATCACGGTTGGAGTATTACCGATGGCGGAAAAAGTTGCGGTTATGTATTTGAAAACGATTCGTGGGTTTTACCAAACGGAAACCCTAGTGGTATCTCATCAGTTAATGATAACATTACCGTAGTTGATGGCGAAGCTTCTCTTACTGCTGATACAGAAGTAGGCAACCTTACCATTAATTCAGGAGCAACTTTAAAAATCGAGAAGGTTTTGAATCTTAATAAAAACCTCTACAATAATGGTAGTCTGATTTTTATCAGTAATGAAAACAATACCGGACAACTTGCTGCGGTTCCCGCCGGTTCGCAAATAGTTAACACTGGTAGTATAACTGTTCAACGTTTTATTCCGGCAGGTAATCAGGCTGCAGATTCTGAAAGTCATTTAGGACGTGCATATCGTTTTTTGAGTTCGGCAGTAAATTCTGCAGGAAGCATTCACGATAACTGGCAGGAAGGTGCCACAAGTTATACCGATAATCCAAAACCGGGTTACGGCACCCATATTACCGGCTTAAATACTATTCCGGGAAATATTCCGAACGAGCATGATCTAACTAAAGATCAGCAAAATGGGTTTGATTATACTCCCTCCGGAAATCCTTCTTTATATACCTATGATAACGGCAGTCAACAATGGAATCCTATAGGCAACACTAATAGCAATACTTTGCAAGTAGGTGTTCCTTACCAACTTATGGTTCGGGGTGACCGCAGTATCGATGTTACTGATAATACTGCTACGTCAACCAACACGGTATTACAGGCTACAGGCGATTTAATTATAGGAGATTACACATTTTCTGATCTAGGTCAAAATAGCGGAGATTTTAATTTCTTCGGAAATCCCTATCAAGCGGCAGTAGATATGACACAAGTAGTGAGTAACTCGACTAATATTAACCCAAATTCCTATATTGTTTATGATCCTACTTTAAATACACGAGGTGCGTTTGTTTCGGTAGAATTGGCATCAAACCCGGGAGATAATGCTTTAGGTTCAGAAGCAAATCAATTTCTACAAGTTGGGCAAGCTGCTTTTGTAACGACGAACAACTTAGGAACAACGCCGGAATTACTATTCAAAGAAAGCTTTAAAGCAACCGCACAGCCCCAGACCAATACGTTTCGAGTTTCAAATTATAAATATATTAATGTTCAATTAATTCATAATAATAGAGTGATAGACGGAGTGCGAATATATTTTGATCAAGACGGCTCTAACCAAGTGCTGCCTAACGATACCCCAAAATACGGAAACCTCGATGAAAATATTGCTGTAGTAAATAATGGAAATTACTTGAGTATAGAACATCGTAGTTTGCCGGTAGAAGCAGAGGTATTACCGCTTTTTATAAACCAGTATCGTCAAGAAAACTATAGTCTTAAGGTAAAAATTCCCGCACAAGTAGGGGAAGTAACCGCTTATTTAGAGGATGCTTATTTGAATACGCACAACGAATTGGCAGCAGGGGAAACCACATTTGTAAATTTTGAAATCGATCAGAACATTGCTGAAAGTGTAGATGCTAATCGTTTTTCTATTTCTTTTGAAACAGATGGGTTAGACACAAATTCCGAAGTTCAACAAAGCTTTAATTTATGGCCTAACCCTACCCAAGGAAGCTTTAGCATCACGCTACCTGGCCAAATTAAAAACGAGGAAGTAACTATTTCTATCTATACAATTTTGGGACAAGAAATTTATCAGTCTAAAAGAAAAGCAAGCACAAACAAAATATTTTTTAATGACCTGGGTCTAAATAGTGGTATTTATATAGTGAAAATGCTGGCTGAAGAAGGAAAAGAGATGGTTAAAAAATTAATTGTTCGATAATCGCATTAAGAATTAAAAGTAGTTTAAAATGAAAATAAAAAGAAGTTTATTTGGTTTAGCCATACTATCCACTTTGGTTATGACAAATTATAATGTACAAGCACAAGACAGTAACAGTCCATTTCCTGGTTTAGGTGGTGGTAGCGATGATGTGAATGATGAAGTGGCAGCACCAATTGATGGCTTTGTAGGAATGGCTTTAGTTGCCGGAGTACTTTTCGGAATTGTAAAACTCCGAGAACGTACAAAAGCTAATAATTAATCAAAAAAATCCGCTTTTAAAGAAGCGGATTTTTTATTGGTGATTATCTTTAATCAATTAATCTAAAAACCAATTTCTTCCTAAAATTGATACGATAAACTTATGATCAACTCTTCTGCTTTGGTATCTAAAGTTTGTAAGGTTGGCGTATTTTCTACATTATCGTTAATAATACCAATCTCGTTATCACTAAACCCGCGAGCGTAGCGCGCATCTATACCAAATCTGCCCAATTGTACCCCAAGTCCGGCGTGAAGACCTATGCTGAGGTCATCCTTAGGATCGGTTGTATTTACGTTTTCTAATTCAGTATTAAAAATATACTGTAAATTAGGTCCCGCAAATACGTGTAAAGGTCCAATTACCTCTATACCTACCAATACGGGAACGTCTAAACGATCCATTTCAAAATCTGCACCATTATACTCACTCGTGGTTTTGGTATAAATTAATTCCGGGCGTAAATAGATTATCGGTAAATCAATAGTACCAAAAACACCAACGTGATAACCCACAGCTGCATCTGCATCGTAAGTTTCGCCTTCTCCTAAATCTTTTAAATCGCCATTGGTATTATGGCTTATTCCTGCTTTTATCCCAAAGCCGGTTTCGCCGGACTGGGCAAGCATTAAATTGCTGCAAGCTAAGAATACTATTCCTAGAAAAAATATCTTTTTCATAACTAACTTATTTTCGTTTTAAAACTTTTTCAACTTTCTGCTGAATGGCTTTAGCATTTAACCCGTATTTGTCTAATAATTCTAACGGATTACCACTTTCGCCAAAAGTATCTTGCGTAGCTACAAACTCTTGAGGTGCAGGATTATTTTCTGCTAAAACTCGGGCTACACTTTCGCCTAAGCCACCTAAATAATTATGTTCTTCTGCGGTAACTACACAACCGGTTTTTTTAACCGACTTTAAAATGGCTTCTTTATCTAAAGGTTTTATAGTGTGAATGTTAATTACCTCTGCACTAATATTTTCTTTTTCTAATTCTTCCGCAGCTTGTAATGCTTCCCATACCAAATGACCGGTAGCTATTATTGTAACGTCTTTACCTTCGGTTAATTGTACGGCTTTCCCAATTTCAAACTTCTGGTCTTCTTCCGTAAAGTTGGCTACTTTTGGTCGGCCAAAACGTAAATAAACCGGTCCCTCATGTTCTGCAATTGCCAAGGTTGCGGCTTTGGTTTGGTTATAATCACAAGTATTGATTACCGTCATTCCCGGTAGCATTTTCATCAGGCCCAAATCTTCTAAAATCTGGTGCGTAGCCCCATCTTCGCCTAAAGTTAGACCTGCGTGCGAAGCACAAATTTTCACGTTTTTATTAGAGTAAGCAATACTTTGTCTTATTTGGTCGTAAACGCGCCCGGTAGAGAAGTTGGCAAAAGTTCCGGTAAACGGAATTTTTCCACCAATGGTCATTCCGGCCGCCATTCCCATCATATTAGCCTCTGCAATTCCTACTTGAAAAAAGCGTTCTGGATGGTTTTCTTTAAAAGCGTCCATTTTTAAAGAACCGGTTAAATCTGCACAAAGTGCTACCACATTTTCATTGGTTTTGCCCAGTTCTTCTAAACCGGCACCAAATCCGGAACGGGTGTCTTTTTTTCCTGTATCTGTATATTTTTTCATTGTTGTTTTTTCTAAAGTTTTAAAAATTGGCTTTGCCTAATAATCGCCTAAAGTTTCCGGATTTTGTGATAAACCTGTTTCCAGTTGTTCGTCGTTAGGCGCTTTTCCGTGCCAAGCGTGGGTGTGCATCATAAAATCTACGCCATTTCCCATTACGGTATGCAACAGGATACAAACGGGTTTTCCTTTACCTGTTCGGGTTTTGGCTTCTTGCAAACCTTTTATTACCGCTTCTATGTCGTTACCTTTTTGTATTTCTAAAACATCCCAGCCAAAGGCTTCAAATTTATCTTTCAAATTTCCTAATGGTAAAACCGTATCGGTAGAGCCGTCTATTTGTTGCCCGTTTAAATCTACGGTAGAAATAAGGTTGTCTACCTTGTTGGCTGCAGCATACATTATTGCTTCCCAATTTTGTCCTTCTTGCAACTCGCCATCGCCGTGTAAAGAATATACCAAATGCTCATCGTTATTGAGTTTTTTGGTTTGTGCCGCGCCAATGGCAACAGACATACCTTGACCTAAAGAGCCGGAGGCTACGCGAATACCGGGCAAACCTTCGTGCGTGGTTGGGTGACCTTGCAGACGGGAGTTTATTTTTCTAAACGTATTTAATTCCTCTACAGAGAAAAATCCGCTTCGTGCTAAAACGCTGTAAAACACCGGAGAAATATGGCCGTTAGATAAAAAGAAGAGGTCTTCGTTTTTACCATCCATATCAAATTTGGTGTCGTAGTCCATTATTTCTTGGTAAAGCGCTGTAAAAAATTCAGCGCATCCTAAAGAGCCTCCCGGGTGGCCGGAGTTTACCGCATGTACTTGCCGTAAAATATCTCTACGGACTTGTGTTACAAAATCTTCTAGTTGTTGTGTTTGTGACATAGTGTTTAAATAGGTTTGTAATCTGTCTTATCGCAAAAGTAAGTTTATTTAAAAGCTAAAAAAAATTTTATGTTAGTAATGTGGTTTTGCTTCCTTTACGGAAGTTTTCAGACAGCCTTAAAATAAGGAAAATTAATAAAAGTTTTTTCGATTAGTATAACGGATTTTTAAAAACATCTTTGCGTTATACCTATAAGAATCGTTGATTTAGAGTCTTCTAACACCATTTTTAATTGAAAATAAGGCAATAATAACGCATACTTCTTGGAAGAATTACCCAAAGACCTCTCCTGCAAGGTTTCAAAAACCTTGTAGGTTTGAAAATTCAGCATATACCTACCATGTATGGCATACTTTGCAGGAAGTCAGAACCACAATTTTGAAAGAATAAAGTTAAGTGCATAACCCAAAAACATTTTTTGTTGTTCTTTACGGAATATTAGATTGAAAATGTCTTCTTGTTATGGGATATGCCCGTTTTTCTTCCGTAAAGGGAAACTAAAATCCTCATGTTTTTTGCTGCAAGCTTCTTCCGTAAAGCATTTTATAAAGCTTTTAATCCGAGTTAGATTCAATGCTAAAAAGGTTCAAAAACTCTCAACCCGAGTAATCCTGTTTTTCATACTTTCAAAAGCTTGCTCCCTTCCCTCAGGGAAGGGCTGGGGATGGAAAGAAAATCTTCCTTTCCCCTTCAAAAACCTTCCCGCTGTTTAGGGCCGGGAAAAAGAAGGTTTAAACTTCACTTACAGCAAACCCCACCTAACTCCCTTCTCTCAGGGAAAGGCTGGGGATGGGAAGAGGTAATTTAGAGATATATTTAATCCTACCGACACGATTTTTTTAGGTTGCTCTCAGATTTTTTAAGAAGACATATCAATGCTTGTTATTATTTGCTGTTTATTTTGAAAACGGATTATGTATCTTTGCAACCTTTAATTACGCCTATGAAATTTGAATTAAGCCTTACTGATAAACAATCAAAAGCCCGTGCGGGAACAATTACTACAGATCACGGCAAAATAGAAACCCCTATTTTTATGCCGGTTGGTACCATTGCAACGGTAAAAGGCGTTCATCAAAGAGAATTAAAACAAGAGATTAATCCGGATATTATTTTAGGTAATACTTACCATCTTTATTTGCGACCACAAACCGATATTTTACAAAAAGCCGGCGGTTTGCATAAGTTTATGAATTGGGACAGAAATATTCTTACAGATAGTGGGGGGTACCAAGTATATTCGCTATCCGACAGAAGAAAAATTACCGAAGAAGGCGTAAAATTTAAATCGCATATAGATGGATCCTACCACGTTTTTACACCGGAAAATGTGATGGATACCCAACGAAAAATTGGCGCCGATATTATGATGGCGTTTGATGAATGCACCCCGTATCCTTGCGATTATAAATATGCCAAAAATTCTATGCATCGCACGCATCGGTGGTTGGATCGTTGTATAAAACATTTTTCTAATAAAGAACCTTTGTACGGACACCAACAAGCTTTGTTTCCTATTGTGCAAGGCAGTACGTATAAAGATTTGCGCCAACAATCTGCAGAATATATTGCCAATGCCGGCGCAGACGGTAATGCTATTGGCGGCTTATCTGTTGGAGAGCCGGCAGAAGAAATGTATGCAATGACAGAGGTGGTAAATGCTATCTTACCGGAAGATAAACCCCGCTATTTAATGGGCGTTGGCACACCTATTAATATTCTGGAAAATATTGCTTTGGGAGTAGATATGTTTGATTGTGTAATGCCTACTAGAAATGGTAGAAACGGAATGCTTTTTACCGCCCACGGCACCATAAATATTAAAAACAAAAAGTGGGAAGACGATTTTTCTCCTATTGACGAAATGGGCATAACTTGGGTAGATACCGAGTATTCTAAAGCTTACGTTAGACATTTATTTACTGTAAACGAAATGCTTGGCAGGCAAATTGCCAGTATTCATAACCTAGGTTTTTATCTTTGGCTAACTCGTGAGGCTCGAAAGCATATTTTGGCAGGCGATTTTGCCACTTGGAAAGAAAAAATGGTAAAACAAATGGATAAACGTTTATAGGTGAAAATATTAGATTGGTACATATTAAAACGCTACTTAGGAACTTTTGTAACCCTTTTGTTACTCTTTATTCCTATTGGAATTACAGTTAATTTAGCCGAAAAAATT
Source organism: uncultured Mesonia sp. (assembly GCA_947494545.1). GTDB lineage: Bacteria > Bacteroidota > Bacteroidia > Flavobacteriales > Flavobacteriaceae > Mesonia. Next base: position 14,178 of record CANLVH010000020.1, on the reverse strand, counting down.
GATAAGATTTTAGCCAACGAAGTTCCTTTTATAGAAGTAGCTTGGTATTATTTAGATTTCACGGTATATTTTGCTAATCTATTGTTTCCTTTATTTTTATTTTTATCCGTAATTTGGTTTACTTCAAAACTTGCCAATAATACAGAGATTATAGCCTTTCTAAGTTCCGGTGTTTCTTTTAATAGGTTTTTACGGCCTTATTTAATTGGAGCTACTTTGGTTTGTGTTGCGGCGTTGGTATTTAGTATGTATTTAGCCCCCGAAGCAAGTAAAGGCTTTAACGAGTTTAAGTACAAATACTTAAAACGTGGTAAAACTGCCCAAGAAACACAAGATGTTTATAGACAAATAAACGATAACGAGTTTATTTATGCTACCAATTTTAGACCTAAAACCCAAACCGCTACCAATTTTACTTTAGAGCATTTTGATGGCAATGAATTGGAATTTAAAATTAGTGCAAACCGTTTAAAATTTAACGAAGAAGATTCTACCTACAGCCTTTATAATTACGACAAGCGTATTATTGGCGAAAGAAAAGACCAATTAATATCCAAATCTAAAATAGATACTATTTTACCTTTTGAGTTTGATGCGCTTACCCCGGTTTCTTATATAGCCGAAACTTTAAATTATTTTGAGTTAAACGATTTTATTGCGCAAGAGAGACGCCGTGGTTCCGGAAATATAAATAGGTATATGGTGGTGGCTTACAAAAGATGGAGTTTGCCGGTTTCTGCTTACATTTTAACCATTATTGCAGTTTCGGTTTCTGCCATGAAACGTCGTGGAGGGATGGGAGCCAACCTGGCAGTAGGAATTTCAATAGCTTTTATCTTTGTATTTTTTGATAAAGTCTTTGGTACCATTGCAGAGCAATCTACTTTTTCGCCATTATTGGCCGTGTGGTTTCCTAACATAGTTTTTGGTATCTTGGCTATAATTTTATTGCGAAGAGCTAGACGCTAATAGCATAAAATTCTAAATTAAAAAAAATGCTGTGTAATCAAACAGTTTTATATATTTGTAAGCTGTAAAAACTTAAAGCCATAGAATATTTATGGAATATTTAGATTTTGAACTACCCATTAAAGAACTCCAAGAACAATATAATAAAGCTTGTAAAATAGGAGTCGATAGCTCTGTAGATGTTTCGGATACTTGCAAGCAAATAGAAAAAAAGCTAAAAGAAACCAAGAAAGAAGTGTATCAAAACCTTACTTCTTGGCAACGGGTGCAACTTTCTCGTCACCCGAATAGGCCATATACTTTAGATTATATTAAAGGTCTTTGTGGCGATAGCTTTTTAGAATTGCATGGAGACAGAAATGCTTCAGACGATAAAGCTATGGTTGGCGGCTTAGGAAAAATAGGCGACCAAAGCTATATGATTATCGGTCAGCAAAAAGGCTACAACACCAAATCCCGCCAATACCGAAACTTCGGAATGGCAAGCCCGGAAGGCTACAGAAAAGCGCTGCGTTTAATGAAATCTGCCGAAAAATTTAATTTACCGGTGCTTACTTTTATCGATACTCCAGGCGCATATCCAGGTTTAGAAGCCGAGGAACGCGGACAAGGAGAAGCAATTGCGCGTAACATTATGGAAATGACGCGGCTTAAAGTTCCTATTATTGTTGTGGTAATTGGCGAAGGAGCCAGTGGTGGCGCTTTAGGTATTGGTGTAGGCGATAAAGTAATGATGTTAGAAAACTCTTGGTATTCGGTGATTTCTCCCGAAAACTGCTCCTCTATTTTATGGCGAAGTTGGGACCACAAAGAACAAGCTGCAGAAGCTTTAAAATTAACGGCTAAAGACGCCAAGCGTTTAAAGGTGATAGATTCTATTATAAAAGAACCTTTGGGTGGCGCACATAGCGATAAAGATAAGATGTTTAAGATCTTAAAAAAGACAGTAAAAAGTTCTTACGAAGAATTAAAAGAATTATCACCAGAAGATTTAGTAAAAGAACGTATGGAAAAATATTTAGATATGGGGGTATACAAATAAGAACTTCCCATAGTTTATAATTTTGTCTCGAATCCGAAGATTTATTCTTCGGATTTTTTTAACTTATAAAAAGTTACAGTAGTGTCCGATCAAATTAATTATGGGTCAATAATAGTGAAGGATTTGAGAGGTTTATAGTATTATATCTTGTTTTGTGAGTTTTTATTGTTTCAATGGCCTAGGCGAAGTTTGCGTTAAAAAATGATGGGAGTGAAGGGTTAAGCAAACTAGCGCCAGCCACAAAAAATGAATAGATACAAGCAAAACTTTGAGCTTTAAAATTTATAAAAATCAGCGAATACTTTTAGTTTGCGCCGAAACGAGGGAAATTTTTAGCAAAGTTCGGTTAAGCCTAGTCCCCAACTAGAGTTGGGGATTGGTTCGTTTTTTTGTCGATGAAAAAAATGAACAAACAAATTTTAATGAACATAACTATTGTTAATTTTAAGAGCAAGTTTTTTAATCGTACAGCAAAAAAAAAGTTATACAAACTTATTAACAGGTAAATTGTTTATAAACGGTTAATTATGTAACCGAAGATTTAACGCTTATATCTTAACAAATTATTTACATTCGCAATATGGAAAAAGTCAGCACATCGCAACAGTTTAAAACCGGGAAAGGAAATATCGTAAACCTGGAAAAAGGCAAATTGCCGCCGCAAGCGGTTGATTTAGAAGAAGTTGTGCTTGGCGCTATGATGATTGACAAAAAAGGGGTAGACGAAGTTATTGATACGCTTCACGGCGAAGTTTTTTATAGAGAAGCCCACCAGCACATCTTTGAAGCTATTCATACTTTATTTATAAATACCGAACCAATCGATTTATTAACGGTTTCGAGCCAGTTAAAAAAAGATGGAAAATTAGAACAAGTTGGGGGCGATTATTATTTAATTCAGTTAACCCAAAAAGTTTCCTCTTCTGCCCACTTAGAGTTTCACGCGCGTATAATTCTTCAAAAATATATTCAGCGTAGTCTTATTAAAATTTCCAACGAAATTATAGAAGAAGCTTACGATGAGAGTACAGATGTTTTTGAATTATTAGATAGTGCAGAAAATAAGCTCTACGAAGTAACCCAAGGAAACATTAAACGTTCTTCAGAAACGGCTAAAGATTTAGTAATTCAAGCCAAAAAGAAAATTGAAGAGATTTCTAATAAAGAAGGTTTAAGCGGCGTGCCTTCGGGATTTGCGCGTGTAGACGAGCTAACTTCCGGTTGGCAACCCAGTGATTTGATTATCGTGGCAGCGCGTCCCGGGATGGGTAAAACAGCCCTTACGCTTTCTATGGCTAGAAATATCGCAGTTGGTCAAAATATACCGGTTGCTTTTTTCTCACTAGAAATGTCTTCCGTACAGCTAATTACCCGATTAATCTCTTCGGAAACCGGTTTAGAATCCGATAAATTAAGAACTGGTGATTTGCGTAAAGACGAGTGGGAGCAGCTAAACGTAAAAGTAAAAGGCCTGGAAAAAGCGCCATTATTTATAGACGATACGCCTTCGCTTTCTATTTTTGATTTACGGGCAAAAGCCAGAAGACTTTCTTCCAAACACGGCATTAGGTTAATTGTGATAGATTATTTGCAATTAATGACGGGTGGTAATAACCAAAAAGGCGGTAATAGGGAACAAGAAATTTCTACGATTTCCAGAAACTTAAAAGCCCTGGCAAAAGAATTAAACGTACCGGTTATTGCGCTTTCGCAATTATCGCGTGCGGTAGAAACGCGAGGTGGTAGTAAACGTCCTTTATTATCAGATTTACGGGAGTCCGGAGCTATTGAGCAGGATGCCGATATTGTTTCGTTTATTTACCGACCGGAATATTACAAGATAGATACTTGGGACGATGAAGAGCAAAGTCCTACAGACGGTCAAGCCGAATTTATTATTGCCAAACACCGTAATGGTGGTTTAGATAACGTACGTTTGAAATTTATTGGCCAGCTTGGTAAGTTTGATAACCTCGAAACTTTTGATGCGCCACAAGAATTCCATTCTAAATTAAACCAAGACGAAGACAATCCGTTTGAAAGCAAAGCAAGTTTCCCATCCCCGGACGAAGCTTTCGGTAGCGCCATTAATCGGGATAGCGAAGACGATGTGCCGTTTTAAGTAACTATGACAAACAGTATTGGAATAAATTTTGTTGAGGTCAGTAGTTAGTTACTCAATTTCTAGTAAATATATGTTCCAAATGTAAAACTAATAGCGCAGTCGAAGTTCTTTTAAAAGCAACAATTATGTAAGTTTAATCCCAATGTCAGGCTGAGCAAAGATAAACTCAAATTTTTTAAACATTATTTTTTATTTCTTTTTCTTCAGTATAGCAAAAATGTTTCCGTTAAAAATTTTTGAAGCCTTGGAAACGGCTGAACGCTAATTTTAAGTTCTGTGAACTTAAAATAGTGAAGAGCGAGCTGGTGCGATGGCGGAAACGTTTTTGTGGTTTTTCGCTATAAGCGAAAAAATACCTAAGAAAAAGCGTCTTTTCTTTTGGTTCGTTTTCTTTGGACGAGCAAAGAAAATGAACAAAGCTTCTTGAAAAATAAGTTTTCTCTCGATTTATAAATTTTTCATTGAAAAAGCTAAGATGGAACTAGATTAAAAAGCAAAAAAATGTTTAATTTGATGGAAATGTAAAACTAATAGCGCAGTCGAAGTAAGTTTTCTAACGCTAAGAGCTTTTAACTTTAGCTTGTCTTGGCCCAATAGCTTAAACTGACATTTTTAATGATTTTAATTTGTTAATACTTAGTTTAATAAACACGTAGTTGTATACTGACCTTTAAATTTTTGTTTATCTTTCTGCTATGAAAAAGAAACTGTTTTTTGTCCTGTTTTGTTTATGGATGCCTTTTGCATCTTTTGCATCCTATATTTTAATTCCGATGGACGATACTTCGCAGAAAGATCATTTAAAAGCTTACGGAATAACGTATTGGACGTTAAAAAACCAACAAAAAGTAAAATGGCTGCTCAATTATAGAGGTGGCTCTTTTTTATTACCGGACACCGAAAGTTTGCGGAAAGAATGCAAAATTAGAGGCGTTTCTTTTGAAGTTTTAAGCAGTGCAAAAACAGAAACTATTCTAAAAACCATAGAAAGTCCGTCGAAAAATATGGAAGCGGTTGTTTTAGAAAAAGCTCCGAAAATTGCGGTTTATACGCCTTCCGGTAATGCTCCTTGGGACGATGCGGTTACAATGGTTCTAACCTATGCCGAGATTCCGTACGAAACGGTTTATGACAAACAAGTTTTAGAAGATGAGCTTTTATTATACGATTGGTTGCACTTGCACCACGAAGATTTTACCGGACAGTATGGTAAATTTTATGCACGTTATCGTGCAGCCCCGTGGTATATAGAAGAAAAGAAAAATGCCGAAAATTTAGCGGCAGAATTGGGTTACGATAAAGTTTCGGAAGCTAAACTGGCAGTTGCTAAAAAAATACGCGATTACGTGCTAGGCGGTGGCTTTATGTTTGCTATGTGTAGCGCTACAGATAGTTTTGATATTGCGCTTTCTGCAGACGGCGTAGATATTGCAGAGCCAATGTTTGATGGTGATGAAAGCGATCCTGGTTACCAAAGTAAAATAGATTATAACAATACATTTGCCTTTACGGATTTTGTTTTGGAAAGAAGCCCAATGGTATACGAGTTTTCGTCTATAGATATGACTACCAAACGAAAAATTCCTAAAGAAACCGATTATTTTAGCTTGATGAATTATAGCGCAAAGTGGGATCCTATTCCTACTATGCTGTGTCAAAACCATACTTCGTTAGTTAAGGGTTTTATGGGACAAACCACTGCCTTTGATATAGAGCAGGTAAAAGCAAATGTTCTGGTAATGGGGCAAAACAAAACCAACGGAGAAGCACGTTACATTCACGGAATTAAAGGAAAAGGCTTTTTTACCTTTTACGGTGGCCACGATCCGGAAGATTATCAACACAAAGTAGGCGACCCAAAAACCGAGTTAGAGTTACATCCCAATTCTCCGGGCTACCGACTTATCTTAAACAACGTACTTTTTCCCGCCGCCAAAAAGAAAAAGCAAAAAACCTAATTGATAAGCTTTAGGCTGTAAGCTATAAGCCATAAGCAATGAGTTTTTGCAATACAAATTCACTCTCTAATCAGTCCTTAATCGCTAATGTCTATTTTCTATTTTCTATTCTCTATCCTCTATCCTCCAATCTCCAATCCCCAATCTCCAATCCCCAATCCCTAATCCCTAATCCCCAACCTCATAAAACTCTCTATCCGGTAAGACAATTATTTCTACCCTTCGGTTTTGTTGTCTTCCAGCTTTGGTTTTATTGTCGTTCACCGGTTTTTCTTCGCCGTAAGATTTAATGCTTATCTGGTAATTTTCCGGACTTTCTAATTTATTCAGTAAAAAGGTTTTAACCCGTTTTGCTCGATTTTTCCCTAAAGTCAAATTATAGGTTTTAGAAGCTTGATTATCGGTATGGCCTTCTATAATTATTTCGGCTTTTGGTATCTTTTTTAAAGCCTGCAAAAAGTTATTTAAGGCGTCTGCTGCTTCCTTTTTTAGATTATATTTATCTAAATCAAACAAAACCTGTGCATTTATATTCACTTTTAAAACGCCTCCAATTGCGCCAATAGCATCTATATCCGCACCAGCCGTTGGTCCGTCGCAAAAGCTTCCTAAATCGGTTAATTTTACGTAATAATATATATTTCGCGGGGCATTTTCTTCCGCGGAAGCGATATCTACATAACTAGAACCGCCGGAAGTATCGCCAATATGCAACCAGTTTTTTCCGTCTACAGAAATTTCTACGTCAAAAGCTTCTATAGAGGGACCGACTTCAAAAAAATACAAATCCGGGCCGTCTATATTTATAAACCCATTGTTTTGAAATTGCACAACCAACTCGCCGTAACACCCTAAGGAGAGATAAGTGTCATCAGGATATTTAACATAATTTGGGGCGCCCAAAGCATTTTTAGGAAGGCTAAATTGGGCTTTGGCTTTAGGTTTTCCTTGGCGGAAAGAAATAATTTTATCGGCAAAAGAAATTTCGCCCAAAGGCATAAAAACTTTGTTGTCTTTTCCTACTTTGTAAAATTTTTGAAACCGAATATTGGTAAAATCTACTTGCTGCGAAAACAAATAACCACTATAAAAGAAAAGAAGTAGAATAAAACGAAACCTTTGCATAAGCATTGAATTACAATTAAATTTAACCATTATTTACTTAAAAACCAACGAAGAATATGAAGCTATACCAAACGCAAATAAATTTGACAGCAAAACCACGGGGAGTACATCTGGTTACCCAAGAAATCTTAGATAAAATAGACGGTTTTGGGAACGTAAAAACCGGACTTTTTAAAGTGTTTATAAAACATACTTCTGCCGGAATTTGCATTAACGAGTCGGCAGATCCTAGCGTTAGAACAGATTTTGAAACGCATTTTAATAAAATGGTTCCCGAAAATATGCCGTATTATACCCATACCCAAGAAGGCCCGGACGATATGCCGGCGCATATAAAAAGTACTTTATTTGGCTGCTCTTTAGAAATTCCTATAACCAACGGGAAGCTTAATTTGGGTACTTGGCAAGGTATTTATTTAGGCGAATTTAGAAACCATGCTTCTGCCAGAACTTTGGTAATAACTATAATAGGGGAGTAGTGTATTTTTTCTTTACGGAAGGGATAAACAAACTGAGCTCAATCGAAGTTCTTTTTAAAACAAGCAAAGTGTCCGCCTAATCCCAATGTCAGGCTGCAGTCGAAGTTCGTTAAAAAGAAACAAAATCTGTCAGTCTAATCCCAATGTCAAACTGAGCCCAATGTCAGGCTGAGCGCAGTCGAAGCCCCTTCTTCTATCAATAAATAATCGCTAACTTACTTTTAAACTAATATTTTTAATACCTTTAAATTGCTAATTATTATTAATTTAACTGGTAAGTTGCATATAAATGAGTGTATGTTAACTGCCATAAGCTTTTACTTCAATTATGAAAAAACTTAAATTTTTAAGCTTTGTATTTCTTGTCACACTTTTAGCTTGCAACCAAGACGATGATAATATTAATATAACCAATTTAAATGGTATTTATACAGAAGCATCACCGGTAGAAGGTCGGGCTAGCTTACATTTTACAGATGAAAATACCTTAGTGCAATCAGAAGCAGGCAACCCGTCTACAGATACTTTTCTTTATGAAATAGAAGGTAACACTATAATTTTAAAACCGCAATTTAATCCGGAGCTTGCTACCGAATTTGAACTCATTATTATAAGCGAATCAGAATTTGAAATAGAAAACTTATACGTAAGCATTCCCGAAGAAGAAACCACTTATATGCGTTTTAAGAAATAGCAATCAAGACCTATTTTATAAAATTTTTAGAGACCATTGATTACTTAACTTTAAGTAAATATTTGTTCCAAATATATGTCTGAGCCCAATGTCAAACTGAGCGCAGTCGAACTTCGTTAAAAAGAAACAAAGTCTGTCAGTCTAATCCCAATGTCAAACTGAGCCCAATGTCAGGCTGAGCGCAGTCGAAGCCCATTCAAACGACCAACTATTAATCGTGATAACTGGGTAAAATTAATACCGCACCCAAGAAAAGAACTTTTAAACATAAAAAAAGTTGTTTTAAAGTTTTTAAGCTTCAAAACAACTTTTATTATAAGCAGGATAATATGTTGTATTTTATTTTACTTTATTTACAATAGCTTCAAACGCTTCCGGGTTGTTCATTGCTAAATCTGCTAAAACCTTGCGGTTTAACTGAATATCGTTAGCTTTTACTTTTCCCATAAACTGCGAGTAAGACATTCCGTGCAAACGGGCGGCCGCATTAATACGGGTAATCCATAAGGTACGAAAGTTTCTCTTTTTGGTTTTGCGGTCTCTATAAGCATACAACATTGCTTTGTCTACCGCGTTTTTAGCTACTGTCCAAACGTTTTTACGTCTCCCGAAATAACCTTTGGCTTGCTTCATTACCTTTTTTCTTCGGGCTCTTGAAGCAACTGAATTTACTGATCTTGGCATAATTTACTTGTTTTTTGTAGCAGGCGTCCGTTTTTAAATTTTACGACTCTTTTAAAGGCCTGACTCCAGGGTTATATAATTGTTTTTAACCGGTTAAACCGTATTACTTTAAACGTAATTGTAGTTTAACATTGTCCTCATCTGCTTTGTGTACCAAAGTACTGTGAGTTAATTTAAGCTTACGTTTTTTAGACTTCTTTGTTAAAATATGGCTTTTAAACGCGTGCTTTCTTTTAATTTTACCGGTACCGGTAAGCTTAAAACGCTTTTTGGCACTGGATTTTGTTTTCATTTTAGGCATAATTATCCTTATTTATTATTATCGCTGCTTATAATTCTTTTATTTGCTCTTTTTTGGGGCAATAAACATATTCATACGTTTACCTTCCATCTTTGGCATTTGTTCTACCTTGCCGTATTCTTCTAAATCTTGTGCTAAACGCAAAAGTAAGATTTCTCCTTTGTCTTTAAAAACAATAGATCTCCCTTTAAAGAAAACGTAAGCTTTTAATTTTGCTCCTTCTTCTAAAAATTTTTGCGCATGGTTTTTCTTAAATTCATAATCATGGTCGTCTGTATTGGGACCAAACCGAATTTCTTTTACCACCACTTTAGAAGCTTTTTGCTTCATGGCTTTTTCGCGCTTCTTTTGTTCGTATAAAAACTTTTTATATTCCATTGCTTTTACAACAGGAGGCTTTGCATTTGGCGAAATTTCGACCAAATCTAAGCCCAATTCCTCTGCAATGGATAAAGCTTTTTGGATAGGGTATACACCCATTTCTACATTATCTCCTACTAAACGAACTTCTTTGGCACGAATTTTATCATTAATTCTATGCGGATCTTCTTTTACCTTTCTATAAGGCGCTCTGGATTTTTTTCTACGAATTGCTATGGCTATTTATTTTTAAATTAAACTTCAAATGTTTTTAGAGAAGCATTTATTTCTCGGTTTATAAGGGCTGCAAATTCTTCTATAGGCATTGCTCCCAAATCTTCTCCACCGTGTTTACGAACAGAAACCGTGCCGTCTTTTTCTTCTTGCTCTCCAACAATCAACATATAAGGGAGTTTATTCATTTCTGCCTCCCGTATTTTCTTGCCAACGGTTTCATTTCTATTATCGCTCGTACCGCGAATTTCGTATTTTTCTAATAAATTTAAAACTTTTTTTGTGTATTTTTCATATTTTTCACTCAACGAGAGCACAATAGCTTGCTCCGGCATTAACCATAATGGGAAATTTCCGCCGGTATGCTCTAGCAAAATAGCTACAAAACGCTCCATACTGCCAAAAGGTGCACGATGTATCATAACCGGCCGGTGTTCCTCGTTATCACTGCCTTTATACGTAAGTTCAAAACGCTCTGGTAAGTTATAATCTACCTGAATTGTACCTAATTGCCAACTTCTGCCCAAAGCGTCTTTTACCATAAAGTCTAATTTTGGACCATAAAAAGCAGCTTCGCCGGTTTCTACAACATAATTTAAACCTTTCTCTTTGGCAGCATTGATAATGGCATTTTCGGCTTTTTCCCAATTTTCATCAGAACCTATGTATTTTTCTTTGTCTTCTTGGTCGCGTAAGGAAACCTGCGCGGTAAAGTTTTCAAATCCTAAAGACCCGAAAACATACAACACCAAATCGATTACTTTTTTAAACTCTTCGTCCAATTGGTCTGGCGTGCAAAAAATATGCGCATCGTCTTGGGTAAAACCTCTTACTCTTGTTAAACCATGCAACTCACCACTTTGTTCATAACGATATACCGTACCAAACTCTGCAAAACGCTTGGGTAAATCGCGGTAACTCCAAGAAGTTGCGTTATAAATTTCGCAGTGGTGCGGACAGTTCATTGGTTTTAGCAAAAACTCTTCATTTTCGCTTGGTGTTTTGATAGGCTGAAAACTGTCTTCGCCATATTTAGCATAATGGCCGGAAGTTACATACAATTCTTTTTGACCAATATGTGGCGAAACTACTTGCTCATACCCGGCTTTTTGTTGTGCTTTTTTTAGGAAATTTTCTAAACGTTCGCGCAAAGCAGCTCCTTTTGGCAACCAAAGCGGTAAACCTTGTCCTACTTTTTGCGAAAAAGTAAACAGCTGTAATTCTTTCCCTAATTTACGGTGATCGCGTTTTTTTGCTTCTTCTAATAAAGCTAAGTATTCTTTAAGTTCTTTTTGCTTAGGGAAACTAATACCGTAAACCCGTGTTAATTGCGGATTATGCTCATCGCCTCGCCAGTATGCTCCGGCAACGCTCATAAGTTTTACCGCTTTTATCTTGCCGGTATTTGGTAAATGTCCGCCGCGACATAAATCTGTAAAAGTAGAATGATCGCAAAAAGTAATAGCACCATCTTCTAGGTTTTCTATTAACTCTACTTTATACGGATTGTTTTCTTTTTTGTAAAAAGATAAAGCCTCTTGTTTAGAAACTTCCCGCATCTCAAACTCATGTTTTTGACGAGAAATTTCCAGCATTTTATCTTCTATTTTTTTAAAATCGTTTTCAGAGATTTTTTGTTCTCCAAAATCTACGTCATAATAAAATCCGTTTTCTATAGCCGGACCAATAGTTAATTTTATACCCGGATACAATTCTTGTAAAGCTTGCGCCAAAACGTGGGCAGAACTGTGCCAAAAGGCTTTTTTACCTTCGTCATCATTCCAAGTAAATAATACTAAATCACCATCGGTGGTAAGTTTGGTTTTGGTTTCTACCGTTTCTCCGTTAAACTTTGCAGAAAGTACATTTCTAGCCAAACCTTGACTAATGCTTTCGGCTACTTCTAAAACTGTAGTACCTTGCTCAAATTCTTTAATACTGCCGTCCGGTAAAGTGATTTTTATCATGGGTAAAATTTAAGGCACAAAGATACGAGTATTATTTTTTCTACCAAGCTTTTAAAATGGGCAATTTGCTGGTTTTAAAACATAATTGTTCCAAAATTTTAATGTGTTTTTTTAAAGGTTGGTAAATTGAGATAATCGTTGAGCGTTTTTCGTATAATGTTTAATTCGGCTTTTTATCCTTTTATTAAAAACTTTGCTTACGGCTTAAAGCTTAGAGCCTAAAGTTTTTCAATTCGTCTTTATTCTTTTATAAATTGTTGTATGGTTTGCTGGCCGTTGGTTTGGGTTAGTTTTAAAAAGTATATCCCCGGGGCCAGGTTGTTGATGTTTATAGTGTTGGTGGTGGGGTAGCTGTTATTTTGCAGGCTTTGTCCTGTCAAGTTGTAAATAGTATAGGTTTTAAAAGTTTGGCCTTGTGCCGGTTTTAGGTGCAAGCTGTTTTTAGCGGGGTTAGGGTATAGGCGTATTTTTTGTAGCTTGTTATTTTGTACGGCCATATCGTTACAATTGCCGCCCCATTGTGCTATAAAAAAATCGGTATCGCCGCCTTGGCTGTTGATTGGGGATACTAAAGGATGGTTGTTAAAAAGGCTACTGCCAAAATACCCCCCTGCAATAATATTGTTGTTGGTATCTACGGCAATAGAGGTAATTTGGTCATTGGAGCTTGACTGTTCGGGCATTTGTATAACCCCCAAGGCCTGCCCGGTAGCGGGGTCAAACCGGAGGATAAAGGGATCTGGGATATAACCTTGCCCAAGTGGGGCATCTATGTTTACGCCATCCCAGGTATTGCCAAGAAGGCCAAGGCCCAGCAGTACCTCGCCATTGCGAAAGGCAATACTGCGGCCCGGGAAGCGGGAGGCAATATCGGGATTGGTACCCCAGATAAGGTTCCCATCGCTGTCGAGCTTTATTAAAAAAGGGGCTATAGGTCCGCTACCCACTGCTACATCTTGTGTAAATTCATAACCGGCAAAACTCTGTTCCCCGCTATCATCGGAGAGGCCGGTTATATAGACATTGCCTTGGGCATCTAAGCGTACATCGCCCAGACTCCATGACAACGCATTGAATTCTTGTTGCTCTATGGGCTCGTGGTACCAGATAACACTTCCCTGGTTATCTACGGCCGCTAAATAAAAAGAAGTTTCAGTATTAGCGCCATAGCCGTCTATACTTATGTTGCTGCTACTGCTGCGTTTGGTATCGGCTATATAATAGCGGTCCAAGTTGGCATCGTATAGGAGTTGATGGTCGTACCACGGACCGGTCTGCATTTCTAACAGCATAAACTCTAGTAGATTACCGTTGGCATCGTATTTTACAATGGTGGATTGAAATTCCCCTTCGGGCACTGTTAGTTGCCCTTCGAGGTGTGTACCCTCGCGAAAAGTAATCAGACTATGGGTACGGCCATTGGGTTCTACAAAGGTGCGTTGAATAAAACTACCTGCTGAAGTACTTAATAGCCCTTCGGGTTCTCGCAGCCATTGGAAGTTGCCTTGGTTGTCGTATTTGATAAGGTAAGCTACTTTAAACATAGGGTCCGGGGTGCCATAGTTGGCGGTGGGGTCTTTGATGGTATCGGTATCAAAATGTGGGGGCGGGGTAAGACCCCCGGTGGTAGCTGCATTAACGGTATGCCCGCTTATATACACATTGCCCTGGGCATCTAAACCTAGGGAACCAGATTTTTCCGATGCCCCGCCACCAATCATTTTATCCCAACGCAGATTGCCCTGGCAATCGGTAGAAAAAACGTAGGTGTCTTTTTTACTATTGGTATGGTTGTAGGTAGAAAGGAGCTGGCCATCGTAGGTTATTTCTTGGTTGCCCACTTCTGCCAAAAAGAAATAATTGTTGTTGGCATCGGTGGCGACCTCTAAGATACGTTCGTAATTTTGGCCATAGATGCCACTACTGGTCATATTATACTGTCCGCCGCCGGCCTTGGCCCATTGCCAATCCGGGCTTTGTTGGGCGAACAGGATTAGTGGGGAGAGGAACAGTAGGAGGAGAAGACCCCCTTGTATTCGCCCTAAAGGGGGAAGGGGCGTTTTGTTGGTTGATTCGTGTATTCGTGTATTCGTGTAATCGTGTAATTGTGTATTTTGGGATTGGGTTTTCATTGGTGTGTTGGTTGAGTGGTTGATTCGTGAATTCGTTGAGCGTTTTTCATTGGGCGTTTTTCGTGTATTCGTATAAGCGTGTAGTCGAGTATTCGAGTATTGGTGTAA
>CANLVH010000019.1 GCA_947494545.1 uncultured Mesonia sp. | reverse complement strand
TTAAATATTAAAATTAAAAAAATAGCTGGGGCCGGCCCCAGCTATTTTTTAACTTACACACTTTGTAAGATAGTCCCAGTTTATATTTAGTGCAACCTTAGAACCCATTTTAGCCTGGATCTAAGAAAGCTAGCCGAAGTACATCGCAATCCAAACATCAAATACAAATCCAATCGAAATAATAATGTAAATTTATCCCAAATAACGATATAAAAAACTTAATATACCTAATCAAAAAGAGTCCACCTATTTCAGTATAATACAAATGAAAAAATCCTACCACCCACCACCTAAGACCTACTTACACTGCTCACTGATCACTGATTACTGCGAAGCAACCAACCAATACTAATTACTCAATACTACCTACTACCCACTCACCACTATACCACTACTCGAATACACGAATTAACCAATTAACCAAAATATAAGTGATAAAACCTTTTGTATATTGTATTATGAAAAACCAAATCTAAAAAGTATAAAAAGTGCTGGAGTTTACTTATAAACATCTATTTCTTATTCCCGTCACATTCGGAGTTATTTCAATATTGGCTGGATTCATTATGCTTAATTTTCCGCCAAAGAAAATAAATAGTTTATATGGCTATAGAACTTCGAGTTCTATGAAAAATCAAGAAAGATGGGATTTTGCACAAATTTATTCATCAAAAGAAAGCATTAAAATTGGATTTATTAATATCCTTGTTTCGTTTACAGGGTTAATTTATAATCCGAGTGAAACAATGTCTATAATAATTGGATTGAGCATTATGATTTTATCTATTATCGTGCTCTTATTCAGAGTAGAAAATGCGATAAAAAAGAAATTTAAGTAAAAACTTTTAAAAAAATTGGCTTATAGCTCAACCGAAAAATTTGCTCTTTTTTGCAGGCTACGAGCCTACAAAATCGTGGCTAAGCTAAAAAAACAAAACTAAAAAACGATGAAATCAAAAGAAATATATGTTGCTTTTTTGCGTGGAATTAATGTTGGCGGACATCACAAAGTGCCAATGGCCCACTTGCGAGAGGAGTTGGAAAAAATAAATATAAAAAATGTAACTACTCTTTTGAATACAGGAAACATCATATTTGAAAGTAACGACAATAATCTCGAAAATAAAATAGCAGAGCAACTGGAAAAGGCATTTGGATTTTCAATTCCAACTATAGTAAGAAAAGTAGAAGTGATTAACAGAATGCTTATTGAAAATCCGTTTAAGGACATAAAAATCACAAACGATATTCGCTTGTACGTTTCTTTTCTAAAACAAGAAGCTAACGTTGATTTGCCATTGCCATGGAAAAGCACAGACAATGCATTTGAAATAATAAAAAAAACGGATAAAACCATATTTAGTGTCCTTGATCTTTCGGTAACAAAAACACCAAAAGCAATGAATGCATTGGAGAATTATTATGGAAAGGAAATTACCACAAGAAATTGGAAAACAATTGAACGGATCGGAAAAAAAACACCGTACCAAACAAAGAAATAAGGTAAAAACCAGCGCTTTTCTCCAGAAAAAACTAAACTTAGGCATTTGGCGATTTTATTTATGCATTAGCTCAAGCTTTAAAAAAGCCATTCTCGCCAAACTGACTAGCATATACACTTCATTTACGCATCAAAAAATGCGTTGCAAATCAGGCGTATGCACATTTCAACATAGCATTGTTGACAACTAAACTAAAGTTAATCCATTTCACCTTATTTTTAAATTAGCTTTGCAATAGAAAAAATTATTGTTTTGGCTGTCTTGCTTTTTAAAGACAGAAAAACAGGGGAATTGGGTGAAAATCCCAAGCTGTTGCGCAACTGTAAGCGGTAAAAAACCGCAAGCCAGATTACCTGCCAAATCAATTTTGAATTTTGTTTTCGCATAAAAAACGAAGTTCGAAAAGAAATGTCTTTTATTTCTTTTTCCCCTTCCTTTTTTGTGCCATTGTTTAACTTTTAAAACCGCTTTACAATGGGCATTTTTGACAAACGATTAAATTACAAACCTTTTGAATATCCCGAAGTGATGCAATTCGTGGATAGTATGAACGCATCATTTTGGGTTCATAAGGAAATTGACTTTACGGCCGATGTTCAGGATTTTAAATCTAACCTGACAGAATTAGAACAAGAAATAGTAAAGAGAAGCCTGCTCAGTATTGCACAAGTAGAAATTGGAGTAAAACTCTTTTGGGGAGATTTATATAGCCATTTTCCAAAACCGGAATTCAATAACCTTGGTGCAACTTTCGCTGAATGCGAGGTCAGGCACGGCGAAGCTTATGCTAGATTATTAGAAGTTTTGGGCTTCAACAAAGACTTTGAAAATCTTGTAGATTTTCCGGTATTCAAAAAGAAATTAGAACTTATAGAAAACAGTTTGTATACGCATACCGATGTGGTTTCAAAACTGCTCTTCTTTACAATCGTAATCGAAAACTCCTCCTTGTTTTCACAATTCGCAAACATTCTCGCATTTACTCGATTTAAAGGTTACTTAAAAAATACGTCAAACATTATCGCATGGACTTCTATTGATGAACAAAACCACGCAGATGCGGGTGTTTATTTACTGAATAAATTGGACAGTGAAGGCCATTTAACAGAGGAGGTAAAAAACAGAATGGCTCAGGAGGTGAAAATTTACATTGACTACGAATCCGAACTTTTAAGCTGGATTTACGAAAAAGGCGAATTAGATTTTTTCACTAAAGAAGATATGCTCAACTTTATGAAATACCGTGTAGATAATTCCTTGCAAAAAATTGGAATAAAAAAACTATTTAATGTCTCTACAGAGCAATACCGCCCAATGAAATGGTTTGATGAAGAAGTTTTCGCCAATGAAATGGACGATTTTTTTGCTAAACGACCAACAGCATATACCAAACACGACAAAAGTATTCACGCAGAAGATTTATTCTAAGAAAATGCCAGCAGAAATTTCAAAAAGGATTCAACAATCTCGAACTAGTATTTATAAGGTTGTTTTTCCAAATACAACCAATCATTACGACACGCTGTTTGGTGGAACTGCAATGAATTTGATGGATGAAGTGGCTTTCATTGCCGCTACCCGCTTTAGCCGAAAAAAAGTAGTAACTATCTCTTCGGATAAAATTGACTTTAAGGAACCAATTCCTGCAGGAACAATTGTGCAATTAACAGCAGAAGTAATTGATATTGGAAATACTAGCTTAAAAGTAAAAGTAGATTTATTTCAAGAAGAAATGTATAAAGATACCCCGCAAAGAAAATCCATTTCAGGAGTTTTCACGTTTGTGGCATTAGATGAAAATAATAAAAAAATAAAAGTCTTATGAAGGAAATATGGTGGCTCAATAACGAAAGCGAGCAAATTTTAAACAGAGGTTATTTGCTGAAAGGCGAAAGTGTAAAAGGAGCAATTGATCGTATTGCTACAGCAGCAAGTAAGCAATTGTATAGACCTGAACTAAAAGAAAAATTTACACAACTAATTGAAAACGGCTGGATGAGCTTAAGCTCACCAATATGGGCAAATATGGGCACAGAACGAGGTCTACCAATTTCTTGCTTTAATGTGCACGTGCCCGATTATATTGAAGGAATAACCCACAAATTGGGCGAAGTAATTATGCAAACCAAAATTGGAGGCGGCACATCGGGATATTTTGGAGAACTTCGTGGTAGAGGAACTGCCGTAACAGATAACGGAGAAAGTAGCGGAGCGGTTTCTTTTATGAAATTGTTTGACACGGCAATGGACACCATCTCACAAGGAGGCGTAAGACGTGGTGCATTTGCTGCTTATTTAGATATTGACCATCCGGATATTAAAGAATTTTTGCAAATAAAAGATATTGGAAATCCGCTTCAGAATTTGTTTTTTGGTGTATGCGTGCCGGATTACTGGATGCAGGAAATGATAGACGGAGATATGGAAAAACGGCAATTATGGGCAAATGTTTTAGAATCAAGGCAACAAAAAGGAATGCCCTACATCTTCTTTTCAGACAATGTAAATCTAAACAAACCACAGGTTTATAAAGATCATAATATGCGCATCAACGCTAGTAATTTGTGTTCAGAAATAATGCTGCCCTCCAGTTTTGATGAGTCGTTTATTTGTTGCCTCTCCTCTATGAATCTCGAACTCTATGATGAATGGAAAGATACCGATGCCGTGCAAACCGCTATCTTCTTTTTAGATGCTGTTTTGCAAGAATTTATCAACAAAACAGAAGCTAACTACTATCTAAAATCTGCCAATACTTTTGCGAAAAAGCACAGAGCAATTGGTTTAGGAGCGATGGGCTGGCATTCTTATTTACAAAAAAACATGATTCCTTTTGAAGGCTTGGAAGCCAAACAATTAACAAATAAAATTTTTAAACACATTCGCACCGAAGCCGATATCGCAAGTAATAGATTAGCAGAAATATTCGGAGAACCCGAATTATTACAAGATTACGGCATTAGAAATACAACGCTAATGGCAATTGCCCCCACAACTTCCTCTTCAGCTATTTTAGGACAAACCTCACCGGGAATAGAGCCTTTTAGCAGTAATTATTTTAAAGCCGGATTATCCAAAGGAAATTTTATCCGAAAAAATAAATACCTGAAAGCACTATTGGAAGAAAAAGAAATAGACAACGAAGAAACTTGGCGAAGCATTATGCTTAGTCAAGGTAGTGTACAGCACTTAAATGAATTGACAGAGCAGGAAAAAATGGTATTCAAAACTTTTAAGGAAATCAGTCAGCTTGAAATTATTCAACAGGCAGCTGTTCGTCAAAAATATATCGACCAATCGCAGAGTTTAAACATCAATATTCCTGCAAACCTGCCAGTAAAAGATGTAAACAAATTATTGATAGAAGCTTGGAAATTAGGCGTAAAAACACTCTATTATCAACGAAGTCAAAGTGTTTCTAAAGAAACGGTGGTTCAAAATTTAGTGCAATGCATAAGCTGTGAAGGCTAAAATTCAAAAAATACTAAAGTAACTTCCTACACTAAAAACCCTGCTACTACCATTGCTATGCCTTACACGATATATAATTTATAACAAGAAACCATTCAGGGCGTTTTAAGCGATTTTACTTTTTGATTATCGCCCTGTTATAAAAATATCAATGACTTAAAAGCAAGTTTATTACTTGCTGAAAATGGTTTTTTCTTAAGGATGGTGTAAATGAAGACCGTTTACTCCATCCTTTTTTGGCTATGTTTTTAAATACATCCAAATTTTTAAATAGTTTGACCAAGCAACAAAAACGCCCAACGAAAAACGGTCAATCTTATTTAGGGAAACACCCTCTACTACCCACTACTCACTAACCACTCCCCACTCATCTCTCACCACTAAAAACTGTATAATGTATAGCGTAAACTGTATATTGAAGAAAAACCTACCACCCACCACCTAAGACCTAATCCACTGCCAACTGCTCACTGAACACTGATTACTGCGAAGCAACCAACCATTACTAACTACTCAATACTAATTACTCAACACTACCTACTACCCACTACCCACTACCCACTCATCTCTCACCACTAAAAACTGTATAATGTATAGCGTAAACTGTATATTGAAGAAAAACCTACCACCCGCCACCTAACACCCACTTTCGCTGCCAACTGGATACTGCTAACTGTCAACGAATCCACCACACAACGAAAAACGCTCAAAGAAAAAACGAATCACCAATTAACCAATACAACCATTCAACAAACGCTCAACGAAAAACAAAAAACGAAGAACAAACACAAAAAAATCCTACCTTCGACACCTTTTGGCGAACCTTTTACTTTACTTTGTAACAATACCAACAAACTATGGCAGGATATAAACTATTAAAGCGTTTAGAAGTAATTATTCATTTATTACAAAACTATCCCAATGCCTCCAAGAAAACCCTTGTAGAGCGCTTGGAGCAAGATTATGATATCATAACAACCAATCGCACAATGGAGCGGGATTTTAAAGCCTTGGAAACCGAGTTTGGCATTGGTTTACAATATCAACCGACAAAAAAAGGTTATATTCTTGACCGTAAAGATGAAAAACGCATCCAATCGTTTTTTAAGTTTGTCGAGTTGGTGCATCTTGGCGAGTTGTTTAAAGAAAGTTTAGAAGATTGTTCTGTTTGGTATTACAGTAAAAAACTTTCAGGTGTCTTGTTAACGGGCAATGGAAAATTAAGAAAACAAGCTCGTAAAGATAATTTGGAGGTTAGAGGAATCATTTTTCTTTTTGATGAGCTTTTAAAACGAGAATTAATCACATTTGAAGTAGCTATTGAAAAAATTAAACAACTTAGGTTGTTAAACAACAGACTACCTAAAAAAGAGATTGAAAATAGAATTGACCGCTGGAATAAAAACAAACACGTTGACTAACACACGCAACCCTTACCCAAACCCATATTTTTTAAAAATTTGAGTCTAATTAAGAGTTATTTAATTTTTGATTAGCTTACCGAAAATAAAAAATTTGCGCTTTTAGAAGCAATTTAGTTACCCCAAATTGCTACATTGTCATTTAAAAAAGATTCGTTTGTATTTTTACCCCTAAACAATCTTTAATAAATTACTATATTTGATAGGATATAAAAAGTTGCTTCAAATGGTAAAACAACTAAATGAAATTCTAGAAACTAAAAGATTGGATGACTTTTTAGAAAGCTTGCCAAAAATAATATCGGTGTTGTCTACAAAAGAACGACAAAAGTTGCTTGTAGACATAATTGACTTCCATTATGACCGCAAAAATTTCTCGAAATTTAAAAAAGCTTTCGATTTAATTATCGGCTCAAAATTAAACTTAAACTTCAATATTGATCATTGGGCACCCACTTTTTTATCCTTAGTGATTTTGAAAGCACCTTCAATCAAACTTTTCGAATACTTTGTAAAAAAAGGGGCTAACATTAACTTTATTGGAGATACTTTAGCCTTTGAAGAAGGTGCAAATTTAGAATATGAAAAAGAGCATCTTTTGTATGGCCGGTACCAAACCTGTTTAGATTTTGCTCAAGTCAAACTTGATGATCTTTTAACCACAGACTATAATTATGATGTTCCTAATAAAAAGATAATAGGCAATCACAGAGATACTGCTGAGGGCGCAATTATCATTAGCAAAAGTGAATATCTTTACCTTTACGAACAAGCAGAATACTTATTCAACTTGATAAATACCGACCGACTTCTAGACCATATAAAATACTGTGGTGGTAAAACTTACGAAGAATTAAAACCAAAATTTTAAAAGTAAATAAGAATTACAAAAACTATTAAAGCTCCCAATTAAGTTTGCTTGCAAAATATTTAACAAAAAAATATAGCTTCCTTCCCATCTTATATTGGTTTTATCATTTTAGTCCGGTCACAAAGCTTGAAAGAGCAAGAGTACGGCTGTTTTCAACATTTTAAAAGCAAGACCCGAACGTAAATACACAAAATAACATTATTTCCATTTTTTGTTTTTTAATTTATAGCTTAAATTTAGAAGCTTTTTATGGGTAAAGCTAACCTAAGACGCGTGCAACCCAAAAGAGCGACATCGTAGACTAAAACAAAACGATCGACGTTATTTAAAACACAAAATTATTAACACTCGAAGCCGACCTCGTGCAACGCATTTGCTTTCCTTCTTAAACAACCGACTGAAAAACGAATTAATTTCATTAGAAAATCAATATCTTTGTACTGTATCTAATTTAGATGAGTTCAAAAACAATAAATAGTTTACTGCATAACTAGGCAAAAACGAAGCAACAATTGAAGATGGTGCCCGGAGAATTTGCAGTTCGCCTTGAATACATAAGTACCAACCACTGAATTACTTGGAGTTAAAATTACTCACTTGCTAAACAGTGAATAGAAAATAAATTAATGGATAATGCAGCTCAAATATTAGAACTAAAAAAAAAGCTTTCCGCAGAAATTCAAAAGGAACATTCTGATAATAATGCGCTTTTAACTCTATCCGGACAGATCGCAAAACTTGATGAAAGTCAAGTTAGGTTTTCTGTTGATGCTGGAATAATTAATAGGCTTGGGAAAGAATTAGTAGGAAAACATGAAACAGCAGTTTCTGAATTAGTCAAAAACGCATTTGATGCCGATGCGACAGAAGTCAATCTAATTTTTAAAAACGCGTGGAATACTGGAGGCACTTTGACCATTGAAGACAATGGAACTGGGATGACAAAAGACCAATTGATTAATGGTTTTATGAGATTATCCTCATCGGATAAAATTCATAATCCAATTTCTGCTAAATATAAAAGAACAAGAGCGGGAAGGAAAGGAATTGGTCGTTTCGCAACACAGAGATTGGGAAGCAAACTAACAATAATAACTCATACTGCTAAGAACGATTGCTCGATCAAAATTTCTATCAATTGGAATGATTTTGAAACCGACAAGGATTTACTGAGTGTTACAAACAATATTCAAGTAATTCCTAAGACGAAAGAAGAAGGTACAACCTTAATTGTAGAGAACCTCAGAGATGGTTGGTCAGATGCAATGATTAAAAGAGTTTTTAGATATACCTCTGAACTTTTGCAACCATTCCCTTTGTCAAAAAAAAACAAAGACGAAGCAGCAGCATCAATAGATCCTGGTTTTAAAAGCTACTACTTCAGGCAAGATAAACATGAATTAACCCCAATTATTGATGAAGAAGAAGCCATATTTAAACACGCCCTTGCTGAAATTGAAGGTTATGTATTAGATGATGGTCAAGGATGTTGGGCGTTGAAAAGTGATAAACTCAATTTCCCCCAAGAAGTCTTTCCTATAGGCAATGATGAAAAGAACAGAGATAATACAGATGTAAAATTTAATCTTATTAAAGGGCTTCATTTCAAGACTTACTATTTTATTCTTGACTCTTCATTATTCGATTCTTCAAGGTCATTTAGCTTTATAAAAGAGGTCGGCTACGAAAAAGGCGGTATTAAGCTTTATAGAAATGGCTTCAGAGTGCTCCCTTATGGTGAAAATAGTGATGACTGGCTTGGTTTAGATAAATCAAATAATAGAAGTATAGTTTTAGGCCCCCACCCTAATAGAAACTTTTTTGGATTCGTTGAACTAAAGGATGAAGAAGGATTGTTTGAGGAAACTTCGAGTAGAGAAGGGATTATAGAAAATGATGCATTTAATGAATTAGTAAGTTTTGTGTATCGTTCAATCATAAGTGGTGTAATTAAAGTATCCGACCTAAGAGGAAGAAAAGCCACGGCCTCTCAAAAAAATTTCAAAAGAAAAGAAGATGACCCAACAGAAAAAGCAGATAAAGCTGTAGAGGAATTAGAGGAATTCTTTACAGGAGATGAACCAAAAGAAGGTTCTTCTGATAAAGCTGGCTCAAGCAAATCAAAAGAAAAGGCAAAGCAGGTATTTGAAGAGTTTAAGCAAGCTCGAGAAGAAGAAAAGAAGAAGAATCAAGCATTAATTGATGAAAATAATATGCTCAGAATCCTTGCTGGACTAGGCTTAGTTATTGGTGAATTTATCCACGAAGTTCATAGGTTTCTCCCTGGATTTGATGCAGAAATAAGCTTTTTGAAAAATGCTGTGAAAGACATTGAGGGAGTATATGAAAGAGTTGAATTATTAGGAACTAATATTAAATCATTCACTTCATATACTTCGTATTTTGATAAGGCTATTTCTAGGAATGTTATACGTGAACTTCAGCCTATTGCATTGAGAGATGTTGTTAAAGACTTCAGTATTGTAATTGACAACAATCTAAAAAGAGCTAATATACAATTAGAAAAACCTGTTTTTGATGGGTATGATTTGTTTACAACGCCAATGCACCCATCAGAGTGGGCATCAATATTATTTAATCTTTACACCAATTCTAAAAAAGCAATTGTAAGGAAAAAAGTAGATGGAAAAATTTTTATCCGTTGTGGAAAAGATGAAAAAAACGTTTTTTTGGAATTTTCTGATAATGGAGACGGCATCCCGAAGGAAAATGAGGATTTAATTTTCAATGCCTTCTTTACAACTACATCCGCAGCAAACCACTCAGGAAATGATGCAGAAAGTTTGGCAGGAACAGGGCTTGGATTAAAAATTATTAAAGATATTGTGGAATTCTACGGAGGTGATGTGTATGTAACCGCCTCACCTGAATCTTTCAATACTACAGTAAGAATTGAAATTCCAAAAAACCAAAAACAAGATGAATAAACCAAGATATTTATACATAGATGATGAAAACGGAAGTTCCGAAATCTCAACATTACATGGTTTTAATGACCCAAGAATTATTGAAGTTGAACGGTTTAATTTATCTGATTTTCGTGATTTTGGCGGTTTAAAGAAAGAGCTTGAAAGAGCTTGTATAAATAATGAATTTGATGGATTAATTATTGACTTACGATTAGATGGTGCAGGTAAAGATAGGACTGAATTTAATGCAACTGCTATAACGTCAGAACTTCGTTCCATTTCTGCTCGCGGTGATATTCGATCATTTCCCATCGTTCTATGTTCTACTGAAGAAAAAATCAAACAAACTTATGATTCCGACAGAACTAGCCATGATTTATTTGACTACAAGCTTAGTAAATCTAGTGATAAACCTAATTGGGTAAAAATCTCAATGAAATTAAAATCACTTGCCAAGGGTTACAATTGGATTCAATCATCTAAAAGAACCCTAAATGATATTATTGGCGTTAAGAAATTAGAAAACATTGATGATAGAATTGTTGAAAAGCTTTTAAATTTTTCCGTTACTTATGACTTTACACACTTTATAATAAAGAACTTTTTTCATCAAACGAATCCTCTTATTAACGAAAGAACGTTAGCTGCTAGATTAGGCATCGATTTATGCAAAACATCTCCCGAAGTTTGGAAAAAACTTTGCACTACAGTTTTAGACGAGTTTAGATATAAAGGCTTGTTTGCAGAAGGTTGGAAACGTTGGTGGGCTGATGACTTAGTTGACTGGTTCAGCCAGATTTCAGGTGAAAAGTTGGCTTTTTTGAATGCAAAAAATCGAGTAAAAATTTTGCAAGCCAAAACTGGCTTTCAAGAAATTGTACCCGCTTCTCCTCTGAAGTTTTGTACAAGTTCTGAATTTTGGTCAATCTGTGAGGGATACAAGATGCCATTAGACCCGTTAGAAGCTTTCAAAATTCATACTACTGCTGATTTAAAACCGTGGCAGGAAAATAAGGTACTATCCATATTGGCAATTCTAGAAAGAGAGGGTTTTACCGATAGAGGGCTGAAACCACATCACTCTGAATTGGAAAGAATTGAATTTACTAAGAATGAATTAGGGTTATAGAAGATATGAAGAACGCAGCTTTTATATCTAAAAGAAAAAAGGATGTTACGGATTTTCTGTCAATTCTTAACAACCTATCTATTTCTTATGGCTCTGTTGATTTTAAACATCATTTACCTAATGAATCCTGGGGTTATACTATTTCAGATATTAAATTCAAGGCTGATCAATCTACATTAAAACATATAAGTCCATCTGGTTTTACAAATGTTGAAGTTATTATAGAATTAGATGTAGAATCTAAAATTAGTGAATGGGATAATTTAAATGACCCCTTTAGTTCTTTAAATTTTAGAAGTATTATAAGGGGTACTAATTCAAAAACAAATAAAGTGCATTACTTAGGGTTTCATATTGACAGACATAATGGAAGTAAAACAAATGAAATTCATCCATTATATCATTTGCAATATGTTCAGAACAGTAAAATAAAACCAAAAGAAGAATTTGACCACGGAGAAACTTTACAATTAGATGTGCCAAGAATGATGCATTTACCTATGGAATTGATTCTAGGTGTCAGCACCATTTTATCAAATTTTTCTCCAACAACATATTCAAAGCTTGTAGAGAATAGACAATTTGTAAACCTTTGTAAAGATTATCAACAAAAGATTTGGCGTCCATACTTTAATTCGTTAGAGAACTATTGGCTCAAAAACCCAATGGAATGGGATCCAAAAGAAAACTGTCCTTATTTAGTATGAGAAACGCATTCAAATATTTAAGTCAATATTCCACAACTCCAAAAGATGTGGACAGGCTTATTATTTCTGCATTTCTTAAAATCAATAAATTAAATCCAAAGAAGAACGCGCTTCTTAAAGTTTATTCAATCCGAAGTATCGAAAGAGAGGAATATGCATCACTTATTGAATTTGTTTCAGCGATTTATGCAGATACAAAAGTATTTGGTTTTGAAGAGCTTATTGAACTTTTTGAATTTGTAATATCTCCTGCTGATAGAGTTATAAATGGTGCTATTTACACACCTCAAAAAATCAGGTCTTTCATTGTTTCGGAAGCGTTTGAAAAAATCAAGACCGTTGATGATACGATTAAAATTTCTGATATTGCAATGGGTTGTGGGGGTTTTTTGTTCAACGCAACCATTGAATTAAAAAAGAAAACTAGAAAAATGTACTCAGAAATATTTAGAGACAATATCTTCGGTTTAGATATTCAAGAGTATTCAGTTAACCGCACTAAGTTACTTCTATCTTTATTGGGATTGCAATCGGGAGAAGATAAAGAAGAATTTGAATTCAACTTATTTCAAGGTGATTCCTTAGATTTTGATTGGACAGGAAAAATTAGCGACTTTAATGGTTTTTCAATCATTCTTGGGAATCCTCCGTATGTATGTGCAAGAAACCTTGACATAGAAACAAAGGAAAAATTAAAGAAATGGGAAGTTTGTAAATCAGGTAACTCTGACTTGTATATTCCATTCTTTCAAATTGCAATTGAGAATTTAAGCGTCAATGGTATTTTAGGTTTCATTACTATGAATTCATTTTTCAAAAGTCTTAATGGAAGGGCTTTAAGAGACTATTTTCAAAGAAAAGAACTTGCCATCAATATTATAGACTTTGGTTCAGAACAAATCTTCAAATCAAAGAATACATATACTTGTATTTGCTTTATCGAAAACAGAAATCAAAATTTCATTTCATATAAGCAATCTAAAAGTAAGCATTTAAATGGAAAACTGTTATTTAAAAGAATAAACTACGACATCCTCGATTCAAAAAAAGGCTGGAATTTAAAAGACAACAAAACA
Organism: uncultured Mesonia sp.; assembly: GCA_947494545.1. GTDB lineage: Bacteria > Bacteroidota > Bacteroidia > Flavobacteriales > Flavobacteriaceae > Mesonia. Next base: position 30,012 of record CANLVH010000019.1, on the reverse strand, counting down.
ATATCAAAAATTGAATCAACAGGGTTTCCATTTGGTGAACTTTATAAAACTAGGCACGGTATTGCAACCTTAAAGAATGACATCTATATATTTAGACCGGTTAACGAAGACAAAAAATATTTCTATCTGCAAAATGGCAGTTTGTATAAAATTGAAAAAGAAATTTGTAGAGACATTATCAATTCAAACAAGTTAAGTAGAGAGATAAGCTTGAACAAGCTTAAAGAGAAAGTTATTTTCCCATACCACCAACAAGAAAAACCCAAACTTCTTGATGAGAAATTATTAATGAAAAATTATCCGGAGACCTATAAATATTTACAAAGCAAAAGAAAGGTTTTAGAAGGGAGAGACAGAGGAAATGGAAACTATGAAAATTGGTTTGCTTATGGACGAACGCAATCATTAGAGATGATTAAAAACAAAATGTTTTTCCCAAAGTACTCCGATAGGACACCAAATTTTATTATTAACTCGGATGAAAATTTGCTTTTTTACAATGGATTAGCAGTTGTAGGTAGTTCGGAAAAAGAAATGATAATAATAAAGAAAGTATTGGAGTCTAGCGTTTTTTGGTACTATATCAAAACTACGAGCAAACCATATTCTTCTGACTATTATTCTTTGAACGGCAATTACATTAAGAATTTTGGAGTGTGTGAGTTGTCAGAAAAAGAAAAGAAATTTTTAATTAATGAGACTGATCAGAATATATTGAATGAGTTTTTTGAAAACAAGTATGAATTAAAAATAAGTTAAGCCAACGCTCATAATGAAACATTTGCAAAACCGCTCAAACCAATATGCAAGCTAAGTTTTGTAAAAAAACTACCAAACCAACGAATAACAAAATAGATAATAAAATAGAAGTGCAACACATTACCACTAACCCTTGCAAAAGCCTATAAATAGTTAAAAACGTAAGCGTAATTAAGTCGTTTTAAGCGCGTTTAATTTTTTTAGATAATACATGGAAATAACTCTAAAATTAGATGGGTTGGTTAAATCTTTATCTTCACAACTACGAGAAAAGATTTAATAGCGTAATTTGAAAATAAGCTTTTAACAATCGAAACCCTTTAAAGAAGACACCTTTTGACAAATGCTAGACATCATTAATCACTACTTCTTCAGTAAAACCTACTTAGGTTTTTTAGTTCTCATAATTCAATTTACAACTTTTGCCCAATCCCAATATATTGGTCTAGAGAATGAATTGGATCTTAGCCAGCAAACGTCAGGGCAATATTTTCCAAAAAGTCAAATTATAGACGACTATATCTACGTCTCAACGCCACAAGGCATTTATAGAAAAGATTTATCAACAATAAATAATTTGACTTGGGAGTCTTTCGCATTTAGCGGCGTGCCTATTCGTGATTTTATAAAAAAAGACAATAAGATTCTGGCAAATACGGCGTATCAAGACGAAGGAAATGATACAGATAGCCTACTTATTTATTCAAGCGATAATGGTCTTTCTTCTAATTATCTATCTACACCTCATTTTCAACAACCTGAATTGACAAATAGTATTTACAGGATTGCACAGAACCCTGTAAACCTTAATGAAATTTTAGCTTTGCACCATCAAGGTGTTTCAAGATCAAACGATTTTGGAATAACTTGGACTAGCTTGCATGATAATTCACCTGAATATCAATACCGGTTTATTAATTATCATCCATTAGATACAGAAACGATTTTTTATACCGGGGAAAATGGTTTCTTCTCTTCATACGTGCAAGTATCTTATGACAACGGTATCTCTTGGACAAATACAGATGCAGTGCATAATAATGCCACACATTATATTGCATTTCATCCAATAAACCAAAATATACTATTATCTGCGGGAGAAGGCCGTATTACAAAATCCACCGACAAAGGAATCAGTTGGAATCCTTCTTTTTTCATAATGCCATATATTTACATCTGTAAAATTATTTATGACAAATCTAACCCGGATATTATCTATGCCTCGGGCTACTTAAATGGGAGTAACGACAGTATTTACATTTTAAAGTCAGTTGATGCTGGCGATAATTGGAGTATTGCTTATCAAGAACCTTTAGAAAATTCTGGCGGCATAGTTGATTTTCATATCTACGCCAACAAAATTATTTTCTTAACTAGGTATAAAGGGATATATACCTTAGACTTAAATGTTCTAAGCACAACCAATATAGAAAACAAAAACGCTGTGGTTTTATACCCAAATCCATCATCATCCATTCTAAACCTTAGAAGTGAGCATCAGATTGATAAAGTTGAAATTTTTGATACTAATGGTAAAGTAAAAAATATAGTTAAACCGAATTCAACTAATTTTGAGATAGATACCTCTTCTTTTGCTAATGGTATCTATTTCTTTAAAATATATAGTATAAACGGCCTTTTATTAAAAAAAATCATCAAGATATAAGGTTTACTATCAATATTTAGTATAGTATTTCGATTTGGTTGGATCATTTTTAATTGATTCTCGCTTCTCCCATTCATTAAAAGATAAATAAATGTGCCAGCCCACCCAAAAACGGGAAAATTATGCTGGTTGCTAGTACCACTAAATTCTACCACCGTAGCAGAAACAATTATAGGTTACCCCTACCAAATTTTTCATTTCTTATTTTAATTCTTACCAGACATATTAGGCACTCGTTACATCCTGAAATGTCGGAAAAGTGCTAGGCCTAAAGTTCTAAAATTCTTTTTTTACATTTCCCATCATAACATCCATATACAAATTTTTTAACTAAAGTTTAACAATTAGCATGCAATACCGTCCTATACTGCTTTTTAACTGATTTCCCGCACTTTAAGCTTTTGACAAATAGTTTATAACTTGTATTTGTTAAAAATTTATGTTAATATCAACCTAAATTTTAACCAACTATTATGTATAAGCCAATTAAATCTAACCAATTGCAGTTCGTACTTTGGATCGGGCTAATGCTCTTCTCAAGTACCACCTTATTTGCACAGCAAGGCTTCAGTATCCGTTGGGATGCAGAAGTAGGATGTTTAAATTACGAAGATATTCGTAAAGAAATACCGTTGGAGGATATCTCCTCGAACAATTGTATTAATGTTTGTCAAGGTAGTGAAGTAACTTTTGACTTGATTTACGACGCAAGTTTAAATGAAGTTGCATCTGTAAACTGGGGCACCACAGAAGGTTTTATAACTTCTCCTAATAATACCGGTGATTCCGTAAAAATAAAATGGCCTACCGCTACGCAAAATGCTGAAGTAACTATCAAAATTACCTTGGCAAACGGTACAATAATCTACCAAAGTATATGCGTGGCAGTTAAACCTAAACCAAAAGCTTATTTTGAAACTACGCATCCGGAAGAACATATTTACTGTAGTAACACCACAGTGTATTTCGAAAACCAATCGGTTACCCAAGATGGTAGCCAAATCGTATCAAGTGTATGGGACTTTGGAGACGGTAATTATTCCAGTGCGAGCGATCCGGAACATGAATACACTTCCCCCGGTAACTATACCGTTACGCTAACAGTAACCGATGAATGTAATTGTACCGACACTTATAAGATGGACGTTAAAATTTTAAAACCCTCCCTAGAAATTAGCTGCCCCACAGTTACTTGTGAAGGTGCTACCGAGACCTATAGCTTAGAAATAAACCCCTTTTCAGAAATGGTGGAAATTAAGTGTATGGATTACAAATGGATAGTAGAAGGTGGCCAAATTATTGAACAAAGCAATGAGTGGATTGAAGTCTTATGGAATAATATAGACGAAGATGGTTTTGGTTATATTTATTTTGACCAATCAAATTGTGAAGTAGCGTGTGATAATATGTTGTCGGTACGTATTCCCGTCGTTACCAAACAAGCCACAATAAAAGGCGGCGATCCTGTTATTTGCCAAGGGGAACAATCCAGGTACAGCTTGCCAAAATGGCCAACCACAGAAATTGAATGGTTTATCCTAGATAATGCTTCCGTTCAATACCCGGATAATGTTATTTTGGTAGACCAACGCAATGAAATAGCCATCGATACAGAAAACCTTCCGGCGGGAGAGTATATACTCAAAGCCCAATACACCAATACCTTACAAGAATGTGGAGGTAAAGCAGAATATAACTTTAAAGTTGCTGAAAGTCTAGAAATAACCCCCCACCCTGAAAGTATATGCGAAGGAGAGGCTTTAACCTTTAGTTTAACCCAAAACCAGACCAATATATGCTGGTCAATCACAAAAAATGACCAAACTGTGGCTACTGTCAACGCTTCGGCTATAGACCATACTTTTATTACCCCGGGTCGCTATAAAATAACTGCTATAACCGATAGTGGTTGTAATGCATCATCCTACGTAGACGTATTTGAAACTCCCAATATTACTGGCGCCAGCATAAGCGGTCCCACACAAATTTGTCCAGGAAGCGCAGAAACCTATACGTTTAATGGTCTAACCGATGGTTTTGAAGTGCTCTGGGAAGTAGAAAATGGCACCTTCTTAGGGCCCAATACCGGCGAAAATGTTTCAGTAGTCTTTGACCAGTATTCTAGTGGCCCTTTTAGCCTCAGTGCTAAATTAGTTAATTTGGAATATGCTACTTGTACCTCCACCCCTATTCACCTGCCAATCGAGAAAAAAACAGTTCAGAAAGAAATAATCAACGTAGATAACAATTCTCCGGCAGATGCAAGTTTTTGTGCTAGTTCCGAATCAGATTTTAATATCAACTATCTAGATAGTGATGCCTACGAATGGGTGGTAAATCCGTCCGAATTAGGTAGTGTCTCTGCAGGCCAAGGCTCTGCTAGTGCAACAGTTTTATTCAATGAAGTGTATACCAATGCTGGGAGCACCGTAGATTCAGGTACTATAGAAGTTTTGGCAAAAGTTTGTGGAGAAATGGTGATCATAGATACTTACAACTTTAGCCTTACCCCTTCCCCAAGTCTTACAGTAAATGCTCCTAATAGTATTTGCGCAGGCGAAGAATTTGATATTACAGTTAATAGTACTTTTCCTCTAACAGGGGTAAATGGCAGCGAAGATCTAAATCTTGCTTTTGGTAACGGCCAAAATTTTACCGGTACCGTAATTTCGCCAACAGAGTTTATATTCACAGATATTGCTATTAACCCGGTAGATAATAATTTAACCTTAAATTATGAGGTAAGTATTGCCAATTCCTCATGTAATACCGCAGTAGCAAATGCCAATATAACGGTTTTTCCTGCTCCGGTTATCGATATTTCCCAACAAAATGGCAACTCTTTTTGCAACCCAAACGATATTAATAGTATTTTTACCGCAAACGCAGAAGGCGATATCTCCGCGCTAGATTTTCAATGGTATGTAAATGGCTCAGCAATTCCGGGCGAAACCAACCCCGTATTAAACTTAGGGAGTTTAAGCAACCCACCTTTTGGTGAATATTACGTAATAGCAACAAATCAAGATGGCTGTAGTACACAATCCCAACCTATCCCGGTCGCCCAAGACTGTGACGATCCTATAGCGTGCGACTCAGGAGAAAGTATAAGCTTTACAGGAAATTGGGCATCCTGCCAAAATATTCAACTTACTGCCAGCCATACCGGTACACCTGACGAAGTTATTTGGAAAAAATATGGAAATTTCACTAACACCAACGCTACTTTTACTAACAGCCCCTCTAATACAATTAGAAACTATGCTACTTCAATTCCGGGTACCTATTGGTTTCTATATGCTGCACGGTATGGCGATTGCGTAGTTTCCAAATTAATAGACATAGAAGTAGGCTATGAGGCTACCTTAAACTATAGCATTACCTGCAACGGGGCAAATCAATATAATGTAACCCTCTATAACGATTCCGAATACCTGCCTGATTATAATGGCCTACAGGTTACTTACGAAATTTTAAATTTAGATACCAACTCTTTGATGCCATTAGGTGCAGAAAGTTTTGACAGTGCCCAAGCTACCTTGCCCCAGGGCAATTACGAATTTAAATTGCAAATTCAGCAACCGGGCTTCCCGCTTTGTGAAGTTAGTAGTACTGTAAACCTGCAAACCCCTAATGCTAATTTTAGCATTGCCCAAATGTCCTATTGTGTAGAAGACACGGTCTATTTAACCCCAGATTACCCCCAGCCCGGCGCCACCTACTTATGGGAGTTTAATGGTGGCAGCAACACCTTGCAGACAATTACCCCTTCTTTAGTACAAACGCAGGATAATTCCATCTCTTTAACAATTACCGGCCCCTATGGTTGTAGTGATACGCATACTATTTCCGGTATAGAAGTTATAGAAGCTTATTTCCAAGGAGACATCAATGCACAAAATGGCGAGGTTTTATGTGCCGGGGCTACGACGGAATTAGTTTATACCCCATTACCGGGTACGAATTATCCTTTAGATTATCAGTGGTTTTTTAACCAACAAGAAATTCCCGGGGCCAGTTCAAGTAGCTATACCGCTACAGCGCTTGGCGAATACAGCTTACATCTTTTTGACGCCAATGGTTGTGCCTTTAAAAAAACAAATTCCATTTATATCAACGAATCCCTCCCCCCAAATCTATCTGCTGTGGCCACAAGAGAGCTATGTAGTGGCGAAGACTTACAAATAAACGGCACCCTCTCGCCAGATAACACAGAGTATAGGGTATGGCTGCAAGAAACAGCTGGCGATATTTTAGTACAAGATTGGTTACCGGGGCCAGAAGTCAATTATCAAACCATGGCCGGTAGCCCTGGCGAATATCTTTACCGCCTAGAATACCGCGACATAACTACTAATTGCACGGCCAACAAACTTTTTACAATACAGGTTTACCCCCAATATAATTTAAATGTAGACTACGAAATCCTTAGCTGTGCGCCCTATCGTATCCGTTTATCGGTAGATGCTATTCCCGGGGCACCTGGTTATTTTACATGGAGTAACGGTCAAATTGGCGAAGAAATTATCGTTTCCCATGGCGGTGCTTATCAAGTGCGCTACCAACCGGGAGAGGCGGGTTGTAGCAGTACAGCACAAATTACCGCTCCAAAATCACCCGAAGAGTTTATATGGATCTTTCCCGATGGCTGTTTTCAATATTGCCCTAAAAGAGTAAAAAACAACCCTTATATAATAGGGCCTTTACCAGAATTTGAGAGTTATACCTGGAGTCTGGATAACAATTCACAAACTTTCCCGGGTCAAGTAGAGCCTTTTGTTATAGATGGTTACCAAGGCGTGAGCACCTTAACCTTAGAAAACGAATTTTGTAGTTTTACCTCCAATCCGCTATCCATTGGTACTGGTCGCTACTGTGATAGAGTATGTGATATAGATTATTATATACAAAAGATTAGTTTAGCGCAGGATAAGCCCTATTTATATTACGAAATTTATGGCACCATTACCAACCTGTATAACCATAACATTACCTTGGTACTAAGTTCTCCGGACGGCACCTATATTCCTGCCCATATAAGTATTCCGGCCAACGCTACTTATAATTTCTTGGCAAATCCAATCCAGTTTATCCCAGATCCAAGCTTTTTGGGTGGTCAACAAGCATTTAGCGTTACCGCTTATGCAGGTGGCAAAATTCTGTGTAAAAGCGATTCTACTTTCGAATTTCCTCCGCTACAAGCCAAAAGCCAAATAAACTTAACGGTTTCGCCAAACCCGTTAGATCAGGAAACCACGGTAGACTATAAGATAAAAAACAATGCTAACCTTCAAGGTGGCGAACTGCGTATTTACGATTTAGCCGGCAACTTACACCGTAGTAAGCTGGTCAAAAATCTAGAAGGTCAAGAACGCTTTAACCTTGGTAGTTTGGCTTCCGGGCAATATGTCTTGGTTTTTTACCACCAAGGCAAACCCATTGTCCAAAAATTACTAATAAAAAAATAAGTCTAACAAACGCAGCTGTTACTAAAACAGCTGCGTTTTAAATTTTAAAGTATGAAACCTAACCTATTCCACAAAAACAGCCCAGTTTACTGGTTCTCAAATACACAAAAAACGCCCAACGAAAAACGCTCAACGAAAAACGCTGAACCAATACATGTATTAACCAACAAACCACCCCTTCTCCCTTTAGGGGGAACACAAGGGGGCCTCCTCCTACTGCTATTCCTCCTCCCACTCACCCTATTCGCCCAACAAAGCCCCGATTGGCAATGGGCCAAGGCCGGCGGCGGGCAATACAATATAAACGGTAGTGGCATCTATGGGCAAAATTACGAACGTATCTTAGAGGTGGCCACCGATGCCAACAACAATTATTATTTTTTAGCAGAGGTAGGCAACCACGAAATAACCTACGATGGCCAGGTCCTTTCCACCTACAACCATACCAATAACAGAAAAGACACCTATGTTTTCTCCACAGATTGTATGGGTAACCTGCGCTGGGATAAAATGATTGGTGGGGGAGCGTCAGATTACGCTTGCTCTCTCGGTATAGACGCTCAAGGCAATGTGTATGTAAGTGGCCAAACATATAATTATTCCACCACCGCTGCGATACCCCCTCCCCCACATTTTGATACCGACACCATCAAAACCACTACCGCCAACTATGGCAACCCCGACCCTATGTTTAAGGTAATTTACTTAATCAAATATGATAGTGAAGGTAATTTCCAATGGTTGCGGGAGCCAGAGGGTATACCAAACGTTCCAGTAGGTGGTTTTAACCAACGCACTATCGTAGAGCCCAACGGACGTACCCACAGCCTTATGCGTTTTTGGCAGGGTACACACTTAAATGGCCAGTTAACTGTCCCTGAAGGGGAGTTGCAATCGGTCATCGTAAAGTACGATGCCGATGGCAATTTACTGGACTTTATACCTATTGAGATGGAAACTATCTCTTCTTGGTATGACCTTCAATTGGTATACGATGCCAATTTAGACCGTTATTATATAGCCGATACCAAACGCAGTAGCGAAAGTTTAAGCATAGACGGTTATGGTGCCAATACAGATGCCTCCTTTTATCTGGCGGCCGTAGATAACCAAGGCAATGTTATCTGGTACCACGAACCCATAGAGCAACAACAAACCAATGCTTTATATTGGAGTCTGGGTGACCTGCGTTTAGACGACCAGGGTAATATCTATATAACCGGTCTCTCTAATGATAATGGTGAGCAGAGTTTTGCCGGCTATGAATTTACCCAAGACGTGGCTATAGGTAGTAGTCCGCAAGCCCCTTTTTTAATCAAGCTCGACAGCGATGGGAACCTTATTTGGGGCACCAACCCCGATATTGCCTCCCGTTTCCCGGGCCGCAGCATTGCCTTTCGCGATGGTGAGGTACTTCTGGGCCTTGGTCTTTTGGGCAATACCTGGGATGGGGTCAACATAGATGCCCCGCTTGGTCAAGGCTATATACCCGACCCTTTTATCCTCCGCTTTGACCCCGCTACCGGACAGGCCCTGGGGGTTATACAAATGCCGGAGCAATCCAGTACCAACGACCAAATTACCTCCATAGCCGTAGATACCAACAACAATATTATTGCAGGCGGGTATTTTGGCAGTAGCCTTTTTGACAACCACCCACTAGTGCCCCCCATCAATTCCCAAGGCGGCGATACCGATTTTTTTATAGCACAATGGGGTGGCAATTGCGATGATATGGCCGTAGCCGATAACAAGCTGCAAAAAACCTTACGCCTATATCCAAACCCCGCTACAAACAGCTTGCACCTAAAACCCGGTCAAGGCCAAACTTTTAAAACCTATACTATTTATAACTTGGCAGGACAAAGCCTGCAAAAAAACACCTACCCCACTACCAATAAAATAAACATAAACAACCTGGCACCAGGACTATACTTTTTAAAACTAACCCAACCCAACGGACAACAAACCACAAAACAATTCATAAAAGAATAAATAAATAGCAGGTTGAGCGAAAAGAAAAACCCTTCCCCCTTTTAGGGGGAACACAAGGGGGTCAACCAGTACACCAACCAACAAAAAACAAAAAACGAATCACAAATTAACCAATCCCAAATACTCGAATATACCAATACACAAATCCCCAATTAATCAGTAAACGAATCACGAAAAACGCTAAACGCTAAACCAAGAGATTCTGAATAAAATCTTCCGCTGTCAGATTTTTCCAGAATGACAGCTCTCTGGTGGTTTCCTAATTTGAGATTTGAAATTCTCACCATACACCTCTAACCACTCACCTCTCACCTCTAACCACTAACCCCTGCCAACTGAATACTGTATAGCGTAAATTGTATATTGAAAAAAAATTCTGCCACCTACACGTAATCTTCAATCTGTAATTCCTCATTTTGAAATTTGAAATTTGAAATTTTCATTGAACGAAAAACAAGAAACGAAAAACTAAAAACACTCAACCAAGAGATTCTGAATAAAATCTTCCGCTGTCAGATTTTTCCAGAATGACAATTTTCTGGTGGATTCTTAATTTGAGATTTGAAATTCTCACCACACACCTCTAACCTCTCACCTCTCACCACACACCTCTCACCTCTCACCTCTAACCACTAATCCCCGCCAACTGTGAACACTGAATACTGCTCACTGTCAAAACGCTAAACGAACAACCGTAAACAAAAAACGAAAAAAAATTCCCTACCTTCGACACCATTTGACGAACCCCTTACTTTACTTTGTACCAATACCAGCAAAACTATGGCAGGATATAAACTCATAAAGCGCTTAGAAGTAATAATTCATTTATTGCAAAGCTATCCCTATGCTTCCAAGAAGACACTTGTAGAACGCTTGGAACGTGATTATGATATTGTAACCACCAACCGGACGATAGAGCGCGATTTTAAAGCTTTGGAAACCGAGTTCGGAATTGGTTTACAATATCAACCTACAAAAAAAGGTTATATTCTTGACCGTAAAGATGAAAAACGCATCCAATCGTTTTTTAAATTTGTCGAGCTGGTACATCTTGGCGAATTGTTTAAAGAAAGCTTGGAAGATTTTGATCTGCTACGCGAAAAAGTAGCTTTAGAAGACAGTTCAAAATTCAAGGGCATTCAATACATCAAACCTTTGTTATTGGGCATAAAGCAACAAAGAAGTATTGGTTTTATTCACGAAAACTACCACAACAATACCTATAAAAATTATACTATTTGTCCGTTGCAAATAAGAGAATATGCCAACCGTTGGTATGTCGTAGGCGTTCCTGTTGGTCATAAAAAGATACGTATTTTCGGTTTAGACCGAATTAGCAAATTAGAACTAAAAGATGTTTGCAACATAAATTTAAAAGATTTTGAACCGCAATTAGATAAATTCTATAGCATTGTAGGCTTAAATTACGATGCTGCAGAACGAGCAGAAAAAGTAGTGCTTAAACTAAGCCGTCAGCAATACAAATACTTACAAAGCTTACCCCTGCACCACAGTCAGCAATTAGAGAAAGAAACAAGCAGCGCGGTAGAAATCTCCTATCTTTTAATCCCGAATTTCGAGTTTAAAATGCACCTTCTTAAAATGGGCAGCGCAGTAGAAGTCCTATCCCCAAAATGGCTCCGACAAGAAATCAAAAAAGAACTAACCAAAACCCTAAAACAATATGATTTATGAAAAACTATAAAACACAAAGAACACTTAAAGCAAGTTTAAAAACAACCTACTTTTAGTCTTGTAATGAACAAAAAAGAATTTCAATATAAATCAATGTTTGAATAGTTTCAGAAATAACGAGTGACAAGCGGAAGTGCGTTTCGCGATAGCGAAAAAAAGCATGCAGCGCAGAGAGCGAGTGATTTCTATGTTTCGATACTATCGAAACAAAGAAAATTTCCTTAACTATTCTTGATTTTTTGGCTCGTTTTTTATCAAGAAAAAATGAGCAGAACAATTATTTAAGATATGAAAACCACAAAAAAACACAGAGAACACCTATGTTATTTCAAATTTATAAACTGGTTTAAAAACGACCTAATTTTAACTTTCGTACTAAAACCAAAAAGAATTTTAGTATAAATAAATGTCTGAATAGTTACAGAAATAACGAGTGACAAGCGGAAGTGCGTTTCGCGATAGCGAAAAAAAGCATGCAACGCAGTAGAAGTACTATCCCCAAAATGGCTCCGACAGAAAATCAAAAAAGAACTAACCAAAACCCAAAAACTATAAAACACAAAGAACGCTTAAAGCAAGTTTAAAAACGACCTACTTTTAGTCTTCGTAGCAAAACCAAAGAGAATTTTAGTGTAAATAAATGTCTGAATAGTTTCAGAAATAACGAGTGACAAGCGGAAGTGCGTTTCGCGATAGCGAAAAAAAGCATGCAGCGCAGAGAGCGAGTGATTTCTTTGTTTCGATACTATCGAAGCAAAGAAAATTTCCTTAACTATTCTTGATTTTTTGGTTTAGTTTATCCTGAGCGTAGACGAAGGATTTTTTATCAAGAAAAAATGAGCAGAACAATTATTTTAAGATATGAAAACAAAAAAACACCGAGAACACTTAAAGCAAGTTTAAAAACAACCTAATTTTAACTTTCGTAACCGGCCTATCGAAAATTGCTCGTAAAATTGGCAGTGCAGTAAGCGTAAAATTTTAGGCTGTTTGAACTCGATGATAATCGAGTGAGTTCCTAAAATTTAGCTTACAAACATACAATTTAGAGCAAGGTTCGTAAGCCTAGATTTTTTTGGTTCGTTTTTTCATCAATGGAAAAAATGAACATTAAATTCTAAAAAGACAAATCAATTATGAAAACCACAAAAAAACACCGAGAACACTTATGTAACTTCCCCATCGCAGGTTTCACCTACTACGAAGGAGCAATTGCCTTTAAAGAATTAAACATTGGCAGCCAATTAAACTTAAAAGCCGAACCCGACAACCAATACGACCCACGCGCCATAGCTGTTTATTCCCAAGAGCATAAATTAGGCTACGTGCCCCGTAACGAAAACCGTATTATATATAAATTATTAAAGGTAGGTTTTACCAATTTCGAAGCCCGCGTACAGCAAATAGACGCCCAAGCCCACCCCGAAGAGCAATTACACGTGGTGGTACATTTGCTAGGAGAAGAAAAGATTTAATCCTATTTTTTTAACGTTTATGTCTATAATTTAATTATTTTTAAGGAAAATTAACAAAATACTAAAATCCTTGTGCTCATAAAATAAACTATTGTCTCCCGAAGCGTCGAGAAAGCGCAGACAAAAGGTTAAACAAATAACGAGCAACGAAAAACAAAGAACAAAAAACCAATTAATTATGCCAGTAAAACATACACCAACAGCTATAATTCATAGCGGAACCAAAGGCGGGAAAACAGCCTGTGGAGAGGACACCAACAAGCATCCAAGCCATTTGGTGAATACTAATGAGAAGCTTAGTTGTAGAGAAGAATGGGTGTGGGTAAAAAAATATTGAATTAAAAAATGCCCCACATGGTAAGGTGAGGCGGCTTAAATGTTTTCACAACGGAATAATCCTTATTGTGAATTGCTTACAACTGTAAAGATATAAAAATATAATTAAAAATAACTACGAACTTCTGAAATAAAAGAAAATTATATTCTAAAAGCATTATTATGAAAAAAATTTTAGGTTTGGATTTAGGAACCAACTCGATTGGTTGGGCTTTGGTGGAAACAGATTTCAATAAAAAAGAAGGTAAAATTATAGGAATGGGTAGCCGAATTATTCCTATGGATGCAAAGCAAATGAATGACTTTAGTACTGGGCAATCCATTTCCGCTACGGCAGACAGGACTGCTGCGAGATCGATGCGAAGGCTCTATCAACGTAGCAATTTACGTCGTGAACGATTGCATCGCGTATTGAACATTCTTGATTTTTTACCAAAACATTACGCCACAGATATTGATTTTGAAAAACGTTTTGGGCAATTTAAAAAAGGGACAGAACCAAAACTACCCTATCGCACCGATGAAAAAGGTGATTTTCATTTTATATTTCAAGACTCTTTCAATGAAATGGTGAATGCATTTAAAGGGGAAGGCCAAAATTTGGAATTGCCGTATGACTGGACATTGTATTATCTGCGGCAAAAAGCCCTAAAGAATAAAATTTCAAAAGAAGAATTAGCTTGGATATTGCTCAATTTTAATCAGAAACGTGGTTATTATCAGTCACGGGATGAAGATTTGGAGGGCGATACAAATAAAGTGGAAGAATACCATAAGTTGAAAGTGGTCGATGTTAAGGCAGGTGATAAAGTGAAAGGTGGAATTTGGTACAATGTAATTTTAGAAAATGATTGGATATATAGACGAAAAAGCAAAGAGCCTTTGTTTGAGTGGGTAGGAAAAGACAAAGAATTTATTGTAACCACAACTCTTGATAAAAAAGGTGAACCTAAAAAAGATAAAGAGGGAAATATAAAACGAAGCTTTAGGGCAGTAGATAGCGAAAAAGACTGGATTGCTATTAAAAAGAAAACCGAAAACGAAATACGGGATTCTAAAAAAACTGTGGGAGAGTATATTTTTGACACCCTACTTAAAAAGCCCGATCAAAAAATTCGAGGTAAGTTAGTGAAGACCATTGAGCGGAAGTTTTACCGAGAAGAACTAAATAAAATATTAGAAACACAATTGTCCTTTCATCCTGAATTAAAGGATCCCGAATTATACCGTAAGAGTATAAATGAGTTGTACCGTAAAAATGAAGCCCATAAAGCCAACATTGCCGATAAGGGATTTAAATATCTTTTTATAGATGATATTATATTTTACCAACGTCCTTTAAAAACCAAAAAATCTTTGATTGCCAACTGTGCATTTGAAAGTAGAACGTATGTTAAAGATGGTGAGAAAATAAATCAACCGCTGAAATGTATTCCAAAGTCCCATCCGCTATATCAAGAATTTCGGTTGTGGCAATTCATCCATAACCTGCGAATCTATCAACGAGAATGTTTCAAAGATGGAAAGCCTATATTAGATCAAGACGTAACTTCTCAATTTTTGAAAGAGGAAGAAGGTTTTGTGGATTTATACGATTTTTTAAATCAGCGTAAGGAAATTAATCAAAAAGCTCTTTTAAAGTATTTTAAGCTCAAAGAAAAGTCTTATAGATGGAATTATATAGAGGATAAAAACTATCCCTGCAACGAATTACGGGCAGAAATTACTACAAGACTCTCAAAATTAGATAATATAGAGCCAAAAAGTTTTTTGAATACTGATTTTGTTTTTGGTTTATGGCACATAATCTATTCAGTCCGTGACCGAAAACAATATGGCACAGCTTTAAAAACTTTTGCAAAAAAAAATAATTTAGACGAAAACGCCTTTTTTGAAGCATTCATTAAAATGAAACCTTTCGATAGTGCCTATGGTTCCTATTCCGAGAAGGCACTGAAAAAACTGTTGCCTTTAATGCGTCGCGGTAACTATTGGAAAGAAGAAAGCATTTCTGAAGAAACTAAATCGAGGATAGACGCTATTATGGAAAGGCTTGATGCCATTGGACGCGACCCAGAAAAGATTGAAAAGGTATCCGATGATGACATACCAAAAGCAGTTTTAAAAAGTTTCGCTAAAGCTTCACATCGGTACAAAGGGTTAAACACGTATCAAGCTAGTTATGCTGTATATAATCGACATGCGGAGGTCAGTGAAATCATACGATGGACAAAACCTAAGGATATTTCAAAGTATTTGAAAGATTTTAAACAGCATAGTCTTAGAAACCCGATAGTCGAGCAAGTAGTTACCGAAACCTTACGAGTGGTGCGTGATATTTGGGAGTATTATGGTCAAGGTAAAGAAGGTTATTTTGATGAAATACACGTTGAATTAGGGCGGGAAATGAAGAATTCGGCAGATGTACGGCAACGTATTACTGATGCAATTAACCAGAATACCAATACCAATGCGCGTATTAAAAATATATTGCAGGAACTAATGGACGATACCGAAATTGAGGGAAGCGTGCGGCCTTATTCCAAAGGACATCAAGAAATACTAAAATTATATGAGGAAGGTATTTATGCTCATTCACCCGTAGCATATAAAAATATTGAGATGGAGGATATAGATAAAATCCGTAGGAAATCTTCACCAACGAAAGCAGAAATAAATAAGTATAAGTTATGGTTACAACAAGGATATGTTTCTCCTTATACGGGTGAAATCATTCCATTAAGTAAGTTATTTACCAGTGAATATGAGGTAGAACACATTATCCCCCGTTCCCGTTATTTTGATGATTCTATGAGCAACAAGGTAATCTGCGAAGCAGCCGTAAATCCTTATCCGTATAAAGGCAACAAGACCGCCTACCAATTTATTATGGATAGGGGAGGCAGTATTGTTCCAGAGCTTTCACTTAACGGAAGGAATGTTAAAATACTTTCTAAAGAAGATTACGAAAAACATTGTAAGACCTACTTTAAAGATAATAAAAAGAAACTGGAATTTCTGTTAAGTGAAGATATTCCAGACGGTTTTATTAATCGGCAATTAAACGATAGCCGTTATATTAGTAAAGTCATAAAAGGATTGTTGAGCAATGTAGTAAGGAAAGAAGGTGAGCAGGATACAACATCAAAAAATTTAGTTCCGGTAATTGGTAAAATAACCAGTATGCTTAAACAAGACTGGGGGCTAAATGATGTTTGGAACGATTTGTTGACCCCGCGTTTTGAGCGTATGAATGAAATTACCAATTCTACTGAATTCCGTTTTGAAAAAACCGACGCACATGGCAATTCTTATATGGTAAATACTGTTCCCGATGAGTTAGCCAGCGGTTTTACAAAAAAACGTTTAGATCACCGCCATCATGCACTCGATGCTCTAGTTATTGCTTGTGCTACAATAGAGCATACCAATTATATTACTTCACTCAACACCAAGCGTAAAAACCATGGATTGGTTTCTAAATTGCGTCAAGTAGAAAAGAAAACAATACCTGACAAAAAAACCGGTGGCACTCGAACCATCACAGTTGCTAAAGATTACCATAAACCTTGGGAGAGCTTTACTGAACAGGCTAAAGAAACATTAAGTACAACTGTAATAAGCTTTAAACAGAATAAACGGGTAATTAACCGGGCTACGAATAAATACTTTAAATGGAAAAAAGTAAACGGAACTATAAAAAAGGTGCAGGTAGAGCAAAGGGGTTCTAATTGGGCGATACGGAAATCTTTGCATAAAGCCACCTATTACGGAAAAATAAAAGGTATCGATACTCCAAAAGGTAAAATTGCCACAGCAGGAAGAGTTTTGTTGGAATCTATTAAAAATCGAAAACACTTGAATTCTATAACCGATACCAGCATCAAAAAAATACTTAATAATCATCTAAAAAACTATGTAGATGAAAAAGAAAACGAGCGTTTTGATTTAGCCTTTAGCCCAGATGGGATTGATGAGTTAAACAATACTATTAAACAATTAAACGATGGTAAACCCCATCAACCCATTTATAAAGTAAGAGTGTATGAAGTAGGTTCAAAGTTTTCGTTGGGTGAAACAGGGAATAACAGTTCTAAATACGTTGAAGCAGATAAAGGGACCAATTTATTTTTTAACATTTATTGGGACGAAAAAAAAGAAAAACGAAACTATGAAACGGTACCCTTAAATGAAGTGGTGGCTCATCAAAAAGTAGTAGCATCCTTGCCAGGGGAAGAACGTACCGAAGCACCTATTAATCCAAAATTGGGAACTTTTTTGTTTTCGTTGTCACCAGATGATTTGGTTTACATTCCTAAAGATGAAGAAATTAACAATCCCAATTTGGTAAATTTTGCAAATCTTTCGAAAGGGCAGGTTAATCGAATATATAAAATGGAAAAATCTTCAGGTAAGGAATGTTATTTTATTAAAAGTAATATATCAGACTTGATTAAGAAGTATGATACTAAAACAAAATATGGAGAATTGGGAAGTCAAAATAAGCTTATTTCAACCATGGATACTGATAGTTTTAAAATATCAGATAGATGTTGGAAATTATCGGTAGATAGGCTTGGTAATTTAAAACGGATAAGGTGATCAAACGTACTCTATTTTTCGGCAACCCGGCCTACCTAAGCACCAAAAATGAACAGTTAGTGGCAAACTTTCCCGAGGAAGATAAACCAGAAAAAACGATACCTATTGAGGATTTGGGCTTTGTAGTATTAGAAAATCAGCAAATTACCATTACCAATGCATTGCTAATGAAACTGGTGCAAAATAAAACCGCTGTAATCACGTGCGATCAACAACACTTACCCTGTTCTTTTTTACAACCCTTAGTTGGTCATACCGAACAAACTGTACGGTATCGGTATCAATTAGATGCCAGTATTCCATTAAAAAAACAACTTTGGCAACAAACGGTTTCCGTAAAGATTGCAAATCAGGCAACACATTTAAAATCGCGTGAAAAATACAGTTTAAAATTAGAGCGTTGGAGTAAAGAAGTAAAAAGCGGCGATACCCAAAACCACGAAGCAATTGCCGCAGCGCATTATTTCCAGAACTTATTTGATATTGAAGGTTTTAGTCGGAATCAAAAAGGAATTCCTCCCAATAATTTATTGAATTATGGCTACGCTATTTTACGAGCTATTACTGCGAGGGCAATTGTTAGCAGTGGTATGTTACCTTCTGTTGGCATATTTCACCATAATAAATACAATGCATTTTCTTTGGCCGATGACATAATGGAGCCTTATCGGCCTTATGTAGATGCTTTGGTTTACGATATTGTAGAAAGTGGATGTAATTTAGAAGAACTAACACCAAATATAAAAATAGAGCTATTACAAATTCCGGCACTAGATGTAGAAATTGATGGTAAACAAAGTCCACTAATGAATGCCATGAGCAGAACAACCAATAGTTTATATGAATGTTTTTACGGTAGCAGTAGAAAAATACTATATCCGGTGGCGGAGTAATCTCGAAAACGAAGTGCATCACAAACTAAAAACCCGGTGGCTGAGTGATCTCGAAAACGAAGTGCATCGCAAACTAATAACCCGGTGGCTGAGTGATCTCGAAAACGAAGTGCATCGCAAACTAATAACCCGGTGGCTGAGTGATCTCGAAAACGAAGTGCATCGAGATTGTATCGAAGCCACCAATTAACAGGTCATTTCGATACAGTTGCTACCGCAACCACTCAATAACCTAAAGCAGAAAAAAGTATGTACAAAGTAATCGCGAAAACGAAATGCTCCGAAAATCAAAAAACCCGGTGGCTGAGTGATCTCGACAACGAAGTGCATCGAGATTGTATCGAAGCCACCATACATCAGAAATACCAATTATGAAGAATAAAGAAAAAGAAACCTTATGATAAACGGCTATGCTTATATATTGCTTTGCGCAGACGGCTCTTATTATACAGGAAGTACAAAACAACTTGAAAAAAGACTTTCAGAACATAATTTAGGAATTGGTGCGAACTATACGGCAAAACGTTTACCGGTAAAGCTATTATATTACGAAGAGTTTGATAGAATTGACGAAGCTTTTTATAGGGAGAAACAAATACAAGGTTGGAGTAGAAAAAAGAAAGAAGCTCTAATGCACGGAGCTACAAATTTGCTCCCGAAATTAGCTAAAAAAGTATTTAATGTAAATAAAAAGACCCCTAATTAAATTAAACTCCGGTGACTGAGTGATTTCGAAAACGAAATGCTCCGAAAATTGAAAAAACCCGGTGGCTGAGTGATCCCGACAACGAAGTGCTTCGGGATTGTATCGAAGCCACCAATTAACAGGTCATTTCGATACAGTTGCTACCGCAACCACTCAATAACCTAAAGCAGAAAAATGTATGTGCAAAGTAATCGCGAAAACGAAATGCTTCGAAAATCAAAAAACCCAGTGGCTGAGTGATCTCGAAAACGAAGTGCACCACAAACTAAAAACCCGGTGGCTGAGTGATCTCGACAACGAAGTGCATCGAGATTGTATCGAAGCCACCAATTCTAATTAACCAACCATGGAAAACAACCGATTTTCCCGTTTAAACCAGTATAGAAGTATGTGGGTACTTGTCTTTTTTGATTTACCAACCGAAACCAAAACCGAACGCAAAGCAGCAACTAGATTTCGTAAGCAATTATTAGACGATGGTTTTGGCATGTTCCAATTTTCCATCTATAGTCGCTTTTGCGCCAGTCGCGAAAATGCAGCCGTACATATTAAACGTACCAAACAGAATTTACCAAAAAAAGGAAAAGTAGCAGTTATGCAAATTACCGACAAACAGTTTGGGATGATTGAGCTGTTTCACGGTAAAAAAGAAGTAGAACCGGAAACTCCGGATCAACAATTAGAACTCTTTTAGAAATAAGATTATTGGACTAACGTTGATAGAATATTAAATATACCAACTCATTTTTTATTCCTACAAACACATTTAAATAACAGCATACCAGTTAATTACACCCGGTATGCTGTAAATAATCTCTAAAATTAAAGAACTGTAAGCAATTCACAACGATGGAAAGAACGGCGCATTAATAGGTATCGCTGTAAATAATCTCTAAAATTAAAGAACTGTAAGCAATTCACAACAGATGTTTCAACTATTATCTTCTTTGCGTGCTGTAAATAATCTCTAAAATTAAAGAACTGTAAGCAATTCACAACATCGTTTAGCTTCATTAGCCTTTCGTTCTTGCTGTAAATAATCTCTAAAATTAAAGAACTGTAAGCAATTCACAACCATATCTTGGCCGTACTTATTGTTTACACGCTGTAAATAATCTCTAAAATTAAAGAACTGTAAGCAATTCACAACGGGATAAGGTACGCGAGCGCATCAAAGACGGCTGTAAATAATCTCTAAAATTAAAGAACTGTAAGCAATTCACAACAAGATGCCAAACAAGAAGCAAAAGAAGGTTGCTGTAAATAATCTCTAAAATTAAAGAACTGTAAGCAATTCACAACAATACCTTATAAGGCAAAAAGAGCTTCTAAGCTGTAAATAATCTCTAAAATTAAAGAACTGTAAGCAATTCACAACTATACTTGTTTCTATACTTGTTTTTATTTGCTGTAAATAATCTCTAAAATTAAAGAACTGTAAGCAATTCACAACAAAGACTTTGCTTGGTATCAAGGAAATTCCGCTGTAAATAATCTCTAAAATTAAAGAACTGTAAGCAATTCACAACAAACCCTTATGTACGACCTTTTGCAGATACGCTGTAAATAATCTCTAAAATTAAAGAACTGTAAGCAATTCACAACAGTAGTTATTAAAGTCTTCTATACCTTTAAGCTGTAAATAATCTCTAAAATTAAAGAACTGTAAGCAATTCACAACAGTCTTCGTTGTCTGCTTCTTGAAATTTAAGCTGTAAATAATCTCTAAAATTAAAGAACTGTAAGCAATTCACAACTAGATTTAGAAGGAACAGACTTTATGTTTAGCTGTAAATAATCTCTAAAATTAAAGAACTGTAAGCAATTCACAACAGCTCGTTATGCGTAACTTGGTTGTTTTTCGCTGTAAATAATCTCTAAAATTAAAGAACTGTAAGCAATTCACAACACCTGCTCGTATTGGTTTCCTGCACGGTCGGCTGTAAATAATCTCTAAAATTAAAGAACTGTAAGCAATTCACAACAGTTTCTTACAAACCCACACATAGTTAAAAGCTGTAAATAATCTCTAAAATTAAAGAACTGTAAGCAATTCACAACAAATAAAAACTATGGCTGGCACCAATAATAGCTGTAAATAATCTCTAAAATTAAAGAACTGTAAGCAATTCACAACAATGAGAATAACGAAACACAAAATTATAAAGCTGTAAATAATCTCTAAAATTAAAGAACTGTAAGCAATTCACAACTAAAGACTCTACATACTTATCTATAGCTTTGCTGTAAATAATCTCTAAAATTAAAGAACTGTAAGCAATTCACAACAATGAGCGAAGGCGAGCTGCAGTTACAGCGGCTGTAAATAATCTCTAAAATTAAAGAACTGTAAGCAATTCACAACATGCATTAACGCAATACAAAAAACGTTTTTGCTGTAAATAATCTCTAAAATTAAAGAACTGTAAGCAATTCACAACACGCTTTGGTGTATGCCTCTAAAAATCCTTGCTGTAAATAATCTCTAAAATTAAAGAACTGTAAGCAATTCACAACAAAGCTCTGTTTGATCGTCAAAGTTTTCTAGCTGTAAATAATCTCTAAAATTAAAGAACTGTAAGCAATTCACAACCAAAACGACAAACGGGCATACGAAGGTGATGCTGTAAATAATCTCTAAAATTAAAGAACTGTAAGCAATTCACAACATAAAGCACCTTTTTGTTTGTCGAATTTATGCTGTAAATAATCTCTAAAATTAAAGAACTGTAAGCAATTCACAACAAAATTGTGAGAGCTCTTTGGCTCCCTTTGGCTGTAAATAATCTCTAAAATTAAAGAACTGTAAGCAATTCACAACAGTAATAACCACGAAATAACAGCGATTGAAGCTGTAAATAATCTCTAAAATTAAAGAACTGTAAGCAATTCACAACTGTTCTTGGTGCTTACCGGTTGCCGAAGCAGCTGTAAATAATCTCTAAAATTAAAGAACTGTAAGCAATTCACAACAATTCGGGAGTACGAGTTAAATCGGCATTTGCTGTAAATAATCTCTAAAATTAAAGAACTGTAAGCAATTCACAACAGCCGCCTGTATGGTGGTATTTATACATTGCTGTAAATAATCTCTAAAATTAAAGAACTGTAAGCAATTCACAACAGTGTGAAGCATAAAAGAAAATAGGAAGCAGCTGTAAATAATCTCTAAAATTAAAGAACTGTAAGCAATTCACAACGACCTGTATATGATATATTTAATAATATAAGCTGTAAATAATCTCTAAAATTAAAGAACTGTAAGCAATTCACAACTAGCGTTTTTGACCTAAAGTTGCCTGCGTGGCTGTAAATAATCTCTAAAATTAAAGAACTGTAAGCAATTCACAACTAATTATTATTAGTTTTTAATTGCAACTCTTGCTGTAAATAATCTCTAAAATTAAAGAACTGTAAGCAATTCACAACTTAAAGCGCTTTGCAAATTACCTATGCTATGCTGTAAATAATCTCTAAAATTAAAGAACTGTAAGCAATTCACAACTTTAGGTTCTCGATACAATCCTCGATTGTTGCTGTAAATAATCTCTAAAATTAAAGAACTGTAAGCAATTCACAACATATTCTGCTTCGAGCAAAATCATTCTATTGCTGTAAATAATCTCTAAAATTAAAGAACTGTAAGCAATTCACAACATAAACAAGTCCGTTGGCAACAATAACCCGCTGTAAATAATCTCTAAAATTAAAGAACTGTAAGCAATTCACAACAGAGAAGGCTTTAAAAATTTATATGCGGTTGCTGTAAATAATCTCTAAAATTAAAGAACTGTAAGCAATTCACAACTTTAGGTTCTCGATACAATCCTCGATTGTTGCTGAAAATAATCTCTAAAATTAAAGAACTGTAAGCAATTCACAACTTGGTGCTATTGTGCATTTCATTAATGGAAGCTGTAAATAATCTCTAAAATTAAAGAACTGTAAGCAATTCACAACTGGGTAGATGTGTTTGGTTTTTTAATGCCCGCTGTAAATAATCTCTAAAATTAAAGAACTGTAAGCAATTCACAACTTAGAGGTTGTGGTGATGAAGCTAATTTTAGCTGTAAATAATCTCTAAAATTAAAGAACTGTAAGCAATTCACAACAGGATATAGAAAAGCGTGAAAAATATATTGCTGTAAATAATCTCTAAAATTAAAGAACTGTAAGCAATTCACAACTAATCATAGCACTATATTTTCTCGCATTGCGCTGTAAATAATCTCTAAAATTAAAGAACTGTAAGCAATTCACAACACGGTTATTTTACAATTTTCTGTGATTTATTAACTTTTGTCGCTTTTTGACATTCCTTAGGTTGGGTTTGTACAACCGGTTGCGGGGGTATTTAAGTCTTTGCTTTTTTAACTTTATTTTTGGGCTTAGCGATTTCTTTTTTGTTACCTTTAAATTTAAGACTTTCAGAGTCATCTATCGGCTTAGATTTACTCTTACCGTCATTCTGAA
The DNA here is from genome assembly GCA_947494545.1 of uncultured Mesonia sp. GTDB lineage: Bacteria > Bacteroidota > Bacteroidia > Flavobacteriales > Flavobacteriaceae > Mesonia. The sequence continues at coordinate 5,944 of CANLVH010000019.1, read as the reverse complement.
TGTTCTTATAAGGGCTTTTTTGAACCGTCGCCATTGGGGCTGACTTGTGTAATCAAAGAAGCTCTTTTTTTCTTGCTATAACAGTCTATCTTGAGAAGCCCATTTAGTATAACTTTCTATATTATTTTTAGCGTACATACTAGCGACAACGTAAATGCAACCGAAATTGACGATTCTTCAAAACCAATCCATCAGGAAATTAGGATTGAAACAAACCTCCTTTCCGTAAAGAATTTTGCCTAGAAAATACGCTCTATATAGAAAATTCTGGTCTATTTTTTCGAAACACATACTAAGTAGCTTCGGTATAGCTCAAGTATAGCTCCAGTATGGCTAGTGTATTGGAAGTGTATTAAAACCGCATAAAAAATTTACGATAACCATCCCGTCATTTTGTAGCCTCGCCAAGAATCGAACTTGGATCTAAAGTTTAGGAAACTTCTATTCTATCCATTGAACTACGAGGCCTTTCCTGTAAAAGTAACTAAACTATTTTGCCATATAGGCGTCTGCAAAAATAAAAAAAATTGAAAGAAGCCGAAATTAAACCTCGTCCACGTAGAAAAAGCACAAGAAGAGATGCACAAGCCAAAAAAACCGTTCGTAAAACAGCGATAGTTCGCAAGAACGCATCAGTTTCGTTTTTAACCTCAACAAATAACTTCGCCCCATCCCAATCTCACATCAAAATCGCCCCGAGAAGCGGCACTTCGAGTGGGCGATTTTAGAAAACAAGCAATTGAAAATTGCGTAGCTTTTCTTAATCGGCTGTATCGAGAAGTGGTACTTCAACTCAAAATCTACGCATACAGCATAAAGTATACATTTTTATTCTACATGCATGAATCGATAATCATTAAACCCTTCAACTTTTAACTCCTTGACTCTTTAACTCCTTGACTCTAAAAAAAACAAGCAATTGAAAATTGCGCAGCTTTTCTTAATCGGCTGTATCGATAAGCGGCATTTCAATTCAGAATCTTCGCTTATAACTTAAAGCATATTGCATACATTTTTATTCTATCGTTAATAATTATTAAACCCCTTATCTTTTGACGCCTTGACTCTTCAACTCTTTAACTTTTTTTAAAAACCGGCCTATCGAAAATTGCTCGTAAAATTGGCAGTGCAGTAAGCGTGAAATTTTAGGCTGTTTGAACCCGATGATAATCGGGTGAGTTCCTAAAATTTAGCTTACAAACATACAATTTAGAGCAAGGTTCGTAAGCCTAGACTTTTTTGTTACTTTTTTCGGCAATGGAAAAAAGTAAAGATTGCTTTATCTTTCTATTTCATTATTTAAAAGAAATAAGCAACAATAAACCTGCTCTCGATACACTGTTTTTTTCCGCTACCGCTCCAAAAAACAGCACTCGAGCTGACAGCCCACTGTCACTTCTAAAGGAGTGTTTTTCAGCGAGCTTTAGCAAGAGGAATCCCGAAGTATCGGGAGTATCGAGAAGTGGTACTTCGAGTGTTTTTCAGCGAGCGTTAGCGAGAGGAAAAATATATCGAGAAGCCTTCCCTACTCCCTAACACCTACTCCCTAACACCTACTCCCTAACACCTACTCCCTAACACCTAACACCTAACACCTACCTCCTACTCCCTAAAATTCCGCTTTAGCGAATACAAATCTTCCCTTCTATCTTTTAAGTTTTTTACGCTGCCAAAATTGTGCAAATCGCGTAAAGCATCCAAATCTACATCGGCAATTAAAATCATTTCGGTATTGGGCGTGGTTTCGGCTTTAATGCCGTCATACGGAAATTTAAAATCAGAAGGTGTAAACACAGCCGATTGTGCATACTGAATATCCATATTATGTACTTTAGGTAAGTTGCCAACACTTCCGGCAATGGCCACATAACATTCGTTTTCTACCGCTCGGGCTTGGGCACATAGTTTTACGCGGGAAAAACCGTTTTGAGTATCGGTTAAAAATGGGACAAACAGAATCTGCATTCCTTCTAAAGCCATTATTCGCGAAAGCTCGGGGAATTCGACATCGTAGCAAATCAAGATACCTATTTTACCGCAATCTGTATCGAAAGTAGAAAAGACATCTCCCCCCTGTAAACCCCAAACTTGCGCTTCGTCCGGAGTGACGTGCATTTTTTTAAATTGTTCTACACTCCCATCCCTTCGGCATAAATAACCTACATTATAAAGCTTATCTTCTATAATTTCCGGCATACTGCCGCTTATAATATTTATGTTATAGCTTACCGCCAACTGCATCATTTTCTCACGAATAGCTTGCGTAAAACTTGCCAACTTTCTAATGGCTTCGGCTTCCGATAATTGATTGTATTGTGCCATTAAAGGCGCGTTAAAAAACTCCGGAAACAAAGCAAAATCAGAACGATACCCTGAAAGCGATTCTACAAAAAACGCTACTTGGTGCATTAATTCTTCCAAGCTTTTATACGAACGCATTTGCCATTGCACCAAGCCTAAACGCACTTCCGTTTTTTCGGCAATCGGATTTTTGTTGTCTTTGGTATAATAAATATTGTCCCATTGCATCCATACCGCGTATTCTTTAGAAGCCGCATCGCCTTCCAGATAGTTAGACAAAATCCGTACGGGTCTAAAATCGTTTGCTAATTGAAAATTAAGCACCGGATCTGCTATCTCGCGCTGTCGCACTTTTTCTATATAGGCTTTTGCACTTAATTCTTGCGAATACTTGTGGTAATTGGGCAATCTGCCGCCAAAAACAATAGCTTTAAGATTGAGTTGCTCGCACAATTCTTTTCGGTAATCATACAAACGCCTGCCAAGGCGCAAGCCTCTATATTCTTTTTTTATAATGATATCAATTCCGTACAATGTATCGCCATTCGGACTGTGACTTTTAAATTTTGCATCGCCTACAATATCTTCATAGGTATGTTTTTTATCTAGACTTTTAGAATCTACCACAATAGAAAAAGCACAACCCGCCAATTTCCCATTTACCAACACTACTACTTGTCCTTTAGGAAAGGTTTTAAGCAAGCCTTGCAATTCTTCTTTTTTCCAGTAAGCATCGGGCACATCGCCATAGATGTCCAAAAAAACTTCTTTTAATTCGCTAAAATCGGAAAGCGATAGGTAACGTAATTCTATTTGTGGCGTCTGTTCTTCCATCTTTACGGAATTGAATTTAGGTTAAAGGTAATTTCTTTTAATTAATAATAAGTTAATAATGCAAGTCTAAAGGAGTGATCCCAAGCTAGTATCAAGATTATCCCGAAAAGTGTCACTTCGAGTGGGCGATTGTAGAAAACAAGCAATTGAAAATTGCGTAGCTTTTCTTAATCGGTTGTATCGAGAAGTGTCACTTCGAGTGATTCCTTTTCGGATTTGAAAAATCCGGAAGGGAATTGTATCGAGAAGTGTCACTTCGAGTGATTCCTTTTCGGATTTGAAAAATCCGGAAGGGAATTGTATCGAGAAGCGGCACTCCGAGTAATCCCGATTTCCACATCAAGATAATCCCGAGAAGTGTCAATTCGAGTGATTCCTTTTCGCATTTGAAAAATCCGGAAGGGAATTGTATCGAGAAGCGGCACTCCGAGTAATCCCAATTTCCACATCAAGATAATCCCGAGAAGTGTCACTTCGAGTGGGCGATTGTAGAAAACAAGCAATTGAAAATTGCGTAGCTTTTCTTAATCGGCTGTATCGAGAAGTCAAAATTTTTTCTTAGCTAAATTCGGTAATTTTTCATATTCTGAATTTATCAAAGCAAGTTTTTTAGCTTGCGACCACTTTTTAATTTGTTTTTCTTTTGCAATAGCAAAATTCACTTCAGTAAAACTAGTATAAAAAACTAATTCTACTGGAAGTCTTTTGGAAGTATAAGAATCTTTATGAGCTCCAGACTGATGCTCTAACAGTCGCTTAGTCAAATTAGAGGTTACACCTGTATAGAAAGTTTTATCGGCACATTGCAATATATATACATAAAATAAACGCATAGAGTAAATGTAAAAAAGATTTCTCAATTCTAATATCACTTCGAGTAGACCCAATCTCGCATCGGGATTCTATGATGAAGCAATACTTCGCTATTAGCTCTCGATACACTGTTTTTCTCCGCTACCGCTACAAAAAATAGCACTCGAGCTGACAACAACCAACTGTCACTTCGAGTGGGCGATTTTAGAAAACAAGCAATTGAAAATTGCGTAGCTTTTCTTAATCGGTTGTATCGAGAAGTGTCAATTCGAGTGATTCCTTTTCGGATTTGAAAAATCCGGAAGGGAATTGTATCGAGAAGCGGCACTTCGAGTAATTCCGATTTTCACATCAAGATTATCCCGAGAAGTGTCACTTCGAGTGGGCGATTTTAGAAAACAAGCAATTGAAAATTGCGTAGCTTTTCTTAATCGGTTGTATCGAGAAGCGGCACTTCGAATGATTCCCTTCTAGCTTTGAAAAATCTGGAAAGGAATTGTACACGGAAAAAAAAATCCTACAACCCATCACCTAAGACCTAATCCACTGCCAACTGTGCACTTATTGTATACTGTATATTGAAATACAAATAACCAAAACGGTCCACGTTATTTAGGGAAACACCCGCTACTACCTACTATCCACTCACCTCTCACCACTAAAAACTGTATATTGTATAGCGTAAATTGTATATTGAGAAAAAATCCTCATTTTAAGACCCCCCCCCCAACCAATACACGATTAAACGAATACACGCATTAACTAATTAACAAATAATCAAATTAACCAATCAACCAATACTCAATACTAACGACTAACTACTACCTACCAAACAACCTACATCCCCAACAAATACGCAAAAACAAGTGGCGCAACAATGGTGGCATCGCTTTCTATAATGTATTTTGGTGTATTTATGTCCAGTTTTCCCCAGGTAATTTTCTCGTTAGGTACCGCACCCGAATAAGAACCGTAACTGGTAGTCGAATCGGATATCTGACAAAAATAACTCCAAAACGGCGTATCGGTTCGTTCTAAATCTTGGTACAACATTGGCACGACACATATTGGAAAGTCACCGGCAATGCCTCCTCCAATTTGAAAAAAACCAATACCATTAGAAATTTCTGGTTTTGTATTTTCGGTGTACCAATCTGCTAAAAAACTCATATACTCAATACCTGACTTTACGGTAGAAGCTTTTAGCTCGCCTTTTACGACATAACTGGCAAAAATATTACCCATTGTGCTGTCTTCCCAACCCGGAACAACCATAGGCAAATTTCTTTCTGCTGCGGCATACATCCAAGAGTCTTTTAAATCTATTTCGTAATGCTCTTCCAGCACACCGCTTAGCAACAGTTTATACATATATTCGTGCGGAAAATAACGCTCGCCTTTGGCTTCTGCGTCTTTCCAGATTTTTACAATATGTTTTTGTAGGCGTCTAAAAGCTTCTTCTTCGGGAATGCAAGTATCGGTAACCCGATTAAGGCCTTTTTCCAACAAATTCCATTCGTCTTGCGGCGTTAAATCGCGGTAATTGGGCACGCGTTTATAATGCGAATGTGCCACCAAATTCATCACATCTTCTTCTAAATTGGCACCGGTACAAGAAACGATATGTACTTTGTCTTGCCGAATCATTTCAGCAAAAATTTTACCTAACTCTGCCGTACTCATCGCCCCGGCCAAAGAAACCAGCATTTTAGAGCCTTGTTGCAATTGTTTTTCATAGCCTTTTGCCGCATCTACCAAACTAGCCGCGTTAAAATGCAAAAAGTACTTTTCTATAAATTGGGTTATTGGTTTATTCATTTTTTATTTTAATTTAAATACTATACAATTCGTTTCCGTAAAGAAAGCAATAATTAGTTATCAGAATTTAAGTTAATAACTCTTTCACATGTCAGGCAGATCGCAGTCGAAGCCCATTTTTTAACTCCTTAACTCTTTAACTTTTTCTCTCTTTAACTATCATCTAATAAAGCAATCA
>CANLVH010000018.1 GCA_947494545.1 uncultured Mesonia sp. | reverse complement strand
CGGGCGTGGTGGTCCCGAAGTGTCGGGAGGTAGACACGCTAAAAAAACACCCAATAATGCGGGCGTGGTGGTCCCGAAGTGTCGGGAGGTAGACACGCTAAAAAAACACCCAATAATGCGGGCGTGGTGGTCCCGATAGTTATCGGGATGGTAGGCACGCAAGATGTGAATCTATAAATCTAATGCGGGCGTGGTGGAATTGGTAGACACGCTAGACTTAGGATCTAGTGCTTCACGGCGTGAGAGTTCGAGTCTCTCCGCCCGCACAAAATAAAGCTCTTCAGAAATGAGGGGCTTTTTTTGTTTTGTATTGTTGCTAAAAAAAGAAATAAATAAGGAGAGGCGAGAAGTTTATCCTGAGCGAGGAACGAGTCGAAGGGAGTCTCTCCGCCCGCACAAAAGCCGAAGAGAAATCTTCGGCTTTTTTCATTTGAAAATAGTGGCTAAAAATAGGACAGGTACAACATAGGTACAACATTTTGCTTTTTTTTGGTGCTAATATAAAATGATATGCTTTTTAATTTTTTGACATCGATTTATAAATCTAGAAAAGCTGTTTTTAACTTTTCTTGTGGAATGGTAAATAGCAAATAATACAATGAACGTATCTATTAAAAGATAGAAGAAAGTTGTCCAATGAATCGAAGTTCCAAACATTCTATTTTTTATTTTTGGAAATAAACTTGTTTGTGTACAGGTTTTTAGTAACATTTTTCCAATGAAAAACTTTACCATTCATTGCGATATAAACATCAGGCTTGATTAGTTGTAAAGCGCTAATAGCAAACCCTAAATTGAATGGAGCATCTGTCTTGGGTTTAGTTTCTAAAATGAAAGACCCTACTAAAACTATGGTTTTGCTTAGATTAAGCTTTCCTAAAAATGCTGCGGTATCTTCCATAGTAAAAGTCCCATGGGTAATTAAAATGTTTTGCGCATTGGAGGTTTTTATTCTTTCAAGCAAAAACTTTCTGTCTTCATCTGTTATGAACCGGCTATCTTTTGCAAATACCTTTTCGATAATATAGGGAAAGGAAATATTGGCTGACTGAAGAAATTCTCTAATCAATACTTTGTCTTTCTCGAGTTCAGCATTTTCTTTTTCCGTATAATCAAAGCCTTCAATGGTTCCTCCTGTTGTAATAATATGTATCATAATTTAATAAATTTAGTGGGCTGTATAAGTTCTTGTAATTCTCTTAATTATCAATAAGTGATTTTTGAGTATTTGTCATTGGAAGATTTATAAAAATAAAGTAATCCAATAAAGGTAATTATAATGATGCCGGCTATAATGAAGGGATAATAAAACCCACCGGCAATGAGCCAGGTTCCGATGATCGGGCCTAAAATCTGTCCGACACTGTTTGCCGAGGTCTGTACAGAAATATTACTGCCCGCCTTTTCTTTTGAAAGTAAGGAAACGGCTGAAAGTAGGTTTGGGGTCACCATAGCACCTCCTGCGGCGAATATGATGATTAATAAATAGACGGCAAATTCATTATTAAAAAATGGGAATGCAATCATTGAAATTCCTGAAATCAACAACCCGGCTGCAATTTGCTGCTTTGCCGTTAATAGTTTTTCCCCATAGGTTGCAAATACTGGCTGTAATACGGCCATTACCACTCCACAAAGCATAAAGCCAATGCCTATTTGATTACTAGAAAATAACAACTCATTTTTTCCGTAAATTGAAAAAACCGTTTCAAAGAGGGTCACTACAAACTGCATAACAAAAGAGAGCAGTAATAGGACAATAAAGAACCTACTAAAACTAAAATTTAATTTTTGTTTTCCTGAAACAAACCGACTTATAGGTGTTGTGTTCCCAAGCCATTTTATGAGTATGCTCAATATAACAAAACCCAAAAGAGCAACCAGGAGAAAGGGGATTGAAAAGCGATCCAAATGTAATATTCCCAAGGAATACTTGAAATGTAGATTGGTTTGGGATAGAAAACTGCCTAAAACAGGGCCAAAAATAACCCCTGAACTTATCGCTACCCCAGACCAGGCCATAACCTTGGTCCTGTGCTTTATAGAAGTGATATCACTAAGATATGCATTACTAACGGGAATTACAGCTGATGTAAAAATACCTCCGAAGATTCTAGCTATATAGAGCATCGTCAATGATGTAGCAAGACCGGTAAATAATTGCATAATTACAAAGCCGATTAGCCCAACAATGATAATGGGCTTACGTCCGTATTTATCGGATAGCCTGCCCCAGAGTACAGCGAAAAGAAGCTGAAAGAAGGGGTAGATACTCGTTAATAAACCAATATGAAAATTGATCGAATTAGTATCGAGGTTAGCTCCTAAAGCAAGCCTTTCGGTATAGTAAGGAAGGGTTGGCAATAATATACCATAGCCCAACATCACTACAAATAAACTCAACAGGATTAAAAATATCCTGTTGAGTTTTTCTTTTTTGTCCATTTATTTTTTACCGATTTTTCGCTTTAATAGTTGCGCATTAATGGCCACTATAATCGTACTTAAACTCATAAATACAGCTCCAACGGCAGGTCCTAAAACAAAGCCTGAAGAATATAATACACCGGCTGCTAAAGGAATAGCCACTACATTATATCCTGTAGCCCAAATCAAATTCTGAATCATTTTATTGTAGGTGGCTTTTCCAAAGAGAATTAAGTTGGCAATATCCTGTGGGTTACTGTTGACCAGAATGATATCTGCTGTTTCGGCGGCAACGTCAGTACCTGAACCAACGGCAATACCAACATCAGCTTTTGCAAGTGCAGGCGCATCGTTTACACCATCGCCAGTCATAGCCACAAACTCTCCCTTACTTTCCAATTCTTTTACTATTTCCACTTTTTGATGTGGCAAAACTTCGGCGTAGTATCCATCCAAGCCGAGTTTATCGCTAACAGCTTTGGCAGTTCTTTCATTATCACCGGTAGCCATTAAAACTTTTATATTATTCTTTTTGAAAATTTTGATGGCATCGGCAGATTCCGGTCTAATTTCGTCCGCCAATGCTATGTATCCTGCCAGTTTTCCATCAATCAAGACAAAGACGACAGTTTCAGCGGCGTCACTATAGGCATCTTCGGGAATAGTTATTTTTTCATCCCTTAAAAAACCAGGACTAACCACTTTTACTTGCTTACCTTCTACATTGGCCTCAACGCCTTTACCTGTAATTGCATTAAAGTTTTCAGGCTTTGGGATGGTCATATTATCTTCTTTGACTTTTTTAATAATACCTACGGCGATAGGATGTTCCGAGCTTTGCTCCAAAGCACTCGCCAACCGTAATATTTCCTCTTTCGAAAATTTTTCATTTACAGATTCAATTCTTGTAACCCCAAAATCTCCCTTAGTAAGCGTTCCCGTCTTATCAAATAATAATGCCGTTATTTTTCGGGATTCTTCAAAAGCTGTCCTATTTCTAATCAATAATCCATTCTGTGCTGAAACAGCAGTAGAAATAGCAACCACAAGTGGTATGGCAAGACCTAATGCGTGTGGACAAGCAATGACCATAACGGTAACCATTCTTTCTAAAGCATAGACAAATGGAAAGCCTAAAATCAGCCATACCGCTAATGTTCCAAAACCAATACCTAATGCGATATAGGTAAGCCATTTTGCAGCTCTATCCGAGAGGTTTTGCATTTTTGATTTGGTTTTTTGCGCTTCTTCGACCATAGTGATGACCTTGTTGAGATAGCTATCTTTTCCAGTATGCTCAACCTTTACTTTTAAGGTACTGTTACCATTTACCGAACCACCAATAACCTTATCGTTTTCATCTTTTTTTACAGGTTTGGATTCGCCTGTAAGCATAGATTCGTTCAGGTAACTTGAACCGTCTACTATAATCCCATCAGCAGGAACTTTTTCACCTGGTTTTACAAGTATTACGTCATCTTTCAGTAAATCTTCCAGAGGAATATCTTCAATAGTGTCTCCTTTAACACGATGTGCCTCGGCAGGCATCATGCTTACTAACAGCTGCAAGGCCTTAGAGGCGCCTAGAACGCTTTTCATCTCTATCCAATGACCTACAAGCATAATAGCAATAAGCGTAGCCAGTTCCCAGAAAAAATCGACACCTTCTAAACCAAACACCGTTGCCGAACTATAAACGTAAGCCACGGTAATGGCCATAGAAATAAGGGTCATCATCCCTGGTGCACCTTTTTTGATTTCAGACCAGAATCCTTTTAAAAATGGCCAACCACCATAGAAATATACGATTGTGGAAAGTGCAAAAAGGATATATGGATTTCCGGGAAGCAAAAACTCATATCCAAAAAAGTCCTGAATCATCGGCGAGAAGAACAGTATGGGAATAGTAAGTACAAGGGTTACCCAAAACCGTTTTCTAAAATCGGCAATCATCATTTTATGATGGTCGTGCCCGTGTTCTCCGTGACCCGGATTGTGACCCGAATGGTCCCCACCTTTGTGGTTCATTTTAGAATGGTCTTCTTTTTTGTGTTTCATTTTCGAATGGTCCATTTTAGAATGGTCCATTTCATCGTGATTGTGGTGTTCGTGATTTTCCATTATTGTCTTGTTTAAGTGTTATCGTAATTTTTTTCTCATAGCTTCCGAAATGTTTTCGGCATAGACGCCATAGGCATCTACCAAAAGTCCTTTAATCCCATTTTTTGATGAAATAGCATAAAGCACACTATTATCGTCGGTACTGCTCATACCCTCAAAACGATGCATCTCGTCAACATTAAAATCTTCTGGGTGTATTTCAATTTTTAGTGAGGCACACTCCAAACATTCTGGTTTTAGGTTAAAATCATATGTATAGCCATTTCCCTGTAAATCGTTTATGGCTTCAGAAAGTGTATCGTAATTTTTCATCTGTCTTTATTTATAGTTTATTGTAAAATAGCTGTTATCTGCTTCTGAAAATTTCTGAAAAGTCAATAAACCTTTTTCATTTAATTTTTCGATAACGGTATAATTGAGTTGCTTAATGCGAATTCCCCAGGCATAGGCCTTAATATTTATTTTTGATTTTATAGTGTTTTTCCCATCCTCTAATTTTCGGTCATAAATTTTTATGATGCTTTTGGAACCAAAAAAGTTTAACAAGCCCGAGTCAAAACTCATTTCCAATTTAATATCTTTCAAGTTTTGTAAATCGTAGAGCTTTTTAAAATTTTCAGAAATGGTATTAATTTCGGTTTCTTTTGATTTTGGCTTGGAAAACGGGAAAGCCATTACCACTACACTTGCTTCATCTGGCTCACAACGGTAGGTAGTAGTGTATTTATCGGTTGATTGTTTGTTTTTGTCAAACAATTCTGTAACTACCTTTATTTCATAATATCCATTTTTCTTTATTGTTTCACTGGCTTTGAAAGTTTGTTTATTTAAAAAAGAACCATTTTCATCAAAGTTTTCCCGAATAACAACTCTGCCTGAAATCTGCCCAATGAGCATTTCGTTTTGAGCATTTATACCTGTACAGCCCAAAATAAAATAGAACAATGCTGCCGTGAACATCATAGCTGTGCTATATGTTGTAGGATATTTTTTATTGAATTTTCTAAACATTTTCTTTATAAATTACATTTAGATACTTGATCGTGTATGCTATTCTATGTTTTTTAAAATAAATTCTACCCGTTCAGTTGGTGGCAAAACTGGAACAGAAACAATTGGAAATCCCAAGGAAGTGTAAACATCTATTATTAATTGGTGTATTTTCTTTTGAGCCTCTTCATCCTCAGTACGGGCATAATCTTTGGTGAATGGTAATCGGTCTAAAATGAATATTTTTTTATAGGAAGTGTTTTTAACTGCGGTGAGCAGCTTCTCATCATAATCAAGCTTTAAAAATTGATAGTATGCCATAGCATCTGGAATGGCCCTATCTAAGAAAACCAAGTCTTGGGGCAATATGGAAGCTTCTTGTTCTATTTGCATATCCAAGACCCCTATTTGAAATTTCTTACGATTACTTCTTAATTCTTCAACCGTTTGACCTTCAGTACGCATGGTGTCTATATAGTGCCTTGCATGCTCAATGGTTGTTTTATAACCTCTCTCAGCCAGCATATTAATTACAGTGGTTTTTCCAGTACTAGGTCCGCCGGTAATCACTTGCCAGTTCGTGCTTGCTTTTTTGGTTTGCATTTTTATATGATTAACAAATTATACATTTTCTATACTATATAGCTGTGGGATTTCCGAATCCCATTGATAAGTTTCTTTAATTCCTTTCTGCAATGCTTCCGCACTTTCTTTTTCACCGTGTACAATGAAAATACGTTCGGGTTTGTTTTTTATCTTATCCATCCAGTCCATAAGTTCTGCGTGGTCTGCGTGTGCCGAAAGCCCTTCAATTTCTGCAACTTCCATATCAAAGGGCACCCATTTTCCATAGACTTTTAGTTCCTTATCGCCTTCCAATAATTTTCTGCCTCGCGTACCTTCAGCTTGATAACCCACAAAAAGCAAGGTGTTGTTGGGGTTTTGTGCCTGTGTTTCAAGGTAGTTGAGCATTCTTCCGCCAGTAAGCATTCCGCTTCCTGCAATCACAATTTTTGGTTTGTTATCGGTTCGTAATTCCATAGTTTCCCGATAACTGCTTACGACCGTAAAATGTGAACACATTTCATCACATTCATTCTCATCTAGTCTGTGCCAGTCCCTTGTGCGATGAAACAATTCCAATACACTAGCGCCCATTGGGCTGTCCATTATCATTCGTACTTTTGGGATTTTCTTCTCTTTCAATAATTTCCAAAAAATCACCATCATCAGTTGGGCGCGTTCTACCGAAAAACTTGGAATAAAAAGACTTCCACCTCTATTGATAGTGTCATTGACCAATTTTTCAATCTGCGGAAGTGCTTCTATTTCATCGGGATGAAACCTTCCACCATAAGTGGATTCAATGAAAAGCACATCCGCTTTTTTTGGTTTAAGGGGTGGATAGAGCAATAAATCATTGGTTCTACCAATGTCTCCTGAAAAGACAAAACGTTTTCCGTGCACATCCAACTCAATATAGGTTGCACCCAGAATGTGTCCATTATATTGAAATCGAGCCCTTATGCCATCAAACAATGGAATCCATTGTGATTGTGGAATTCCTTTAAAGTGTGGGATAGTTTTTTCTACATCCTTTAGGTCGTACAATGGTTCAGCAGGATTATGTTTGGAATAGCCTTCTTTATTGGCACGTTCTGCTTCTTGTTCCTGAATTTTTGCACTATCATTCAAAATGATTTTTGCAATGTCCAAGGTGGGATTGGTACCATAGATGGGCCCTTTGAAACCTTGCTTTACCAATCTCGGCAGATAACCTGTGTGGTCCATATGACCGTGGGTGAGCAAAACAGCATCAATATCACCTACATTAACAGGTGGGTACTCCCAGTTTTTAAGGCGTAATTCCTTTAACCCTTGAAAAAGTCCGCAGTCTATGAGTATTTTTATATCTCCTGTATCCACTAAATATTTTGAGCCGGTTACGGTTCCTGCTGCTCCCAAAAAGTGGATGTTTATTTTATTGGTTTTCATCTTTATAGTATTTTTTTAGTGTCCACCACAGCAGGAAGATGTGTTTCCTTTACCTTGGTTAGATTTGCTCAATTCCACTATTTCTTTATATAGATTACGGGAATCCTTTTTGATAAAAAGAGCCAATTTCTTTATGGATTTAGGTTCAAAGTGTACCATTTCCAGTAATATCTCAAGGGCTTCTTCAAGTAGTTTAGAATCATCTTCCAATGCTTGGTAAAATGGCTCTAAATCGATACTGTCCTTTTCTTTCAGTTCATCTGTTTTCATTTCTTCTATTTTTAAATTAAAAATTTAAATAGTGCTTTAATGAATTCTACATAGTTCTCTTGAATCCTCAAGAATCTTTTTGTGTCTTGATTTTGGCACTCCTACTTGTTCTAAAATTTTTGGTGTTTCGTGAAGCTCTTTGCAGAGCACGATTCCTTTCTCCAATAATTTCATTTTCTCGGCTTTGGTCAGCGTTGTTAAAGCAGTTAAGGGGTGCAAGCCGGACTTGTCTATCCTGTTTTTTAAACCATCGCCCCTTGGGTAATCCCAGCTTGTCAATAATAGCCCAACGCATTTACCATATTGTATAGCATCACTTGTAAATCGGGTGTTGGTATATAAACCTCCTTTGTGAATTTTAGCTTCGTGACCTTTTTGGCGCTCCCATTGTTTTTCTACGTCCAAAAATCTTGAATGGATATAAAGGGGCACTTTAACATTGCAAACCCGCCCTTGATCACTATGGTATTTACATTCAATCATATAATGTTCGTTATCCTGTTGGGCTATCACATCTGTTTCGTGCTGCACGCAATTGCCCTGCACAATCACACCAACCTGTGTTACAAACCCCTCGTGCGTTAATAGTTTGCTCACAAACCTTTCAAATGGAAAGCCCGTTGGACCTAGTTCCATCAAAGCTTTTTTGAGTTTGTACTTTGAAGCACTTACACGAGATTTTCGTTTTAGCATCTTGAAAGCCAACTGATAGATTTTTTTGGTTGTCATTCCTTCTTCAATCTGCTCTTGTACTTTCCGGGCTATATCTTGAATAATATCCTCATCTGCCCGTGAACGCCGCAGGGAGTTGATGAGTTTGTTTACATCAAAGGCTTCGTACTCACCAGAGTATTTTTTTATTAAGACTGATTTATTCATTGTTACATTTTAATAGTCATTACTGGTAATTCGGAGTGATTGGTTACACCCTCTGCGATGCTTTTAGAGAATAAGCTTAAAAAGCCTGTACGTCCGTGAGTACACATTGCGATTAAATCGGCATTTTTATATCGTAAATAATTGTTTATCCCTGTTTCTACGTCTGGTTCGTTATATACATTCATTGAGAAGTTATCCAAATCGGGGAATTTTTTCAGGAACTCCTTGATGGGATCCAACCCTTGTTCTATACTGTTAAAATCGGTCTGAGTATTGACCCTCAATAAATGGATATGTGCGCCGCATTTTTCAGCAATCGAAATAACTTGTTTAAATGCATCGCTTACATCTTGAAGAAAATCTGAAACAAAAACGATATCCTTAAAAGGAAAGGATACTTCTTCATCCTTGACTACAACAACTGGTACATCAGCTTTCCTAACAATTTTTTCTACGTTGCTTCCCATTAACTCACGTATACCGCCTCGGGTGCCACTACTTCCCGTAACTATAAAATCGTGATGAAAATGACCCGAATGTTTAAGGATATTTGCCTGACCACCATCAAATTCAAGAAAAGTCCTGCATTCAAGGCCTTGTCGTTCTGCTTTTTTCTCCAGTTCTCTCAGGTAGGCTTTTGCGATGCCTATTTGCTTTACTGTTTCTGGGTACTGTTTTTCTTTTTGTTTATCCAACTTTACCCATTCTACCGGGGTTTTCATCAAATGGAAAAAATGAATTTCTGAATTGTAAAGCTTTGCCATTTCAATTCCGAGTTCCTCTGCTTTCTTGCAGTTTTCTGAAAAGTTTGTAGGTACGAGTATGTTTTTCATAATATTTGTTTTTAACTATTAATTAATGCTAATTTCATTTCCAGAAGGTTTTTGTTTTTCAAAACAATCCAGATTATATATGGTTGTTTCTGCAATATTGGTCAATGCGGTTTTGGTTAAAAAAGCTTGATGGCTTGTAATTAGTACATTGTTGAAAGTCATTAAGCGTGCAATCACATCGTCTTGCAAAATGTCATCGGAATGGTCTTCAAAGAACAATCCTTCTTCTTCCTCATACACATCTATTCCGAAATACCCAATTTTTTTAGTTTTCAATCCTTCGATAACAGCTTTGGTATCGACCAATCCACCACGACTTGTATTGATAAGCATTACGCCTTGCTTCATTAATGAAATATGTTTTGCATCAATCAAGTGTTTCGTTGAAGACGTTAGTGGTACGTGTAAGCTTATGATATCGGACTGCTTACAAATAGTTTCACAATTGGTATAGATTACATTGTAAAACTTGATTAAATTTTCATCCTCAATGACATCCTGAACAAGTATTTTACAACCAAAACCGTGTAGTATTTTTACCAATACAGACCCAATTTTTCCTGTTCCAATCACGCCGACGGTTTTTCCATTGAGGTCGAAACCGGTAAGACCGTTCAATGAGAAATTCTGGTCACGAACCCTGTTGTGTGCTTTAATCAATTTTCGGTTTAATGCAAGTATGAGCGCCATTGTATGCTCTGCAATGGCATAAGGGGAATAGGCTGGAACACGTGCCACCTTCATATCCAGTTCAGCTGCTTTTGCTAAATCCACGTGATTGAATCCTGCTGAACGCAGAGCAATATATTTTATGCCAAAAGCATTGAATTTTTCAAGAATGTGTGCCGAGGCATCATCGCCCGTAAATAGACTTACTGCTTTAGAACCCGTTGCGAGAATAGCAGTTTCTTCAGTTAAACGACTCTCAAGCAGCTTTAATTGATGCTTGCCATCATTCGCTTTTACGAGATACGGCTCTTCAAACTTATGCGTGCTGAATACTGTTGTTTTCATTTCACTTTTTTTAATTTCCTAACTGTATTAAAATATATACTAACCCTACGATGACAACAGTTCCAAAAATTAGCATCACGAGTTTCCCGGTCTTTTTAGAACCTTTGAAATAGGTAATACCAAGTTTTACAATCATATTGCTTATGGTTGCTGTTATAATGACATTGGTGGCCAGCGTGAGTTTTTCTTCCAATGACCCAAATTTTGCCATACTAATAGTTATTGCATCCGTATCTGCCAATCCTGCAATTAGGGCTGAATAGTATAAACCGCTTTCGCCAAAAAATTGATTTCCATAAAAAACTGCAAACAGGATGACCACATAAATACCACCAAACCCAAGGGCGTTCCAAATATTGAGCGGATTACCCAGATTGATAGCTGTTTTTGTGACATCTGTATTCTTTTTGATGAATAAGAGTGCGCTTATCAAGCAGATAAGGGTAAGAATAGTAAATGGAATGACTAAATTTAAAAGTATAGCACTATTGAAAATATAGGCCAGAATCGCAAGTCTGGGAAACATAATTGCGGAAGCTATAATGATACCCGCAGCATATTCTTTTGAAAGTTCTGGCGATTCCTTACTTCGCGAAGCATATATCCAAGCTACTGCGGTACTTGAAATCAATCCGCCTAAAATAGCAGTGAGCAGAATACCACGTTTAGAACCTACATATTTTACAAGAAAGTAACCAATGAAATTCAGAAATGACACTATCACTATTATCGCTCCAATCTCAAAAGGGTTAAGTAATCCCTCTGGACCATAATCTTGATTTGGTAAGAAAGGCAAAATAAGAAGCGCAATAATTGAAAACTTAATAAAAGCAAAGAGCTCTTCAGAAGTAATATTCTTAATGAATGTATTAAAGGTCGTTTTCAATGATAACAGCGTAACCACGACTACTGCGGTCGCAACTGCTTCCTTATGCAAATGATTGGCAACCATAACACCCAAAATTAGCGTAGCGAACAAGGCCATATTGGTGGTAATACCAGTCATAATATGCTTTTGTACTATGGAAAGATGACTCAAAGACAGAAACAAAAGAAATGCTGCCGCAATGATAATGACCAACCAAGGTGTATAGGTTGTGGAAAGATTTCCCAATATAAAACCAATAATGGCAACAATTGGGAAGGTTCTTATACCTGCAAAGCCTTGTTCTTCCTTCAATTTATCATATTCACGTTCCAGCCCAAGAATAAGGCCAATGCCCAGACTGATGAGCAGTCCAAGGATGAAAGGGTTGATATTTTTAAAGGCCTCGGTCATAACTACTTTTTTATTGCTTGGTAGGATTAAAATCGCTAACTGTTTGATACATTTCGTTCTATTTTTAAACTTTTACCGATGCACTTTTCTTGGATGATCTTTTTGCCACGTTTTGAAGCCGAGTCCATCTTTAAACTTAAATCTAATTTATTTTCTTTAAGACCAACCTCCAAAGGGTAACCCTCAACAACTAAACGCGCCATTACGTAGCACAAGCTGGATTCCGCACCTTGATTTATATTAATATTTTCTTTTTCAAGGCCATCATAACAGGCGCCATTAACAGGGTTGTACATAATTTGCTTGAGATGGTTATTGCCTAAAAACCAACTAAACGCGGTATGTAATTGTTTGGCGTATTTCTTTTTATGGGTAACTCTATAAAACAGGTCCAATGAAAGAATGGTATATGCCACCTCAATAGGTTGTTCACCATGAAAGGTACGTTTATTTCTTTTGTGAAACCATCCGTCATTAGAAATAACTTTAATTTGCCCTTTCATAAAATATTGTGATAATAAAAAGTCGAAAGTAGTTTCGGCAACGTCCTTGTATTTTTTATTTTTTGTGATAAGCCAAGCATATAAAAGCGCTTCTGGTAATATACTATTGGCATAGGTCAGGTAATCTTCAAACCATTCCCATTTTTTATCACTGGTAATATTAAAAACACGCAAGAGCTCTTGGGCCAATGTTTCCGCTAATTGATTATATTGGGTTTTAGGCTTGTTTTCTTGATAATAATAAAGTCCTTTTAATATAAAGCCAATGGCTCGTGGGGAATTAAAATCTGCTACATTCTGCATGACGTTCTTAAAACAGTTTTCTGCTTTGGTTACTAAACTTTTTGGTAGGTTTTCTGTATGAGACAATACATAGCCAAGCGCCCAAATGGCCCTGCCATTGGAATCTTCAAGGTTCACTTCGGTATTCTGAACAGTAAATTGCCCTTCAAAATCCACATAATTATAGAACAGTCCATCGTCCTGTTGGCAAAACACAATAAAGTCCATATAAATTTCAATGAGCCGCAGGACTTTGTCATTTCTTTTTTTCTTATAATACATAAGCATCGCTATTAACGCCCTCGCGTTATCATCAAGGGTATAACCAAAAGACGTGTCTGGTTCACTAAAATTCGAAAATTGAAGCATCCCAAAGTCAGTGGTCATGTCTTCAATATGGTCTGTTTTTATGGGTGGCAAACTAAAATCCAAAGAATTACTGTCTTGCAAATAATCCTGAAAAATATCGGAATAGGAAATGGCTACATTTTCCCAACTAAAAGCACGCATTCTAAGAAAGGCATTTTTCCCCATTGATGTTGCTATGAACGGTTGTTCCAGCAAATCGATAACAGCGTCGCTAATTCCTATGGGATCTTCAAAATCATTCAATAAAATACCAGTACTGGGATCAAGACATTCTTTGGAATGGGGAATAGGTGTTGATATAACTGGGTTTCCGCAACTCATGGCATAAGCAAAAGTGCCGCTAACGGCCTGGTTGGGATCTTTAGATGAGAATAAGTAAACATCGGATAAGGATAGGTATTCCAACAACCTGGTAAGTTCCAAATATTCGTTTATAAAAATGACATGGTCTTTAATATCTAAATTATCGACTATTGATAAAAGTGCATCTCTATATGTTTCGCCTCCTCTCTTTATTATTTCAGGATGTGTTTTGCCTAAAACCAGATAAACCGTGTTAGGAAATTTTTGGAGTATTTTTGGCAATGCACGGAGTGCTGTTTCTACATTTTTATTCTCACTTAATAAACCAAATGTGGATAGTACATTTTTATTTTGAAAGCCATATCTATTTTTAAGACGTTGTTTTTCTTTCCACAGCACAATATGGGTGCCATGGGGTATGACAGCTATTTTGTTAGTATCAATATGATAATCAATTTCTAGTATTTCTGCGGATTTGTTTGTGAGTACAATCAGTTTCTCGGAAAGATCATCCAACGCCTGCATTATTTTAGTTCTTTTTTTATCAGGATTGGGAAGAACCGTATGAAACACACAAGAGATTGGGATGTCTAACTTAAGAAGGAAAGCCACTAAATGGCTACCGTAGTCACCTCCAAACAGCCCAAACTCGTGTTGTATACAAACCATTCCAATATCGTCCCTTTCATTTAACTTATTAGCTACTTTGAAAAAGGAATTTAACTCTTGGGCATCTATTTTATATGTAACTTCTTCTGGATAATCATTAGCATCGCAGCATTCATTTTCCAGAGCACAAACCTCGATATCCATGGTTGAGCCAAAGCATCTTTTCAAGGTCCGTATCAAATCTTGTGAAAAAGTAGCAATACCGCACTCGCGTGGAGGATATGAGCATACGAATAAAATTTTATGATTTTTCATGATATAGCTGTTTTTTTTAATTCACTCAATAATAGTTGTAGGCTTACTTTAGCTACCGCCGTATGCTTGTCGGCCGCTCCATAATAGATATGGAGGTCGCCGCCGAACAATGCCGCACCTGTTGGGAACACCACGTGGTTTACTACACCTTTCAGTTCCCATTCCTCTACCGGGGAAAATAGGGGATAGGGCAATCGTCCAATTACTTTTGAGGGGTCATCAATATCCAGTAATGCAGCGGCGGCGTGATAGGTCTTTCCAACGGGGGTTTCACAAACTCCGTGGTAAATCATCAGCCAACCATCCTTTGTTTCTATGGGAGGGCATCCGGCACCGAGATAATTCACTTCAAAATCAAATAGAGGATCCATGAGGATATGATCATGAAGGTTCTTTATATGATCTTCCCAAAACTCTTTGGTAAGGTCTTCCCATTTTTCAAACTGTACTATTTGTATTCCTGGCCATATACGATGGAGCATTACAAATTTATTATTTATTTTTCTTGGGAATAATACGATGTCCTTATCTCTTAAATACCTGTGTTTTTCATCTACCAATCCAATTTGTGCAAACAAGTTGTAGTAATGGTAATATTTAGGGTTCAATCTTTCCTGATTACAATGTTCCAAATGGTATTTATATTCATTGTAGGTAATCAACGGTGTGATTATCCCCTTTTTCTCAAAATGTTTCAGGTCTTTTGAAGTTGCCAAAGCACCCATGGCATTGATGCCGTCATAAGCGGTATAGGTTATATAGTAGGTGTCTTCAATTTTAACAATACGAGCATCTTCCACACCATGTTTTTCATAATCAAAATCACGAGTTATTAACGGGCTTGATTTCCTTTCTATGAGATCTAAATGCTCATTGGTTTTGGCATATCCAATGGTAGAGTAATTGCCATCTTCCACCGCACGGTAAAAGATATGCACCTCTTCACCTTCTTGAAATATTCCAGGGTTTAAAACCCCATTGCTCTCAAATTTCAATTTAGTGGGACTGAGCAGTATCCCTTTTTTCTCTATGGGTATTCTGGTATTAATTTGATGTGTATGTTCCATATTGTAATATTTATTTGGGGTCTTCCCTGTTGTATTTGTCCTTTAGCCTGACAATATCGTTTTCATCAAAATTTCCAAAAGCAATTTCAAGGATGCTTACAGAAGAATCAGATGTTTTTATTTGATGTACGGTTTCCTTCGGGATAAAAAATTCGTCCCCTTTATGGCCAACTTTGGTATTGTCGCCAATTACGAAAGTTCCCGTTCCATCTATTACTCTCCAGAATTCTTCCCTGTTATGGTGAAACTGTAGACTTAGCTCTTCGTTTGGATTAACCGTAAGTATTTTTACGGTGCTAATCTCGTTATGGGTAAAGCGTTCAAAGTTTCCCCAAGGTCTTTCCTCTATGTATGTTTTCATTTTTCTCGTTTTTATTTTCCAAATAGTTCTAAGAGTTCGTGCAATTCTTTATTGACCTGATGTTGTTTGACCACTTCATTAAAAGGGGTTAAGTGCAATTGATTGTTTAAAATCCCGACCATTACATTCTTTTTACTTTGTAAAAGTGATTTTACGGCTTCCACCCCAAGCCTTATGCCCAACATTCTATCCAAAGCAGAAGGATTTCCACCTCGCTGTATGTGGCCAAGCTTTGTTATGCGTAAATCGACATTGGGATTGACTTCCTTTATTTTTGAAGAAACAAGTTCGGCACCAATTTCGTCACCTTCAGAAACTACGATTAGAAAAGCATCCTCGCTATCGTAATTTTTCACCTTACCCAAAAGGTTAATAAAGTCCGTACCGCTCTCCGGAATTAATATGGCGTCCGCACCAACCATCAATCCAGAATGAATACCGATGTAACCCGAATCCCTTCCCATTACTTCAACAATGAACACACGGTTATGGGATTCGGCAGTATCCCTTATTTTATCAATATTTTCAATGGCTGTGTTAACTGCGGAATCAAAACCAAGGGTATAATCTGTTCCTGAAATATCATTATCTATAGTACCAGGAATGCCGATAAACGGAATGTCGCATATTTCTGAAAAAGTAAGTAGTCCTTTAAATGTGCCATCGCCACCAATGGCAATCAGGGCATCTATTTTGTTTGCATTTAGGGTTTGCAGGGCTTTTTTTCGACCTTCCAGTTCGAGAAAACGTTTGCTTCGTGCGGTCTTTAGAATTGTGCCACCCTTTTGGGTCAGTTTTTGTAATTCGTGTGATTTAAATTGAACCAAGTCACCGTCTATCAATCCTTCATATCCTTTTCTAAAACCACTAACTTTTATACCAGTTGCTTCAGCCGTTTTTGCAATGGCGTACAAGGCTGAATTCATCCCTGGACTATCACCTCCAGAGGTAAATACACCTATATGTTTAATTTTATTAGTATTCATTTAAAATTGTTTTTTGTGATTTTTTATCTGAAACAGAAAAATCTTGGATGGTCTTCCATACAAATTCTGCTTCTTTTAGAAAGAACTGATGGTCTCCCCCTGTAGAGGTAACAGTTTTTACGTTTGTAAATTCTCTTGATAAGTCTATAGCATTTTTGAGCGGTGCAGTAGTGTCCTTTGCTCCGTGAATGAAAAGCACTTTTGTGTTTCTAATCTTTCTTGCAATCCCGTATAAATCTGTTTTTAGGATTATCCTCGTAAGCGAATAATAGTAGCTCTGCCAATGGTGTTTTATTGCATCTTCATAAACATCATCCGTGAGGTTGTCTGGTTTAAATGCACGCGACATAAAAATGGGATGAATCATACAGATGTATTTAGAGAATCTGCTTATTGATATTCTGTCCACAAAGGAATGTGAGGACATAATTTTTTTAAATTCATCTGCATCCTGATAAACAGGTATTCCAATAAAAATGCCTGCTTTGAGCCAATTTGAGTGTTTTTCCAATAGGGCCATTGAAATTATAGCGCCCATAGAATGACCGGCAACTATGGTTTTTCCATCATTGAATCCTTCTTTTTGCAAAACCAATTCTAAAGCTTTTAGTTGAACTGAAAGCGAATAATCACTTTGTGGTTTTGGCGAATCACCAAAACCCAAAAGGTCTATTAATAGCAAAGTGTGTGTTTTTGAAATGCTTTCTAAATTGCGTTTCCAATAATTCAATGACCCTGTCAAACCGTGCAGCAAAACGAGTTTGTTTTCACCCGCACCTATAATTTCATAATTTAAGAGTGTTTTGTCAGCATCATAAGCTGGGTGCTTAACAATCTTATAATGTTGATATCCTGCTATTGCGACCACAAGAAAAATGAAAAATATGGATATGAGTAGTAATGTCATATTTTTAAAGTTTTATCATTAACCAATATTGGGGTTTTACCATAAAACCTATTAAAAACCATACAAGCTGTGAGGTCACCCGTTACGTTTACAGCAGTCCTGAACATTCCCAACAATCTTTCTACACCAATAATAATGATGATGCCTTCGGCTGGAATACCGACACTTCCCAAAACAGAAGCGAGTATCACCACACCACCTCCGGGAATGGCAGGTGTGCCGATTGAAGCAGCAACGATGGTTACGATGACCACAATAATATTGAGCAAACTCATTTCCAGTCCATAGGCTTGGGCTATAAAAAGGGTTGTTATCGTTTGATAGAGTGCAGTACCATCCATATTGACGGTTGCGCCAATGGGAATGATAAAATTGCTAATGGTCTTGTCCACCTTTAGTTTTTCTTCGGCTGTTTGAAGAGAAAGTGGCATCACAGCCGCAGAGCTTGTGGTTGAAAAGGCCAATAATTGAACGTCCCTTATTTTTTTTAAGAAATGCATAGGGTTTGCTTTTCCAAGAAGCACAATTAGCCCTAAATAGAAAATTACTAAGAATAACAGACCGAGCAAGACGACACCCACATAGTAGGTGAGGCCAGATAGAGAACTCAAACCAACACTAGAGGTAAGCTGCGCCATAAGTCCGAAAACAGCAACAGGGACTAATAACATAGACCATTTTACCACCGTCATACAGACTTCCTGAATGGCACTTAGAAGCAGCTTTACTGGGCGCAGTAAAGCATTTTCAAGAGATAGCACAGCTACACCAATAATGATTGTGAAAATGACAATACTTAACATTTCACCACTTACCATAGATGCCAATGGATTTTCAGGAAGCAGGTTTGAGATGGCATCAGGAATCGTTTCAACTCCGAAGGAAAGCTCGG
The DNA here is from genome assembly GCA_947494545.1 of uncultured Mesonia sp. Lineage (GTDB taxonomy): Bacteria > Bacteroidota > Bacteroidia > Flavobacteriales > Flavobacteriaceae > Mesonia. The sequence goes on along the minus strand of CANLVH010000018.1, from coordinate 31,292 downwards.
GTTCATCAGTTGAAACTGCCGTAATTTCATTATGCTCTTTTAGTGCTTGTTGATGAAGAAAACGACCCGGTCTAAAAATTTGGGATAGTATCGTACCAATGCTAACCGAAACTATTGTTGTGCCCAAAAAATACAGTAAAACGCCACCGCCCAGTTTTTTTAGACTTTCCTTATCGTTGCTTGCGATTCCTGTGATGATGGAAGCCACAATCAACGGGATCATAATCATTTGAACCAGTTTCAGAAATAGTACACCAGGCAATGCCAGCCAATTCCCCGCGATATCTGCTGTTTCTTTAGAAATCCATCCATTTTGTGGACTCAATAGCAGACCAAATCCAACACCTAAAAATAAGGCAATGATTACTTTAAGCCATAGACGGCTTTCTACCAGTTTAAGGAGGTAGTGGTTAAGTGATTTTAATGATTTTATCTCTGTATCAAACATTCTGTTGATTATGCTATACTAATTTTATCGTCCAAATAAACTTCCTGAACAGATTGTAATACTTTCACGCCTTTGCTAAAAGGCTTTTGAAATGCTTTTCTTCCCATTATCAGCCCAGAGCCACCAGCCCTTTTATTGATGACGGCAGTAGTTATAGCATCAACTAAATCGGACTTCCCTTTAGAACCACCGCCAGAATTTATCAGTCCTATTTTACCCATATAACAATTTGCTACCTGTAATCGACAAAGGTCAATGGGATGGTCTGTCGTCAACGTTTTATACATTTCATCATCATATTTTCCAAATCCTATTTCTTTAAACCCGAAATTATTGGTTGGTAATTTTTGTTTGATGATATCCGCTTGAATAGTTACGCCCAAATGATTGGCCTGCCCGGTAACATCGGCAGCCGCGTGGTAATCTTCTTTTTCGGTTTTAAAAGCTTCATTTCGTGTATAGCACCATAAAATGGTAGCCATACCCAGATTGTGAGCTTCTTCAAAAGCCTCTGCTATTTCTTTGAGTTGTCTGTTACTTTCCGCTGAACCAAAATAAATCGTAGCTCCTACGGCAATTGCTCCCATATCCCAAGCGGCTTTTACTTTTCCGAATAGTGTTTGGTCATATTTGTTTGGGTAGGTAAGCAGTTCATTGTGGTTAATCTTAACGATAAAAGGGATTTTATGGGCATATTTTCGGGCATTCAAACCCAAAACCCCAAACGTGGAAGCCACCCCATTACAACCGGTCTCAAGGGCGAGTTTTATAATGTTCTCTGGGTCGAAATAATCTGGGTTTTTATAGAATGAAAAGGCCGCGCTATGCTCAATACCTTGGTCCACAGGAAGGATACTTAAATAGCCTGTACCTCCCAGATTTCCGTTGTTGTACAATTGTGAAAGACTTCGAAGCACCTGCGGATTTCTGTTGCTACTGCCAAATACTTTTTCTAAACTATTTTTGCTTGGCACTTGCAATTCATCCTTTGTTATTTTTTCACAAACGTGTTCTAAATAGAAGTCTGCTTTTTCTCCTAAAAGTTCTACTATATTCTTGTCTGTTTTCATTTTGATAGTATTTAATGGATTCCTAAACTTTCATTTGTTTTGGCTATGGATTTTGTACCATCTGTTTCAATTCCAGTTAAAGCCCTAATAGCATCAATTGTTTCCGGGATTACAATAGCTTGGTTATCGACCACGTAGGCATAAAAGAGTTCGTCTCCCTGTACCTTCAGCATATCTTCCCATAGTGCTACTTCGTACATATCGCCCCAAGGCCTTCCCATATCCAAGAACATTTCCTTAATGGTGTTGTTAGAAACCAGACCTTGGTCATATTGAATCAATTTAATACGGCTGGACGTTTTGAAAGCATTTAGCACTTCTTCTTTATTCGCTTTTTTCTTTAATTTCACATTCCAATAATGCATATGGCTTAAGGTTTCGGGTACCTTTATTGCGGTAGTAATAACATCCAAATCAGGATCTACACTTTTGGCGTCTGGTCCTTGATGGCTTGGGATATCTTTTTCGGGAACCATCGTATTCATAATACCACCCAAATGACTTTCCCAAGGGTCTGTAGCTCTTCTTAAAAGTGTACCTCTGGCATAATCCAATAAATCGGCTCTTTTTAAAGCGGTCAAGGTTCTTAAAATAGACGTAGTATTACAGGAAACTACTCTTGTCGCATTCAAGTTTAGAGCTGATTTGTAATTATTTTCTGCACTAAAGGAATGCCCTGTGGTTTCGTGTTTTTCGCCACCGTGTAGAATAAATTTGATGTTTTGCTCCTTGTAGATAACGACATTCTGAGCAGCAATCTTTTTAGGCGTACAGTCCACTACAAGATCTGATTTATTTAAAAGTTCTTGTAAGTTTCCTTTTACTGAAATTCCTTCGGACTTCATTTTACCTTCAGCTTCTTGAGTAGCTGCATATATATCATACTCCTTTCTTACGGCATTTTGAATTCGCCAGTCGCTAATGATATCACATACTCCCGAAAGCTTCATATCGTTTTGTAAGTTGATGGCATCTGCCACCCTTTTTCCAATGACTCCGTAACCTATAACTGCTACATTTTTCATATAAATTGTTTTTAATTAATTATGTTTTTTTGTTTTTGTCACTTGTATTCTTCATTCCCATCGGCATATTACCTTCATCGTCTGTGTGTGAAATCATAAAAAGGCGTTCCGCCACAAGTATTAGAACAATCCCAATTGCCGCTACGATAAGCACCAAAGGATCGTTCAGATATTTTATATAAAGAAAAGCTGCCAATACCGCAATGTCCAATACGATGGCTATTAATGGGATGATAGGCTGAAAAACCACTTTGTTTTTAAGGTGACGGAACAGCCCCCAATGGATAGCGATATCCATAATAAGGTAAAAAATAGCCCCAATGGATGCTATCCTTGTCAAATCGAAAAGCACGGTCAGTAAAATGGCGAGGGAAGACGTGAATACTAGTGCTGGATTTTTTAAGCTACCAAGTTTGGTTAAAGAAGGCACCTGTTTCATATTGCTGAGCATTGCCAACAAGCGTGAAGAGGAAAAGATACTGGCAATGACCCCAGAAACCGTGGCAATAATGGCAATGCCAATGGTAATCCAGGAACCCCATTCCCCAAAAACAGGTTTTGCGGCGGCTGCAAGGGCATAATCTTTAGCTTCGATTATTTCAGGAATGCTTAAACCTCCCGCAACAGCTAATGCCAAGGCTACATATATCAGTGTGCAGATAAGTATGGAAAACACGATAGACCTACCAAGATTTTTATGCGGGTTTTTAATATCGCCCCCTTGGTTCGTGATAGTGGTAAAGCCTTTATAAGCAAGGATAGATAACGCCAAAGCGGCCACAAATCCGAAGCCTTGTGGTAATGTCTCAGTATTTTTGGGAATATAGTTTCCCGTAATATCGGCAAAACCTGAAATTGCAAGGCCGGCAATAGCTAAAATTGCTATTCCCACTACCTTTATAATAGCGGTAAATGTCGCGGTGGCACCAATAACCTTATTGCCCAGGATGTTCACTATATAAGCAACAACAATTAGCCCAACACCCAGGGTAGAGGCATAACCTGCATAGGACTCGGGAAATAGTCTCAACGTATATGCTCCAAAAGTGCCCGCCACCAGACTTTCGGAAACTACCATTGATACGTACATCAGCAAAGAATAAAACCCTGTTGTTGTTCCAGGTCCATAGGATTTGTTAAGGAATTTAACCACACCTCCAGACGATGGAAAAGCATTTGAAAACTTGACATAGGAATATGAGCTAAAACCCACCACAACAGCACCTGCAATAAATGCAATGGGAAATAGATCACCCACCAACTCTGCTATTTGCCCCATAAGGACAAATATGCCAGCACCAATCATTACGCCTGTACCAAGAGATATGGAACCTAGTAAGGAAAGCTTATTATTTTTATCTGTGGTGTTTTTCATTTCAAAATTATTTTTCCCTGTTTTTAATCGAAGATTTCGGTTTAAAGTTTCTAATAATCAGGCGGTTGCTCTTTTCATAAGTGAAATAACTTACCGCCCAATTAAAACCAACCATCAATCTATTTCTAAATCCACTTATGGACATCAAGTGAACAACGGACCACAGCAACCAGGCGAAATAGCCTGCAAATTTAAATTTGCCCAAATCGGCAACTGCCTTGCGTTTACCTACGGTTGCTAAGGAACCTTTATCTTTATATTTGAAAGGTTTTATGGATTTGTTATTTATGATATTTAATATCGAATCGCCCAGGTATTTACCTTGTTGAATAGCGGTCTGTGCTACTTGTGGATGTCCTTTTGGGGTTTCTTTGGAAATGAGTGCTGCGATATCACCTATGGCAAAAATATTTTCGTAGCCTTCTACTTTTAAATTGGCATTGGTTTTAATACGGTTGCCTCTGACTACGTGTTTTCCATCAATACCATTTGGGAATTGTCCTTTTACGCCAGCCGTCCAGATAAGATTTTTAGCCAAAATGGTCTTACCACTTTTGGTAGTGACTTCGTTGCCGTCATAATTGCTTACAGCTTCATTTAATAATACCTTTACATTCAAATCCTCTAAATATTTGAGGGTTTTCGATGATGCCTTGTCTGACATTGTGCCTAACAACTCATCAATGGCTTCTATTAGATAAATATTCATAATGGAAGAAGGGTACTCTGGGTAATCTTTGGGAAGGATGTATTTGCAAAACTCTGCCAAAGCTCCTGCCATTTCTACGCCTGCTGGACCACCACCTACTATTACAAAATTTGTCAGCGCGTCGCGTTCTTTATCATCACAAGTAATAGCTGCCTGTTCCAAATTTTGCAACATCATATGACGGATGTTGAGGGAATCGCGAATATCCTTCATCCCCAAACTATTTTCGGCCACAGAATCCATCCCAAAGAAATTGGTGGTCGTGCCAGTAGCCAACACTAAATAGTCATAAGAAACACTTCCCTTATTGGTCAATATAGTATTTGAATCAGGTTGAATTTCCTCAACTTCAGCCAAACGAAAGAAAACATTTTTATAGCCATTGATTTGTTTTCTGAATGGAAATACAATACTGTCAGGCTCCAGGGCACTCGTTGCCACTTGATATAATAAAGGCTGAAACTGATGGAAGTTATTTTTATCGAGTAAAACCACTTGAACTTCTTTGTGTTTCAGTTTCTCAACCAATGCCAAACCTGCAAATCCTCCACCAACGATAACCACACGAGGTAATTTAGTATCGGGAAGACATATCTCATCTGTTATCTTACAGGTGGATTCCAACGTAATGCTATGTGTTTGCTTTTCTTTCATTTTTTATTTCTATCTCTTGCAATCAGTACTGAACATTTGGCATTTGTGGTTAAATATTGGGATACTGAGCCCAATACTAAGCGAGAAAAAGCACCGTGACCCTGAGAGCCTACTACAATTAAATCTGCACCCCAATTTTCTGCTTTTTCATTAATAGTACTTTTGGGCAGTCCGCTAACAACACTTGTGGTTATGGTAAGTGCCTTGTTTTCGGCCTTGATTTTATCGGAAGCTTCTGAAACGATTTTGTTTCCCAATTTTTGAGCGTTACTTTTAATTTCTTCTATGTAATTTCCTATCTTGCCGCCCATAGTATGCAATCCCAGACCGGTTGTTTTAGGAAGTTCATAAACATTTATAATATGAATTTCACTATTTGAGGATAGGGTCATTTTTATAAGTTCGTGAATGGCTACTTTACTGAAATCTGAACCATCTATGGCCAATAATATTTTCATAATTTGAATGTTTTAGTTGGTTGACATTTCTTTCGATTTTATAAGTTTTCTCCAATACAAGTGTTCATATAATCCAGACCAATACATACCAAAGGTGAAAGCGAACAGTAACTCTTCAATTGGGATTCCCAAAACAAGAATATGGGTCAGGTTGTCCAGATTCCAGTACAGCTCCACATATTGCGGATAAAACGGAAGGATGCTTCCGAAATAAATGAAGTACAGTATGGTAAACAAGATTCCTCCAACCCATATCTTTCCTTTTAAATCTGGGCGACAGTACAATGTTGCCAAACCACCAAAAAACATTGCAATGATGCCACAATAGATGTGGTTAAGCGTGGTGAAAAGACTAAATATGACGAATACAATGGCTGGAACAAAAAGTATATAAATATGTAGCTTATGTCTTTGGTGGCTCCGTTCGGTATGAGGCATATCTATATAGCCTTTTTTGAATATCAGATTATACAATACCGTCCCTATTCCGCCAATGGCAAAAGAGAAGATAAGGCTCTCAATATCAAAACCTGTTCTTTCCGCTAAATGGAATAAGGAAGGTGGCATCCAATATTCTGGTACAAATAATGGTTCTGTTAAACCAAAGGGCATCGTAATAAGGCTCATTTTGAGCATTTCTTTTCTATACCCCTTTTTTGACAAATAGATTATTGCCCAAAGCGCAAGAATTATAAGAGACCATATGAACCAGACGTATTGCATAAATTTTATTTTACTCTCTTATTTTTTGACTTTTATTTGCGCATTATAAAAAGCCGCAATACAGGCACCTATTAGCCATCCTAAAATGAATATCTGTACTATTCCCAAACCAGCTTCCCATAGTGGCACATCCATCCTGATAATGCTTGTGGTATCTAAACCGTGCAATAGGCTGTTGAAAAAATCGATAGTGGCTTCTCGACCTACTGTTGACATAACTATCATACAGCCTAAGTAAATTAGTGCCCCCGTAAGACCGAAAGCAAATCCGAGTTTTTTTACGTTTAATCGATACATAATTTTAAAGTTTTGAGTTAGTTGTCTGATTTTAATATCTTTTTTGATTCCTCAAATTCTTCCTTGGATATTTCGCCTTTTGCAAAGCGGTTTTTAAGAATATCCAGTGGGCTGTCCTTCTTTGTTTTTTGATAAGGAATATCTGCTGGGATAAAGAATATCCAAGCCAATAAAATAATCCATATAATCCACCATATTAGGTGCATACCTCCGAAACTTCCGTCGTGAAAAAACATAATTTTTGATTTTAAGTTACTTTTATAGTTTTTCAATTGTGTAACCCTCAAGGTTGCTGAGTTGTTTTTGTAATTCATCTACTGAAAGCGTTTCCTTCATAGTGATGATTGTAGCTCCTTTTGGTGCCAGAAAAATTTCTGCCTTTTCAATCTTTGGATGTTCTTCCAATGTCTTTTTGACCCTGCTAATGCAGCCGCCGCAACTAATACCATTAATTTGAAATTTTCGTTTCATAACATAAATTTTAGTGATGTTGTCCTTCTTTTTTTTTATCCTTCTTTTTTAAGTTCTCATTGGACAATCCGTGCGTATGGCTCCCGTGCCGCATGGGCATTAACAAGTGTACTGCGAACATTATTATAATAAATGCAAAAAGCCAGGTGCCACCACCAATTCCAATAGATGGTGCTAAAAAGATGAGTAAAAGCGGCAGTCCACAACCGAGGACCATCCATAACCAGTGATTTTTCATTGTTTTTTATTTTAATTAATGTTTATTCCTCGCCTTTTTAAGACCTGAACTGGCTTATGTTGTAATTGGGGGATTATCAACACAAGCCTTAGGGAGTTCAGGCTTTAGGGTTTTTAATATTATAATTAACACGAAAGCTATCTGTTTTTATGCTACTTCATCTGCATAACTTTCGTTGTTATTTATATAATTTCATCATAGAAATTTCGTTTCCATTTTTCTGTGTTTTTATAGTCGCTCATACTCATTCCCACAATCTCTTTAAACTGTCTTGATAAATGGTTAATGCTACTATAATCCAGCATATATGCCACATCTGAAAAAGAATATTGTTTTAATTGAATAAGTTCTTTTACTTTTTCAATTTTCAGTTTTATAAAGTATTTTTCAATGGTGGTGTTTTCATTTTTAGAAAACAGCCTGCTCAGTATTTTATAATCCCTGTTGAGCGTAGAAGACAAATGTTCTGAAGTATTTGTTTTCAAATGAAGTGGTAACTGAGTAAGCAGTTGGATTAGAATGATTTTTACTTTTTCAACCAGCATTTCCCCTTCACTTTGTACTATTTCAAAATCATTGGAATGAAGTACTTTGGTAACTTTATACGTAACCTCCGTGTTGGTGTTTTTTGAAGATTCAACCAATAGTTTACCTAATTCCAAAGAGAGTACGGTTATTCCCATCTCTTCCAGTTCTTGCGTTATTACTTTTAGACAACGGCTACATACCATATTCTTTATCCAGAATTCTTTCTGTAAATCCATAGTATTAATTATTTATTCTTAGAATGGTATTTATTCTAATAGATTATAAATTTCTGTTTTTCAAATAGTTGAAAGTGTGGTATGCTCAGGATAGAGCGCACCAGTTGTTAGCCTTTGCGTAGTACAGGCCAACATATAAGGTAGGTTGTTTGAAAAAGAACCTACTTAGGATGAAATCAAATTAAATATACCTCGTGGAGTACTTGAAAATCTTTCGGTATGAGGGGTGGGTCATAATCCCTAAAAGGGATTATATTTTGTTCCAACCCTTCGAATAGATTTACGTAAGTGTAAAAAAATGTGTGTAGGAAAATCAGTTTATGATTTTCCATCTCAAATGAAGCTTTTTGAAAGTTATCGCCACTTTCTTTAACTATAGATTTATTAGCACAGCAACCTTTTTTTTCGAACGAACATTTTTTTGAAGGATTGGTCTGAGCCTTCACCGCATTATCACAAACCTGAGCTTTATTTAAAACCGCCATATCCACGAGTTTATCACAGCAGAAATGCATATTCACAGTAAAAGACGATGAAGCAAACATTACTGCAAGTACCAATGAAACAGCTATTATTTTATTAAAGCTTTGCATAATACGAATATTAAAAAACATAATACGAATATAAAAAAAAATTAACAAATGTTAACTAATTTTTAATAATGAATTTTTTAGAACTTATTTTTGCCGAACATACTGCAAAAAAGAAAATAAAAATATGATATTTATCATATTTTTAGAAGTTTGATTCTTTTATTTTTGTCGAAAATAGTATAGGAAGTAAAAGTTTAACATAACGAAAAGAATTATTAATGTTTTTATATTTCGTTGTTTTATATATTTTATATATATTTGCAGTCTTATGAAGTCATTTTTCCATAAAATATTATCTGTAGCCTTGGCGAGTTTGGTATTTGTTACCACTATGTCGTTTACTGTAGATATGCATTATTGTGGAGATTCATTGGTTGATTTTGCTTTATTTCATAATGCTCAAACCTGTGGAATGGAAAATCAATCATCCCAAAAAAGTTGTGAAGCAGGTTTTTCGGAAAAATCTTGCTGTTCAGATGCACAAATAGTGAATGACGGTCAAGATGATTTAAAAACATCTTACACCAATTTAAGCTTTGAGCATCAAGCCTTTGTTGCTACTTTCTTTTATACTTATATTAATCTTTTTGATGGACTGGATAAGAACATTGTTCCATTTAGAGATTATACACCTCCTTATCTTGTAAGGAACGTACAAAAACTACACGAAACTTATTTAATTTGATTTTAAACAGTTTCCGATAATTATCGGAAAGATTTGCTCTATGGTTACTTCCATCTTGGGCTTACTTTGTTGTGTTTAATTTTCTGATATTATCAGAAAGTTATTCAATGTATAACTGTTTAATTATCAATAAAGATGCTAAATAAAGGCATAAAATTTCTTATAGAAAACAAACTAGTAGCAATTATCCTCCTAGTCCTTTTTGTAGGCTGGGGCGTGGTAAATGCCCCTTTTAATTGGGAAACCGGTTTAATTCCGCGCGATCCCGTGGCGGTAGATGCCATCCCCGATATTGGCGAGAATCAACAAATTGTCTTTACCAAATGGGAGGGGAAATCCCCCCAGGATATAGAAGACCAGATTACCTATCCCCTTACTACTTCGCTCCTGGGAATTCCCGGTGTGAAAACCATCCGGAGTTCCTCTATGTTTGGGTTTTCCAGTATTTATATCATTTTTGAAGAGGATATTGAGTTCTACTGGAGCCGTAGCCGGATTTTGGAAAAACTCAATTCCCTGCCGGCAAACCTGCTTCCCGAAGGTGTAAACCCTGCCCTGGGTCCCGATGCTACCGGGCTGGGCCAGGTTTTTTGGTACACCTTAGAAGGACGTGACAAAGATGGCAATGTTACCGGGGGCTGGGATTTGCACGAACTGCGAAGCATTCAGGATTATTATGTGAAATATGGACTTTCCGGTGCCAGCGGGGTTTCCGAAGTTGCATCCATAGGTGGCTATGTGCAGGAATATCAGGTAGATGTGGATCCCGAACTGATGCGTCAATACGATATTTCCCTGGCACAGGTGGTAAAGGCCGTAAAGGAAACCAACCGTGATATTGGTGCACAAACCTTGGAAATAAATCAGGCCGAATATTTGGTACGTGGGCTGGGCTACGTTCAGGAAATAGAAGATATTGAAAATGCCGTGGTAACTTCAGAAGAATTTACCAGTATCAAAATAAGCGACATTGCCAAAGTAAACCTGGGTCCGGAAACCCGCCGTGGTATCCTGGACAAAGAAGGTGCCGAGGTGGTTGGCGGAGTGGTTGTGGCTCGTTATGGCGCAAATCCGCTGGAAGTAATCAATAATGTAAAGGATAAAATAAATGAACTTAGCCCCGGCCTGCCCACCAAGGTGCTGGAAGATGGTCGCGAGTCGCAGGTAACTATTGTTCCATTTTACGATCGTACGCAACTGATTCAGGAAACCCTGGGCACGCTTAATGAAGCCCTTACATTGGAAATCCTGATTACGGTACTCGTAATTATCGTTATGGTTTTTAACCTACGGGCCTCCATCCTCATTTCCGGTTTATTGCCAGTAGCGGTTTTAATGGTCTTTATCTCGATGAAGTTCTTTAATGTCGATGCCAATATCGTGGCCCTTTCCGGTATTGCCATTGCTATTGGGACCATGGTGGATGTGGGCGTGATCTTATCTGAAAATATCATCCGGCATCTCGATCAGGACAAAGAACGGAAATATTTGACCACGAATGAAATCGTGTACAATGCCACTGCCGAGGTTTCCGGGGCAATTATGACGGCCGTGCTTACCACCATTATCAGTTTCCTTCCCGTCTTTACTATGGTGGGGGCAGAGGGGAAACTGTTCCGCCCACTGGCATTTACCAAGACCATGGCACTGGTGGCTTCCCTAGTGGTTGCGCTTTTCCTTATTCCGCCATTTGCCGCATCTTTCTTTAAGAAACGGACCCGGCGTACTTCCGCGGGCTGGGTAATACAGGGGATTCTGATAATTGCAGGGCTTACCGCTATTGTTTTTGGATATTTCATCGGTATTGTCCTAATTGCTTTTGGCGTAACCGGAATACTGCTTCTTAAAAAGAAAATTAGTTCCAAAAGATCAAATGTTATCAATATAGCTATTTCGGCTTTCGCCATAGTGCTACTTTTAGCCGAGTATTGGCGTCCGTTGGGTCTGGAAAAAAGTGTTTTCTGGAATTTTATTGTGGTAGGGATTATATCCTTTGGTTTGCTGGGTGTTTTTGCCCTGTTCCAAAAATTTTATACCCGCATCCTCAATTGGGCCTTGCGCAATAAGTTGTTGTTCTTGTCGGTGCCCACCGTTTTGGTTATTCTCGGTTTTATGATTATGCGCAACATTGGGCAGGAATTTATGCCCTCACTCAATGAAGGCTCCTTCTTGTTGATGCCCACTTCGCTGCCCCATGCAGGTGTAGAGGAGAACAAGCGGGTCTTGCAGCAGCTGGATATGGCCGTGGCCGCTATCCCGGAAATTGAGACGGTAGTGGGCAAGGCAGGTCGTACAGAGTCGGCCCTGGACCCTGCACCTATATCCATGTATGAAAATACAATCCAATACAAACCTGAATATATGCTGAATGAACACGGCGAACGCCAGCGCTACCAGGTAAATGAAGACGGTTTATTTATGTTAAAAAATGGCAAATTGGCAATAAACCCAAGTTTAGAGGTGGACGAAGATGCAGCTGGCAGTTATAATGACAGCGAAATCGTGGAATTCCACCGCGTAAAAAACAAACAGCTCATTCCAGATGATGACGGGGAATATTACCGTAACTGGCGCCCCGAAATAGAGTCGCCAGATGATATCTGGAACGAGATCACCGCCGCCACCAAGCTGCCGGGGGTAACCTCGGCGCCCAAGCTCCAGCCCATCGAGACACGGCTGGTAATGCTTCAAACGGGGATGCGCGCACCTATGGGAATCAAAGTGCAGGGGCAAAACCTTCGACAAATAGAAGATTTTGGACTCCAACTGGAAGACCTGTTAAAGCAAGTGGAAGGTGTAAAAGACGAAGCCGTTTTTGCCGACCGTATTGTTGGAAAACCTTACCTGCTTCTTGATATCAAGCGTGAACGTTTGGCTCGTTATGGTATTAGCATAGAAGAAGTTCAGCAACTTTTGGAGGTTGCTGTGGGAGGAAAACGCCTAAGTCAAACGGTTGAAGGACGCGAACGCTACGGTGTACGCGTGCGCTACCCAAGGGAATTGCGGGACAGCCCGGAAGATATGGGCAATATCTATGTTCCGGTTGAGGGCGGCTCGCCGGTGCCGTTAGATGAGTTGGTAGATATCCGTTACGAGCAGGGGCCGCAGATAATAAAGAGTGAAGATACCTTCCTTATTGGCTATGTGCTTTTCGATAAACTCGATGGTTTTGCCGAAGTGGATGTAGTAGAAAATGCCCAGGCCCTTATTCAGGATAAAATCAATAACGGGGAGCTTAGCGTGCCCAAAGGCCTCAGTTATAAATTCACGGGGACTTATGAAAACCAGATTCGCGCTGAAAAGACGCTTAGCATTGTGGTGCCATTGGCACTGATGATTATCTTTTTGATCCTGTACTTTCAGTTTCAAAAAATTTCTACCTCGCTTATGATCTTTAGTGGGATCCTCGTGGCTTTTTCTGGCGGGTTTATCCTTATTTGGCTCTATGGTCAGGGTTGGTTCCTGAATTTCGACTTTTTTGGCGAAAACCTTCGGGATATGTTTCAGATAAAAACTATAAACCTGAGTGTGGCCGTATGGGTAGGCTTTATCGCCCTCTTTGGTATCGCTACTGATGATGGCGTGGTAATGGGTACCTACCTTACCCAAACTTTTGACCGGAACGAGCCCAAGAGCCGAAAGGAAATCCGTAAATCGGTGGTGGAAGCGGGCTCTAAGCGTATTCGTCCCGCCTTGATGACCACGGCTACAACAATTCTGGCACTTTTGCCCGTGCTTACGTCCTCGGGGCGTGGTAGTGATATCATGATTCCGATGGCCATCCCCGCCGTTGGTGGTATGTCTATAGCATTAATCACATTGTTTGTAGTGCCGGTGTTATTTAGTTGGAGAAAAGAAGCCGGCATAAAAACCCTGGAGACGGCGAATAATGACAAGAGAATTGAAAATAGAAAATAGAAGAAAGCCTTTTACTATGAAATCAAAAGATATTTTAATAATAAAATTGAATAGAAGAAGCGGAATGCTAGCGGTGATTGTCTCTCTTTTCTTTTTTCTTACAGGAACAGCCCAGCAGCTCCAGCCTTACCTTACCCAGGCTTTGGAAAATAACCCGAAGATACAGGCGTTTGAACTGCGTTATGAAACGGCCCTGGAGAGGATTGAAGAAGTTGGGGTACTCCCGGAAACCCAGTTCAGCGTAGGCTATTTTGCCAGCGAACCAGAGACCCGAACGGGCCCACAGCAGTACAAACTATCGGTGCAACAAATGATTCCGTGGTTTGGGACTATCACGGCAAGGGAGAATTATGCATCAAGCCTTGCCGATGTCCAATATGTGGAAATCGCCACGGCCCAGAGGCAACTGCTGCTAAATGTGGCCGAAAATTATTACAGGCTTTATGCCATTAGGGCAAAGCAACGCGTATTGGAGGAAAATATAGACCTGCTGGAAGCCTATGAGCAGCTTGCACTTACTTCCCTTGAAGTGAACCAAGCTTCATCGGTAGATGTGCTTCGCCTGCAAATGCGGCAAAACCAGCTACGGGAACGTTTTGAAAACTTCGATGAAGAATTTAAAGCCGAACAAGCTACTTTCAATGCCTTGCTCAATACCAGGCCCGGTGCCGCGGTAGAAGTTTACGATTCTCTGGCGGTGCCACAGGAAGACCCGGTACAGTTGCCAGAAGTTCCACAGGTGCACCCGGAGTTGTTGCGTTTTGACAAGCTGTATGAATCGGTAGGGGAAGCAGAAAAAATGAACCGAAAGGAAGCCCTGCCCGATCTGGGATTTGGCCTGGATTACGTTGCGGTGGGGGAAGCCACTGCGATGCAAGCCCCGGATAGCGGAAAGGACATCCTGATGCCGATGGTCTCTATAACGATTCCAATTTTCGGTAATAAATACAAATCGGTTACGCGGCAAAATGAACTGAAGCAACGTGAGCTAAATGCACAACGGGAGAACCGGCACAACGAATTGGTGTCGCGCCTGGAAGCCGCGGTGAGCAATAGGGCAGAGGCACGCATAAGCTACCGTACCCAGTTGCTCAACATCGAGCAAGCCAATGATGCCGAAGAAATCCTCAGGCGGAATTACGAAACCGGTACCATAGATTTTAATGATGTGCTGGACGTGCAAGAGTTACAGCTAAATTTTCAGTTGAACCTGATAGAAGCGGTAAAAAACTATTACCAGGCCAGTGCAAACATCAATTATTTAAGTGAATAATTCAGAATAAATTAAAACAAAAACGATGAAAAAATATATCATTTACACCGGATTAGTGTTAGGAGGACTGCTTCTGGGCTATCTGTTTTTTGGTGGCAATTCGTCTGAAAATAACGTCGAAACAGCCACTACAGAAGAACATAATCACGAGGAGGAAAACCAGCTGTGGACCTGCTCTATGCACCCGCAGATTATGCAGCCCGAACCGGGCGATTGCCCCATTTGCGGGATGGACCTTATCCCTGCCGAGAGTGGCGGCGGCGAGGTTGGGCCGCAACAAATAGAAATGTCTGAAACCGCCCTGGCTCTGGCCAATATCCACACCGTGGAGATCGGCGATAGCCTCTTAGGGGATCACGACCTGGTGCTCTCCGGGAAGATCGTGGAGAACGAAGAGGTGAAAAGTGTGCAGGCTTCTTATTTTGGCGGCAGGATAGAAAAACTTTATATAAATTACACCGGGGAGGAAGTACGCCGCGGGCAGGTGTTGGCCACTATTTATTCCCCAGAGCTGGTCTCTGCCCAGCAGGAATTGCTTACCGCTGCGGGGATGAAGGACTCTCAGTCCCGGTTATACGAATCTGTACGCCGAAAATTGAAATTATGGAAACTCAGCGACAAGCAAATTGAAGAAATTGAAGCTTCTGGGGAAGTTAAAGAATATTTCCCTATTTATGCTACGGTTTCAGGTACGGTGACCGAAAAACTGGTGGAAGAAGGTGATTATGTAGAGCAGGGCCAGTCCCTTTATGAGATTGCCAACCTTAGTAGTGTATGGGCACAATTTGATGCTTATGAAAACCAGATTGCCCAGCTTGAAGAAGGGCAACAGATTAGCGTGACTGCCAATGCCTTGCCGGGAAAAGAATATGAAGTGCCCATTACTTTTATTGAACCACTGCTTAATACTGCCACCCGTACGGTAACTGTACGTGCAGTCCTGCCCAATAAGGAAGGTCGTCTAAAACCCGGAATGTTCGTGCGTGGAAAAGTGGCACCGGCCAAGAAAAAAAATGCAGATATTGAAGAACCCCAGCTTATTACAGTGCCAAAATCGGCCGTGATGTGGACCGGGGAACGTTCGCTGGTTTACGTACAACCCAATCCAGACAGGCCTGTCTTTGAAATGAGGGAAGTGAGCCTGGGTGCCGCAGCGGGTGGTAATTATGCGGTTACAGATGGCTTGAGTACCGGAGAGCGCATTGTGGTAAACGGTGCCTTTACCGTAGATGCTGCCGCACAACTCCAGGGCAAAAAGTCTATGATGAACAAGGACGGAGGCAAGACATCTACCGGTCACGAGGGCCACGCCGGTATGGACATGGCAGGTAGCGAGGGTAATGCCAATATGGAAACGGCAGGAACCGGCAACGTTGACCATACCGAAATGCAGGAACGCATCGTGGTACCTGAGGAGTTCACCAACCAGCTAAATGGCGTTTTTGATCAATATTTGAAGTTGAAAAACGCCCTGGTGGAAGATGAGGCCAAAACCGCCCAAGCAACTGCAAATAAAGTACTGGAAGCAATGAACAAGATAGATATGAGTCTTTTAGAGGATCGTGAAGCTCACGACCACTGGATGCTGATTTCAAAAGAAGTAATTGGTGCTGCGGAAAAAATAACGGAGAGTGAAGATATTTCTACTCAGCGGGATCATTTTAAACACCTGTCTGCCCATTTGAGCAAAGCGATGCAACTTTTTGGAGTGGGACAGACCGTTTATAAGCAATTTTGCCCTATGGCAGATGACAATGCGGGAGCCTACTGGCTCAGCCGTTCAGAAGAGATCAAAAACCCTTATTACGGTAGCGCAATGTTAACCTGCGGCGAAATCGTGGAAACTATAAACTAAAGCAGGGAAGAACAAATTTTTATAACCTTTAAAACCTATTAAGATGAAAAGAACAATGATGATGCTCCTTCTAACTTTGTTAAGCATGGGAGTTTATGCACAACACGACCACGACAATATGGCTGGTCATGGTGAAGAAATGCAAATGTCGCCTAAGTTCAAAGACAAAGATCTGGGCGCTGCTTATGAACATTACCTATTGGTAAAGGACGCTTTAGTGGCTTCAAATGATGCAAAGGCCGCCAAGCATTCGATGAAACTCGAGAAAACTTTGGCAAAAGTGGAAAATGCTGAGACGGCTCGCAAAGAAGCTTCGCAAATGGCCGGTGCCACTTCTCTGGAAGACCAACGTGACAATTTTAATGCTCTTAGCGATGCAATGTTGAAACTGGTTAAAAATGGGAAGCTTGCCAAAGGTGAAATTTACCTGGAATATTGCCCTATGGCAAACTCTAATAAAGGCGGCTATTGGCTTTCCAATGAAAAGGCGATCAAGAACCCATATATGGGCCAAAAAATGCTGAAATGTGGTAGTGTAAAAGAAACTATCAATTAATAAAGTCCTGCAAGGTATGGATAGACTCTTTTTTATAGGTCTATCCATTTTGCAGGAACAAAATTAGATTGAAATGAAAAATACATTCAAAGTTCTAACAGCGGTATTTCTTCTGGCCGTGGTTTTTGGTGCTTGTAACTCCTCTGGGGAGCAGCAAAAACAAAAAAAGCAAGACAAACTGGCTACAGAAATTAGTACAAGTACCGCCAATAAACAAACCTTTTCTTTAGATTTTCAGATAGGAGACAAGTTGCCTAATGACCTGGTATGTATGGTAAACGATGCCTATATGGCCAAACCGCAAATCCCGGTTCCGGTAAACGGGAAAACCTATTATGGTTGCTGCGAGATGTGCGTGGGCACCTTGAACAACGAAGAATCTGCAAGGATGGCCACCGATCCCCAAACAGGGGAAAGAGTGGATAAAACCGAAGCCTTTATTGTACTGCTTGACGCGAATGGCCGGGTTGGCTATTTTAATTCAGAAGCGAATTACACAGCTTACACAAAAAAGAGCTAAGCATAACAAAACTTATTTCAACTTAAATTTAGAAGATATGAATGAGATCAAAGCCTTTATCAGACCCGAAAGACTTAGTGAAGTGACCATGAATCTGCGGGAAGAAAACTTTTGTTGTTTTACCGTATTTCAAGGCGAGGGGATTGGAGATTACACTGATTCCAAAACCGCTTCCCCCAGTTTGAATTTTCCATTAATGCACAGCAAAGTCATTAAAATGGAGATAGTGTGCGAAAAAGAGGATGTAGATAAAATTGTAAATATTATAAAAGTAAGTGCCCGTACTGGCAAAAGCGGGGACGGGCTCATCTATGTAAGCGACGTGGAACAGCGTATAAAAATAAGGACTGGGGAAAAGGAAAGCCGGTAAGTGCTTTTTTTGTTTCCGGTCGAACAACCAAGTAAAATACTAAGTTCCGGGCTGTGTTTTATGGCATCCGGAAAATTTAATTAATTGCAGTAACAGAAATATCAACCTTTTAAAAACAAGAAAAATGAAAACAGTAAAAGTAAGTTTGGGAGTGATGGCTATGGCATTTGCCGTAATAAGCACTTCTTGCAAGAACAACGAGAAAAACAGCAATACAACTATTGAAGACGCGGCGACCGAGCGCGCTGTCCCGATGGAAGAAAACAGGATGGAAAGCAGCAATGCTGCCCAAACCGATGCCAGCCTGACCACATACTTGGAGCTTAAAAATGCCTTGGTAAATGACGATCAGGAGGCCGCGGCCAAAGCCGGGGAAAAAATGGTGGGACAGTTAAAGACCTTTAAAACGGAAAACTACGAACAGAACGACCAACAAGAACTGCAAGATATCATAGAAGACGCCACTGAGCATGCCGAACACATTGCGGAAAGCCCCATAGGCCACCAGCGGGAACATTTCGACATTTTGAGCAAGGACATGATAGACTTGATTGACATTGTCGGAACCAGCCAAAAGTTGTACCAAGCTTATTGCCCGATGTACAATAATAACAAAGGTGCACAGTGGTTGAGTGTAACCAAAGAAATCAAAAATCCCTATTATGGAAGTAAAATGATGGATTGCGGAGAGGTGCAAAGAGAAATTAACTAAATGAAGACAATCAAAATCATTGCACTGGTTTTTTTAGTTGTGTTGGTGGGCATCCAGTTTGTGCCCACCAATCGCAACCAAAGTGAAGTGGTGCCAAAATCAGATTTTATGCTGGTGAACAATGTCCCGAAAGACGTACAGGATAAATTAAAGGTTTCCTGTTATGATTGCCATAGCAACAATACAGCATAC
Organism: uncultured Mesonia sp.; assembly: GCA_947494545.1. Taxonomy (GTDB): domain Bacteria; phylum Bacteroidota; class Bacteroidia; order Flavobacteriales; family Flavobacteriaceae; genus Mesonia. The sequence goes on along the minus strand of CANLVH010000018.1, from coordinate 12,386 downwards.
CCTTGGTACAATAAAATACAACCAGCTGCCTGGTTTTTAGAGGATCATATAAAAGAAGGAAAAGATGAATTGAATTTTAATGAATGGGGTGAATATTCCGACCGAAGAAAAAACAGCAAACTCCGGTCAATCATCAGTCAGATTGAAGATGATGAAATGCCACTGGACTCCTACACTTTTATTCATGGGGATGCGAAACTTTCCAAAGAAGAAAAAACAGAAATGATACAATATATGACCCAGCTTAAAAATAGTTTATAGGGGATTTTTAAAATAAACAATATCATATCCCAAAAAAGGAAAGGAATTTTTTCATTGATTGGTTAGTTAATCTTTTTCTTTTGAGAGTATGATGTTAAAGTCCTGTGAGGGAAGGGTATTCTTAAATTTAATTAGTTTATAAAGCCTCTTCCCTTGACAGGCACAAAAACCAAAAAATGAAATATTGTTAGACTACTGGGAAAAACATGGGCGTGGTAGCTTAAATAAATGCTTAGGGTATGATAAAAAATAAATTTTTAAAAAACATTACCAAAAAATTATCATGGTAGAAGTCTTTGTTAAAAATATGGTCTGTAACCGGTGTATAAAAGTAATTAAAAACGAGTTACTTGAAGCCGGGGTGGAAGTAACAAAAGTAGAACTAGGCCGGGTAGTTTATAAAAGCAAAAATATAGCTCGTGATTCTAAAAAGTTAGAAAAGGTCCTCGATGAAAATGGTTTTGAAATATTGGAGGGGTCCGATAAAATTTTAGTCGAGAAGGTAAAACAAAGTCTTATACGGCTTTTGGAAAACCTTCCCCTGCAAAAATCAGGGACTTTATCCCGCTACTTATCCAAAGAAACCAAAATTGATTATTCGAGGTTGAGTCGAATTTTTTCCTATACCGAAAACATAACGGTAGAAAAGTATTTTATAAAGCTGAAAATTGAAAAAGTAAAAGAGCTCATTCAGTCCAAACAATATAATTTTACCCAGATTAGTCAGCTATTGGATTATACTAATGTAAATTATCTTTCCAGGCAATTTAAAGCAGAAACAGGGATGAATTTATCTCAATATAAAAAACTTAATAACAATTTTAGAAATTCTTTAGACCAAATTTTATAGATGTTTAACCAAATTATGACAATAAATCCTTTTTCTTACCATTAATTTTAAAAATCAAATTTAAAACCAGAAAAAAATGAAAAGTAAAATTTTAAATTTTGGTGTTGTTCTCTTACTAGCTATTGCCCTATTTTCCTGTGTAGATAACAAAGGGAAGCAATCGGTTGAAATAAACACCCCTGAAGAGGTTAAAAAAGCCGAAGGGAAAACAGCAGATATCGCCGATCAGGATTTTATAGATGGAATGACGGGAAAAATATGGCATAACTACCTGGAAATAAAAATAGCATTGACCAATGCTGATGCAGGCCAGGTACAGGATGCGTCTCAAAGTATGGTAGCCTCTTTTTCAGAAGAAAGAGCAGAACTGAAAGCTATTGCACAACAATTATCTGAAACCAGCGAGCTGGAAAAACAAAGGGAATTATTCGCATCATTCACAGAAAAAGCAGGGCCTATGTTTGAAGATGCACTTTCTGGCGGTACGATCTATAAAAAGTTCTGTCCTATGGCTTTCAATAACGAGGGCGCATACTGGTATGCCGATATCGAAAAAATAAACAATCCATATTTTGGCGATAAGATGCCCAATTGTGGTTCTGTAAAAAAGACGATTAAAAAATAACTATATCCTTACTAACTAAAAAACCAAAAAATAATGAATTCAAAAGAAAAAAAACAGCATAAAAAGAGTGGCAGCAATTACGGGAGGTTCTTTTTAATGCTGGGGCTGTCTTTTTTGGCGATGTACATTACTATGTATTTTAATACTTATGAGTTTGATCATGTATACTTTAGCCTTACCCGGTTTTATATGGCCTGTCTCGGTATAGCTGCAATGGCTGTGATTATGCTTTCCCTAATGCTTAAAATGTATAAAAACAAGAAAAAGAATATTGCCATTTATTTGGGGAGCCTTGTCTTATTCGTTTCGGCCTTAGGTTTGGTAAGGGCACAACGTCCCATTATTGGAGATGTCTTATATATGAAAGCGATGATCCCTCACCATTCCATTGCAATTTTAACCAGTAAACGTGCCGATATGAAAGACCCGGAAACCAAAAAATTGGCCAAAGAAATTATAGAAGCTCAAAAAAGGGAAATTGCGCAGATGAAAAAGATTATTTACAGACTGGAAAACGAAGAAGATTAATAGGTTATTGTACATCCAGGAAAAGCTATAACTATTCTAAATTCTAGAAGAAAAAAGTAAATACCTAACAGGGTCGATAGCTATGCGGGATGGAGTCCTGTGAGGTTTGGTTACCTTAACGAATTCAACTTTATGGGTGGTAAAATCGAATATACAGAATAGTTGGCCATTAAAAATTTAGTTGGTTCGAAAATAATAGAAACAAGACATTAAAATTCTTTCATGAATAAATATACCTTTTCACTAATACTGTTTATATTTTCCATACTGAGTTCTTATGGCCAGCGTCATACAGATAAATCGGTAGAAGGAAATATAAACAATCTACCGGTACGCGAATACCATATAACCATAGACCAGGAAAAAGTAACCAAGGCCGAAGGTAAAGAGGTTATGGGAATGACTATAAATGGGAGTATCCCCGGGCCAACCCTGGAATTTACCGAAGGAGAATATGCGGTGATCTACGTTGAAAATAATATGGACGTGGAAACCTCCATCCACTGGCACGGGATGATTTTGCCAAATTTCTTTGATGGGGTACCTTATCTAACAACCCCGCCCATTAAACCCGGTACCACTTTTAAATATGAATTTGAGATAAAACAACATGGTACCTACTGGTACCATTCGCACACGATGTTACAGGAACAGAGCGGGGTTTTTGGTTCTTTGGTAATTCATCCCAAAGAAAAAACATTGGAATATGACAAAGAACTGGTACTTGTGCTTTCAGATTGGACCAATGAAAAACCCAAAAATGTGCTTAGGTTCCTAAAAAGGGGCACAGAATGGTATAATATTAAAAAAGGTACTGCCACCCCACTTAATCAGGTAATAAAGCGTGGTGCTTTAGGCGCACAATTAGATTTTTGGAGACAGCGTATGGAAGGTGCCGATATTGCAGATATTTACTATCCCGCATTTCTTATTAATGGTGAAGAAAAAATTGAATATCCCGAATTCGAACCCGGGGAAAAAGTTAGAATGAGAATTATTAATGGAGCTGCCTCTACTTCTTTCTGGATGACCTTTGGAGGTGATATGCCTACGCTGGTTTCTGCCGATGGCGTTGATGTAGTGCCCGTGAAAAAAAATAAAACTTTTATTGCGGTAGCCGAAACCTATGACTTTATCGTAACTATTCCTGAAGATGGAAAAATGGAATTTAAATCTATGGCCCAGGATGGCTCTGGTACAGCTTCAGCCTATCTAGGTACTGGGAGGGTTCGTCCAGCTCCCGATGTTTCCAGGCCAGATAAAATTGCTATGATGCAGCAAATGGCTAAAATGGATATGAGGATGGGTGCACCCGCCCTCAAATTCAATCCGAACAACGTAGATCCTTATGAAATGATGGATAAGTGGGGAATGCAAATGGATGATATGAAAATGAACCCAAACAATGAAATGCAAGGGATGGATCATAGTGATATGAAAATGGGGGATTCTACATCAATGTATGTGAAGCAAGAAGGACAGATGGCAGATGTGAATTCTTCAGGTAGTCAGATGAAAAAGGATGGTAAAGAAAATATGGAGGGGATGGATATGTTTTCTGAATATAATTACGATTACCTGAAAGCCAAAAAGCCTACAACCTACCCTGAAGAAGCATCCATAAAGGAAATCCTTTTGAATTTAACCGGAAATATGAACCGGTATGTTTGGAGTTTAAATGGGGTGCCACTTGCTGAAACCGATAAAATAAAAATTGAAGGAGATGGAGTTACCAGAATTACCTTTAACAACCTTACCATGATGCACCATCCTATGCACCTGCACGGCCACTTTTTTAGGGTTATCAATAAAAACGGGGAACGCTCCCCTTTTAAGCATACTGTAAATGTAGCTCCTATGCAAAAAGTAACCATAGAATTCTATGGTAATGAATATGGCGATTGGTTCCTGCATTGTCACATTCTTTATCATTTGGATTCCGGGATGGCAAGAGTGGTAAGTTATGACACTAAAAGGGATGAGCGTTTAGAGCCTTTCCCATTGAGAAACCTAATTAGGGAAACCAATAAATTTTATACCTGGGGAATGCTGGATGCTGCCTCACATATGACGGAGCTTAATGTGGTGAGTTCCAACATAAGAAATCAATTTACTGTCCTGGCAGAATATGGCTGGAATCAAAATATTGAAGCCGAATTCTCCTATGAATATTATTTATACGATTGGGTAAGCTTGTTCGCCGGGGTTAATGTAGAAAATGAAATGAAGGATAGCATAGAAGAACTGAGTACCACGGCCATTGGCGGTATACGGTACTTTACTCCATATATGTTTGCTTTAGACCTTCGTATAGATAATAAATTGAGGCCCCAAATTAGCCTTGCCAGGGAAGTTATGATCTTCCCTCGACTTGTTTTATTCGGGGAATATGAATTCCAGGCAGATTTTGGCTGGGTCAATGATCTTGAAGCAGGAAAAGATTTTGAAGATGAGCAAGTATGGAGCGCCGGGCTGGAATATTTTCTTGGTAAGAACTTTTCATTAATGGGAAGTTACGACAATAGATTTGGCGCCGGAGGTGGATTATCATTACGATTCTAAACAATATGGCAAATTATAAAGAAAACAGTCTAAGCCTGGTGGGTGCAATCTCCATGGGAACCAATGTTATGATTGGTGCAGGGATCTTTGCGCTTCTTGGTCAAGTGGCAGAACTTTCTGGTGAGTATTTTCCAATAACTTTTATTGTGGGTGGAATTAACACGGCTTGGTGTCTACCACTATAGAACAAAAAGATATAGAAGAAAAATTTATGAAAAAACGTAGATTTTTCAAGACCTTATTATTGCAGGATGGCTGGAAATGGACACAATTAGAAGAAAAAAAGCCTTAAAATTTTAAGGACTTTGTTAAATACCTTTAAAATTGAAAGATCTTAGCATAATTTTAAAACCCACTTTGGTTTTTAGTTTATAATTTCGACATAAACCATTAAAAATCAATATTATGAGAAATGAAAAATTAATTAATGCACTTGGAAATTGTATTAACCATTGCAATTATTGTGCTGATGCCTGTCTTGATGAAGACAATGTAAAGATGATGAAAGATTGCATTAGAATTGACAGGGTATGTGCTGAAGCCTGTGCTGCTTTAAATCAAATTTTAGCCACGAGTTATAGCGATGTGAATGCCCTGGTTGAATATTGTAAAAAGGTATGTCAGGATTGTGCAGATGAATGCGATAAGCATGATCATCAACACTGCAAGGATTGTGCGCAGGCTTGTAGAGAATGTGTAGAAGCTTGTGAAGCTTATCTGGCTTAATTGTAACTGGGACCCGGTTTAGGCCGGGTTTTTATTTACGATTTAGCAGGCTATGTTAGTTTTTGAACCTATTTGAAAACTACCTCAATGTTTTTGAGGTCGCAACTGGTCAATTGCCAGTTTGATGCTCTTAATCTATAATATTTTGTGCTTTCGCAGTCCTTAAAAACTACTCTTTCCTTTCACTTTCATATATGCGTTTAAAGTAATTTCAGGGCGGTTTTTTGCCTGAGGTTACTTAATAAAATTAGGACGATCATATCTTTTGATTCTTAGCTAATTATAAGAAATAACTCTTAACTGGACAATTTTACCAATCATATAAATATAATATAATGAGTGCAAATAGAAGAGATAGAAGAAAAAATAAAAACCGGAAAAAGACAAAATACAAGAAAGATACTATTTCTAAAAAAGATAAAATTTATGGTATTCTTGCTTTGGTTATTTTATTTTTCGCAGCCTTATTTGCTGCTATTTCTGTTGCTTTTATGGCTTAAAAGTATATATTTAAAACCTAAATTATGACCAATATTCTTTATATTAAAAATATGGTATGTCCACGCTGTATAAGTTCAGTCGCGTTTATCTTAGATAAGTTGAAACTATCTTATGGTGTCATCACACTGGGTGAAGTATATTTGGAAGAAGAATTAGAGGAATATACAAAAAAACTTTTGAAAGAAGAACTTCGGAATTCTGGTTTTAGTCTAATAAACGATCGAAAAAGTCAACTTATCGAAAAGATGAAAACATTGGTTGTAGATAAAATCCATCATTCCAATGAAGTGCTCGATATAAAATGGCCAGAATTTATAAGTGAAAAATTACATCTTGACTATAAGTACCTTAGTTCTTTATTTTCTGCTGTAGAGAGTATTACTTTTGAGCAGTATATCATCAATCAAAAAATAGAACGCATTAAAGGACTTGTGATTTATAATGAATTAAATTTAAGCGAAATTGCATTTCAAATGAACTATAGCAGTGTTGCCTATTTAAGTAACCAATTCAAAAAGGTTACTGGAATGACACCTACACAATTCAAGAACTCCACTATCATAAATCGAAGGAATTTAGATGATATATAGGATTAATTCACGAATCTGAAAATTTTACAAATCATTCGGCTCATTATACAATACTTCTAGCTTGTTATATGGCTAAATTTGTCTTGAACAAAACCAAACAGTCTTTACTATGGAAGCCGTAAATGTATTCGAACCCAAGGAAGAAAAGAAAACAGACAAGGGAACAAAAAAATCATTTCCGGTTACTGGAATGACCTGTGCCGCCTGTGCCGGTAGTGTAGAATCTATTCTTTCCCATACCGACGGCGTGAACAGGGCCACCGTGAATTTTGCCAGCAATTCGGTGTTGGTCGATTACGATGAAAATATTTCCGAAGAAAAATTACAGCAGGCACTACAAGAGGTAGGTTATGACCTTATTATCGATGTGGAAGACCTAGCAGGAGCACAACAAGAACTTCAGCAAAAGCACTATCAAGACATAAAAAACCGCACCATTTGGTCGGCCATTTTAACGCTGCCCATTTTTATTCTGGGAATGTTCTTGATGGCTTGGGAACCCGGAAAATGGATATCGTTGGTGTTGACCGTTCCTGTTTTATTTTGGTTCGGGCGTAGCTTCTTTATCAATGCCTTCAAACAGGCCAAGTACGGAAAGGCCAATATGGACACGTTGGTAGCGTTAAGTACGGGAATCGCCTTTCTATTTAGTGTGTTCAACACGCTATTTCCTCAATTCTGGCTGAGTCGTGGTATCGAACCTCACGTCTATTACGAAGCAGCAACTGTTATCATTACCTTTATTTCCCTTGGGAAATTATTGGAGGAAAAAGCAAAATCGAACACTTCTTCAGCGATTAAAAAACTGATGGGGTTGCAGCCCAAAACGCTTAAAATAATTGAAAATGGGGAAGAAAAGGAAATTCCGATTTCCGAAGTCCAAGTGGGTCAGACCATCTTGGTACGTCCCGGAGAAAAAATACCGGTAGATGGCGAAGTATCAAAAGGCAGTTCGTATGTAGATGAAAGTATGATTACGGGCGAACCTGTCCCTGTCCAAAAATCCAAAGCGGAAAAAGTATTTGCCGGTACCGTCAATCAAAAAGGAAGTTTTCAATTCACGGCAGAAAAAGTAGGCGGCGAAACCCTGCTTGCCCATATTATAAAAATGGTTCAGGAAGCACAGGGAAGCAAAGCACCTGTGCAAAAATTGGTCGATAAGATTGCGGGAATTTTTGTTCCCATCGTATTGGGGATATCCATCGTTACCTTTATCGTTTGGATGTTTGTCGGTGGCGATAATGCATTTTCGCAAGCTTTATTGACTTCCGTAGCAGTATTGGTCATTGCCTGTCCTTGTGCTTTGGGATTGGCGACACCAACAGCGATTATGGTGGGAATAGGAAAAGGCGCAGAAAATAATATTCTTATAAAAGACGCCGAAAGTCTGGAGCTTGGGCATAAAGTGAATGCCGTCATTCTTGATAAAACAGGTACGATTACCGAAGGTAAACCCTTGGTAACGGATATTATTTGGAATGATAAAAGTAATGATGAAACGAAATACAAACAAATTATTTCAGCGATTGAGGCACAGTCCGAACATCCATTGGCCGAAGCCGTGGTCAATCATTTTAAGGAACAAGGTGTTCGACCCACCGAAATCACTTCTTTTGAAAGTATAACGGGAATGGGTGTTGAAGCAGAATCGGAAAAGGGTATTAAATACTTTGTAGGTAACCATAAACTAATGGTCAAGAATGATATTCAAATCGATGCTGCCTTAATCAATGCATCCGAAAATCTTGAAGAACAAGCAAAAACGGTCATATTTTTTAGTAATGATGAACAAGTACTTGCAATCCTTGCCATTGCAGATAAGATTAAGGAAACATCCAAAAAGGCCATTGCCACGCTGCAAAATAAAGGAATTGAAGTTTATATGTTGACAGGCGATAATAATAAAACCGCATCTGCTGTTGGAAAACAAGTGGGAATAACCCATTATCAAGGGGAAGTAATGCCTTCCGATAAAGCAGCCTTTGTAGAGAAATTACAAGCCGATGGAAAAACAGTGGCTATGGTGGGCGACGGCATCAACGATTCCCACGCCTTGGCACAGGCCAACGTGAGTATCGCTATGGGCAAGGGTTCAGACATTGCGATGGACGTTGCCAAAATGACCCTAATAACCTCGGATTTGCAATCTATTCCCAAAGCCTTGGAACTATCTAAAAGAACCGTATTGGGCATCCGTCAGAATCTATTTTGGGCATTCATTTATAACATCATAGGCATTCCAATAGCAGCAGGAGTACTATATCCTGTAAACGGATTTTTGCTAGACCCGATGATTGCAGGAGCAGCAATGGCTTTCAGTAGCGTATCGGTTGTTGCCAATAGTTTAAGACTAAAACGAGTAAAACTTTAATATTAATTATAAATTCAAATACTATGAAAACTTTAAAATTTAAAACAAATATCAATTGTGGTGGGTGTGTATCAAAAGTAACCCCTTTTTTAAACAAGCAGGAAGGTGTCGAAAGCTGGGAAGTGGATACGAACAATCCCGATAAGATACTGACCGTAGAAGCTGATAGTGCGACGGAAGAAGATGTGAAGGCTACTTTGCAAAAAGTAGGATTCAAAGCGGAATCCATAAATTAACACTTCTGAATAAGGAAGGTTTATGTAATTCTCCTAGGTGTCTTATTTTTTTTACCATTCATTTTTATAGAAAAGTAAAGCGACAATAGGTTAAGCCTTTTCCAGAACCTTGGCACGGGTTGTTATTAGAAAATGTGCTCTATTGTCGCAATCTTTTAGAAGAGAAGCAAAAGGTTTTTCAGTAGCGAATGGTATTTAAGTGAATTGGATGGGAAAAGTGGTTGCTAAATAACATCCTTTTAAAATCCCGATTTTCTATAATCCAATTAATAGCTTAGTCTTCATTATCAAAAGTTCTGGTAACACTTACGTCTGGCTTGGTATTTTTTACGAAAAATGAAATGGTCGAAGAATCATCAAGAGGGTGTCTGTCCGAAAATGCATATTCTGTTACCTCATATTCTGGTGCTGGTTCTTTTCGGAAAAATTGAACTATTCTATTTTTAATACCTGCCAATATTCCCATACGTTAAAATGGGAACATTTGATCAGTAAATTGTTTAAATATGTCGCTGGCCAGAGTTTTGTCAAAGGCTTTGGCTGCGACCAAATCGCCAAGTTTGGATTTTAATAACTGACCAAACGATTTTTTGCTAAGATGCGGAATGTCTTTGCGCAGCTCATCAAACTCATCGAAGATGATTTGTTGGCCATATCCTGATTTTTTAACTTCGGTAAGTACCTCTTTGAGAAGTGTTTTTAATTCTTCATCAGAATCGCTGATTTTTGAGTAGTCAGGTACTTGGGCTTTTCTGGCTTGTTCAATAGCATACTTTCCCTCAAGTTTTAGTTTGGCATTTACATCACGATCATTTATAGTCTCTATAAATCCTCGGTCCTCAAGCATTCTACCATAGTCCCAATCTTCGTTACGACCATTTAACTTTACGCCGTTACCTTCAAGAATCCACTTAATAGAATGGTATTTTCCATCATTATACAGTTCATATAGTTTAGAAAGTATAAGGTCAAGAATACCTTCGGTGTCAAGGTTTTTACGTTCTTCTAAATCAATGTCATCAGCTCGCACAATAGCATCTGAAATAAATAATATTTTCAAATAATAATCAAGGCCATTAATTTCATCTTTGATGGTTTGAATAGTGTTTTTGACCCTTTGGTCGACGCCTAATTTCATTCTGAAATTATATCCTTGTTGAGCCTTAAACTCGTATGCAAAATTGGTGTGTTCAGGGTCAAAAGAAGCTCTTACATAACTGATTACATCGTTTTCCCACGATTGTTTTTCCTCTTTCAATTCATTTAATAAATCCTCAGTTCTTGCTGCTTTATATTTTTCAATAAGCGCATTTCCTTCAGACTGAAAACTTTCAAGACTGCTTTTAAATTCAGTCCATTTAACCTTTAACACCATAAACCTAAAATTATGCTGGCAAAGGTAAGGGAATGGCAATTGAATATGTTAAAATATGACTTTAAAATATTTGCAAATGGCTGATAATAGTTCAAAAATTTACCACACTATCCAAAGCATCATCTGCTTCTTTGTGAATAAAATTAGCTTGATAGTTCAATGTGGTTTTTAAATCGCTATGACGATACAATTTTTGCAGCATTAAGGGATGGATGGTATCACCGGCAATATTGCCGAAAGAATGTCGTGCAATGTGCATCGTTACCTTTTTTTGAATGCCTGTTCGTTTCGCGATTTTCTTTATATGGTCATTAAACTTCTTGTTTGCGACCTTTTTTTTTCTGTAAATATCTTTTGGATCGGTCAAATCTGCTTTTTTCATTTCAGGGAAAATAAAATCATCATCGTTTTGTTTATCTGATATGTAAAACAACAAGATTTTTTCAACCTTGACAGGTATCTTGAGAGATAATAATTTTGAATTTTTACCCATTTTGTAATGTAACCTACCATCGTAAATTTGGGACCACCTCGTGAAAAGAACGTCCGAAATACGCATTCCGGCAAAATAAAAGCTGAATAACCATACGTTTAATGAATGCCTTTCCATATCTGAAAGAATAGGGCAGCTTTCAAGAGATTTAATTTCTTTGCCTGAGAGTCCTGTTTTTGTAGTTTCTGGAAATTTAATTTTAAACTTACCAGTTCCAAAAGGATATATTTCCTTGCTCACTACTTTATCCTTGATAGCTCGATTGAAAAGAAGTCTTATCAACACCATAATGTTCATTGCAGACGTTTCTGTAAGGGTACAAGAACCCTTTAAGAATATTTTGAATTTTTTGAGAAAACGTTCATCTATTTCCTGAAATGCAAGATGTCGAGTTTTACAATATCTTTCGATATAACTTAGCCAAGCAGAGTCCGTAGAATGCCTATTGATTTTGTTTTCAGCTTCGAGAGCCTCAAGGTGTTCATCTGCAAAATCAAAAAAGGTAAGACTGGAAGTAGGTTTATAAATTTCCTTTTTTATTTGGCGAGCTGTCGCGTCTTTATTGTTGGTTTGTAAGGCAATCAATCCTTTTCTGGCTTCAGAAAGTTTGGAAGCCAAAAGGTTGTTCAAGCTTTCTGCGTTTGGATGTGATTTCTTTATTTTAAGTTCTTTCCCATCCCAATCTTCTAACTCGATATAGTGTCCTATATGTTTATATGTAGAACGGCGATCTTTGGTTATCCTAATAGCGAGTGGGTATAATCCCTTAGAATTAGGCTTTTTACGAAGTATTATCTTTGCACTTGTTGACATTGTAAACCTTTTTTTGAGTACGAAAGTCAAATCAGGTACAACATTTGGTCTAAAAACCTTCCTAAAGATACATATTTATTAGGAATAATGGGTACAACATAGGTACAACAAATGTTGAAATCAACTGATATTAAATGACTTTAAATAAAATGGCGAAAGGGTTAAATCATTGAAAATGAGATGATTTATGTTTTCTTAGTGCAATATATACCAGACTTAGGATCTAGTGCTTCACGGCGTGAGAGTTCGAGTCTCTCCGCCCGCACAAAATAAGAAAGCTCTTCAGAAATGAGGGGCTTTTTTAGTGAAAAATAGTTTAAGAAATACTTTCAGGCGGAGAGGCGAGAAGTTTATCCTGAGCGAGGAACGAGTCGAAGGGAGTCTCTCCGCCCGCACAAAATAAGAAAGCTCTTCAGAAATGAGGGGCTTTTTTAGTGAAAAATAGTTTAAGAAAT
>CANLVH010000017.1 GCA_947494545.1 uncultured Mesonia sp. | reverse complement strand
AAATATAGATTTTTTCGCACTACTAAAGTGCTGCAATAAAATTGCAGGGTTTAAATCCCTTTTTTGAGACCAATCAAGATATTTTAGCAGAACAAACAGAAGAAAAAATCGCTATAACCAATTTTTTTGGCAATCTTATAAAAAACCATAATACCGAAAAGAAAGATTTTTATAAAGTTTATTGGCAAATGGTCGAGGCAAAACGCTTAAAGAATACAAAAGAATTATAAATAAAGTAAGCTTTTACCAAAAATGTATTTATAATTGTTAATCCGTGTAAATTTAAAAATTTCGGAATTTTAGAACGTAAGAATTTTCATTCTACTTTTACTGGGTAACCTTAATAAATAACACACGCCATTAATTTTATACAAAAACCTTACAAAACATCTTTAAATATATGAAATGGACAATAATTTCAGTAATTGTAACATTAATTCTCTTTTCTTGTGATAATCAAGAAAAACCAAAAGTTATTTATCCTAAAAATGCCAACGATGAAACAGAAGAATTAAAAAAAGATTCTACTCTAATAGAAATTGCAGATATTCCCATTCATATTGATAGTACAAACTATCTAATTCACCCTATAGGAGAATATAAGATGTATGGTTCAAGAAATACCTCTTACTTCGGTTCTTCAAATTTTGGTTCTGGAAGTTTTTCTATAGCAACTTATAACAGATACGAAATCACAGGAAACCTTCATAACTTAAAATTTCAAAAACTAAACTCAGAAAAACTAACGCAATTAACTAATAAAAATATCCGAATTCAATCGGTAACATTTCTAAGGAATATATTTAATAACACCGGAAAGCAGATTTTAATTTATCGCATTTTAGATAAAGACACTAACCGGGACAACAAACTTGATGATAAGGATATAAAAACCTTATATAGCAGTAATATAAATGGCACTAATTTAACTAAACTAACTTCAGATTTTCAAGAACTAATTGATTGGGAAGTGTTAGACATCAAAAATCGTTTATACTTTCGGAGTGTTGAGGACACCAACAAAAACGGTAAATTTGACAAAAAAGATAAAGTTCATTATCAGTACGTTGATTTCAATAAAAATAAGTTAAAAGTAAGCAAATACCAACCACTTTAAGCAAGCTCACAACATTATAAATAACATATTAATATGTAAATTTTTTATCGATATTTTGAAAAGAAATTATCCCCATTAGTATGCAATCCAAAAAAATCACGCCCCCCCATCATCAATAAATACAATAAAAGCATAAAGTATAACAACTTCTTCGGCTTTTTAAAACAAGGCAATTATTGTAAATTGCAGAACAATTAAATAGAGGAAAACAGAAAATTTATGCAAGATAATATAGTGCTGGAGCAGGTAAAAAAAGTTGTAGAAAACACCCCAAAAGATTGGTTGCAACTCACCACCCACCGTTTAGATATTTACGAAGAAGAACAAGCCAAAACCCAATTTCTAGAAGAGTTTGAAAAATTATTGGCAAAAAATAATTCAGCAGAAAAACTTCAAGCAGAACTTCAAAAACTACCCACAGCGTATGATTATATTCGGTTGGGGCATCCGCTTTCTTGTGTTTTAGAATGGAGTATTGCCAAGTTGAATAATTTTAAGCCAGAAAATGTAATTAGCTTTCAGTCGCAAAGCATGCCAATTTTAGCAATTTTAAGAAAAAACGCTTTAGACAATAAACCTACTCAAATATTTTATACAGAAACTTTAGCAGATTTTTTTGATGCCGAAACTATCAAACGGGTTTATGGTTATAAATTTGAGTTACTGCAAGTAGAAAGTAAGCAAACAATTTCTAGCGCAGAAAATTATAACTCAAACGCTAGCACTGTTTTTATTTCGCAAAACAACAATTGGCACCAAACTGAACAAATGCCAGATTGGCCAAACACAGCAATTGATTTTCATCTCTCTATAAATGCAGAATTAGGAAGTATTTTACTGATTAATGGCGAGCAAAACAACAACTATATTTCTGCCATTCAGCACGTAAGAAGAAGAGAAACCGTTGCAATGACGCCGGCAAATTGCTTTACAACTTTACAGGCTTTAGCAGAAAAAGCTTCTTTACCAACTGCCACGAAAAATTTTCAAAAAAATAAATTGCTTGTTTCTAATTCCATAAAAGAGGTTACCGGCACCAGTAACAAGAATTTAGTAGCTTCTTCCGGCTTGTCTATGCAATATGCGATTATGATGGGCTTGGTGCATGACGCTTTAGAAAACCATAAAGACAAAGAAATTAAATTTATTGTTCCGCCAAATTGCTATGGCGGCACCAACGACCAAGCAAGACGTGTAGCCGCTAGCATAGAAAATGTAGAAGTAGTAGACTTGCCGGTAGATGGCGATAACAATATGGTTAAAAGTATTGATACGGTTTTAAACCGAATTGCCAAAAAAAATGCCGTGCCGTATATTATTGCAGAAATTCCTACCAACCCGCGTGTAGAAGTGCCAGACTTGTTAAAATTAAAGGAAGTTTTAAGTACCAAACGCCAAACCGAAACCGGCGAAACAGCCATTGCGCCTGTTTTTATCTTAGACCAAACTTTTTGTCCTAATGTGCAGTTTTTAGGCGAAAATGCTTCTGCCAATAGTAAAAACAATATCCTTGCAGACGTTAAAGCTCTTTCATATGTAAGCGGCTCTAAATTTCCGAGTGGCGGAAAATGTACAGCCGGCTATTGTGTTGGGAACAACAAAACACAATCTCTTATAGATAAAATAGAAAAGCATTTACATCTTTGCGATAATGAAGCTACAGCCTTGCAATATGAAATATTGGCAAAGCAAATGCCTTCTATGACGCAAAGAATACACGATGCTTATAAAAACACCCGAGAATTTGTAAACTTTATTCAAGAAGTTTTACCAGATGCAAAAATTAATTTTGTTTCTGAAGACTTGGCGAAGCATAGCTTTACACCTTCTGTATTTTCGTTAGACTTGCCCACCAAAGGAGAAACCGAAGAAGAAAGAGAAAGTTATAAAAGAGCTCAGAATCTAAAGTTAATCAATTTGATGATTACCGAAATTCCGAAAGAAAGTAAGTTTTGCGTGAGTTACGGACAGCTAAAAGGCGTTTATTGGACTATTCCCGCAACCTCAACCCAAGGCACTACAAAAGAAGGGGATAAAGATTATATTGTTCGCGTTTCTGTGGCGCCAAATATAAATCTAGAGCGGCACAAAGAGGTTTTCAAAAAATTTGTAAAAAGTATTTAACTATAATTATTGGGAGGTTTTAGGCCTCCCAATTTATTTTTATATAGTAATAAACCTGAGTTCGATTTAAGCTTTTTCAATAAAAAGTCTGCAAATTGATAGGATTCTTGTACTTTAAGAAGCTTTGTTCATTTTCTTTGTTCGTCCAAAGAAAACGAACCAAAAGAAAAGACGCTTTTTCTAAGGTATTTTTTCGCTTATAGCGGAAAAGCTTAGCTATACTGAAGAAAAAGAACTAATAAAACTTTAAACCTTTATGTCGAATTCACGTAATAAGTTATTTTTCGATGTATCGGAATTATTACGGTTTTGATTTATTCAAATAATAAAACTTTTTCTATTTAAAAGCTTTATTTAAAATACTCATTACCCCTCTTATAAAAGCCGCACTGGTTAAAACCTTTACAATAGATTTTGTAGCATCACTAGAGCTTGATTTTCTAGAAGATGCTTTTTCTATTTTTTGTCGTTCTGCTTTTGCTTTTACTTTATTGGCTTCTTTTTCTGCAATCTCTATTTTTTCGGTAAGCATTTCATAAGCACTTTCTCTATTTATAGGAAGATTGTATTTTGGTACTAAAGCAGAATTCGCAATAACTTGTTCTAATTCGGTTGGCGTTAAAATCTCCATTTGACTCATTGGCGCACGTAACATAGTTGCAGCAAGCGGCGTGGGTCTTCCTTTTTCGTCTAAAGCAGAAATAAAAGCTTCTCCCGTACCTAAAGCGGTTAATTCTTCTTTGGTATCGTAAAACTTGGATAACGGATAGTTTTGTGCTGCTAATTTTATGGCTTTTCTATCGTTTGCTGTAAATGCGCGCAAAGCATGTTGTACTTTTAAACCTAACTGACTCAAAATTTCTTTTGGAACATCTGTAGGGTTTTGTGTTACAAAATACAAACCAACGCCTTTACTGCGTATTAGTTTTACAATACTTTCAATTTGATCCATCAAAGCGTCAGATGCCTCTTTAAATACCAAGTGCGCTTCATCTATAAACAAAACCAACTTTGGTTTTTCACTATCGCCTTGCTCGGGAAAAGTAGAATAAATTTCTGCCAACAAGCTTAACATGAACGTAGAAAAGAGTTTTGGTTTATCTTGTATATCGGTTAACCTAATAACGTTTACATAGGCTTCTCCGTTGTCTTTTTTTCGTAATAAATCTTGTACTTCAAAGCTGGGTTCTCCAAAAAATAAATCGCCTCCTTGTTGTTCTAAATTTACTATTTTTCTTAAAATAGCTCCGGTAGATGCTTTAGACACTCCGCCATATTCTCGCTCAAACTTCTCTTCTCCTTCTTCTGTTATGTATCGCAACATTCCTTTAAGATCTTCTAAATCTAATAAAGGCATTTTATTGTCATCGCAATATTTAAAAATTATACCTAAAATTCCTGTTTGTGTATCGCTTAGGTTTAGAATTCTAGATAACAATACAGGTCCAAATTCTGTTACGGTAGCGCGCAATTTAACACCATCTTGTTTAGAAAGGCTAAGAATCTCTACCGGAGAAGCTTTTGCTTGAAACGCATAACCAATTTGTTTATGTCTACCCGCCAATTTATCTGCGATAGGCGAAGCTTTGGCTAAACCGCTTAAATCTCCTTTTATATCCATTAATAAAACCGGAACTCCTTTAGCACTTAAATTTTCTGCCAAAATTTGCAAGGTTTTGGTTTTACCCGTTCCTGTGGCACCGGCAATAAGTCCGTGCCTATTCATGGTTTTTAATGGTATTTGCACTTTGGTTTCGGCTTGCGGCACACTATCTAACATAGCTGCTCCCATATAAATTGTTTCACCTTTTGCTTGGTAACCCTTGTTTATATGATCTATAAATTCTTTTGTTTTAGTCATCTGTATAATTTTGCAAAAACGAGAATAATTTAACTACGGTCAGGCTTTAAAATTACAAGACTCGTTTATTGTGTTTTTAAAATTAATCAAATTTCTTAAAATATGCACTATACTCAATTAATCGTAAGAGCGAGCTAGTTTTAAAAATAAGCGCGAACAAACGGAGAAAGAGGCGAAGAATAAATGCTTTTATTATCATCGTACAGCACATTATAACGCACGCCAATACTAAAATTATCTATTATATATCCTAAACCTAAGTATAGGCCGGTATTCCAGAAGTTATCTTCAAAATTTTCTCCTACATAATCAAATTCCCGGTTTACGCGTAATTGTTCCAATTCTGCCGAAATTTGTAAATCTAAAACCGGATTAACCATTGCCAGCAAACTGCCTCCGTAAACAAAAGCCTTGTAATTATCGCCATTCATATAGGTAAAATTAAGGCCTACGCCCGTGGCTACGTAACGGTTAAATTCGTAAATAGCACTTGGTATTATCGTTCCGCTAAAGCCGCTATCAGACCAACTTAATCCAAAGTTTCCGCCGTAGCGTACGTGGCTCCAAAAATCATACGGGCGGTTAGAGGGTTTTTCTTGGTTTATTATTTGCGCAGAGAGCTGAAATCCGCCGAAGAGCAATAAAATTAAAAGTAATTTTTGCAGTTTTTTCATAAATAATAGTGGTTAAAGTTGGTGGTTGTAGTTGTGCGTTTTGCACGGAATTTTTCCGTAAAGAAAATAAAAAATCTTCCTGAAAACAAAGATGATATAAATCTACTTTAGTTTTCGGGAAGATTAGTGCTTATGCTAAACCTAAAGCAATTTCTATCATTTGATTAAAGCTGCTTTGTCTTTCTTGGTGGCTACTCTCTTGTTTGGTAACCAAAGAATCTGAAATAGTTAAAACAGATAAGGCATTTACTTTATGCTGCGCGGCTATAGTATACAATCCTGCGGTTTCCATCTCTACGCACAAAACGCCAAAATCTGCCCACTTTTTATAATAATCAGGATTATCATCATAAAAAACATCTGCAGATAGCACGTTGCCGGCTTTTACCGCAATGTTATTTTCTTTAGCTATTTGCACTGCTTTTAAAAACAATTCGCTACTAGCGGTAGGCGCATAAGTTGCCATATTAAAACGTGCATTGTTCATTGCAGAAGTTGTAGAGGCAGACATAGCAATTACAATATCGCGCAATTCTACATTTTCTTGGTAGGAGCCGGCAGAGCCAACTCTAATTAAATTTTTTACGCCGTAATCTGTAATTAATTCGTGGCAGTATATCAACGCAGAAGGTATGCCCATTCCCGTGCCTTGCACAGATATTCTTTTGCCTTTATATGTTCCTGTATACCCTAACATACCGCGAACTTTGTTATAACATACTGCATCTTCTAAAAATGTTTCTGCTATCCATTTTGCTCGTAACGGATCTCCCGGAAGTAAAACGGTTTCTGCTATTTGGTTTTCTTTGGCTTCTAAATGTACACTCATTCTGCTATTTATTTTTTAGAATTAACAATTGCTATTCCCGAAGATGTACCAATACGGGAAACTCCTTTTTCTATATATTGTATTGCGGTTGCGTAATCTCTTATGCCTCCCGAGGCTTTTATTTTTGCTTTATCTTCTACAACTTCTTTCATTAAACCTACATCGTGCAAAGTTGCGCCGCCACTACCAAAACCGGTAGAAGTTTTTACAAAATCTGCTTTTGCATTTAATGCTAACTGGCAAGCAATGCGCTTTTCATCATCTGTGAGATAACAGGTTTCTATAATTACCTTTAAAACCTTGTTGCCAATAGCTTCTTTTATTTGTTGGATATCGTTTTCTACAGCATCATATTCTTTGGCTTTTAACCAGCCAATATTTATAACCATATCTATCTCGTCTGCGCCGTTTTCTAAATAACTTTTAGCTTCGGCTACTTTTGCTTCTGTACTCATTGCTCCTAACGGAAAACCTACTACGGCTGCTATTTTTACAGAAGTATTTTTTAAATGATTTTTGGCTGCTGTTACATGGCAACCATTAACACAAACCGCATAAAAACTGTTTGTTGCTGCTTCTTTACACAAATCTTCTATCATTTGTGGAGTAGCAGTTGGTTTTAATTGCGTGTGATCTATATACTCTTTTAATTCCATTATCTGTGTTGATTTATTATCGTTATTATCTCTTCTTTTTGCAATACACCAGATTGGCGCCAAACCGGGTTACCGTTTTTAAATAAAATCATCGTAGGCACTCCCCTAACCTGAAATTTTGCGGCTAAAGCTTGATTTTTGTCTACATCTATTTTTATAATTTTAAGATTTTCTTCCATTGCGCTTTTTACTTCCTTTAAAATAGGCGAAAGCATTTTACAAGGTCCGCACCAGTCTGCATAAAAATCTACTAATACCGGCACATCTCCGGCTATTATGGTATTAAAATTATTTTTCATTAGTTGTGTTTTGGACGTTCAAATTTAAAATAATACAGCGCTCTAAGTTATGATAATTCTCAGAAACTACACAATAACTAAATTTATGTATTTTTGCAACGATGAAAACCTTTGAAGAGAAAAATAAAGACATTTTTGGCGTACTGTTCGAGTCGGTAGCAGAAGGAATTGTTGTGGTAAACAAAGACCAAATAATTGTGGCCAGCAACGCCTCTGCAAACAAATTGTTTAGATACGAGCCCGGCGAATTAAAAGGACAGCATCTTAATATTTTGGTTCCTAAAACGTCTAATACACCACACGCAAATTATGCCGACCATTTTGTAAAATATGGCGATAGCAGACAAATGGGACATGGAAGGGATTTGTATGGTTTACGGAAAGATGAAACCAAATTTCCCGTAGAAATTGGTTTAAATCCGTTTGAAATTGATGGCGATAGGTATGTTATGGCTATGGTTGTAGATATAAGTGTACGTAAAAAACACCAACAACAAATCTTAGAGCTCAATAACGAGTTAGAACAAAAAATAGAGCAACGCACCAACGAGCTGCGCAGTACAGTTTTAGATTTAAAAGAAGAAATAACCCGCAGACATAAAGCAGAAAGTAAAATTAAAGCTTCTTTAGAAAAAGAACGCGAGCTCAACAACTTAAAAACAAAGTTTTTATCTATGGTTTCGCACGAGTTTAAAACGCCTTTAAGCGGCATTTTAACTTCGGCTACTTTGGCAGGAAAATATACCAAAGAAGACCAACAACCCAAGCGCGAAAAGCATCTAAAAACCATAAAAGCAAAAGTAAAATACCTTAATAATATCTTGAGTGATTTTTTATCGCTAGAGCGAATGGAAACGGGGAAAGTAGAATATAAGTTTACCAAATTTCCGTTAAGCAGAGTGGTAAATACAGTGGTTTATGAAGCAAATATGTTGTTAAAAGACGGACAGAAAATAAACTACCCGGAAAATATTGACGAAATAGAGTTATATTTTGACGAAAAGATTTTACAATTGTCGCTAACCAACTTATTGAACAACGCCATAAAATATTCCCCGGAAGGGAAAGAAATAAGTATTATGGCCAACAAAAGTGGAGACAATTTTATCTTGCACATAACAGATGAAGGTATTGGAATACCGGAACAAGAAAAAAAGCACATTTTTAGACGCTATTTTAGAGCAGAAAACGCTGTCTTGCAAGAAGGAACCGGGATTGGGCTAAATATTATCAAGAACCATTTAGAGAATTTAAACGCAAAATTAAAGTTTGAAAGTCAGCTGAGCAAAGGCAGTACTTTTAGCATAGAAATACCAAAACAACAACCCCAAGAAGAACAATAAGTATATGAAAACTATTCTCTTGATTGAAGACGACACCGCATTACGCGAAAACACAGCAGAATTACTAGAGTTGTCTGATTATAAAGTAAATACCGCACCAAATGGCAAAATTGGTATTGAAAAGGCAAAATCTGATATACCCGATATTATAATCTGCGATATTATGATGCCGGAGATGGATGGTTATGAAGTCTTGCGTAACTTGGCACAAAAAGAAGAAACCAAATATATACCATTTATTTTTCTATCTGCTAAAACAGAACCAAAAGAAGTGCGCAAAGGAATGAATCTTGGGGCAGATGATTATTTGACCAAACCTTATGACGAAGAAGATTTGCTGAATGCCATAGAAAGCAGATTGGCAAAATCTATCATTTTAAAAGAAAGTCAGGCGAGCAAAGCACCAAAAGCTGAGAAAAAAGAAGATGACTTGCGAAATCTTAACGAATTAAAAAACTTTTTTGACGATTACGGCAAGCTTTTTAAATTTAAAAAAGGAGAGGTTATTTATAAAAAAGGTGAACACTCTAATATGATTTACCTCATCTTACGCGGCGTGGTAAAAACGCATAGTATAGATGAAAACGGGAAAGAATTAATAACCACTTTATACAGACCGGACGAGTTTTTAGGCTTTACTTCTTTTATAGACAATATACCTTACCACGAATCTGCAACCGCAGTAGACACGGTAGAATTGGCGGGAGTTTCTAAACAGGAACTAAAAGATATTTTAGAACAAAACCGCAGCTTGTCTTTAGAGTTAATGAATATTTTAACCGATAATCTTTCCGATATAAAAAATCAATTGTTGCAAATGGCGTATAGCTCTGTACGGAAAAAAACAGCACAAACCATTTTGCAATTTGTAGAGGTTATGAACCAAAAACCCGGAGAACCCATAAAAATAACCAGAAGTGATTTGGCCAGCGTAGCCGGTATTGCCACCGAAAGTTTGATTAGAACCTTATCTAATTTCAAAAAAGAAGATTTAATAGAAATAGATGGCAGAACCATAAAAGTATTAGATGCCGAAGGCTTAGAATTGGTTAATTAATTTCTATCTAACATTTAGAAACTTTTAAAGAAAACGCGAAGCCAAGAGCTTTGCGTTTTTTTATAAAAAGAAGAATTTCTAATTTTTATTAAAACAGAAAGAAGCGCTAAATTTAAGGTTTAATAGCTGTAAAACCCTATTATGCAAAAAGATAGGAATAGTTTTAGACAAAACTGATTTATATCATTCTTTACATAGGTACATCAATTTACATTTGCTACTCAATAAAGTTTTAAGAATGAATGTTTTAATAACTACAGATTTTTCGGAGAATGCAAGAAATGCCGTTTGTTACGCCCTTTCTTTTTTTGGTAATATAGATACCCAATTTTACATTCTTCATGTAGAAAACAATTTAGAACAAGTACCATTTTTAGAAGATATTGCCGCTGCCCCCAGTTTAACTTTAAAAACCAAAACAGCACAAGAAAAATTAGAATGTTTAAAAGAAGTTTTGGTTAAAAAAGAGCTGGCCGCTCCAGAAAAAATCAATTTACTTTTTGAGCAAGGTAATTTTATAGAAGTTATACGCGAAAAAGTAGAGATGCTTACTATAGATTTTATTGCAATGGGCACCAAAGGAGCATCGGCTTTAAAACAATCTACAGTAGGAAGCCACACAACAGATGTAATTACCAGGGTAAAATGCCCGGTTTTTGTAATTCCTAGAAAGGCAACCTATCAACCTCCAAAATCTGTGGTTTTCCCAACAGATTTTAATAGTATTTACCAGTCTAAAGTTTTACGAACCTTATCACATATTTTATTACTGAATAAAGCCGAGCTTAGCGTTTTATACGTTTCTAAAAAAAACGAAGAGCTTAGCCTACAGCAAAAAAAACATAAACGCGCCATACGCGCTTATTTAAAATATTTACCACATAATTTTCACTTTACAGTGAATAGTACATTAGAAGAAGCCTTGCAAGTGTTTTTAGAAAGTCATAACATATCTATTATTGCTATGTCAGCAAAAAATGTTAACTTCTTTCAGCATTTATTATTTCATCCGGAATTGGAGAAAATAAGTTACCCGGAAAAATTACCTTTTTTGGTTCTTCACGAATAAAATTGAAAAAAGCATGAGTTCATTAGTTCAAAAATATAATATTCCCGGACCGCGTTACACCAGTTACCCTACCGTACCGTATTGGGAAGAGAAAAGTTTTACGTCAAAAAAATGGGAAAAATCTTTTCAGAAAGCATTTATAGAAAGTAACGCCAGCGAAGGCATAAGCCTTTATATTCATTTACCGTTTTGCGAGAGTCTTTGCACCTTTTGTGGGTGTAACAAACGCATAACAAAACGCCACGAGGTAGAAACCCCATATATGGAATCTGTTCTAAAAGAATGGCGTATGTATTGCGATAAACTTCCGGAAAAACCACTTATTAAAGAAATACATTTAGGTGGTGGCACACCCACATTTTTTAGTCCGGAAAACCTTCAGTATCTAATAAATTCTATTTTTGAAACTGCCAACAGAGCAGAAAATCATGAATTTAGTTTTGAAGGGCATCCCAACAATACAACCAGAGAGCATTTACAAGCTTTGTATGACGTTGGTTTTAGACGCGTGAGTTATGGCGTACAAGATTATACGATGAAGGTGCAAATTGCCATACACCGTATTCAGCCGTTTGAAAACGTAAAACGCGCCACAGAAGAAGCCCGCGAAATTGGTTATACTTCTGTAAGCCATGATATAATTTTTGGCTTACCATTTCAAACCAAAGAAGCAGTAGAAGAAACCATTTTAAAAACCAAAGCTTTAATGCCAGACCGTATTGCTTTTTATAGCTATGCGCACGTGCCGTGGATAAAAGGTAACGGCCAACGCGGCTTTAAAGAAGAAGATTTGCCTAGTGGCGAACAAAAACGCGAACAGTACGAAATGGGTAAAAGAATGTTTGAAGAAATAGGCTATACCGAAATTGGGATGGATCATTTTGCTTTAGAAACAGATTCTTTACACCAATCTATGCGTGAGAATAAACTGCATCGTAATTTTATGGGGTATACTGCCTCTAAAACCCAGTTAATGATTGGTCTAGGCGTATCTGCCATTAGCGACAGCTGGTATGGTTTTGCGCAGAATGAAAAAACTATAGAAGCCTATAAAGCTCGAGTAGAAGAAGGCGAAATTCCGGTTTTTAAAGGCCATATTTTAAATGAAGAAGATTTAATTATACGCCGGCATATTTTAAATTTAATGTGCCAACTAAACACCAATTGGAAAACAGAATCTTTATTTTTCTCCGGCTTACCACATAGTTTAAGTCAATTGGAGGAAATGGAAAGTGATGGTTTAGTTGTAAAACATAACGATGCCTTAGAAATTACAGAAAAAGGTCGTGCTTTTGTACGAAACGTTTGTATGGCATTTGATTTACGCTTACAGCGGAAAAAACCAGAAACGCAATTGTTTTCTATGACGGTTTAAAGAGCCAGAATTGAAGTTATTTCATAAAAAAAGATGCAAAGCATACGATAATGTCTTGCATCTTTTTTTTATGATTTACGGCCTTATAATATTCCGTAAAGCTTAACTTCTTGCCATAAAAATTTTTAAATGGAAATTACTTCCCAATTTACGAGCGTAGCTTTTGGCTCTTTCTGCCAACGTGCCAGTAAATAGCTCGTCTACAGTTTCTACCCACATATTTAGCCATACGCCAAAATGTTTAGCTTCTATACTATTGTTAAATTTTTGATCTACCATAATATGGGCGCGACCGGGACGACCTCTAAATTTGTTTACGTTAAATAAATTGCTTTCCCAAAAATCCGTAAGTTTATTTAAATGTTCATCCCAATCTTCTATGGTTTCGTTAAAGAAAAAGCCAATCTCTTGATTGGCTCTGACTTTGGCATAAAAAGAATGTACTAATTTCTCTACATCTGCCCTATTTTCTATCTCTTTTTGCATCTGTTTTATTTTCCATAAAGATAGGCAATTTACTTAACTTTTAAAACGCTCGTAACTTGCTTTTTCCAGTTCTTCTTGATGATCCGGATGTGCAATAGATATTAAAGCTTTAGCGCGTTGTTGCAGACTTTTACCAAACAAATTTACCACGCCATTTTCTGTAGCTATGTAATGCACATGTGCGCGAGTTGTAGTAACTCCGGCGCCTTCTTTTAAGAAAGGTACAATTTTAGAAATTCCTTTGCTGGTTACAGATGGCATGGCAAGAATAGCTTTTCCGCCGGGAGAAAGCGATGCTCCTCTTATAAAATCCATTTGCCCGCCAACTCCAGAATATTGAAATTTACCAATAGTATCTGCGCAAACTTGCCCGGTAACATCTATTTCTATGGCGCTATTTATTGCAGTTACTTTAGGGTTTCTTCTAATTAGCGAAGTATCGTTGGTGTAGGCCGCTTCTTTAAAATGTACGATAGGATTATCGTCTATAAAATCGTAGAGTTTTTGCGAACCAATTGCAAAACAGGTTACAATTTTACCGTTTTTTACCGCTTTTTCTTTTCCGTTTATTACGCCTTTTTCTATTAAAGGTAAAATACCATCCGAAAACATTTCGGTATGTATACCAAGGTTTTTATGGTTGGTCAAATTATTTAAAACCACATTAGGAATACCACCAATACCCATTTGCAAAGTTGCGCCGTCTTCTATTAAGTTAGCAACGTGTTTACCAATTTTCTTTTCAATTTCTGAAGGTTCTTTGATAGATGTAGCATAAATTGGCTCGTTTACCTCTACCATTGCATCTAACTGGTTTACGTGTATAATACCGTCTCCGTGCGTTCTAGGAACATATGGGTTTACTTGTGCTACTACTTTTTTGGCACATTCTATTGCGGGTAAAGTTACATCTACAGAAGTTCCTAAAGAGCAATAGCCGTGCTTATCGGGGGGCGAAACTTGTATAAAAGCAACATCTATAGGAAGTATATTTCTTCTGAAAAGTTGGTGAACTTCACTCAAAAAAATAGGAATATAATCGCCGCTGGGTTTGTTTACCGCTTTACGGACATTGCTACCTACAAAACAGCTATTTACGTTAAAAGCAGCGCTGTAAGGCTCTTGTGTGTAAAGGGCTTCGCCTTCTGTATGCAGTTGTAAAATTTCTACATTTTGCAATTCTTTATAACGTTGGCATAAATTTTTTATAAGAGAAACGGGCGTCATTGCCGCCCCTTGAAAGAAAATCCTATTGCCGGAGTTTACGAGTTTTACAGCTTCTGCACCTGAAATATACTTTTGCATAATTTTATCTTTTTTTTGATTGCAACAAAGATAAATGTATAGAAAAGTATAAACTATGACAAATGGCAGACTTTAAGGCGTCTCACACTCATAGTTAGAGTTTGCGGTTTGCACCGAAACTTCTTTTGGCGAAACATACGGAATGCCAAGTCCCATACCGCGAAGAATAAACAAACAACCTATTAAAACAACAAATACCGGAATGGCTTTTTGAATTTTTTTACGGAAATGTGGTCCAAAAAAATTACCGGCAAAAACTACCGCTGTCATTAACGGCACGGTTCCTAAACCAAACAAAACCATATAAAGTGCAGAAGTAGTAATACCTTCAAAAGCAAGCGACCCAAAAATGGCCATATATAGAAGTCCGCAGGGTAAAAAACCGTTTAAAAAACCGATGCTAAAAAAAGTATCTGGACTTTTCTTTTTTAATTCTTTTCCTAAAGCATTTTTCACTTTTCCGATAAGTTTATAAATGGGTTTAGAAAAGTTGTATTTATTGAATTGCCTTTGCGGAATTAATATAATTAATATCATTAAAACGCCCATAACAATAGACATTTTTTGTTGCACGCCAAATAGATAAATTCCTTTTCCTAAAAGACCAAACAACAACCCGATAAAGCTATAAGTAAAAATTCTGCCAAGGTGATACAAGCTTAGCTGAAACAGTTTTTTAACTTTAGAATTCCTGTCTAAAGGTAGCATAAACGCAATTGGTCCACACATTCCCACACAGTGAAAACTGCCCAATAAACCTAACAAAAAAGCAGAAAGTACCATAAATACAGGCTCAATTTAAAACCGAAGATCTTCTTTGTACATAAAATTTTCTCCGTCTTGCTTCCATTTCATAGAAAATTTCCATTTTCCTTTTAGCAATTTGTCTCTTGGAATTAGCATTTTATTTTCTTCTAGTTGCAAGGGTAATTCAAAATCTAATACTTTATTAGCGGGCCGGTACATATAAACGCTGCCGGTAATATCTTTGGTTTCCAGCTTGGGCGGAAAAATAATTTCAAGACCTTTGGCGTTATCTTGTAATTTGATATGTTGGCTCATTTTATTGGCGTTTTTCTGCGCATCTATTTCATCTTGAAAACCCAATTCTTGCTTATAATATTCTTCTACCACCAAGTCGTGAGAGAAACGTTCTTCTGTACTCATTCTCACCACCAAAACCAGTATAAAGCTTATAAAAGCTACAAAGGCAATAACAATTCCTACTCCCCAATTAATTTTAAATTTCATCTTTTTACTTTTTTACCTACCCGAAAAGCTACGCGGACCTAAGAAAGAAGTTTTAGTGGTTTCAATAAGTTGGTCGCCACTGTAAATTCCTATTTTAAGTCTTTCGTGATCGCTTTTTAAGGCTCCTTCGTTCAATTCTATAAATAATGTTCCTTCGCTTAATTCTTGTTTTGGTACGTCTAAATCTTTTACAGATACCAATTCTATCTTTCCATCGTGCGATAATAATTCAAAACGTATATCTTCTATATTTCTAGTGGTTTTATTTACCAATTTATAAGTATATACATTGCTAATAATATTATTGTCTTTACGCTCGTATAATTGTCCCGGTAATCGTAAAATTCTTGCTTCCACATCATTTCGTAAAAACAACATACCAATAAGCACACCAATTAAAATAAATAATACGGCCGAGTAACCTTTTAATCTTGCATTAAACTTAAACGGTTTTTTCTCTGCAATATTTTCTTCGCTTGCGTACCTAATCAGACCTTTTGGCAGACCAACTTTTTCCATCATATGGTCGCAAGCATCCATACAAGCGGTACAATTTACACATTCTAATTGCGTACCATTTCTAATGTCTATACCGGTAGGGCAAACTTGCACACACTGAAAACAGTCTATACAATCTCCTTTTCCGGAAGCTTCTCTGTCTTCGTTCTTTTTAAATTTTGCTCTTCCTTTTTCTTTTTCGCCACGCTTATAATCATAAGCAACTACAATAGATTTTTTATCTAAAAGCACGCCTTGCAACCTTCCGTAAGGACAAGCAATAACGCAAACCTGCTCTCTAAACCACGCAAAAACAAAATAGAAAACGCCGGTAAAAATCAGTAAAGAAATAAAGGTGTTTAAATTGGCAACCGGACCTTCACTTACATACCTAAAAAGTTGATCGCTACCAATAAGATAGGCTAAAAATACATTAGCGATTAAAAAACTAATCAAAAAGAAAATAAACCATTTAGTTCCTTTTTTTCTGATTTTTTGGGCATCCCATTTTTGTTTATCGAGCCGCATTTGTTTACCACGGTCGCCTTCTATCCAGTATTCTACCCGTCTAAAAACCATTTCCATAAAAATGGTTTGCGGACAAATCCATCCGCAAAAAATACGACCAAAGGCTACGGTAAAAAAGAGAATAAACACCACTCCAATTATCATAGAGAGAACAAAGAGGTGAAAATCTTGTGGCCAAAACGGAAAACCAAAAATATTAAAGCGCCTTTCTAGCACATTAAACATTAAAAATTGATTGCCGTTTATTTTTATAAAAGGTGCCGATATTAGAAAAATAAGCAAGACATAGCTTACTATTTTTCTGTAATCATAGTATTTACCATCTGGTTTTTTAGGATAAACCCATGCGCGTTTACCTTCTTCGTTAAGGGTTCCAATTGAGTCTCTAAATGTTTCGTTATCGGGTGTTTCCAATGTTGATTTGTTTACAGCAGCAATTAGAGTATCTAAGAAGAAAGCAGCTGTCTCAAAAACATTTTCACTATACAATCATTTTTACTTAGCAGAATGTCTACTTTAAAAATTAGACTGCTCCATGCTGCATTAAATGACAGTTAGTTTGTTTTTGAGACAACTTCTTTAAATATTGTCTGAGATATTAATTGTATCTGCCGATGTTGTATTATCTACTCTGTTATCTTGGTTAGCGTTTTGTTGTGGCTTATCGCTACCTTCCCAAATTTCACCTTGCGGCTCTTTCGCATCATCTGGATTGGTGTCTTGTAACGACCAAACATAACTAGATACTTGTGCCATTTCTAATGGTTTTAAAGTTTGGTTCCAGGCCACCATTCCTTTTCCGGAACGGCCACCTTCTGCAACGGTTTTAAAAATGTTTTTAATGCCGCCGCCTAATATCCAGTGTTCATCTGTTAGGTTAGGACCAATCCCGCCGCCGCCGTCTGCTTTATGACAAGCCACACAGTTGGCATTATAAATATTTTTTCCGGCGGTTAAATCTTCCTCGCTATCTAAAAATTCTACCGTATTAACATCTATAAGATCTGTAGCGGTTTTTTTGTATTCTTCAATAGCTATTTTTGCTTCGGCTACTTCTGCCTGAAATTCATCTATTTGATTTGGACCTTGGAAAACGTGGTAGTATAACATATAAACTACCGCAAATATTATACTGGCATAAAATCCGTAAAGCCACCAAGGCGGTAAATTATTGTCTAACTCTCTAATGCCGTCGTAATTGTGGTCTAAAACAATTTCGTCTTCGCGTTCTAAAGGTTTACGGTCTACAAGTTTATTGTAGGTTTTGCTCCACCAGTTTTCTTCTTTAGCTTTTTCTTCTTGCGCATCGTAACGTTCTTTAGCTTTCTCGTCTAAAGATTTGTACATCACGTTGTTTAATGCTGCCACACTTACTTCTATAGCAAGAACAGCTAAAAATGCTACTCCTAAAACTAACCAAGCAAGTGGATACTCTGCAAATACAGAGCCTTTGTCTACCTCTACGGTATATTCTATTAGTAAATAAGCGATTATCATAAGGATAATCACTCTAAAATAAGGTGCTAGTTTTTTCATTGGTTGGCGTCTTTATCGTTTTCTAATGGAATACTACTTACTTCGTTAATGTATTCTTTTTTGGAAGTGAATACCCACCAGAAAAGAATTACAAAAAAGATAAAAAAGATTAGGAGGGAAACCAAGGGGTAAATTTCTACCCCATTAATAGTTTCCATATGTCCTTTTATAAATTTTAGCATAACTGTTGTTTTTTTAGTTAGAACCTACTTCGTTCCCACTCTGGTTTTCTACTTTAATATCTGTCCCTAAACGTTGTAGATAGGCAATTAAAGCAACTACTTCGCGATCTTTCATTTCTATAAATTCCAGTCCGTTTTCTTCGGCATATTTTTTATCTGCTTCATAACTTCTGGCAAAATCAGGATCTGAGTATAAGCTTTCTTCTATAGCTGCGGCTTGCGAGTCCATCCATTCTTGAGCGTTTTCAATATCTTCTTCCGTATACGGAACTCCTAAAGCAACCATTGTACGCAACTTATCTTCGGTATCGGATTTATCTAATTCGTTTTCTATTAACCATCTATAGCTTGGCATAATAGATCCTGCCGATGTGGTTTGCGGATCGTAAAAGTGGTTAAAGTGCCAGCTATCTGAATATTTACCACCAATACGATGTAAATCTGGTCCGGTACGTTTACTTCCCCATAAAAATGGTCTGTCGTACACAAATTCTCCTGCTTTAGAATATTCGCCATAGCGTTCTACTTCACTACGGAAAGGCCTAACCATTTGTGAGTGACAAGACACACAACTTTCTCTTATATAAAGATCGCGCCCTTCTAACTCTAAAGGTGTATATGGTTTTACGCTAGCAATAGTAGGTATATTAGATTCTACCATAATGGTTGGAACAATTTGAACAACCCCACCAATTAGAATGGCAATGGTAGCAAAAACGGTAAGTTTTACCGGTCTTCTTTCTAACCAAGTGTGGTAAGCTTCTCCTTTTACACGTTCCTTGGTAACTCTTGGTAATGGCGCGGCTTCTGCCAACTCATCTTCTACCGTACTACCGGCTTTTATTGTTTTTACTATGTTATATAACAGTATAAACATTCCTAAGATATACAAACTACCGCCTACCGCACGCATAGCATACATAGGCATAATTTCTTGTACGGTTTCTAAGAAGTTACCGTATACTAAAGAACCATCTGGATTAAATTGTTTCCACATAGCTGCTTGTGTGAACCCAGCTACATATAATGGCAACGCATACATTATTACTCCTAAGGTACCAACCCAAAAGTGAACATTGGCTAATTTTATAGAATATAAATCTTTTTTAACCAAACGCGGCACCAACCAATAAATCATACCAAAGGCAAGAAAACCATTCCACGCTAAAGCACCAACGTGTACGTGCGCAATAATCCAGTCGCTAAAGTGTGCTATCGCGTTAATATTTTTTAAGGAAAGCATTGGTCCTTCAAAAGTAGCCATTCCGTAGCCGGTTATAGCAACCACAAAGAATTTAAGAACGGGATCTGTACGCACTTTGTCCCAAGCTCCTCGCAAGGTTAATAAACCATTAATCATACCTCCCCAAGACGGAGCAAGTAACATTACAGAGAAAGCAACTCCTAAGTTCTGCGCCCATTCTGGTAAAGAAGAGTATAGCAAGTGGTGTGGTCCTGCCCAAATATAAATAAAGATAAGCGACCAAAAGTGCACGATAGAAAGACGGTAGGAATATACCGGTCTGTTAGCGGCTTTAGGTACAAAATAATACATTAAACCTAAAAACGGTGTCGTTAAGAAAAAAGCAACGGCATTGTGACCATACCACCATTGTACTAAAGCATCTTGCACACCTGCATAAGCAGAATAACTTTTTAGAAAACTTACCGGCAATGCCAAACTATTAAAGATATGTAAGACCGCTACTGTTACAAAAGTTGCCAAATAAAACCAAATAGCAACATATAAATGGCGCTGTCTTCTTTTTAAGATTGTTGCAATCATATTCCAACCAAAAACAACCCAAACTACAGTAATTGCAATATCTATTGGCCATTCTAATTCTGCATATTCTTTGGTAGAAGTATAACCTAAAGGCAAGGTTATGGCTGCGGCCACAATAATTAATTGCCAACCCCAAAAGTTTATACTACTAAGTGCATCGCTGGCCATTCTCGCCTTTAAAAGACGTTGCAGAGAGTAATATACCCCAGCAAAAATAGCGTTACCAACAAAGGCAAAAATAACCGCATTGGTATGCAACGGACGTAAACGTCCAAAACTCAACCAAGAAATACCATCGGTTATGTTTGGGAAAATAAACATTAAGGCGAGTAGAAGTCCGACGGACATTCCTACAATTCCCCAAAAAATTGTAGCATACAAGAATTTTTTTACGATTTTATTATCGTAATAAAACTTATCCATTTCCATATTAATTGTGTTTGTCTTTGGTTACTGAAGTTTTTTTAGAGTCTTTATCTACCAGTTCATCATCAAAAAGCATGCGTACCGATGGTGTATAAACATCGTCATATTGCCCTCTTTTAACCGAAAGTAAAAAAACAACAAAAAAGACAATGGCTACTACCACGCTTATTGCTAATAAAAGATAAATAACACTCATAGGTTTTATTTAGGATTCAAAAATAATTGTGAACGTAATCTCAAAAAATGACATTTATCAACTTTTCTGCAAATGTAATCGTTTACTAACAATATTGGTCATTAGCGTTACAAATCCTAATACAGAAATTGAACTTAACGGCATTAAAATAGCAGCTACTACCGGCATTAATTGTCCCGTAACCGCAAAGTACAAGCCTATTACGTTATAAAAGAACGATAATACAAAACTCCATTTAATAATGCTAATAGTCTTCTTTGAGGCTTTCATAAATTTGAAAAAATCTTGTAATTTAGAAGCTTTCAAAATAGCATCGCAAGCCGGAGAAAAAACATTAACATTTTCTGCAATAGCAATTCCAACATCACTTTGTGCCAATGCTCCGGCATCGTTTAAGCCATCGCCTACCATAATTACTTTCTTACCTTCGTTTTGTAGGGTTTTTATATAATTGAGTTTATCTTCCGGTTTTTGGTTAAAAAGCAAATCGGTTCCTTGCGGTAAAAATTCTTGTAAGTATTGGCGTTCACCCTCGTTATCGCCAGAAAGAATCATTATTTTATGGGTGGCAGATAAGTTTCGGAAAAGTTGATCTACGCCATCTCGATACTGGTTTCTAAAGACATATTTTCCTTTATATTCGTTATTAGACTTTACATGAACGCTGGTATCTAATTGTTTTTGTTCGGCAGGATTGCCAACAAAACTGGCAGAACCAACTTGCATGGCATTTTGGTTTAATTTGGCGCGCATTCCTTTACCGGTAACTTCTTCAAAATCTTCTAAAGTATGAATGTCTTGCTCCGCCAAAAAATCGTACAAGGCTCTACTTAACGGGTGATTAGAAGATCTTAAGGTATTTTTTAATAAAGATTCTTCTTCCGCGTTAAGCGACATACCCTCGTAAGCAATAGTAGATTTTTGATTGGTTGTAATAGTACCCGTTTTATCAAAGATAATTGTATCTGTTTGTGCTAGTTTTTCTATAATGTGGGCATTTTTTAAATAGAATTTGGCCTTGCCAAAAATGCGCAACATATTTCCTAAAGCAAAAGGTGTAGAAAGTGCCAACGCACAAGGACAAGCAATAATCAAGACGGCCGTAAATACATTTATAGCCATACTTGCATCTGTTACCAACCAATAAGAAGTAGCAACTACCGCAATAAGCAAAATTACAATGGTAAAATACCGGCTTATTTTGTTGGTAAGATTAACAAAAGAAGCAGATTTATCTTTACTGAAAACATCGTTACTCCAAAGTTGAGTAAGGTAACTTTGCTCTACAGATTTTAAAGCTTCTACCTCTATACCGCCAGCCATTTGCTTGCCGCCGGCAAAAAGTTTTTCTCCAGATGTTTTGGTAACCGGCTCGCTTTCTCCGGTAACAAAACTATAGTCTATTTGTGCTTTCCCGTTAATTAAAATAGCATCTACCGGTAATAATTCTGCATTTCTAATTAAAAGCCTATCGCCTTCTTTAATTTCATAAACTTGTATATTCTCTTCTTTTGCTTGGTTTCTATTTTTAGAAATACGCGTTACCGCAATAGGGAAATAAGATTTATAATCTCTTTCAAACGATAGAAACGAATAGGTTTTTTGCTGAAAAAACCTTCCTAATAGTAAGAAAAAAACAAGACCGGTTAAGCTATCAAAAAAACCGGTGCCTATATCTAAAATTATCTCGGTTGTACTGCGCAGAAAGAGCACCAAAATTCCTAAAGCAATAGGAACATCTATGTTAAGCATTTTAGAGCGCAAACCTTTGTAAGCCGAGATAAAAAATTCTTGTCCGCTATAAAAAACAACTGGTAAAGAAAAAGCAAACATTAACCACCTAAATAGATATTTGTACTGTTCTAACCAAAACTCAGATACTTCAAAATATTCTGGAAAAGACAAAAACATTACGTTCCCAAACGCAAAACCGGCCACGCCAAGTTTATAAATAAGGCTGCGGTCTACTTCTTTTTTGCCTTTTTCTACATCGTTAAGACTAATGTAAGGTTCGTAGCCAATACTGTTTAGCAAAACTACCGTGTCTTTTAAAGAAAACTCACTGGTTTTATACGTAATTCGTACGGTTTTTTTAGGAAAATTAACTTGTGCAGATTTAATATGCGGTTGCAGTTTATGCAGGTTTTCTAAAATCCAAATGCACGAGCTACAATGCATATGCGGAATGTATAGGTTAACAATTTGCAAATTGCCATCGTCAAACTCTACCAATTTTTCTACTATACTTTGGTTTTCCAGATAATCGTACTTTCCTTTTATCTCTTCGGGAATTGCGCCGGGCGCTGCCTGCATATCGTAGTAGCAGGTAAGATCGTTACTAGAAAATATTTCGAATACCGTTTTGCATCCCTGACAGCAAAAATCTTTCTCTTCAAAGACGATAGTAGTTTTATCGCAATCATTTCCGCAGTGAAAACAAGTTTTATTCATTTTTTATAGAAATAGCAGGCAAATTTCGGCAAGTAAAGATATATAGATTATGACAATTATCATACTTTTATAGAGAATTAACCTTTATGTATTTCTTTTAATTTTAACAAGTTACCCCAACTTTTTTTTAGCTAAATAAAATTTTTAAAAGCTTTTTGTTATATTCGTTTATACGGAAAAAAGTAATAGAGAAATTTTTTTCCGTAAAGCCTTAAAACATCTCAAAAAACAGCAATGCGGTCTTCTTATTTTATAATATGTGTATTTTTAATTACCAGCCTACAGGCACAAGAAACCGATTTACTTTTTGATATTATACATAAAAATAACACTATTGGTACGCTAACAGCCAAGAAAAAACCGGTAGGAGAAAACGTACATTATTATAACCATACAGCAATAAGTACGCGCATTTTATTTGCAAATATAGAAGTAGACTATCAATATACAGTGGTATACAGCAAAGACGAACTTATAAAAGCCGCAGCAAAAATACGTCTTAACGGAAATACGCGCACCAATACCTTTACGGAAAAAAATGCGCAAGACTATATTTTTTACGAAAACGGAAAACAACAACGCAGCATTACAGAAAACATTGAATACAGCACTGTAAATCTACTTTTTGAAGAACCTTTACATATAGACAAGGTTTATGCAGAAGAACACGGCGAATTTCATCAGTTAGAAAAAATACGCCCGCATACTTACGAAAAAACTAATAGTAAAGGCAAGGTAAACACCTATTTTTACAAAAATGGAATTCTAGAAAAAGCAGTTATAGATATTGGTCTTATAAATTTTGAGATTATAAAAAAGTAGGTTTTCTGTAAATAATCAGCAGTTTTTATTTTACAACAAACTATCTAACAAAAACAGGTTCGTTTTCTTTGGTGGTATATTCTTCGCTATAGCGATAATCCATCCCATCAAAAGCTTTTATCGCGTCTTTGGTTTTTACTTTATTTTCTACTAAAAACCTAGCCATTGCGCCTCGAGCTTTTTTAGCGTAAAAAGCAATTATTTTGAGTTTTCCATTTTTAAAATCTTTAAAAACCGGAGAAATTACAGGCGTTTTAAGTTCTTTGGTGTTTATGGCTTTAAAATATTCTTTACTGGCCAAGTTTACAAACAACTCGTCTTTTTTTAATTCTTTATTTAGGCTTTCGGTAATTTTTTCTTGCCAAAATTCGTATAGATTATCATCACTTTCTATTGGTAATTTTGTCCCCATTTCTAATCGGTAGGCTTGAATTAAATCTAAAGGTCTTAAAATGCCATACATCCCAGATAAAATGCGTAAACTGTCTTGCAAATAATCTATTTTATCTTCTGCAATGCTGTAGGCGTCTAACCCGCTATACACATCGCCATCAAACATATACACTGCCGGTCTTGCATTAGATTTTGTATGCTTTTCTTCAAACTCTTGGTAACGGCTATAATTTAAATCTGCCAGCTTATCACTTATGCGCATCAAATTGGCAATTTCTTGTTTACTCATTCGCGCCAATTTTCTGTTTATTTGCGCCGCTTCTTCTACAAATTTAGGCTGCGTACCTCTATTAACGGGTAATTTGCTTTCTTGGTCTAAAGATTTTGCCGGGGAAACAACTATTTTCATTTTTTAAAATTTTAGTTGAAAATAAGATTTTTTTACAAATCATACGACTTTGCAACTTGCTTTAACAGCAATTTTAATAGCGTATGAGTTTGCTTGTTTTAAATCTGATAAAAAGAATTTAAATACTGTATTCTACACCAACTTTTAACCACCTGCCGGGTAAAGGTATATTGCCATAATCGTAAACTTCTGCATCTAATATATTATAGAGGTTGGCAAAAAACCTAAACTTTTTCCAGCTATAACTCGCGTTTGCTTTTAAATTTACAAAGCTTTCATATGCTTGCATTCCTTGCGAAATTGTATTTATATAGCGTTCGTATTTTCCATTTCTCTTTTGAAAAACGCCGCCCAAACTCATTGTTAAATCTGAGAATGGCACTAGCACTAAATTGGCATTTACTTTATGCTTTAAATAATCGTTTACGTAGCTGGAAACCGTATTGTTATTTGGTTGCTGATTTTCTAGAAAACTATAACCTACCCGTAATTCTTGTAAAACACCACTACTCCATTTGGTTAAATTAACGGCTGTACTAACTTCTGCTCCGTAAGTAGAAAGCGATGCAATGTTTTTAGAGCGGTAAATTTCTTCGCCTTCGGCTACAGCCCAATCTATTAAATTTGTTGCATCTCTATAAAAAATACTCGTGTAAAAACCTACTTTAGAATTTTTAAACTGATAGCTCAAATCATACGTTACGGCTTCTTCTGCCTCTAAATTAGGATTGCTTTTTTGAGTTGGTCCTTCGTAAAACAAATCGGTAAAAGTAGGTAAACGCATAGAAGAGTTTACGGAAAAAACCACTTCTTGCGAACGGTTAAAGCTGTAAGCCAAATCTGCTCCCGGATAAAGCTTTGCGCTGCTCTCAAAAAATAACGTTTTTAGCGTAGCATTTAAAATCAAATTTTCAAAACGTATTTGGTGTCCTAAAGTAATGTCGCCAATCGTACGTTTATAATCTTTTGTAAAAAAGCCGTCTTTAGTGGGAGTGTGCAGCAAATTCTCGTCGCTTATTGTATCTTGGGTTGACTCTCCCAGCACATTGCTTTTTATTTTTTCTTGACGAATTTCTGAGTAAAGACTGGTTTTACCAAAGTTATTATAATAATTCGCTTTTACCTGTCCCGCAACCACATCTGTTTGGTGATAATTATGATTGGTATACCAGTCCGGCGCATTATTTCTAAACAACTCAAACCTGTCGTTAGAGCGATAAGCATAAGCGTTAGCTTGTAAATTAAGATTTTTAAATTGCTGCTGAAATTTAAGCGCAGCCAACTGCGTAGATGTTTCTTCAAATTGGTTTGGATATTTTGGCGTAAAAAAACTGTTGGCACCAAAAGCTTTATCAGCATAGCCGGCCATTAACTCTACTTTTGTTTTTTGCAGGCTTAATTTTCCGTGATAGAACACATTTCCGGTTTTAAAGTCGGTGTTATTATAATCGCCATCACTTTTTGCATACGATGTGTTGACCGAATGTTGTAATAGCTTTCCAGTTTTAAATTGGCTTTGCGCCGAAGTTTTTAAATATCCAAAATCGCCACCCGTAAGGCGTACTTTTAAAGGAGATTTTTGTTTTCCGCTAACAAAATTTACCGCTCCAGAAAATGCATTAAAACCATACAACTTTGCGCCGGCTCCTTTTATAATTTCTATTTTATCTACAGCAGATAAATCTATTGGTAAATTTAATGTGTTATGTCCCGTTTGCGGATTGCTCACATTTATTCCGTTAAGCAAAATCATATTTTGG
The DNA here is from genome assembly GCA_947494545.1 of uncultured Mesonia sp. Classification (GTDB taxonomy): domain Bacteria; phylum Bacteroidota; class Bacteroidia; order Flavobacteriales; family Flavobacteriaceae; genus Mesonia. Next base: position 26,616 of record CANLVH010000017.1, on the reverse strand, counting down.
TCAAACGTGCCACCGCGAATGCTAATATCTGCTTGTATGTCTCCCGCTCCACGTTGCCGAATGTCTAAACCGGGCTCAAAATCTAATACTTCGCTTAGCGATTGTACCGGCATTTGTTCTATTTCTTTGGCGGTAATTTGAGTAACAATTTTACCCTCGTCTTGCATTGGTTGCAACCTGCCCATTTGCAAGACCACTTCTTGTAAGCTTACGGTATCTTTTTCGGTTTGTGTTTCTTGGGCGTTTAAGGTAGTGAGGTTAGCTAAAATCAAGCAAATCAACAACTTAAAAGCTAATAATTTCTTTACGGAAACTAAAGTCTTGGGGATAAATTTTATTTTCATTAAAAATAAATTGGTTTACGCCCGCAAAAGTAATTTTCTCTGCTTTCTTGCCAAAGAAACTGAAAGATTTTGAAAGGTTAAAATACCAACTTTTTAATTCTCAAATAGTAGAAAAGATAGGTTTTACTGAACTTCTATATAGCCAAAAATTCTTTTTTCCGACAGAAATTAATTTAAGCCGAATTACTTTCCGTAAAGTTATTTATAAAAAATCTTTTTGGTTTTTGGCATAATTGCGCCATTTCGCCAAACAGTCTTGCATATCTTGTGGAATTTCTGAAGTAAAAGACAAGCGTTTTTTAGTTACCGGATGTTCAAAACCCAAGGTTTGCGCGTGCAAAGCTTGGCGGGGTAAAATTTTAAAACAGTTATCTACAAATTGCTTGTATTTGGTAAAAGAAGTGCCTTTTAAAATTCTATCGCCACCATAACGTTCATCGTTAAAAAGCGTGTGACCAATATGTTTCATATGCACACGTATTTGGTGTGTACGGCCGGTTTCTAAACTACATTCCACCAAGGTTACATAACCAAAACGTTCTAAAACTTTATAATTGGTTACGGCAGGTTTGCCGCGCTCTGCATCTTCTCCTTCAAAAACCATATTTTGTAAACGGTTTTTAGGATGTCTGCCAATATTACCTTCAATACGGCCTTTGTCATCTTCTACATTTCCCCAAACCAAGGCAATATATTTACGTTCGCTGGTTTTATGAAAAAACTGACTCGCCAAATGCGCCATTGCTTGCTCGGTTTTGGCCACTACCAATAAACCGCTAGTATTTTTATCTATACGATGCACCAAACCGGGTCTTTCGCTGCTGTTTTCCGGTAAGTTTTCAAAATGGTAAATCAACGCATTTATCAAGGTGCCGGAGTAATTTCCGTGTCCGGGATGCACCACCATTCCTGCCGGTTTGTTTACCAATAGTAAAACCTCATCTTCGTAAACAATATCTAACGGAATATCTTCCGGGGTCAGCAAATATTCGTGTGGCGGGTGCTCTAACAAAACCTTTACTTCATCGCCGGCTTTAACCTTATAATTCTGCTTCACCGTTTTATCGTTTACATAAACGTTTCCGTTTTTTGCTGCTTGTTGCACTTTATTTCGCGTAGCATTTTCAATAAAATTCATTAAAAATTTATCTACACGCAAGGGTTCTTGCCCCTTTGCAGCTACAAAACTGTAATGTTCGTAAAGATCGTCGTTGTTATGCTCGTCTCTATCCTGATTTTCTTTTTCTTGCATATAATTTATTCTACACTGTTGTAGTTGCGCTCGCCATTGCCCAAAACCAAATCTATTACGGCAGTTTTCATTAATTTATCTCCCGGTTCTATTTTTTTGCCTTTATGGCGAAGTTCTAAGACGGCATCTTTAGCTATGTCGGGACGATAGGTAATATCGCCAATTTCAAAACCTAAAGATTTTAAGGTAGGAATTGCTTGACGCTTTGTGTTTCGCAAAAGGTTAGGAATTTCTATTTTTCGGTAACCGGAAGGATTCAAGTTTAAATAAATCTTTCTATTTTCTTTTACGTATTTACCGGCTTTTGGCGTTTGCTCAATAACCGAATATTTAGGGTAATTAGGATTGTAATTGGCGCTATCTAAAATCTCTCTGCGCAAATTCATTTCGTCCAGTTTTTTGTCTACTACATCTAAAGACAATTTAGATAAATCTGGCACTTTAAGGCGTTGATCGTGATTGGTAGTATAATCTAACCAATACAAAGTGGCAAAAGCCAAGCTTATAATTAAAATTACCGCTATTAGCAGCTGCATTAAAAAAGCTTTACTGAATAAAAACTTGAAAAAACCCATTTATTCTTTTCGATTATTGCGCAAAGATATAAAAACACACGTATTTTTGCGGAAAATATTTTGCTCTCTACAGTAAAACGAAAGTTTATAGAAAATATTAGCTTATGAGAAAGAAAATTGCCATTGCTATGGGCGGCTATTCCAGTGAATATGAAATTTCGGTAAATAGTGGAAACTTAGTTTACCAACATATAGACAAAGAGAAATATGAGGTTTATCGCGTTTTTATTACAGAAGATGCGTGGTATGTTTTAGACGATCAAGAAGTAAAACACCCGATTAATAAAGCAAATTTTTCTACTGAAATTGATAAGGTAAACATTCGGTTTGATGCGGTTTTTAATATTATTCACGGTACGCCGGGAGAAGATGGTTTATTCCAAGCTTATTTAGAAATATTAAATATTCCACAAACAGCGTCAGATTATTACCAAGCTGCATTAACCTTTAATAAACGCGATTGCATAAGTATTCTAAAAGCTTTTGGTATAAAAACGGCTACCAATTATTTCCTAAACAAAGGAGATAACATAAATACCGCAGAAATTGTAGCGTGCGTAGGCTTACCTTGTTTTGTGAAAGCCAATAAAGCGGGGAGCAGCTTTGGAATTTCTAAAGTAAAACACGAAAAAGATTTGCAAGCAGCTATCGAGTTTTCTTTTAAGGAAGACGAAGAAGTAATTATAGAGTCGTATTTAGATGGCATAGAAGTTTCTGTAGGCGTAATTAATTATAAAGGTAAAATAATGGCCTTGCCGGTTACGCAAATAATTCCGGAGAACGAATTTTTTGATTACGAAGCAAAATATTTAGGCAAATCTCAAGAAATAACACCGGCAAACATTAGCGAAACCGACAGAAAAAAAGTGCAAGAACAAGCCAAACGCATTTTTAAAATCTTAAAATTAAAAGGACTAACACGCGCTGAATTCATTTTTCATAACAACGAACCGCATTTTATAGAAATTAACACCACACCCGGATTAAGCGAAGCCAGTATTTTACCCCAACAAGCCAAAGCAGCGGGAATTAGTTTAAAAGAGCTTTTTAGTAATTTGATAGAAGCGGTTGACAATTAATATAAAAAAACGTAGCTTACCCTAAAACCAAATAACTATGAAAAGGGCTGTTTTTCCGGGATCTTTTGACCCTATTACCTTAGGACATTATGATATTATTAAACGCGGTTTAACTTTGTTTGACGAAGTTATCTTGGCAATTGGCGTAAATGCCAATAAAAAATATATGTTCTCGTTAGAACAGCGCAAGGCTTTTTTAGAAAAAACCTTCGCTAACGAACCAAAGATAAAAATAGAAACCTATAAAGGCCTGACGGTAGATTTTTGCAAACAGAAAAAAGCAAAATTTATTTTGCGTGGTTTACGTAATCCGGGAGATTTTGAGTTTGAAAAAGCCATTGCCCATACCAACAGAAAACTTTCTCGTATAGAAACAATTTTTCTACTTACTTCTAGTGGCAAAAGCTACATTTCCTCCTCTATTGTGCGCGATGTAATTCGTAATAAAGGAGATTATACCGGTTTGGTACCAAATGCCGTTCGGGTAGAATAAAGTTTACCAAAGATATTTTAAACTTATACCAGCATAAAAATTCCTTGGCATTCCCGGATAAAAATAGCGTGGTTCGCTATTGCCAAAACCAACTGCATTGGGTACAAAACTCGCAGAATAATCGGTATCTAATATATTATCTATTCCGGCGCTAAGTTGCATTTCCAATTTTTGAAAAATTGACCAGAGATAGCTTGCTTTTACATCTAATACCTCGTAAGCATTGGTATAGACGCTGTTGGCATCGTTAACCGGAATTTTAGAAACGGCCAGATAATTGGCGTGCAAGTTTAATTTTTTCCAACTTAAAGTTGCACCTAAATTCCATTTTAATTCCGGTACACCGGTCAATTCGTTGCCATCATAATTGTTTCCTTTATTTACAAATTCCGCAAAGCGATAATGATTAAAGTTACCTGTAAATGTTGGTTTTAAAATTAGATTTTTGCCTAGCTGCCAATTATAACTAAAAATCCATTCTACGCCGTTGTGTTCGGTTTTACCTGCATTAACACCTACATACCTATCTTCTGCCACACGTTGCGCCACCAACAAATCACTAACCTGAATGCTATACACATTTACTTCTGTATAGAGTTTGGAAATCCAAGTGCCTTTAAATCCGATCTCATAATTCCAGCCTATTTCCGGTTTTAAATTGGTATTTATGCGTTCTTCCGGGGTTAAAGATTCTGAAAATGTTGGTATGGAAAATCCTTTGCTCAAATTGGCATACAAAGTCTTTTGCGGTGTTATGAGATAGGTAGCGGCTATTTTGGGAGACCAAATGCTTTTAAAAGAATAGGAACCACTTTGGTTGCTTTCGTCTTGATTATAAAAATCAGAAAGTTGGTATTGGGTGCTGTTTAGGTTTAAACCAGCGCTGATTTTCCATTTTTCGCTTACGCGGATTTCTGCTTGACTAAAAAGATTCCAATACGTTCTTTCTTGGTTAAGATTGGTAATCAAACCGCCGCGAACGCTTCCCCTGTCAGGGAAATCTTCGTACAAATTCTCAAAATTTTCTTGGTCGTAATTCTCGTATAAAGCTTCTGCGCCAAGACTGATCTTAGTAGGCAAACCGGCGAGATTATCTTTATAATTAAAGCGGGTTCTTGCGCCAAGGCTCCAACGTTTTTCTTTTAAAATATCAAAAGGTCTTGGCTCGTAAGCATCGCGCCAATTGGTAAAAACACTACTTATATTTTTAATTTTTTCTGAAAAATGATGCGTGTACGAAACGCCCATTAAAAATCTGTCGTAAGCTTCATAACCTTTTGCTTGTTTCCAAGTGTAGGCAGCTTGTTCCGGGTTTTCATCTAGGGCAGTTTTAGACAGAGAACTTGGTATATAGGCTTTTAAACGCGTGAAATTTCCTACAAAAGAAAGTTTATTTGCTTCCTTAGTATATAGATTTAAATTGGCAAAAACACTGCTTCGGTTGTATTCTGAATTTTCTCTAAACCCATCGTTATCTAAATTTGTATAGGCAATAATTCCGTTTTTATTTTCTTCCGTAAAGCCGGCTTGTATTGTATTTTTACGCATTCCATAACTGCCAATTACACTATTTATTTCCGTAAAGGCAGCCGCAGGAATTTTAGATTGCAATTGCACCAAACCGCCCAAGCCGGCACCATATAAACTGGCATTTGGCCCTTTTACAATTTCTACTTTTTCTAAGACACTTACATCAAAATCGTTTAAAACGCTTTGCCCGTCTGCAGTAGTAATAGGAATTTCATTAAAATAAACTTTTATACGGTTTGTGCCATATTGCGCGCGAGAACCCATACCGCGAATGCTAATTTTATTGGTATTGAGCGCTCCGGTTTGCACGAAAACACCGGGAAATTTATTGAAACTTTCGGTTAGGAGTTGGGTATAACCACTAACTAAATTCTCTTTCTCTATCACGTTTACTGCCGCCGGCGTTTGCAAAGCAGTATTTTCTAAAGCAGAACTTTTTAAAAGTACAGTTTCTAAAACCGTACTGTCTGCCACTTTTTCTTTTTCTTGTGCATAAAAGTTTGCGGTAACCAAAAAACAGAAACAAAGTACTAGCAAAAACCTATTTAGCATATTTGCCAATTACTTTTTTGTTACTCGCCAGATAATACCGGCATCATCATCATTTACCAAAAGAGAGCCATCTGCGGCTTGGGCCAAACCAACTGGACGACCGTGTACCAAAGACTTTTCTCTATTTTTAATAAAACCGGTGAGAAAATCTTCGGGTTTTTGAGGTTTTCCGTCTTTAAACGGAATAAAAGCTACTTTATAACCGGCAAAGTTAGAACGGTTCCAAGAGCCGTGTTGCCCTACAAAAGCACCGTTTTTATACTTTTGTGGAAATTGGTCTGCGGTATAAAATTGAAAACCTAAAGATGCGGTATGCGAACCCAAAGGAACATCTGGAATTATTGCTTTTTCTACTTTATCTAAATGTGGTTCATCTTTCCAGCGCGGATCTTTAATTTGACCAAAATAAGAATATGGCCAACCATACCAAGCGTCTTCTTTTACACTAGTAGCATAATCTGGCACTAATTTGTCTCCTAAGGCGTCGCGTTCGTTTACTGCCGTCCATAATTCTCCGGTAACGGGATTCCAATCCATTCCTACCGGATTACGAAGACCGGCTGCATAGATTTTTTCGCCACTCCCGTCTGGATTTATTTCTAAAATATTGGCGCGGCGTTTTTCTTTATCCATACCGTGTTCTCCAACATTACTGGAAGAACCTACACTTACGTAGATTTTACTTCCGTCTTTATTAGCAATTAAGTTTCTTGTCCAATGATGGTTATATCCGCCGGAAGGCAAATCTAAAATCTTCTCGGGTTTGGAGGTAATTTTCGTTTGTCCTTTTTTATAGGGAAACCTAACCACGGCATCTACATTGGCCACATAAAAATAATCGCCTAAAATAAGCATACCGTAAGGCTGATTTAAATTCTCTAAAAATATATGTTTTTCGTCCGGCATTCCGTCTGCGTTAGTATCGCGCAAAAGTCTAATTTGGTTGGCACTGTTTTTTGCGTCGTCACTTTCGGCTACAAAATAATCGCCATTGTTGGCAACATAAGTTCTTCTAGGGTGTTTTAGGTTATCTGCAAAACGCATTACGGTAAAACCAGCCGGAGCTTTTGGTTTTTCGTTTTCTTCCCAATTTACAATCTGACTTATTTTTGTACTGGGTTGGGTATGGTAAGGCGGGGGCAAACGCAACTCACCAATGGCTGTTTCTACTGTAGTAAATCCGGAATCTTGCTTAGTTTCTTTTGTTGCTTTTTGCTCTGTAACCGCGGCTTGCGATTGATTTTTATTAGCTTTTTCTTTACAGGAAAAGAAGAGTAAAGAAGCTATACTAAAAAAGGTAAGTTGTAGAAAGGTTTTCATACTATTAAAATTTAGTTTAAAATAAGACATTTTCCGTAAAGGGAATAAACTCTTTATTAAAGCTTAACAAAAGTCTAACAATAAAAAAAGCTGCCTCTAATTAAGAGGCAGCTTTTATAATTTTTAAAGAAGTTTTTGAAATTACTTCTTAACAATCTTTTTAGTCAATGTACCTTGGTTTGTTTCTAATTGTAAGATATAAACCCCTGCAGCTAAGCTAGAAGTATTAATTACACCATTGTTTAATTGTACAGGATTAGATTTTCCTAAAACGTCAAACATAGTAGCAGAAGTAACTTGTATAGAATTAGAAACTTCTACATTAAGTCTTTCGTTTACCGGGTTAGGATATAAAGAGATGTTATTTTCTAACTCTTCGCTATCTACTGCTAAGTTATCTGTACCAATTAGGTCTAATAAGATAGCGTTGTCTGGAAAGCCAATGCTAGCAGTTGTAGATGGAGTTGTAATACCACAAGCTTCTGAAGATAAATAACTAGGTGCATCTTCTCCTGCCTCATTTATACCAATTCTAATATCATAATTATTTGGAGCGTCTGGTGCATCCGGAATATCAAGAGAAACTACAATTTCGTCTGTAGCGTTTAAATCTAAAGGATTATCTAACAATACTTCTACCAATGTATTATGATCAGCTACAGTAAGATCTACAGTTTTGGAAGCTAATGGAATTAAACTTCCGGCGGGAAAGCTACCTGTTGATAAACTAAAATTAACCGTTACCGTATGCGTTGGATTGGTGCCACCACCATCTACAAAGGAAATAAAAAATTGCGATCCTAAAACACGAAAATCTCCTGAATATCCAAAGTTGGATGGTGTATAAGCTCTGTAATAAACATTATCACTTGAACTCTCATCACCAGTTCCACTAGTATCATCAGGATCAGCAACACATGCTACAGAACCATAATCCATATACGAGTTATCTGTTGAATGCGTCAACACGTCTTGTGCCTGTAAAGCTACACTTGCCAAAAATGCAAATGCCAATAAAGTAATTTTTTTCATAAAGCTAAAGTTTAATTTGTTTAATTGATAATTTCAAACATACTAAATTTATTTTTATTTTAGAACAGAAAAGCTTTTAATTTTGACAATATGTGCTTTAATTTCGCAAACTATGAAAAATATCTTTGTATTATTAGGATTGGTATTACTGAGCGGCTGCGATTTTTCTAAATACCGTTTGGTAAAAGAATATGATTTTGAAACCCGTTTTGAAAAAACCAATGGAGAAGAAACGGCTACCTATGCAGAAGTCATACAGTTTTACAAAGATTTAGACGATGCTTTTGGCAGTATAGATTTGAAAGAATTTGGCGCAACAGATAGCGGTAAAGCTTTGCACCTAGTTATTTATAATAAAGAAGAAAATTTTGACTTAAAACAAAGAGACACTAGTAAAACGCTAATTTTAATTAATAATGGTATTCATCCCGGCGAAAGTGATGGTATAGATGCCACGATGCTGTTATTACGAGACTTGGCGCAAGATTCTGCTCATCTTCCGGAAGATGTAATTTTGGCCAGCATTCCGGTTTATAATATTGGTGGCGCTTTAAACAGAAACCGCTTTTCGCGCACCAATCAAAACGGTCCAAAAGAATATGGTTTTAGAGGCAATGCTCGCAACTATGACCTTAACCGCGATTTTATAAAAGCAGACACCAAAAACACCTTTGCTTTCTACGAGATATTTCATAACCTAAAACCCGATTTTTTTCTAGATAATCACGTAAGTAATGGGGCCGATTATCCGTATACCTTAACCCATCTTTTTACGCAACACAATAAACTGGACGAAAATTTAGGAAGTCTTTTAGAAAATAAAATACGACCACAATTAAAAGATAGTTTACAAAAAAAGAATTGGGAGATTATACCGTATGTAAATGTTTTTAACAAACCGCCAGAAGTTGGTTTTGCGCAGTTTATGGATTTACCACGCTACTCTACCGGTTATGCTGCTTTGTTTAACACGCCCGGAATGATGTTAGAAACGCATATGCTAAAACCCTATTCGCAACGGGTAAATGCTACTTATGCCTTTATGGAAGAATTAATTGCGGTGGTATATAACAACCAAAATAATTTCCGTAAAGCCAAAAAACTGGATAAACAAGCTACTCTAAAAAATAGGTATTTTAAATTCAATTATAAAGTAGACAGCACCCAACACGAGACTATAAAATTTAAAGCTTACAAAGCAGATACGCTAAAAAGTGCTATTACCGGCGCAAACCGACTAAAATATAATCGCGGAAAAACTTCGGTAAAAAATGTAAACTATTATAATACGTATAAAGCACAGGATTCTGTACAAATACCGGATTCTTATATAATACCGCAAGCTTGGTGGGAAGTTATAAATAGGTTAAAAGCCAATGGTATAAAAATGTCTCCGTTGGAAAAAGATACAATTTTGCCGGTAGAGCAATACCGTATAACCGATTTTAAAACAAGAAAAAACGCTTACGAAGGTCATTATTTACATTACGATACCAAAGTGAAAAAACAGGATAAACGGGTACAGTTTAAAAAAGGGGACCTAATTATAAAAACCAACCAAAACGGACGGCGTTATTTAATGGCCACTTTAGAACCACAAGCCTCTGATTCTTTTTTTAATTGGAATTTTTTTGATAGTGTTTTGCAACAAAAGGAGCATTTTTCGCCCTACGTTTTTGAAGACACCGCAAAACAACTTCTAAATGAAAATGCAAGTCTAAAAAAGCAATTCGAAAAAAAGAAAGAAGAAAATTCTGCTTTTAGCGAAAATTGGTATGCACAATTGGCTTGGTTGCACAAACAGTCTAAATATTACGAAAAAGCGCATTTGCGTTATCCGGTGTTTAGGGTGCTGGAGAAGTGAAAGAGGTGAAAGAGGAAAAGAGTTAAAAAGTAAAAGAGTTAAAAAGGAAAAAAGGTAAAGAAATTAGAATGCCTCGCTAGCGCTCGCTTGTAACAACTATTAATGATGGTAAAATTTTATTTTCTCCCTCACAAACTCCCAGACTCCCAGATTCAAATACTAACCTCTATTCACTAACGACAGGAAACAGCATTCTTATATTTGCATACGATTTTTGCAATGCTTTTTGTGCTTTTTCCGGGTTTTTCCATTTTACTTTTGTAATACCTTCATCCTCTTGCGGAAAGAGCTCTCCGGTAAAGTCGGTTTTCATTGCAAACCAAAAAGTTTCTTTTAGTTTGTATTTTCCGTTGCGTTTTAAAATATGATAGGTTGTCTGTAGAAAATTAGTTATTTCTAAATTCTGTACCCCGGTCTCTTCTTCTACTTCGCGCAAAGCGGTTTCTTCTATGCTTTCGTTTTTTTCTGCTTTTCCTTTGGGTAAATCCCAACGTTTATTACGGTAAATAAACAAGATTTCATCATTTTGGTTTTTTACCAATCCGCCGCCTGCCATAATGGTTTTTAATTTCTTTTTAAGATGCTTAAGAAGCTTTTCCTCTTTTTTATGGTACAGATTAACTTTTAAAAGCTCTCCTTTAGCCACTTTTTTAATTAGACGTTTTATCTTTACTTCTTTTATAGGAAAAGATTTATATTCGTCTCCCATATTTTTTTCCGTAGAAAGAATAATTGGTACGTCATTAACAAAAACTTTATACATTTGTGGCTATGATTTTAAATAAAGAAACTGCATCTAAAACAGCAGAATTACTGTTGCAAATTAAAGCAATTAAATTAAATGCGCAAGAACCTTTTACATGGGCAAGCGGTTGGAAATCTCCAATTTATTGCGATAACCGCGTAATTTTATCTTATCCTGCCATTCGTAATTATATTCGTGAAAACATTGCTAAACAAATAGAACAAACTTATGTAAAACCAGACGTTATAGCAGGTGTAGCTACCGGCGCTATTGGTATTGGTATGTTGGTAGCAGAATATTTGGGCGCACCTTTTATTTATGTAAGACCAGAACCCAAAAAGCACGGCAGAAAGAACCAAATAGAAGGTAAGTTAGACAGCGGACAAAATGTAGTGGTTATAGAAGATTTAATTAGCACCGGCAAAAGTAGTCTTAACGCAGTAAAGGCTTTAAAAGAAACCGGAGCCAACGTGAAAGGAATGATGGCTATTTTTTCTTACGGCTTTGAAACGGCCAAAGAAAATTTTGAAAAAGAACATTTAGAAGTACACGTTTTAAGCGATTATGAGCATCTTATAGATCAAGCTTACCGTACCAATTATTTAAATAAAGAAGAAAGTAATGCGCTAAGAACTTGGCGTTTAAACCCAGAAAACTGGTCTTAAAATAAAATATAATGCATTTAGAAAGCAACAAAAACACCGTTAATAAAAGTCAGAAAGAAGTATTTGAATTTTTGACACAGGTTGAAAACTACGAAAAAATAATGCCGGAAAGCATTGTGAAATTTGAAATTTTAGAAGAAGATAAATTTGCGTTTCAGTTAAAAGGCATGCCGGAGATAAAACTAAAAATTCAAGAGAAATTTCCTGACAACAAAGTTATTTTAGGCGCTTTGAGCAGTAAATTAGATTTTACTCTAAAAGCAGAAATAGAAGCTATAGAAGCACAAAAAAGCGAAGTGCAACTTATTTTTGAAGGTGAGTTTAACAGCATGATGGCAATGATGGTAAAATCTCCCTTGCAAAAATTTATAAATGCACTTAGTGATAATCTAGGCAAGCTTTAATAAAGCATTTTGACTTCTTTTAAAGCAAATTCTTGCAAAATACCGTCTCCAAACGCAATAATTAATTTTCCTTGTTTGGAGACATTTTTTATAATACCGGTTTTTTGCTGGCCTGTTTTTGTCTCAAAAGTACAAGGCGTCTCAAATTTAAATAAGTATTTTTTATAGGTTGTAAGAATTGTTTCTATAGGTAGGTTTTTTAATTTATATACATCTTTTTCCAAGTGGTCTACCAACTTTTGCAACAGGATGTCACAATCATAGCTTTTTTGTTTTAATAGCTTTACGGAAGTTGCTCTGGGTGCCCAAATAAAATTTTCTTGGTTAACGTTTAGTCCAATTCCTATAATAGCATTTTTTATATTTTTACCCTCTAACCGATTTTCAATTAAAATTCCGGCTATCTTTTTTTTATCTGCCAATATGTCGTTTGGCCATTTTAGTTGTAAATTAGCAACATCCAATTGTTTTAAAACCTTTAGAACCGCCAAAGCAGTAATAGCACTAAGCTTAAACTGCTCTTCTACAGGAATGTCTAATCGCGTAAGCAAAACACTAAAAGTAAGGTTTTTAGCCGGTTCTGATTCCCAAGCTGCACCGCGTTGGCCTTTGCCTTGTGTTTGCGTTATAGCGCGAACGCAGCAATTTTCTGTAAAGGGATTGGCCTGTAATTTCTCGCGTAAAAACACGTTGGTAGAATTGGTGGCAAGGACTTTGATACTACGCATGCTAAATAGTTTAAAAAACGAGTTAAAGAATCTTATCTTTATAACTGCAAAAAACACTAAAAAATAATAACTTTGCACAAAATTTTTTATTTTAATGACAAACAAGATTAATAACGCAGACCAACTTATAACGCAAATCATAAAAGGGATTGAAGACGTAAAGGGGCAGGAGATTAAAATTTTAGATTTACGGGATATAGAAAACACGGTTTGTGATTATTTTGTAATCTGCAGTGGTACCTCCAACACACAAGTAAATGCCATTGTTAATACGGTTCAAAAAAACGTTAGCAAGGCTCTAAAAGACAAACCTTGGCACGTAGAAGGAGAAGAAAACGCCGAATGGATCTTGATAGATTACGTAAATGTGGTAGTACACGTTTTCCAAAAACACATTAGAGAGTTTTATGATATAGAGGGCTTGTGGGGAGATGCACAGGTTACCACTATAGAGACCAATTATTAAATTATTTAGTACAAGCAAGAAATGGCCAAAGAGCAAAAAAATAAAAAACCGGAAAACAAACGACCTAAATTCAATTCGTATTGGATTTATGCGGGTATTATATTAATATTTTTAGGACTTCAGTTTTTTGGAGGCAGCGGTTTTAACGAACCTGCCAAAACCAACTTAGCAGAATTTCAGCAATTTCTAAGAAACGGTGATGTAAAAAAAGTGGTTGTTATTAATAAACAAACCGCCAACGTTTACCTTACGGAAGAAGCGCAGCAAAAAGATATTCATAAACAAGCAGATGGCGAAGATTTCTTGCCCGGCTCCAATTCTCCCGATTATTCTTTTGAATTGGGTGATTTGCAAAATTTTGAAAACAGTTTTGACCAAATAAAAGCCGAGAATAACTTAAACACCATTCGTACTTACGAAACCCATAGCAACGTTTGGGGAGATATTTTAATTACCTTAATACCTTTTGTTCTTATTATTGGTATTTGGATTTTTATTATGCGTAGAATGAGCGGTGGCGCAGGCGGCGGCGCAGGTGGTCAAATCTTTAATATAGGTAAATCTAAAGCCAAACTTTTTGACCAAAATACAGACGTAAAAGTTTCTTTTAAAGATGTTGCCGGTTTAGAAGGTGCTAAAGAAGAAGTACAAGAAATTGTAGATTTTTTAAAGCAACCGGACAAATATACCAGTCTTGGTGGTAAAATTCCTAAAGGAGCTTTATTGGTTGGCCCTCCGGGAACCGGTAAAACGCTTTTGGCGAAAGCTATGGCAGGAGAAGCAAAAGTGCCATTTTTCTCGCTTTCGGGTTCAGATTTTGTAGAAATGTTTGTAGGAGTTGGTGCTTCTCGTGTTAGAGATTTGTTTAAACAAGCTAAAGAAAAATCTCCGGCAATTATTTTTATAGATGAAATTGACGCTATTGGTAGATCACGAGGAAAAGGTAATTTTGGCGGCTCTAACGATGAGCGCGAAAATACCTTAAACCAGTTACTTACAGAAATGGACGGTTTTGGCACCAATACCAATGTAATTGTATTGGCAGCTACTAACCGTGCAGATGTTTTAGATAAAGCCTTAATGCGTGCCGGACGTTTTGACCGACAAATTTATGTAGACTTGCCGGATGTACGCGAAAGAAAAGAAATTTTTGAAGTTCATTTACGTCCGCTTAAAGTAGAAGAAGGTAGTTTAGATACAGACTTTTTAGCAAAACAAACGCCGGGCTTCTCTGGTGCGGATATTGCTAATGTTTGTAACGAAGCCGCTCTTATTGCTGCCAGAAAAGGCAATAGCCACGTTGGCAAGCAAGATTTCTTAGATGCCGTAGACAGAATTGTTGGCGGTTTAGAAAAGAAAAACAAAATAATAACCAAAGAAGAAAAGAAAACCATTGCTTTTCACGAAGCAGGTCACGCTACCGTAAGTTGGATGTTAGAACACGCCGCTCCTTTGGTAAAAGTTACTATTGTACCAAGAGGTCAATCTCTTGGTGCCGCTTGGTACTTGCCAGAAGAACGACTAATAGTTCGTACTGAGCAAATGCTTGACGAAATGTGTGCCGCTATGGGCGGAAGAGCCGCAGAGAAAGTTATTTTTGATAAGATTTCTACCGGTGCTTTAAGCGATTTAGAGAAGGTAACCAAACAAGCAAAAGCTATGGTTACTATTTATGGTCTAAATGAAAAGTTAGGTAATTTAACTTATTATGATTCTTCGGGACAAGGAGATTATAATTTTACAAAACCTTATAGCGAAAAGACTTCGGAATTAATAGATAAAGAGATTTCTAATATTATAGAATCACAATACCAGCGTGCAATTGACTTACTTTCTAAACACAAGGATAAATTGACGCAATTGGCAGAGATTTTATTAGAAAAAGAAGTAATTTTTAAAGATGATCTACAACGTATTTTTGGCGATAGACCATTTGCCAAACCAGAAGAAGATCAAATTAAGCTTAAAGAAGAAAAACGGCAAGAAACCTATTCTCAAAATGTAGAAAGCTCTGACGAAAACAAGAAACCGGAGAGTACTTCTGACAATTAATAAAAAAGAACCCTTAAAAAAGCTTGATTTAGCGCGTTGTTAAATCAAGTTTTTTTATATTTGGTAGAATTGTAAATAGACACAATTACCCCAAGTTTCTATGAATTTATTTAAAAAATTCCTTCAGTACAAAGATAAACTAGGTAAAGAAAAAAAGCCTGAAGAAGAAGAGCGGGGTAAATTTATGCCGGAACCTGAAATTCCTACAGATGAGAATTTTATGGTAAACTTTAAGGAAAACGGCGGTAAATTCTTATACTGCGAAAACATAGAAGAAGTCTTAACTACTTTTCAGCAAATATTAGATGAAAATAATTGGAATGGAAAAGAAGTATGTTGCTTTAACCCAGATTTGCAAACTACTTTTAAAAATTTTAAAGTAAGCTATTCCAAAAATCCAAAAGCAGATCTTTTTTTAACCACTTGCGAATATTTAATTGCCAAAACCGGGGCATTATTAGTCTCTTCTAACCAAATTAAAGAAACCAAATTGCACGAATTGCCTTCTAACTTTGTTGTCTTTGCCTCTACTAGTCAGCTAATTGACACCATTGGCGAAGGTTTGCGCGGTATAAAAGCGCATCATAAAAATAAAATACCTTCTAACATTACCACCATAAAAACTTTTAAAGATAAACAAGAAGGTGACTTTATGAGTTACGGAAGTACATCAAAAAACTTATATTTGCTGCTCTTGGAAGATTTATAATATGAAAGAAGTTGTAACCCGTGGATTATCCGGAGCGCTCTATGCCTTTTTATTGATACTATCTATCTTTTTAAACGAATATGTTTTTCTAGGATTAATATTTATATTCGGATTAATCTGTATTCACGAATTACAGCGGCTTTTAAAACTTGAAAGTTATTTATCTTACGTTCTGTTGGTAATTTTCTTTTTGGTCTTTAGCATTTTTAAATGGAATATTTATGCGCAATGGTTGTTGTGGATTGTTACTTTCCTAGTAAAAATCTTACTTATTAAAGATTTGATGACTTTTAATAAAATTCCGCTTTTTGAAGGCAAGAAATATATTCTAATCATATTTTACCTCATCGCATCGGTTATTTTTATTACTTTAATACCATACTATAACCAAGATTACCATCCAGAAGTTTTATTGGGTATTTTTGCCTTAATGTGGGCTAATGATACTTTTGCGTATCTTGTGGGTAAAAATTTTGGTAAACGAAAGCTTTTTGAGCGTATCTCGCCCAAAAAAACCATTGAAGGCTTTATGGGCGGCTTAATTTTTAGTTTGCTTTTAAGTTTATTAGCACATTATATAACCAAAGATTTTACGTATCTTATTTGGTTAGGAATAGGCTTGCTTGTGAGTGTTTTTGGCACTTACGGAGATTTGATACAATCTAAATTAAAACGGCAAGCACAAGTAAAAGACAGCGGGACACTAATGCCGGGACACGGCGGTTTATTAGACCGGTTGGATAGTATTTTATTTACAAGTACTTTTGTATACGGGTATTTATTAATTATACAATATGTTTCATAAAGAAGGCCATAAAATTATTGGTATAACCATCTTGTTGTTTGTGGTTATTAACCTGCTATCTTATTATTTTATAGATACGCTTTGGATACAGCAAGCAATTCTTGCGGTGAGTATTATTTTAGCAATTCTTATTTTACAATTTTTCCGAAATCCTAAACGAGCCGTTGTCACAAACGACAATCAAGTTGTGGCCCCGGTAGACGGGAAAGTAGTAGTTATAGAAGAAGTTTTTGAAAAAGAATATTTTAAAGATAAACGCCTGCAGGTTTCTATTTTTATGTCGCCAATAAATGTGCACGTTACCAGGCATCCGGTAAGCGGAAAAGTTGCATATAGCAAATACCATCCCGGTAAGTATTTGGTAGCTTGGCACCCAAAATCTTCAGAAGAAAACGAACGTACCACTGTAGTGGTAGACAATAAAATTGCCGGTAAAATTTTATACCGTCAAATTGCCGGCGCAATGGCAAAACGTATTGTAAACTATGCAGAAGAAGGAAAAGAAGTTATACAAGGCAGCGATAGCGGCTTTATTAAATTTGGTTCTCGTGTAGACGTTTTACTTCCTATAGGAACCAAAGTAGATGTAAAACTTAATCAAAAAGTTAAGGGAGGTCTTAGCATATTGGCTAAAGTTTAGTGGTATGAACAAAAAAGATTTAGATCAAGCTTTTGAAGAAGCAGTAGAAATTGCAAATAATACCAATCTACGCTTTCCTCCAGATCTTATGCTTTATTTTTATGCTTATTACAAAAGAGCTTCCGGCGAAAACAGAGAGCATAAAGTAAATAATTTAAATCAAGAGAAACTTATTAGCGCTTTTAAAATGAATGCACTTTTTCAAGTGCAAAACTTGACCCAAGCGCAAGCCAAACAGAAGTATATAGATTTGGTAAACAAATATATTGTAGATTCTAAAAAATAACAATCGGTAAACTTAACCGATGTTTCTATTTCATTTTTTAATTCTATTTTTCGCAAATACAGATGTAATTTTCAGTAATCTAACTAATGGTTAAAACCCCTCTCCCACTTCCGCGTAAAGCGTTATTATTAATTTTAGTCAGCTTTTACACTTTTTTTTACCCTTCATTAATTGCTGCACAAAATGTAGATAGTTTTGATTTTGGCACCGATAATAGCCTAGAAATTGTAACTTGGAATCTCGAGTGGTTTCCGGCAAACGGCGGACAAACACTTTCTTATGTTACCCAGTTTATAAATTATATGGATGCAGATATTATTGCTTTCCAAGAAATTGATAATCTAAATACTTTTTTACAATTAGACGACAATTTACCACAATATGAGGCAGTAATCTCCGGCAGTAGTTTACAATATTTGTATAAGTCTGAAAGTATTAGCTTAAACGCTTCTTACGAAATTTATGACGAAGCAGACTATTGGCTTCCTTTTCCACGGTCTCCGTTTGTGATGGAATTTTCTTATAAGGATGAAAACTATGTTCTAATCAACAATCATTTAAAATGCTGCGGGGACGGAATTTTAGATTTAAACGATGCTTACGACCAAGAAACCAGACGTTTTAGTGCGATTACTTACCTAAAAACGTATATTGAATATTATTTTCAGGGAGAAAACGTAATTGTTGTAGGAGATTTTAATGACGAATTGACAGACGCTGAGCCTAATAATGTATTTGTTGGATTTTTAAACGAGCCGTATTCCTATTTATTTACAGATTACGAATTGGCAACTTCTACGCCAGATAATTGGTCTTACCCGTCGTGGCCGTCTCATCTAGATCATATATTAATCACCGAGCCATTGTTTGCTACTTATGAGAACGAAAATTCCTTTACGGAAACTTTAAAACTTGAAGATTATTTAGAAAACGGATGGACAGAATACAACCAAGTAGTTTCAGACCACAGGCCGGTGGGTTTACTCTTAGCAGATGCTAATTTAGATGTATCTGAAGTAACACAAACTTCTAAAGTTTTTTACAACAGCCCTAATCCTGTACAAAATAAAACCTACTTTTATTTACCTAAGCTCAAGGAGCCGGCTACTTTAGAGATTTTTACCCTAAATGCTAAAAAAGTAATTACAAAAAATGTTCTTCCGGGAGAAGAGAAAATAAAATTAGAATTAGGAAAGTTAAAACCGGGCATTTATTTTGCCCGCCTACAAGACCAACAAAACCTCTATTACCATAAAATAATTGTACAATAAAAAAGTCGTTTGAATTTTCTTCCAAACGACTTTTAACTACAATAAGGCATTTTTACATTTTTTTTGATAACTGCTCAAACACTTCCCGTTTAAGCTTTCTTACACGTTGCACGTGTTGGGTAAGTTCATTTTTAAAGCTTTGATGCTCATTAAGGTAAAAAGTCTCGCAATGCACGTCTTCGCATTCTATGATACCTTCAGAATCTTTGTCATAATCTACCAGTTGCAAACTGTAATAATTATTACGCTCGCGTAGATTTTTTATTTTTTCTAAAAGTTCGTTTTGAATGTCTTGCGCATCTACTAATAAAAATTGAATGTTCTTTTTAAAAAAATCTAATTCGGTGTTGATAAAGGTTATTTCATTCTGCCAAGATTTAATGTCTTTATCCAGATTTAATTTCTGAATATCATCTTGGTCATAATGGTTTTTAATTTCATCGCTCATCACTTAGTTCTTTTTTAGGTTGTACAACATCTACAATTTTAATCACGTTGGGTCCCGAAGGAAAATGCCAATCTACCTCATCGCCTTTAGCATAACCAATTAAAGCAGATCCCATAGGCGCTAAAATAGAAATTTTATTTTGTTTTATATCGCTTTTTTCCGGTGTAACCAATTGGTATGTTTTGGCCGGGCCAAAAGGTGTTTCTATGGTAACCATAGAATCAAAACGTATTACATCTTCCGGCATTTTATCTGCCTTTACAACCTTTGCGTGCTCCAATTCTTCGTGTAGTTTAGAAATGGATGCTCTATAAGTTTTGTCGTTTAAATAATGGCCCATAGCCATAATGCGCTTTAATCTTTCATGTTCACGCTTTTCTAATATTAAAGTTTTGTATTTCATAATTGCATGATATTAAAATTGCCATAATTGCTTTCAAAATAACCAAAAAGCAATTATGGCTTATTTAAATTTTATAGCAAATAGTATGCTAAATCAATAAAAATCTCTACGATTTATGGGAAAATTCCTCTTTGAACGTAAGCTTGTTCAATTCTAGAAATAGCAATAATATAAGCTGCTGTTCTCCAATCGGTTTGTTCTTCTTTTACTGCTTTTTCTACTTTCTTGAAAGACTCGGTAAGTTTTTTCTCAATACGTTCCATTACTTCGTCTAATTGCCATAGCTCGCCACTACGGTTTTGCAACCACTCAAAATAACTTCCTATAACCCCACCGGAATTACACAAAATATCCGGAATAATTACTACGCCGTTTTTCAGTAAAATTTTCTCACCATCGTTGGTAGTCGGGCCATTTGCGCCTTCTGCTACAACTTTTGCTTTTACATCGTTAGCGTTTTGATCTGTAATTTGGTTACCCAAAGCAGCAGGAATCAAAATATCTACTTCTAAACCAAAAAACTTAGATGGGTCTATACTTTCTGCTTGCTCATAACCTTCTATAGAACCTTTACGTGGTTTGCAATGTTCTTGCAAAGCAGCCACATCTATACCTTTATCATCATAAATTGTATCGTGTGCATCTTGTACAGCTACAAGTTTTGCTCCGTCGCGGGTTAAGAAATGAGAAGCCCACTGGCCAACATTACCAAAACCTTGCACTGCAAAAGTTTTTCCTTCTAAGCTTTCGCCTTGGCTTTCTACATATAATTTAATGTTTAAATAAACTCCAAAACCGGTAGCTCTATCTCTACCTTCTAAACCTGCAGCGCCTACCGGTTTTCCGGTAACTACGTGTTGGTTTTGTGATCTAGCTGAAGATGGTTTGGTAGACATATAGGTATCTAAAATCCAAGCCATTGTCTGCGCGTTTGTATTTACATCTGGAGCAGGAATATCTTGTTCCGGTCCAATATTTTCGCCAAGAGCAAAAGTAAATCTACGCGTTATACGTTCTAATTCTCCTAAAGAGTGATCGCGCGGATCTAGTTGTAAACCTCCTTTAGCTCCGCCAAAAGGCAAACCGGCAAGAGAAGTTTTCCAAGTCATCCACATTGCTAAAGCTTTAGCATCGTTTACATCTATACTTGGGTGGTAACGTAAGCCTCCTTTATAAGGACCCAAAGCATTGTTGTGTTGCACACGATAGCCGGTAAAAATTTCTACCTCGCCGTTATCCATTTTTACAGGAAAATGCACAATAATCTCATTATTGGTAATTCCTAAAATCTTTCGGATGTTTTTATTCAGATCCATACGATCTGCAACCTGGTTAAACTGGTCCATTACGTTATCGTACATGGTTTTAGCCTTCATAGTCTTTGTTTTACTCATATTTTCCAACTAATTTTTCCAATAAATTTTTGTTACACCATTAGCTTGTCTAATGGTTTTAATCACGTTATAATTCTATGGTTTTTAATTTCAATTTTAAAAATAAACGTAAGAAATACCCCCTTTCCACTAACTTGGTAAAGATGGTATTTTCTCACTTTATCAAAAGTAAGTATTATTCTAGGTATTAACTAATTAAAGCCGATAATTATTTATGACTTTTATCAGTCTGTTTCTCTTGTAAATAGGATTTATTTAACCTATAATTTTTCTTTATTTTAAAGAGATTTCGTAAGACTTTTTACGCGCTGATAAGGTTTTTCTTTTAAAAAACATTCCGTAAAGAGAAATCCTGCTTAAATTTATTTTTAAACACAAAGAAATCCAAAAATTAATACCTTTGAAAATAGTTAATCTGTAAGCATGAATTGGATTTTATTGATTATTGGAGGACTTTTTGAAGTTGGTTTTGCTTTTTGTTTGGGAAAAGCAAAAGGTGCCACAGGTAATGCCGCTTTATTATGGTATGGCGGTTTTATACTTTCTTTAGCCATTAGCATGGCTTTTTTGGTAAAAGCTTCGCAAAATTTACCCATTGGTACCGCTTATGCCGTTTGGACGGGAATTGGCGCTGTTGGCAGTGTTGCAATGGGAATTGTATTTTTTAAAGAACCGGCAGAATTTTGGCGCTTGTTTTTTATGTTTACTTTAATTGCCTCTATTGTTGGTCTTAAAGTGGTAAGTAATTAGTAAAGATTTCTACGCTATACGTTTATAATTTGCAATACCTACATAACGCTCGTCCGGCATAATGGGCATATGCGTTATTTTGGTTATTTGCAAACTTACATAACCCATTTCTTCTTTTACCAAACCAACACAACGATAAATGCCTTTGGCCCGCACCGGATATTGCTGTGCGATTTTTGGAAAATGCACCGTATCAAACACCTGAAATTTATAATCGTAGAAAGTACCAAAATACATATATTCTCCTTTGCTTGTTTTGGTGGTTTTTATGGTAATTAAATCGCCATAAATCACTACCGATTTATCTTTATATTTCAACAAATTAGCCGCGGTTAGCTTGCTGTCTATTTTATCTTGCAACAATTTAAAAGGATGTCCCAAACTAAAACCCAGCAAATTTATTTGGTCATAAGACTGCGCCAAAAAAGAAGCTTTAAAAGAAGGCAAAGTATAGGTTTGCATTTTACTGCGAAACAGCATTTCTTGGTTTGTTTTAATTTTATTTTTATTCTGAATAAAATGCGCTTTCCACAACAATTCGTATTTGTTTTTTTCCGTAAAGCGAAAAGCTTCTATCTTTATTAAAATACTAAGCTGTTCAATAGAAATAGCCACGCGTTCCAAAAAATTTTCTAACGAAAGAAATTCGCCATAAAACTGCCGATTTTCTAATATATCCCGAATGGTTTTTTGTTCTAATTCTTTTAAATAGCCCAATCCTAAATATACTTTTTTACCATAAATAGCCGTGGGGTGATCGCTTTTATTTACACAAGGTAAATGCAACTCGCCGCCGTGATTTTCTATCTCGCGCAAATAGGTTTCTACCCTATAAAAACCGCCACCATTATTAATAGCTGCCACCATAAATTCTAAAGGAAAATAACATTTTAAATACAGACTTTGGTAACTCTCTACGGCGTAAGAAGCAGAATGCCCTTTAGGAAAAGCATAACCGGCAAAAGAAGAAATTTGCGTCCAAATCTCTTCTACCAAAGCCGGATTGTGTTGTCTTTGTTTGCAATTTTCTTTAAACTTGGTTTCTATGCTTTGCATTTTTTCTTTAGAAGTTTTTTTACCGCTCATTCCGCGTCGTAAAACATCTGCATCTTCTAAATCTAAACCTGCAAAATGATGCGCCACTTTCATAACATCTTCTTGGTAAACCATCACGCCATAGGTATCTGGCATAATTTTGTACAATACCGGATGCGCTTCTTTTCGCTTTCGCGGAAAACGATGCCGCTTAATAAATTCTTCTTTCATTCCTGCGCTAGAAACTCCCGGTCTAATTATAGAACTTGCCGCTACCAAGTTTAAATAATTATCTGTTTGTAATTTTGTGAGCAAACCGCGCATTGCAGGAGATTCTATATAAAAAACCCCCATACAATCGCCCGTTTTTAAAAGTTGATTTATAGCCGGGTCTTCTTTAAAAACTTTTACTTCTTCTAAGTTTTTGATACTTGCATTGGGCTGATTTTCTTTTACCAACGCTACCGCATCTTTAATTTTTGACAAACCGCGCTGAGCCAAAATATCAAATTTATGAATACCAACTTCTTCGCTAATATTCATATCTATTTGTATGGTTTCAAAACCTTTAGGCGGCAAAAAAGTGGCAGCAAAATTATAAACCGAAGCATTTAAAATTAAAATTCCGCCAGAATGTACACTTACATAATTGGGCAAACCTTCTATGTATTTGCCATACTTAACTACTAGTTGCTCCAATTTATCCAAATTTTTATAATGGTAATAGCCGGCACTTAATTTATCTATATTTTCTTTCGGTAAACCAAAAACTTTCCCTATTTCGCGCATTACGGCTTTCCGCTTAAAGCTAACATAGGTCCCCATTAAAGCGGTGTTTTTATATTTTTCAAAAATATACTGCGTTACCTGCTCTCTGTCTTTCCAAGAAAAATCTATGTCAAAATCTGGCGGAGAACTGCGATTGGAGTTTATAAAACGCTCAAAATACAAATCTAATTCTATAGGATCTACATTGGTAATTCCTAAAATATACGCTACGATAGAATTTGCGCCGCTGCCTCTACCAATAAACGGAAAATCCATACGTTTGGCATATTCTACAATATCTAAATTGATTAAAAAATAAGACACAAACTGCATTTTTATAATAGCCTGCAATTCTTTTTCAAGGCGTTCGTGCACTTTTTGAGAAGCATTGGGATAACGCTTGTTTAAATTTTTATAACAAAGCTGTTTTAGCGTGGCTATATCTTCTTTTTCGGAAGCACCAAATCTTTGTAAATTAACATTTTGTCTGGTATCAAAAGAAAAATCAATTTTGCATTTTTCTAAAAGTAGCTGCGTGTTTTCTATGATATATTTACAGTCTTTTAAACGCATAAGCAATTGGGTTTTTGTATAAAAAGTGTCTTCTTCTCTGCCTTGTTGCTCTTCTGGTAGCTTACTAAGCAAACAATTATTATCTATAGCACGCAATAACCGGTGTGTATTAAAGTGTTTTTTATTTAAAAAACTTACCGGCTGCAGCAAAACTACTTTATGCTTATAGCTTTGTAAAGTAGAAAACTTATAAGCATTGAGTTCTTTTAAAGAAACGCCTATAAATTCGTTAGCAGTTAAACTTTTCGGATTTATTTTTGGGTACTGATTTTTCTCGGCTACAAAAGAAGCAAACGGATAAATTAAAAAGCAATCTTCTAATTTTGGTGCGCGAGCTTCAAAGCCTTTTTTATGGTGTAAATGTTCTGATAAAAACTCGTTTAAATTTCTAAAACCTACATTGTTTTTGGCTAAGCCTACAAATTTTTGTTGCGCTTGATTTCTAAAATCTATTCCTACGACCGGCCGGATGTTTTGTTTTTGCGCATGTTTAACAAACTGCAAACATCCCGAAGTAGAATTGATATCTGTTAAAGCCAATTGCTTAAAATTGTTTTTTTTGGCCAAAGCACAAAGCTCTTCTTCTAAAAGAACCCCGTAACGCAACGAATATTGAGAGTGACAATTAAGATACATTTTTTATTACTGATTTCTATGCGCTAACACAACGGGAGGTTCGCCGTTAAACGGGTTTTGCGCTCCGCCAATGGTTCGTGTTC
This sequence comes from uncultured Mesonia sp., assembly GCA_947494545.1. Classification (GTDB taxonomy): domain Bacteria; phylum Bacteroidota; class Bacteroidia; order Flavobacteriales; family Flavobacteriaceae; genus Mesonia. The sequence goes on along the minus strand of CANLVH010000017.1, from coordinate 1,714 downwards.
CTAAGGTTGAAGCTCGTAATACACTGTGCTCGCCATATTTGTTTTTTATTTTATCTAAAGATTGGTACAAATGCAGCATTTTTTGCGAATCGTCAAAAAGGTTTATCTGGTAATTGCCGCCAACAATATTAGAGAGTTTTACACCTATTAATCTGATTAACATTCTGCGGTTGTACAATTTGTGGAACAATTCTAAAGCTAAAGGCTGTAAAATATGATCTGCGCTGGTATAGGGTATTTTCTGTTGTTTGGTGTAGGTTTTATAATCAGAATATTTAATTTTTACGCTAATATTTGCGGTTAATTTATTGGCGCTGCGCAATTGGTAAGACAAACTTTCTGTCATTGCTTTTATGGTTGCGGTTAAGCGTGCAACATCTATGGTATCTTTATGAAAAGTACGCTCCATAGAAATAGATTTACGCTCGTGAAAAGGAATGATTGGCGTATTGTCTATACCTTGCGCACGTAGCCAAATGGTTTTTCCGTTTTTTCCTAAAACGCTTTCTAACATTTCTACCGGCATTTTTTGTACCGTATGAATATGTTGAATGCCAAGATTTATTAATTTTTGATAAGTGGCACTTCCCACTTGCGGAATTTTCCTTACGGAAAGCGGTGCTAAAAAGTCTTTTTCTGTGCCGGTTTCTATAATGCGTTGGTTGTTGGGTTTGGCTTCTCCGGTAGCAATTTTAGAAACTATTTTATTTTGCGATAAGCCAAACGAAATGGGTAAACCACTTTCTTTTATAATTTTTTGACGTAATTCTCCAGCAAATTTTTGTATACCAAAAAAACGATCCATTCCGGTTAAATCTGCATAAAACTCATCTACGCTAGCTTTTTCAAAAGCTGGCACTTCACTTTTTATAATTTGCGTAACCACATGCGAATGTTTGGTGTAGGTAGAAGCATTGCCTTTTATTACAGTAGCTTGCGGACATAAATTACGCGCAACTTTCATAGACATGCCGCTGTGTACACCAAATTTTCTAGTTTCGTAACTACACGCGGCCACCACGCCTCTATCTCCTAAACCGCCTACCAGTAAGGGTTTGTTTTGTAATTCTGTATTCAGTAAACGTTCTACCGAAACAAAAAAGGTATCTAAATCTAAATGTAATATAGATTTGGTTTTCATAAATTGGATTATTTCCTTTAAAATGGAATTATTCCAAAATTATAAAATTACTATTAAAAAATGGAGATTTGCTGTGTTAAATGTTGAAGCGATTAAAACGAGGGAAAAATAAAAATAATCGTTAAATTTGATAAAAAGGTAAAGATGATAGTCGAACGAAAAAATAATGAAATACTGGTTAGGTTCTCTGCAAACACCAAAGTTTCAACAATTCAGTCAATTTTAGATTATTTAAAATATGAGGAACTTACTTCAAAATCTAATGCGACAGAAAAAGACTTAGAAGAATTAGCAAACAAAACTAAGTCTAATCGCTGGAAAAAAATTAAGAAAGAAATAGGAATGAATGACTAAGTTAATCGTTGATTCTAATATAATTTTTAGTGCTATTTTAAATACAAATAGTAGAATTGGACAAATTTTAATTACAGGTGGAGAATTCTATGATTTTTACGCTCCAAAATATCTAAGAGAAGAAATATGGGAGCACCAAGAAAAACTAAACAACTCTGCACTGAAAGTGCAGAGGTTTATTAATACTGGGGACTGAAAGTCCCCCTTTACTATTCCAAT
>CANLVH010000016.1 GCA_947494545.1 uncultured Mesonia sp. | reverse complement strand
AAATATAGATTTTTTCGCACTACTAAAGTGCTGCAATAAAATTGCAGGGTTTAAATCCCTTTTTTGAGACCAATAAAGAAGCTTTCGCGGAAACCAAACGCCGACAAAAAATTGTTTTTTACAGTAGGTCAAAAAACGTTTATGGATGAAAGGCGAAGAAAGCGGAAATACATTAGAAATGCTCTCGGTTAAAGTAGATTGCGATGCAGACACTTTGCTTTTTCAAGTAAAACCCAACGGACCGGCTTGTCATTTGGACACAGACACTTGTTGGGGCGAAGAAAATGAGCAGCAACTCGGTTTTGTCACCAATCTAGAAAAAACAATTCTGCAAAGAAAAAATGCGCTTCCTAAAGACAGTTATGTTGCTTCTTTATTTAAAGCTGGAATTAACGCTGTAGCACAAAAAGTAGGAGAGGAGGCCATAGAAATGATTATTGAAGCTAAAGATGATAAGCAAGATTTATTTTTAAACGAAAGCGCAGATTTGTTTTTTCATTACCTTTTGCTTTTGCAGGCAAAGGGAAATAACTTTAACCAAGTCTTAGAAATTTTGAAAGAAAGGCATAGCAGTTAATTTAGGTTATTGCTTAGTTTTAAAGGTGAAAACCTGTAGTTTTGTAAACTAAAATTCAGCAATATGCAACAAATTCCTGCTTCCGCATTAGAGTTTTTAAAAGCTTTAGAAAAAAATAATAATCGCGATTGGTTTGACGAATATAAAAGTGAGTTTAAGCAAAAAGAGCAACAAATGAAACAATTTTACCAAACGGTAGAAACTTTGTTGCAAGAGCATGATAGTATAGAAAAAACCAAAGCCTATCGTATTTATAGAGATGTACGTTTTTCGAAAGATAAAACGCCTTATAAAAAACATTTTGCCGCTAGCTTTACGCGGAAGAAACCGGAGTTGCGCGGCGGCTATTATTTACATATTCAACCAAACAATAAAAGTTTTCTGGGCGTTGGCTTCTGGAATCCCGAGAAAGACGACTTGGATAGAATCCGTAAAGAAATAGCAATAGATGCGCAAGAAATGCGCGTTATTTTGTGCGGTAAAAACTTACAAAAACATTGGGGAGAAATAGAAGGCAAACGCCTAAAAACGAGCCCGCGGGGGTTTGATAAAAATCATCCTGATATAGATTTAATCAATTTAAAACAATATATATTTACGCAAAATTTTAAAGATAAAGAAGTTTTAACTGCTGACTTTGCCGAAACGGTAAACCAGTATTTTAAAGCTATTCGGCCTTTTTTTGATTATATGAGCGAAGTTTTGACCACCAATTTAAATGGGGAGTCTTTGATAGATTAATTTTTTAGTGATAATGCAACGCAAACGTTTTTATTATTTAATAGAGTTACAATATTTAGGATTTAGGTACCACGGTTGGCAAAAACAACCCGATGTAAATACCGTAGAGCGTATGTTAGAGCGTACGTTGGCTTATGTTCTAAAAGATAGAAAATTTAAAGTAATTGCCGCCGGAAGAACAGATGCAAAAGTGTCTGTAAACCAAACTTTTGTAGAGCTATTTTTAGAAAAAGAAGCCATAGATACAGATAGTTTTTTTGAAGAATTAAATTATAACCTTCCGCCAGACATCAGAGCACTTTCCGTAAAGGAAACCAACAAAGATTTTAATATAATTCAAAGTCCGAAATCTAAAGAATACTGTTACTTTTTTGCTTACGGAAAAAAGATGCACCCGTTTGCCGCTCCTTTTATGGCCTTTATTAGAGAAGATTTAGACATTGAAATTATGCAAAAAGCAGCAAAACTGTTTGTAGGTAAACATGATTTTAAAGCTTATGCTTTTAGACGCAATTCAAATACTATTACTACCGGAGAAATAGAAACCTGCGAGTTGATAGAAAATACTATTTATAAGGCTAATTTTTTTCCTAAAAAAAGCTATGTTTTAAAAATTAAAGGCGCCGGATTTAAACGCCATCAAATTAGATTGATGATGGGTATTTTGATAGATCTAGGCCGTGGCGATGTTGATGTAGATTTTGTAAAGCAAACCTTAAATCCAAAAAAAGACATTCGCTTAGAACATATTGCGCCGGCTTCGGGCTTGGTTTTACAAAATGTAACTTTAGAAAATTAGAGAGCTTCTAGACTTCTATTAAAATTTTGTTATTTTAAAAGTATAAAATTGCTACTGCTTAAATTTTCTCTATTTTTAGCTTAAAATTTTAGTTTGAAAGCATCTAATATAGCCAAATACAGCAGTTTATTTTTTACCATAGGTTTACTTCTTATTTTAACGATTTTATATTTTGTTTTGCCGGATTTTCAATCTTCGGTAAAAGAATTATGGGACGCTTTATTAACCGGAGAACAAGACCGTATTTCTGAGGTGGTTAGAGGTTTTGGCGCTTGGGGAGTGGTAGCGCTTATCTTATTAATGGTTTTTCAAATGTTTTTGGTTATTTTTCCCTCTTGGTTACCAATGATTATAGCCGCTTTGGTTTACGGATTTTTTCCTTCTATTTTAATTTCTTCGGCAGGGGTTTTTCTTGCTTCTACCATAGGATATTCTATTGGCCACGGAATAAGCGAAAGTGCTTTAGAACGCTTTATAAAAGAGAAGACATTTAAAAAATTAAAATTCTGGGTTTCCAACTACGGCTTTTGGAGCGTGGTTTTATTTCGGGTTTCACCGTTTTTATCTAACGATGCAATTAGTATTTTGGCGGGCGGTTTGCAAATGCGTTATTTAAAATTTATTACTGCCACGATGCTTGGGATTATTCCCTTGGCAACGGGAGTAGCCTATTTTGCACACGATATAGATCAATTAAAATCCGGGCTTTATTGGATTGGCGGCGCCGGAATTCTTATTTACGCTGCCTTTGTCTATATAGATTACCGTAAACGGAAAAAAAGCGGGTAGTTGATTAATAAATTGGAGATTAGCTAACTAGTAAATTGGTTGACTGGTAAATTGGTAAATCGGTTTTGAAATCCTTAAAAAACATAAAAGCCACACACGAGAAAAATTTGCATATAGCTTAAAGCGTAAAGCTTACAGCATAAATTATAACCACTTTTTTCGTTTAAAATACCAAAGCAGACCAAAAAACACCAAAAGCATAAGTCCCCAAACGTAGAAATAACCGTATTTTAAGTGCAACTCCGGCATATAATCGAAATTCATTCCGTAAATACCGGCAATAAAGGTAAGCGGAATAAAAATACTAGCCATTATAGTTAAAACCTTCATTACCTCGTTCATTTTATTAGAGATGGTACTCATATACATATCCATTAATCCCCACGTCATTTCTCTGTAAATATCTATATTTTCTGCTACTTGAATGGCGTGATCGTGTAAATCTCTAATATAATTTTTTGTACGCTTTTCAATCAACTTATGGTTTTCGTTTTCTAAGTGCACAATAACTTCCTTAATGGGAAAAGTTGCTTTACGTATACGTATAATTTCACGTTTTGCTTTTTGAATGTCTTGTGCAATATTCTCTTGGGTTTGTTCTAGGAAGAGAAGATCTTCCAGTTTTTCTACGCGTTCTGCAATGCGTTCTACTACTTCAAAATAATGGTCAATAATTGCATCTAGTAGGGCATAGGCCAAATAATCACTTTTAAAAGTACGCAGTCTTCCGGTTTTATTTTTTAAACGCTCCCGGATGCCGTCAAAAACTTCACTTTCAGATTCTTGAAAGCTAAGTACAAAATTATGCCCAAAAGCAATGCTAATATGTTCTTTTACCAAACTGTTTGCGTTGTCGTAATAGAGCATTTTTACAGAAATAAAAACATAGTCGTCATATACTTCAATTTTGGGGCGTTGGCGTGTATTTACCACATCTTCTAACAAAAGCGGGTGTAAACCAAAATGTCTTCCCAGAGTTTCAATATCGTTGGTATGTGTTAACCCAACAAAATCTATCCAAGCTGTATGTGGCGTGTTTTTATAGGGTAAGACCTCTTCGGTAACAGTAAATTTTTGAAATTCGAGCATATCTTTGTCATACTCAAAAACTTCTATTGCTTTTTCTTGTGTAGACTTTTCGCCCACATAAACCATTTTACCGGGAATCTGGTTTACAGACGGATTTTTAAATTTGCGCCTTTTTTTCTTTTTTCTAATTTTCTTTATCATCCTTTATTCTTCTGTTATAAGAGCATTTAATACTTGCAAACTGTCTTTTAATCTGGTATTAATTATACCTAAAATACGCTTGTTTAAAACCGAATCTTTCTCTAGATAAACCAAGAGTTCTTTGGTAGTAAAAACGCCAATTACAATACCTAGAAGTCGGTTTTTTAATTTGTTGTCTTTCTGTAAAGCATTATCTATATAGGCTAGTTGTTTGCTGGTAGAAAGGCTATAAAAAACGTTTTTATGACTACGAATATAGTTTTTAAAAAAGTATAGAATAATATCTTTTTGTAATTTTATAATAGGCCGTAAAGTAGTATTTTGAAAATATTCGTTTTCAGAAATATTCTCTTTTACCTTTACGGAAGGAATATTGGGGCGTAGATTAGTAATATCTGTATCGCGTTGTATCATTTCTTATATTATCTAAATTTTAAAAATCAAAAATTGCTTTTCGATTTTTATTTTCCGTAAAGTAAGATAGCATTTTTTTATTAACACAAAGACTACGTTAAATTCATCTTAATTTAAAATTGTCTTGCTTTTAGATGTTTAATTTTATTGTAAAAATTATAGAGATGATTACCACTATAAATCCGTATACAGGAGAAAAAATAGAAAAGTTTAAAGAACTTACTAAACCACAAATAAATAAAAAGTTAAAAAAAGCCGATAAAGCCTTTAAAAAATGGAAAGAAGCGCCTTTTTCACGTAGAGAAGAACTTGTAAAAAACTTAGGAAAAGAGCTAAAAAATAACAAAGAAAAATACGCCGCAGACATAACTACAGAAATGGGTAAACCCATAAGTCAAGCCATTGCAGAAATAGAAAAATGCGCATGGCTTTGCGATTATTATGCAGAAAATGCTGCCAGTCATTTATCTAAAGAAAAGATAAAAACAGAAGCTTATAGCTCGTATGTACGCTACGACCCATTAGGTACAGTTTTGGCCGTAATGCCTTGGAATTATCCTTTTTGGCAAGTTTTTAGATTTGCCATACCTACTTTAATGGCAGGAAATGTAGCCTTATTAAAACATTCTAGTTTGGTAATGCGTTGTGCAGAAAATATAGAACTAGCTTTTAAAAATGCCGGTTTCCCGGAAGATTGCTTTCAAAATCTGATAATTAGCAGTAAAAAAGTAGAGCAAGTAATAAGAGACAAACGTGTAAAAGCCGTAAGCTTAACCGGAAGTAAACCCGCCGGAGCAGCTGTAGCTTCTACCGCGGCAGAAGAAATTAAAAAATCTGTATTAGAGTTAGGCGGCAGTAACGCATTAGTAGTTTTTGAAGACTGTAATTTGCAAAAAACCGTAGAAACCTGTGTCCAGGCTAGATTTCAAAATACCGGACAGAGTTGTATTGCAGGAAAACGTTTGCTTATTCAAGAATCTGTTGTTAACGAATTTTTAGAAGAATTTATCACCCAAGTGCGCGAATTAAAAAGTGGCGACCCAAAAGATGAAGATACTTTTATTGGCGTGATGGCCAGTAAAGAATTGGCTAAAGAGTTAGAAGAACAATTAAAAGACTCCAAAGAAAAAGGAGCCAAAGTAGTTTTAGGCGGCAAAAGACGAAAAACTTATTTTGAACCTACGGTAGTGGTAAACGTTACCAAAAAAATGCCCTTGTTTAAAGAAGAAACCTTTGGGCCGGTAATAGGGGTAACGGCTTTTAAAACAGATATGGAAGCTATAGATTTGGTAAATAAATCAGACTTTGGTTTAGGAGTTTCTGTCTTTACGGAAGATATGGAGCGCGCCAAAGCTATGATACCACAATTTGAAGATGGCGCCGTTTTTATTAACGAATTGGTTAAAAGCGATCCGCGTTTGCCTTTCGGCGGAACAAAGATTTCCGGTTATGGTAGAGAATTGTCTTTGCACGGCATACACGAGTTTGTAAATAAAAAGACCGTTTATATAAATAAATTTTAAGCGCTGAAGGCTTGTAAATTAATCAACTACGATTAAAATGTAAATTTTTAGAATATTTTTATTTATCGAAAGTTGTAAAATAAAGAAGTATTAATATATTTGCATCCGCTAACAGCAATGGTCTCGTAGCTCAGCTGGATAGAGCACCTGCCTTCTAAGCAGGCGGTCCCAGGTTCGAATCCTGGCGGGATCACGAATAAATGAAAAGGTCTATTTTAAAAGTAAGTTTACTTAACTTTTTTAAATAGACCTTTTTATTTTCAAGGCGGAGCCTTCTCAGGGATCAAGGATCAAGAACATTTCCTGGGTTTTTGAGTTTTTAAACTTTTAGAAAACTATTTTTTTCAAATACCTTAAAAATAACGCTATAAGTTCTCTTTGGGGTTTAAGAGCTTTTTAATGAACTATCTATGGAGTATCTATAAGGTATCTATGGGTTATCTAGAGGTAGAAATATGCTAAAAGTAACGCTGAACGAACAATCTTTATGGCAATTAAAAAAGACTCTCTTTTTATATTTCCGCAAAATATTTCATTTCTAGATTAGAAATTATGACTTAAGACTACCAAAATTCGAGAAAAAACAATAGTTTTATAAATAGGAAAATGTATTCTCATTTTGTTACTGATTTAGTCAACTTTCTCCAACTAGATTTTTTTTGGTTAAACGAAGTGTATTTTCAGTACCTAGACATTGACAAGATTAAAATTTCTTCATAAAAAAATAAATTTTTTGAAATGGATAGATTAGAAGACTTAAAATCGTACCGGATATTAGACACTCCCCCAGAAAATGACTTTGATGAGCTTGCAGAGATAGCTTCTTTAATTTGTGATACTCCTATTTCTTTGATTTCTTTTGTAGACGAATTTCGTTTGTGGTTTAAAGCAAAAAAAGGGTTAGAGGTGACAGAGACTCCAAGTCGGGACTCTTTTTGCCAACACGCCTTGCACACTCCTAAAAAAGTTTTTGTGGTAAACGATTCTTTAAAAGACAAGAGGTTTAAAAACACTCCTTTGGTAACGGGGCATCCCAAAATTAGGTTTTATGCCGGAGCTCCTTTAGAAACACCCAACGGAAATGTACTTGGCACATTATGTATAATAGATGATAAACCACGTACAATTTCTGCAAATCAAGAAAAAGCCTTAAAAATATTATCCAAAAAGGTTATGGATTACTTGAATACTAGAAATTTATTAAAAACCAGGAAAAGAAAATCGAAATCAATGCAGAAAACCTCGTTAAACTAACCGATAACGTGCCGGGAGGTATATTTCAAATGAAGATAAATCCTGAAGGCGTATTGTCTTTTGAGTTTCTTAGTAAAGGAATGATAAAAATTCACCTCGATATTGATTTAGAAGAATGGAAAAAGAATCCGAAAATAGGATTTAATGTCATACATCCGGACGATATAGAAGCTTTTAAAGATAGTTTAATGCAGTCTTACAAAAATTTATCCCCGTGGTATAAGAAGTATAGAACAGTTGCAAATTTGGGTGAAAAGTGCCATATGGTAAATGCAAAGCCTGAAAAATTAAACGATGGGAGCGTGGTTTGGTACGGTAGTTTCCAGAATATTACAAACCAAGTGCAATATGAATTAACAATGGAGCAAATAGCATTTGATATTTCGCACGTTTTACGAAAATCGGTAACCAATCTTCTAGGCTTAACATCTTTAATAACAGATACCAAGAATCTTGACGATAGAAGTATAAAAGAATATTCCGGCTATATTTCTACCGTTGCTAATGAGTTGGAGAAATTTATCAGAAACTTAAACGATGCCTATAATCGTAAAAGAACAAAAATAGATTCGCTTGACAATTAACCTTGTGATGAAAAAACTTTTTTCGCCATTATAGCAATTTTTAAGGATAGGGTTGCCTATATTTTATCTACTATATTTGGCGGACCTAGAAAAATTGCAAGTATTTAAAACTAAAACTTTTAATCTACTAACTACATAGAAACTAATCTATGACTAAAAATATCTTTTTTATTGCGTTAATTTAAATATTATTTTCAAACGCAAGTTTTGCACAAAAAATTGATTTAGGTGAATATGAAATGGAAATAATTGAAGCCTTTAATAAAAACTCTATAGGAACAGCTTTTACTCTTCCGAAGAAAAAATTTGTTGGATTTAAAGTTTTATTAATTCCAAAAACAAAAAAAATGATGACCTGGATTTAGATGATTTCGAATTAAAATCAAAAATCGATGATTATTATTTGATTCATAAAGCTAGTATGTGGGTATATTCAACTAAAGGGGCAATAGTCAAATTTCGTAGACCAAGAAAAAATATTACTTTTCGCAGATGTTAAAAAAGATTTAACCAACTCTACTTTATACTATAAAGATAAAGCAATAGCAAATATTGAAGTTGATAACGATAATAAAATCGGTTCATTTAAAATACTGGATTAAATATGTGTTGCAATACTTTACATAGCTAATTATTTTTCTACTTTTACCAAAACACTAAAAAACTCCAACTTTAACCAACCTAACATGAAGAAACTTTTTACACTTACTTTAATCACACTATTACCATTTATCGCACTTTCTCAAAACAGAATTGGCGTTTTTGCCGGTGCCAGCAATTCAACCTTAAGCGATGGCTTTTTGGAAAAAATTGGTGTAGAAAGCGCTTTAGGTTTTCATCTTGGCGGATTGTATGAAATGGAACTAAATGAAAAAATAGCTTTCCGACCTAAATTAACTTTATCTTTTCAAGGCGATAGAGAAGAAACCAATAAAACCTACATAGATGCCAGCTCTATAGATTATAAATTAACCTATTTAAACATCCCGTTAAACGTCAAGTTTTTTTCTAAACCTTATATAATTGCCGGGCCACAAGTTGGCTTTCTCTTAGATACGAAAAAAGGCGATATTAATTTTGGCGATTTAGAAAGCAGTATAGATTATGGCTTGAATTTAGGCGTTGGTTATGATTTTAAAAACATCTTTATAGAACTTAATATGTATCAAGGCTTACAAACCTTGGTTCATATTGAAAGCAGTTCAGTAGAAAGCGTAGAAGTAGATGCCACCAACTCTGTCTTGCAACTAAGTCTTGGTTATTATTTTAATTAAAGCTTCTTAAAATATTAATAGCTAACCAATATGCAAAAGGAGCAATGACATTAAAAGAGTATATACACAAAAGAAATGGCGTACCTTTAGGAAACTCTAAATCTTTACAAAATAATCTCTACCGTTCTTTAGGAGCTAAAAATTTCTCTACTATTGGAATCCAATTTTTGGTTATTACTTAGGCAAATTTATTTTTAAACCGCTTAAAAGATATTTTCCGGTTGCTGCTGCATTATTATTAACTTTTATCTTTTGCGGATTAATACACGATGCGGTTAGTTTTGCCGTGGGCGGTAAAGTTTCTTGGTTTTTTACCATTTGGTTTGCTCTTTTGGCAATAGCTGTTTTACTCACAAAATATTTCAAACATAACTTTTCTGCCCAAGTATGGATAGTTAGAGCAGTATGCAATTTAAGTATTCTAGTCTTTTGTTTTTTACTCACTCTTTACGTAACAAAGTTTTTTGGACTGCGATAATTAAAGAGTTTAGTTCTATCAAACTTTATAATAGCGTATTTTTTTTAAAGAAAAATTGAGGTTTATAATAACTAAGTTTTTTACTAAAAAAGGAAAGAAAAAATATTTACTAAAAGTTAAATAGCATTAGTTTTATTTATATTTGACTTTTAATTACTCTAACCAATTGACTTTAAATAAAGATTAAAATGAATAAAATTTATCTTATTTTATTAGCAAGCATTTTTTTCATCGGCTGTTCAGAAGATGATACTTTAAGCGCAGAAAGCAAAATTTTATCGTATAATATAGTAATAGATAAACAAGAGTTTACCGGTGCTATTAATCAATCTACAAAAACCATTAACATTACTACTAACAGTGTAGAATTGCCTAATTCTCTTACGCCAGAAATTAAAATATCTGACAACGCCACAATTACACCTTCGTTAACCACTCCACAAAATTTTAACCAAGAACAAGACATAGAGTATACAGTAACGGCAGAAAATGGAGAAAAAACAGTTTATACTGTTTTGGTAACTAATTCTGATAATCAGATAACATTTTTTAGCATTACGCCAGATGAGACTACGTTTGAGGGAATAATAGATGAAACCAGTAAAACTATTACATTAGAAACAACCGGTTTAGAGTTGGGCAGCAGCATCATAGTGCCGGAAATAGAATATTCTAGTACTGCAGTTATCACTCCAGATCCTTCTACACCACAAGATTTTAGCGAAAACGTAAATTATACCTTAATAGCAGAAAATGGAGAACAAGTAACCTATACCGTAATTACCAACAATACGCCTTTATCTGATGAAAAAAAGATTTTAAGTTTTGAAATTCTTATGGATGGCGGTACATTAGAAGGCATTATAGATCACGAAACCTTGACCATTCTTGTTGAAACAGATAAAAGGCCTAATAATAACGCTGCCAATATAGAAGTTTCTCCCGGGGCAAGTATTTCTCCAGATCCCAGTAATCTGCAAAACTTTTTATTAAATGAAGATGTAGAATATACCGTAACTGCCGCAAATAATACCTCTAATGTTTATACTATTAAACTAAAACGTACTGCTTTTTATAATCTTACCGGTACTGGCCAAAACGGTCAAATTGAAACAAAATATTATAGCACCGCCAATCCATTTTTATATACTTCTAATATGGATTTTTCGCTTCCTAACACAAGAATGCTTTTAGAAAATGATACTAATTCTTACGAACTTGACTTTACGCTAAATGATTCTTTTACTACTGATGATGGCTATTTGCGTAATGAATATCAGATTGAATTTCCAGCTAATATTATCACAGCAACAGATTATGTATTAAAATATGAAGTAGATGGGCAAATTGAAGCAGAATCGCAATATGAAATAGATATTTTGGCAGAAAATGCACCAACAATAACGAGTTATAATCAAACTAGTTATTATTATAATGATACATTAATTATTACTGGTACAAATTTGTTTCCGGGAGTGCGAATAGCAGCACACAATTATACCATTTACCAATATAACGATTCGCACGTAGATGTAAATGCAGAAGGTACAGAATTAAGTCTTTTATTATATTACAATAAGGCTATGTTTCCCGGATACGTTAACCTACCCTCTCCGCACCCAACGCCAATTGCACTTTATAAAGACGGTAGATTTGGCGGTACTATAATAGTAGATTTTGAATAAAATAAGGGTTTAAGAAAAGCTTTTTTTACAAACTAAAGCAATGCAAAACAACTATATAGAAGACCAAACTTTTGAAAAGGAAGACTTTACGGAAAACAATCCCAAAAAAGCAGATTATGAAAATTGCAACTTTATAAATTGCAACTTTTCTAATGCCAACTTATCGCAGATAAACTTTATAGATTGCCAATTTGATGCTTGTAATTTAAGTAATGCTAACCTTAACCAAACCAGTTTTCAAGAAGTATTGTTTAAAGACTGTAAAATGCTAGGCCTTAATTTTGAAAAGCACAACGATTTTGGTTTTTCTATAAAAGTCATCAATTGCCAACTTAATCATAGCTCTTTTTATAATTGCAAACTCAATAAAACGCATTTTAACCAAACAAATCTACAAGAAGTAGACTTTACGGAAAGCGACTTAAACCAAGCAATTTTTAGCGAATGTAATTTACAAAACGCTATTTTTAAACAAACCAATTTGCAAAAAGCAGATTTTAGAACATCGTATAACTTTACTATAAATCCTGAAATAAATCAACTTAAAGGAGCAAAATTTAGTTTAGACAGCCTTAGCGGATTGTTAACCAAATATCAAATAAATATAGAATCTGGCTATTAAGGCATATTACAATGTGAATCACCTATCTTATCTCTTAATAGTTTTATTGTATCTGTTTGGGTTTGGAATAGTTGCGTTCTTTAGCGTTATATAATAGTTGATAAATTATAATCAAAGAGATTATAGCAAAACTATTCAAACCAAAGTTGAATATCTAGGAATAGTTCTTTAGTTTTAGTTTTTTTGTGATTAAACAAAATAGAAGTTTCATTTTTAATAATAAATTAAATTATGTTTAGAATTTTACTAATTACTGCAATCTTACTTATTAGCTTTAGTGGAAAAGCCCAAATTATTTTTGAAGAAAATTTTGATAATGAAAATACTTGGTCTACTTGGACTTTAGCAGATTTGGACGGTGATGGGGAACTGTGGGAATTTGCCGATGCAGAATTTCAAGAGGTTGAGTCTTTCCAAGGTGGTTTCGTCTGGTCATTCTCGTGGTTTTATGATGTTTTTACACCCGACAATACACTAACGAGTCCAGATATTTCATTACCAGCGAGTACAGATCTAAGCTTAAGTTTTAAAGTTGCTGCTTACGAAGATGAAGAACTTTTTCAAGAACATTATGCTGTTTATGTTATACCTGCAGATGCTAATTTTTTAGGAACAGAAAACCCTGTATTCGAAGAAACCTTAGATGCAGCCTATTATAATCCACCTAAAACCGTAAATATTGATATTTCGTCCTTTGCCGGTCAAGATATTAAACTGGTATTTAGACATTATAATTCTACCAATATCTTTTACATTAGTATGGATGAGATTAAAATTGAAGAAGCAACTTTAGGAGTCGCGGATTTTAAGCAAAATATTGTAAAAGTTTATCCGAACCCTACCACAGAAATAATTCATATAGCAGGTGTGGAGAATGTAGAAAGAATACGCATTTTTAATTTGCAAGGTAAAATGATAAAAGAAGTATTCGACAGAAAAGCGAATATAGAAAAATTGCAAAGCGGTATTTATATCGTCAACTTCTATACAGACAAAGAAGTTTATTCTCACAAAGTTGTAAAGAAGTAAACTTTTGATTTTTAATAATAGTATTAGTTAATTAAATAGTTTTCTGGTATAGATGTAGCCTTCAACAGAATATATAATTCTCACCAATTTGTATATCCATTTATTTTTCCGAAAACTTAAGTTTTACTAGTTTTAAAAACAGGGGAGGCGTACTTAGGTTTAACTAAAATGCCTCCTTTTATAAAATCTTTTATCATCAAGCAAACAAGATTTAGCGTAAGTTGAAAGCTTAATTAAAAATAGAAGTATCTCTTGCTTACATTTAAACTAAACACTTATAAGTTCTTTAAGTGGCCATATTATTTGAAAATTACCATTCATT
Source organism: uncultured Mesonia sp. (assembly GCA_947494545.1). Classification (GTDB taxonomy): domain Bacteria; phylum Bacteroidota; class Bacteroidia; order Flavobacteriales; family Flavobacteriaceae; genus Mesonia. Next base: position 40,407 of record CANLVH010000016.1, on the reverse strand, counting down.
TTTTTATAGGAAAACTTTTAATTTAAATATCAATTAAGGTAGAGTGATAGCAGTAAAGTTCGAAACATCATCCCTAAAGTAATGCTTTAATTTTTAGCGAGAATTCGTTATTTATTATGCCTTTAGTGATTAAGCTGTTGTAAATTTTTATTGGTTAAATGTAAATTCTTTTCCTTATTTTTGGGTAAACCGAAGTGGTAAAAGCTAACCAAAATAGTTTTTTAAATGGATTTTGTAGATTATTATAAAATATTGGGAGTAAGCAAAAATGCTTCCGAAAAAGAAATAAAAAACGCCTACCGTAAACTGGCCAGAAAATACCATCCGGATCTAAATCCGGATAATAAAGAAGCAGAACGAAAATTTAAAGAAATAAACGAAGCGCACGAAGTTCTGGCCAATAAAGAAAACCGTAAAAAATACGATAAATACGGTAAAGATTGGAAACACGGCGAAGAATTTGAAAAAGCCCAGCAGCAACAACGTCAACAGCAACGTTCGCAACGCAGTTATACACACGCCGGCAGCGGGAGCAGTTTTACAGACGATGATTTTTCAGACTTTTTTTCTTCTATGTTTGGTGGGGGGGGCAGAGCATCGGGCAGAAGTACCGGAGCCGGTTTTAAAGGACAAGATTTTAATGCAGAACTACAACTAAATTTAACAGATGTCTACAAACCACAACAGCAAATATTAACTGTAAATGGTAAAAAAATAAGATTGACTATTCCTGCCGGGGTAGAAAATGAGCAAGTTATAAAAATTAAAGGCAAAGGTGGTGAGGGCTTGCACGGCGGTCCCAACGGCGATTTGTATATAAAATTTAATGTAGTAAACAACACTTCTTTTAAAAGAGACGGGCAAAATCTTTACAAAGAAGTTGAGCTTGATTTATATACCGCAATTTTGGGCGGTAAAATAACGGTAGACACGCTAGACGGAAAAGTAAAATTAAACGTTGCTCCGGAAACAGAAAACGGTACCAAAGTTCGGTTAAAAGGAAAAGGTTTTCCTGTCTATAAAAATCAAAATAATCTAGGCGATTTATTTCTTACCTATCAAATTAAGCTGCCTACTAATTTGAGTGAAAAAGAGAAGGATTTATTTAAAAAACTGCAAAAAATTAGAAATAATGAATAAAGAGAAACTCATACAAATAGAAACGCTCTGTGTACATTATAAAATAGAATTTTCTTTTGTAGAAGAGCTGCAGCACAAGGGTTTATTGCAAGTAGTAGTTCTAGAAGAACGCCCATATTTGCACCAAGATTACTTAGCAGATTTTGAAAAAATGATACGCTTGCATTACGATTTAAACCTCAATACAGAAGGCATAGACATAGTTTTTAACCTACTAAAAAAAGAAATAGAACTACGGGAAGAAGTAAAAACCTTAAAAAACAAGTTGCGCTTATATGAAAAAGAATAGAAATGACTGTTTTTTATTCCACGCCATTCCCAAATTATACCGCTCTAAATTTTTTTCTCAAATGTCACTTTATTTTTAAAGCTTAATTACTTGCGCAAACCTTTAAATTTTAGCTAAGCTTTAAGAGGCATTCTTTTTATTAAAGGTTTAAAATGTTTAGTTTAAGGCAAAAATAAAAAGAATGAGAAAGTTTGTATTATTTTTAGTTTTAAGCGCTATTGGTTTTTTTACTAATGCGCAAAATAATGCTACTAAAGCTGTTAAGCCTTTCGGCGGAAGTGAAAAGAGTGAAACAGTTCAAACAAATGCAACAAAAAACAATACAGAATTAAAATTGAATAATGCACAAAAAGAGCTAAACGAGACCGATAAAAAGTTTTTAGAAAAATGTATAGAATTAGCCAGAGAAGCATACAAGGCAGGCGATGATCCTTTTGGCTCTATTTTGGTAGACGAAAACAATAATATATTGGCTACAGCCAGAAATCGGGTAAACGAAAAAACAGCAATGGCGCATCCCGAGATAGAATTGGCGCAATGGGCCTTAGATAATCTAACAAGAGAAGAACGCCGCAAGGCTACAATGTACACCACAGGAGAACACTGTCCGATGTGTTCTGGCGCGCACGGCTTTTCTGAGATCCACAGACTTGTGTTTCTAAGTTCGGCAAAGCAATTATCTGCCTGGCAAAAAGAAGCCAATATGCCGGAAGCGCCAATAAATTTTATTCCGTCAAGAGATATTATAAAAAATGTTCAAATAGTTGGTCCGTTTGAAGGAGAGCTTCTAGAGGAAATTAAAAAATTACAGTTTGCTACCTTCAATAGAGAAAAATCAAAATAATAGGCTTAAAAATGTTTATTTTTTTAAAAATAGCTTTTGAAAGGTCGATTTTTATTAATTCTGCAAAAACAAAAGCTTTTTTAGCTTATAAAACTTGCTTTTCTTTAGAAAATGTGTTATAATACCCCAATAATGCTTACTGTAAGCAGATTTGAGGGGAAAAATTGCAAGTGAAAATTAAATAAAAACATTTTGAAGAAAATCGTTATTTACTTACTACTAATATTTACTGCGAGTTGTGGTACTTATAATAATGATAAATCGAAGCAACACTCTGCTCTAGAAAACAAACTTAATTCTTTAGATTACGATGTAGTCTTACCTGAAACATGGCAGCCTTTTTTGGATATTCACAGAAAGGTAAAATTTAGACCTACTAATCAAAGTGGCATTGCAGTTGATTTGGAAAAAATACCGCTGTCTAAGATTAAAAATAGACCATTAGTGGTTATTGCCGAAAGAAAAATTAAAGATAGAATTCCTTTAATGAAAATGCATCAGGTAAAAAGGGAATTAAAACCATCTAAATTTGGAGATACTTATGTTACTGATGGTAGTTTTAATTTAAACTCAAAAAAATATAGATTGAGAGAAGTATATTTTAAAAATAATGGAAATTATTATTGTTTTAGTTATTCCGCAGAAGCATCAGCGTATTCTACATACCTTAATGATGCTCTTTTAATATTTGAAAAACTAGAATTTAAAAAATCATAAAACTTATGGATGTTTTTAAGCTAATTAAAACAAAATAACCTTTTAATAAACCGATTGGTTATAATTAAAAAACATTTGATTTTCTAATTGTACAAATCTTATAAAAAAAAGAATCGTTCGGTGTAAACATACTTTTATCTGAAGTATTTGTTTAAAGCAGTGGGAGAAAATTCCGTAAAGCTGCACTTCTAACCGACGCTTACGAAATATACATTTATAGTTTAACGTCTTTTTTATAAAGACAAAAAAAATTATTGCATAATATGAAAAATAAACGAGTAGCAATTATTGGAGCAGGACCAAGCGGATTGGCGCAACTAAGAGCTTTTGAAGCATTGCAAAAAGAAGGAATAGAAACTCCTGAAATTGTATGTTTTGAAAAACAAAGCAATTGGGGCGGTATGTGGAATTACTCCTGGCGCACGGGAGTAGGAAAATACGGCGAGCCGGTGCACGGCAGTATGTATAAGTACTTGTGGTCTAACGGCCCCAAAGAATGTCTAGAATTTTCTGATTATTCTTTTGATGAGCATTTTAAAAAACCAATATCCTCTTATCCGCCAAGACCGGTGCTGTTTGATTATATTGAAGGTAGAATAAGAAAAAGCAATGCAAAAGATTATATTCGCTTTGACACCACTGCCCGTTGGATAAATTATGATGAGAATACCAAAAAGTTTACGCTAATTTTAGATAATTTAAAAGAAGACGAAACCTATTCGGAAGAATTTGATTATCTAGTGGTGGCTTCCGGACATTTCTCTACGCCTAATATGCCGTATTTTAAAGGAATTGAAAATTTCCCGGGCGGTATTTTACACGCGCACGATTTTAGGGGAGCAGACCAATTTAAAAATCAGAAATTATTATTAATTGGTAGTAGTTATTCTGCAGAAGATATTGGGGTGCAATGCTATAAACACGGCGCAGAATCTGTGACGCTTAGTTACCGTAGCAATCCAATTGGAGTAGAATGGCCCGATGGTATTAAAGAAGTGCCATTGCTTACGCATTTTGATGGGCAAACCGCGCATTTTAAAGACGGAACTTCAGAAGATTTTGATGCCGTAGTAATGTGTACGGGTTACCAACACAAATTTCCATTTTTGCCGGATAATTTACGTTTAAAAACCAAAAATAATCTGTATCCGGATCAAGTTTATAAAGGTATATTTTTTAACGATTTGCCAGAGCTGATGTATTTAGGAATGCAAGATCAATATTACACCTTTAATATGTTTGATGCCCAAGCTTGGGTAGCGCGTGATTATATAATGGGCGAGTTAGAATTGCCAAGCAAAGAAGAACGCAGAAAAGATATGGATGAGTGGTTATACCGCTTAGGCGAAATGGAGGATTCTTTAGACGCCGTAGATTTTCAGTCGGCTTATATTAAAGATTTATTAGCCTTGTCAGATTACCCGGACTTTAACGTAGATAAAGTTGCCGAAATGTTTAAAGAATGGCTACAGGATAAAGAAGAAAACATCTTGACCTATCGTGATAAAACATTTAAAAGTGTGGTAACCGGTACCAAAGCCGTAGAACACCATACAGACTGGATGAATGAGTTGGACGATAGTAAAGAACGTTATTTAGCTTTTGACGAAGAAGTAAAAGAGATAGTAAGCGAAGAAGCAGAATAAAGGTTTAAAAAAACCGAATTCTAGAGCCGATAAACAGCTTAAGATTGCTAAAATCTTTGGTTGTTTATCGGTTTTTTTAGGGAAAATAGTTCCGTAAAGTTATTTTAAATTGTAACAATCGCTAAGCGTCTTTTTTTCATACATAAAAATATAAACATTCTGTTGTCGCGTTAAAACTTTGGTAATCTTTTTGAATAAAGTATAAAATAGTTTCTTATTTTTTATTTTAGTACAGAAAAATTTAGATTATGTTTTATTTATCCGCCTTCTTGTTTTTTGTTTTTTTAGCAAATCCATCTATAGAAAAGCAGTCTATTATAGAGGATAACCCAATTTTAGAAATACAAATAGATAACATAAAAGAAGATAAAGGTAAAATAGAGATTGGCGTTTTTAATACCGGCGAAAGGTTTTTAGAAGCAGACCAAGCCTATAAAAACTACAGTATAGAAGTTAAAAATAAAAAAGCAGTAGTGGTAATAGACGATTTGCCCCCGGGAAATTATGCTATTTCTTTATACCACGACGAAAATGACGACGATAAATGCAACAGGAATTTTGTTGGCATTCCTAAAGAACCTTACGCGTTTTCTAACAATGTTAAACCAAGGTTTTCTCCGCCTTCGTACTCAGATTGTGTTTTTAGACTAGAAAAAGATACGCAAATGAATATTTCTTTGATTCATTAAAAAACAGTAATGTCCGATTAAAAAACTTGCTCTTAAAATTAACAATAGTGATTTTCAATAAAATTTGTTTGTTCATTTTTTTCATTGACAAAAAAACGAACCAAAAATCCCGTACAGCTGTAGGGACTCGGCTTAACCGAAGTTTGCTAAAAATTTCGCTCGTTACGGCGCAAACTAAAGGTATTCGCTAGTTTTTATAAATTTTTAAAGCATGAAGTTTTCCTTGTGTCTATCCAATTTTTTGCGGCTGGCGCTAGCTTGCTTAACCCTCCACTCACATCATTTTTTTGTGCATTACTCTCGTCATTCTTCCTCGTCGTATGCAAGAACTTCGCTTAGGCCATTAAAAATAAAAAATCCTTGACGCAAGTTGTTATACTATAAAATCTTTCGAAACCTATACTATTATTGGCGTGTCATTCGTTTTGATTAATTTAATCAGACACTAGTCATTAAAAAACAAAGCCTAAATTAAATTCTTGTTAATTAGAATAGCTCTCCTTTGTCGCTTTGGTTTTAAAGCTACCTTTGCAAATCTAAAATTTCAAGTAGTTTATTTCTAATATTTTTGCGTTTAAGTGCTGAATTCCAAATGATTGCTGTTTTGTAATTCAGAACTTTGTGTTTCTATATTCTTAAAAAACTACTATTAGGTTATTTTATAACAATTAAAGTATGCAGGCTTTTTACAAAAACAAATGGTTTTTATTAATCATAATGGCTTTAACGTGGGGGAGTTCCTTTATTTTAATAAAAAAATCTTTACCCGTTTTTTCACCCTACCAAATAGGAGCTTTTCGAGTAGGACTTTCCGGATTAATTTTAGCATTTATCGGGTTACCCGCTTTACGGAAAATGAAGCTGCGCGACGCATTATGGATAACCGCGGCAGGTTTTTTTGGTAATTTTTTGCCTATGTTTTTATTTCCCATCGCACAAACGCAAGTTAGCAGTTCTTTAGCCGGAATTATTAATAGTTTAGAACCGGTTTTTGTCTTGGTTTTCGGGTTTTTAATATTTGGTATACGCAGTAAAACCATTCAAGTTATTGGCGCAATAATTGGTTTTATTGGCGCGGCAACGCTACTTTATTTTTCAGAAACCACCTCCGGCGAAAGTCGGTTAGCTTATACCTTGCTAATGGTGGTGGCTTCTGCTTCTTATGCCGTTTCGGCGCTAATTATTAAATTAAAATTGCAAGAAGTAAAATCTATGCACGTATCTAGTAGTGTATTTAGCATTTGGATGATTCCTTCTATTTTAATCCTTATTTTTTCCGGAATTTTCAGTATAGAATATAATGCAGAAGCCTTTGAAGCTTTAGGTTATTTAAGCGTTTTAAGTATTTTTGGTACCGCAATAGGTATTATGCTTTTCTATAAATTAATTCAAGATACTTCTGCAGTTTTTGCCAGTACGGTATCGTATTTATTGCCGGTAGTAGCAGTAATGTGGGGAATTTTAGACGGCGAACAATTTACCATTTGGTATTTGCTTGGGGCTTTGCTTATTTTAATTGGTATTTATTTAATTAGAGAAAAGAAAAAGAAGCCGCAAGTTACACCTAGGTAATAATTTCGATTTTTTTTGAATTAGATGTTAGGAGCCATTTTAAACTTTAATTCGTTATTCAATTTTTATAATTTTCTCTTTACGGAATTATAGAAAAAGTCTTAAAAGAATAGGGGATTAGATAGGACAATTTACAAGGAATTGCCCTGAAATTTTCCTACTAATCTAACCGAAAAAACAATCTTACAAACAAGAGTTTATACGTATCTTTGTGCAAACTTTCAAAGCTTAAAATTTTATTGCTTTATGGCCGAAATGCTATTTAATCCGTTTCAAGAATTGATTTTTGATGATCAATTTTGCTTTCTTACCGGCGCTTTAACTACCGAGAAAATGACTGTCTTTCCGCAGTGGTTAATGCAACATTTTAAATTGGAAGACGAGAAGATCGAAATGATGGATAAGTCTAAAACCTATCATTATACAGATCTTCAATTACCATGTTCCACGGAAGTGAAAGAAGCGTTTAAAAAGTTAGATGAAAAAGTAAAAGTTGCCTACGATAAAGGTTACGAAGGGATGGCAGCCTTAGACGAAGAAGACTTGTTTTTATGGACGGGCAGAATCGTGTACGGTTTACTCTATTACGAAATGCTTTACGAAAGAGGAGTGCAAATAAAAAAAGGAAAAGATTTTCAGCTTTCTTTGCATTTGCGCGATAGGTTTGGGAAATTTCACTTAATGCTGCAATCTATAATAGAACCAGTAAAATTTGTAGGAAAAAAGCCGTGGAGTATTGTAGTGTTTCCGCTAAAATATTCTGCAGATATTTTTAGTTATCGCGACGACCCTATTAGTTTAATGTTTTCTTTTGGCGTAAATGGTTTTGGTTTTATTGCTTGTTTGCAAGACAATGGTATTTTAAAAGAAAACCAAAAAGAAACCTTAGAAAAAATGAAAGGGCATGTGTTGCATCCTGTTCAATTTGAAGAATTGTACGCGCGTTTTCATTACCTAGATTATATAATGCAACACCAACCGCAGCAAAAAATAGAAAATGGCGAAGATGCCATTAGCATAGAAGTTATACCGCCGGAAGAATCTGCTAACAAACCTATTTTTGGGTTGTGGAGCGATGATATGTTTGCCCAATTGCTCGCTAATTATTGGCAAGTTTACGGGATAGAAAGAGAAAATATTTTGCGCTTTCAAAAACCACCGCTTAGCTTTTTAGAGAATCCGTATTCTAAAGAATTTATAGACCCGGAAACGATTAAGCTACCTTATTAGTTAGTATTGAGTATTGAGTCATTAGTATTGAGTGGTTTGTATTTTGAATTTCAAATTCCCACGCTTACTGCGTAAAGCATACAGTTTATAGCCCTAAATCAAAACTTTCGCTTAATCAAACGTTTTGGTTTTAAATTTGGATTGTTGATGATTTCAAAATTTATCACGCCAATTATCAAGCCTTCTTCGGTAATTACATCTACTTTCCATAAACCGGGTTTAATGTTTTCTTTAAAGGTATAACCGCGATAACCGGCATCGCGCCCACCGGTTATTTGGTAATCTATACGGTCTACAACTTGCCATTCATCTATTTTTTCGTTAAAAAATTTCCAACGGTGCGCAACAGATTTTTTAATTTCTGTGGGCGCAAAAATAGAAGTAAAAACAAAAACTTTTTCTTTGGGTTGGTGTATAAATTTAAGTCGGTGATCGCGCCAAAAAATAAACCAGTCATCGCGCTCGTATGTCACAAAATAATTATTGTTTTCTTTTTTTACTTGGTGCGCCACCATTCCAGATTCTAAAGCCAAGGGTACTGGCGGAATGAGATTGGTAAAATAAAAAACATTTATGCTAATGTACATAATGGAGATAATGCCAATTAGCTTGGTAATTTTAATTTCTGCACGTGTACTCGGACTTTTTCCGTAAATAAAGCTTATTAAAAACAAGGTAACGCCTAAGCTAATTAAACCTGAAATAATAAAAACCGTGGTATTCATTTCTTTAATGAAAACGGGAATCATAAAGGTGAAAAAAGTAAAATTCACAAAAAAGTATATACTGAATTGCAAATACTTATTCGATATTCTTTTCTTTAAAAATTCGTTAGCCAAGAGTAAGACCACCAAGATAATAAAGAAACTTATGGTTTTGGATAGCGAAACACTTCTGGAAAAATATATAACATAAGCGCTTGAAAGTCCGCCAAAGAAAAACTGAATAGCCAAGGGGAAATAGATTTGGTATTTTTCTAAAAACGTATTTTTCCATTTGCCGTCATCCATCAAATTATAAAGATAAAGCGTAATAGACAGCAACGTCATATGTAAACACAAAACAAATAAATCGTAGAGCCTGTCTATGCGTCCCAGCGTTAGACTATCAAAAATAAAGCCGCCTATAAAGAAAATTACAGGCAAGTATTTTTGATGCCTCCGAATATATATACGAAAACGGCTGTTTTTATATCGTTTTAAAGCGTTGTTCATATTCTTTACGGAAAGAAACCGAAAAGTATAAAAAAATAAAGAGTAAAAAAGCCAAAGAGTAAAAAAATAATGAGTTAAAGAGGCAAAGAGGCAAAAAGTTAAATAGCTTTTTCTCGATACTAAATTTGCTTCGCTATCGCTTTACAAATTTCACTCGAAAACCGTATTTTAGAAAGAGAGTAAAAAAGGCAAAGAGTTAAAAAAGGCAAAGAGTTAAAAAAGGCAAAGAGTTAAAAAAGGTAAAGAGGAAAAATAGTTCCCATCCCGATATTTTACGGATTAACCAATATCCTTTTCTCGATAATAAATTTGTTTTAATATCGCTTCACAAATTTCACTCGAAAACCGTATTTTAGAAAGAGAGTCAAAAAGACAAAGAGTTAAAAAGGTAAAGAGGAAAAATAGTTCCTGTCCCAATATTTTACGGATACACCAATAAACCAGTTAACTAGTTGACCAGTCCACCAATTAACCAATATCCTTTTCTCGATAATAAATTTGTTTTAATATCGCTTCACAAATTTCAGACGAAAACCGTATTTTAGAAAGAGAGTCAAAAAGATAAAGAGTTAAAAAGGTAAAGAGGAAAAATAGTTCCTGTCCCAATATTTTACGGATACACCAATAAACCAGTTAACTAGTTGACCAGTCCACCAATATCCTTTTCTCGATACTAAATTTGTTTTGCTATTGCTTTACAAATTTCACTCGAAAACCGTATTTTTACTAATTTACCAGTTAACAAGTTTACCATTTCACCAATCATTACCTTATGAAAAAACCTATTTATCATTTCTTTACGGAAGATCATCGCAGATTAGATAAACTTTTGGAGAAAGCTACAGAAAATCCCGATAATGTGGATGAAGATTTATACCGGGAATTTAGAATTGGCTTGCTAACCCATATAAAAATGGAAGAGAAAGTTCTTTTTCCCGCTGCCAAAATTGCCAATGGGGGAGAGCCATTACCAAATTTTGAACGCTTTAGGTTAGAACACGGCGCAATAACTACTTTAATGGCCGTACCGCCAAATAGAAAATTATTGAAAGTTTTACAGCATATATTAGAAAAACACGACGAAGCTGAAGAAATTAAAGGCGGTATGTACGACATCTGCGAAAATTTAACACAAGGACAAACCGAAGAAATTTTGGCACAACTCAAAAAAATAACGCCCGTGCCGGTGCACGAACCAAATGCCTCACCAGCAGTTTTAAAAGCCGCCAAGCGCATTATTAAAAGGGCAGGTTATGATTTTGATGCGATTGGGGAATAATAAAAACTTTCTCTGTTGTGCAATTTTAGTGATTTTTTAGAAAGAAGTGTGATTACTGGTAAATTATAGTTTTTAAAAATTTAAAATGATTTACTGTATTTTAGAAGAATCTAAGTTCAAGTAATAAGTGCAAAATCTCTATTAATCCTAAACCTAAATAACTGTATAGGAACTTAATCTTCCAAATTTAGATAATAAACCTTTGCAGACTCTTCAATTTCTGTATCGATGCCGCCATCGTATTTAAAACTGTGTGTGCGCCAATTATCAGCGGGTTTATAAAATTGAAATGTAAAACGAATTGGCTGGCGGTCATATTTTACCAAATAACTCATCAGAATGAAGCTATTGGATAATTTTTTCTTTACAATCAATTCATAACCATAATACTTCCCCACGTAATCTTCGTTTAAAGTTCCTATTTGCTGTTTTAATTGAGTGATATCGTCTGTAGCGCGACTCATCCATTTATTGTTGGCATAAAGATTATCTAAAGCTTTTGATGCACCATCATTTTTATAAACTGTAAAGAATTCTGCTACTATTTCTTCCGGACTATTTTGACCTATGCTGGTAATGGAGAACGAAAAAAATAATAGTATTATGAAGAATTTTAAAAAATTTTTGTTTTTCATGGTTTTTGGTTTAAGTTGGTTGTCTGTTAGCAAATACTGGGGTCATATTATTGTTGTTTGGACAATAAAAGTTAAACTCTTTCCAAAGGATAAAAGCAGATTAGAGCAGTTCAGTTTTGTTATTAGTCTAAAATTATTGTTTCTGACTTATCTTCTCCTAACTCAAAAGAAATTGCTTTGGTTTTAATCATATTTGTACCATCAATAGTATAATAAGCGGAAAATCTAAATGTTTGAGAATAATTTGTTATTTCGTTAAAAGTAGTGTCTGTTGTCAAATTAGAAAAAGTGGCTACACCATCTTCTCCCGAAGCAGCTTGAAAATTAGCAAACAGTGTATCTTCGCCAATTGTTTCCCAAGTGTTTTCGTTATAGGCATAAACTACTACGCCTTCTACCTTTTCTCCATTAGCATCTTCAAGTGTAATGTCTATAGAAGTAACTTTATCTGAAGAAGCGTTATCATCGTCTGATGAACAAGCGGTTAACATTCCTATTGTTAAGAATAAAAGTAAAAATTTTTTCATTGTGATTGTTTTGTAATGTGTTTAAAAAATATGTGAACTGCTCCAATCGCACCTTTAAACGCACAAATATATCTTTTTATCTTAAAAACATTACCAAATTGACATCATTTTACTTATAGACAACCGTATGGGGTAAAAAACTAGTTGAAAAAGAGGCTTTTGCAATTTAATTTTTTAGAAAATTTTAAAATAAAGTAGGGATGGGACTTATTTTTCGCATTCTAATAAACCTCGACTGCGCTCGGTTTGACATTTTGGTTTTATCGGAAGTATATAAAACAAAATAGGGAGTACCAATTTTTTTGATACTCCCAATTTATTCCGCGAAAGCGTTAATTTTTTATTAGAAATAAAATCTATTCATCTAAAAATTGACGCAATACATATTGTAAAATACCACCGTGTTTTACGTATTCTACTTCAATTTTAGAATCTAATCGTAAAATTACTTTAAACTCGGTTTTTTTACCGTCTTCGTTTTCTGCTACTACGTCTAATTCTTGTCCGGGTTCTAAACCTGCTTCTATACCTTTTATGCTAATGGTTTCTTTACCTGTAAGTTCTAAAGTATCGGCATTTTCGCCATCTTTAAATTTTAAAGGTAAAACACCCATACCCACCAAGTTAGAACGGTGTATACGCTCGTAAGAAGCTGCGATAACGGCTTTTACGCCCAATAAAATAGTTCCTTTTGCGGCCCAGTCTCTAGAAGATCCGGAGCCGTATTGGGTTCCGGCAAGAACTACTAAAGGCGTTTCGCTTTCTTTATAACGCATAGCTGCGTCATAAACTGTGGTTTCTTCTGCATCTGGGAAATAGGTGGTATAGCCGCCTTTTTTACCGGCTATTTGATTGTTTATTCTAACGTTGGCAAAAGTACCGCGCATCATAACCTCGTGGTTACCGCGTCTGGAACCATAAGAATTAAACATCTTTTTTTCTATGTTTTTGCTTTGCAAATATTTTCCGGCTTCAGAATCTTCTGAGAATAATCCGGCAGGCGAAATATGATCTGTAGTAACCGAGTCGCCTACTTTTATTAAAACTCTTGCGCCTTCAATATTTTTAAGTTGCTTTGGTTCATCGCTAATGTCTTTAAAAAACGGAATTTCTTTTATGTAAGTAGAATCGTCTTTCCACTCGTAATCCAAACCGGTTGGCGCTTCTAAGTTTTGCCATTGTTCTTCGCCATCAAAAATGACTTCGTATTCTTTGGCATAATCTTCTTTAGAAGTTGCAGATTCTATGGCTTTTTGTATTTCGTCTTGGGTTGGCCATAAATCTTTTAGATAAACATTTTCGCCATTAGCATCTTTGGTTAGCGGATCTTCCATTAAATTAATATCTACGCGACCTGCAATTGCATAGGCAACAACCAGCATTGGCGATGCTAAAAAGTTCATTTCTATCTTGTTGTGAATACGCGCTTCAAAATTTCGGTTACCACTCAATACAGAAGCTACAATCAATTCTCCCTCGTCTACGGCTTTGTCTATATGTGGTGGCAAAGGTCCCGAATTACCAATACAAGTTGTACAGCCATAACCAACTACGTGAAAACGTAAAGCTTCTAAATCTTCTAAAAGTCCTGCGCGTTTTAAATAATTGGTTACCACTTTAGAGCCTGGTGCAAGAGATGTTTTTACCCAAGGTTTTACATCAATACCTTTTTGAATTGCTTTTCTGGCAACCAAACCTGCTCCCAACATAACAGATGGGTTAGAGGTGTTGGTACACGAAGTAATTGCGGCTACTACAATAGAGCCATCGCTTAGGGAATATTGTTCGTTGCCTTGCGAAATATGTACCGAGTGCAAAACATCGTCTTTTTCTACAGATATTTCTGCATCTACTTCTTGTTTTCTAAATTGTTTATTGAATTTTGTACCCGAGCCGCCTTCGCTATACCAAGTTTCTCTTTTTTCTGGAGAGAGGTAGTCCCGGCCGTGGGCTTCTTTTAAAATATCGGTAAATTTTGGTCGTAATTCTTTAACCAAAATCTTTTGCTGCGGTAACTTTGGTCCAGAAACAGAAGGCTCTAAATCGTCTAAGTTTACGGTTACCACATCGCTATACTTTATATCTTCTTCGCCCGTACGCCATAACAGATTATTTTTACAGTAATCTTGTACCAAATCTAATTGGTCTTGATCTCTGTTGGTTTGGTCCATATAACGTATAGTTTGGTCGTCTATAGGAAAATAAGTTACCGTACAACCAAACTCCGGAGACATATTAGAAATAGTTCCTCTATCGGGTACCGAAAGATAATCTAAACCATCGCCAAAAACTTCTACAAAATCTCCTACCACGCCATAATCTCTAAGCACTTTGGTAATTTCCAAAACCATATCTGTAGAGGTAATGCCTTCCGGTAGCTTCCCTTCTAATTTTAAGCCAATTACTTTTGGTGCTGAAAAATAAATAGGTTGCCCTAAAAGAGCTGCTTCTGCGTCTATACCGCCAACGCCCCAACCAACAACGCCAATTCCGTTTACCATTGGCGTGTGAGAATCTGTACCGACCAAAGTATCCGGAAACGCCCATCCGTTTCGGCTAACAACACCTTTTGCTAGATACTCTAAATTTACCTGGTGGCAAATTCCCATTCCCGGTGGTACTACGGTAAAGTTTTCAAAAGCATTTTGTGCCCATTTTAAAACTTCGTAACGTTCTTTGTTTCGTTTATATTCGTACTCTACGTTTTTTTTGTAAGCGTAATCTGTCCCAAAGAAATCTACTTGTACCGAGTGGTCTATAATTAAATCTACCGGAACTTTAGGATTTATTTTAGAGCCATCTTTTCCTTTACGAATAGCTTCAGAGCGTATTGCAGCAATATCTACAACCGCGGGAACTCCTGTAAAATCTTGCATTAAAACCCGCGCAGGTTTATAAGGAACAGAACTTTTACTGCCTTTTGGGTCCCAGTTTATCAGGTTTTTAATATGCTCGTCTTCTACCAAAAAGCCATCATAATTCCGTAAAGCATTCTCTAATAATATCTTTATGGAAAATGGTAATTTTTTAACTTTCGGGTGTTCCTCCGCAAAGTCTTTAAGACTGATATATTTTAAATCACCATTGGCTGTTTTTAAGGTTTTTGTAATGTTTTGGATTGTTTCTTTCATAGCTTGTCAATTTTAAGGATGGTTAGCCTAAAGATACTTAGTTTTAACCGAAGAACAAAACCCAATTATAGGTTTTAAGTCTTATTTAGCCTTTAGAAGAGTTTTTTAAAACGCTGCTGGTTTATTAGTAGAAAGAGTAATTTGAAAAGAAGAAGAAAAAATTACTAAATAAAAATTTTATTCTTTTTGTTTTTTAAGCAAGTAGGCGTAGGCTTCTAAATTTTTGGTATTTTCAAAAAGCACTTTTAAAACACCCACCAACGGAAGCGCAAAAATAGCACCCACCATTCCCCATAACACCGAAAAGAGAATAACACCAAAAACGGTTACAAACGGATTTAAATCTATCTCGTCTCCAATAATCCACGGTGTTAAAACATAATTTTCTAGAAGTTGTGCAGCCATAATTACACCTAGAACCGTGAGCGCCGGAGCGCCACCGGCATACAAATAGGATAAAATTATTGCAACACCGCCGCCTATCATATTTCCTACATACGGAATTATAGAAAATAGAGCTGCAAACAATGCTAAAAACAGCGCAAACGGAACTTGACCAATTTTAAACCCTGCATAATAGAGAATAGCCAAAAGAATCATAATTTTTCCTTTGCCAAAAAGATAACCGCTAATAATTTCTGAAGAGCCTTTTAGAATTTTTGATGCGCCTTGGTTGTTATTTACCAACTTTTTGAAAAAATTTATAAAAAGTTTTTTCTGCATAAGTAGCAGAATAACATAAATCAAGATAATAAACGAATTGGATATAACATTAGAAACCGAAGCCAAAAAGCCTTCTGCCAATTTTTGTAATTGGTTAAAGAAATCTACGTTTTCGTTAAAAGCTTCTTTCGGGTTTATTTGAAACCTGTCTTGCATCCACGTACTAAAAACATGGTATTTCTGCAAAGCTTTTTCTTTTATGGTGGGCCAATCGTTTGCCATATTGTTTATCTGGGTGCTAATTAGCCAGAATAATAGCGTAAAAAAGACAATAGATAAGAGTATAGAAATACTAATGGCCAACCATTTGGGAAAACCCCAAGATTTCATTTTTTCGGTTGGCTTGTTCAGTAAAGTGGCAATTACAATTGCTACTACCAACGGCAATATTAATCCCGAAGCATACGTGAGTATTAACCATATTAAACTTATTAAAAGTAAAAATTTAATGCTTTCCTTTCCGGATATATGTATTTTATCGTTGCTCACAGATTGGTTTTTAATTGCAAATTTCGGTTAACCGAAAAGATAATTTCTAATTAAGTTTTTCTTTACGGAAATTAAGCCACAAGTTAAAAATTCTATTTTTTTATAAATTAACAATTATGCTAATCTTAACGTAACAACCTAAATATATTCTTTTGGGGGTTATTCTTTTTAATGAAAAAACCTGCTGCCTCGTAAAGTTTCTAACTTTTAGGACAACAGGTTTGTGCATTCTTTTATCGGTTTTTAAAATTTAAAACCTAAGGTAAATAAAATTCGTTGATCTTCTGAACTTCTATAATAACCAATATTTGCTGTAAGCGCGTTAAAACCATTAATAAATACCGAACCGCCATAACTGTTATGCCATTTTTCTGAAGTATCGTTTTCTACCCAAACCCTTCCGTAGTCAAAACCAGCAGAAACCCCCACCCGAATTGGTACAAAATTGGTTCTAAATTTAGTTATCCCAACGCGCAAATCTGTACTTTGAAAAAACGAGGTTTTTCCTAAAAAGCGTTCGTTTCTATATCCGCGCAAACTTTCGTTACCGCCTAGTCTGGCAGCGTGGTAAAATTCGTAATTATCGCCTAAAATAAAATTAGCTTTGGCTAAAGTGGCTATAGTTGCGGCGCCACTTTCGTGAATGGGGTAAACAAAAGAAACGGTTGGCTTTACGTACCCAAATTGATTATCGTATTTTTTTTCTAAAGTACTTTTATAACCGGCTTTTAGGTCTAATTCAATTCCGCGTCTAGGATATCCTATTAAACTTCCTTTGTTATTAAAATTAACACCTACTTCTCCGCCTGCATAAAGTTGTTGGTCATAAACATCGTTACTTGCGTTAAAAAAATCTTCTGCAAAGCCGTTATCTTTGTCGGCTACTTCATTACTTTCTATGCGTGCCTCAATATGTGCTGTAAAGGTTTCGTTTTCTTTATAGATTAAAGAAGGCGCAACGTGCCATTGTTTAATTTTGGTACGGTTATAATCTTTGCTTACAGCATCATCATCATAACTACTTTGGTTGCCTACACCAAAAAAGTTAGTAGCAAATTTATCGCTGGTGTAACGCGCATCCAAACCAAAATTCCAATTATAAAAGATATGCGCAAATTCTCCGTAATACATAAATTCTATACCTTGGGTTGCAGCATAATAATTGGCAGTTACGGTATGTTGTGTTGTAAAAGGATTACGCATTAGGCCGTAAGTAGTAAATTGATCTGTTAAACCAATTTTAAAACCTTCGTCTGAGCTAAAACCTAAGCTTGGTAACACAATATTTTGCGTGTATTTGCGCTTTTGCGGATCGTAATTATTAATCTCATACGAATCTGTTAAACGTTTGCCACCAACATTTTTGTAGGTATTTTCCTTAGATTTATAATCGTAAACTTTTATACGCTTGCGGTTTTCAAAATTATAGGTGTCGTTTTCTTCTCCGCCAAAAACTTTTATTTTAATAAGGTTATTTCCTTCGCCCGAAGCGGTAAAAGTATCGTTACCATCTAAACTGTAAATCCAAATTTCTTTGGTTTCTTCTTTAGTGTATTGGTTATCAAAAATGCGTCTGTCCTCTTCGTCTATAGTTATTTTGGTAATACCGTTTGGTTCTCTAACAATATTTACTTTACTGTCTTCGTCTGTAGCCACAATTACTTCATGTTTTTTGAAATAATCATAATAATCGCGGGTAATTTTAAGCATATTATCCCGACGTTGCTTTAGCGAGGCTTTTATATTCTCAATACTTTCGTCTTGTACATCCGGCAAAAGGTTTCCAAAAGCTTTATCTATTACATCATCTGTAAGATGGTTTTGTAAATATTCTGCTTGGGTTTTCCAATCTTCCCAACTGGTTTGATTTATAAATGTTTTGTCTAAATAATAACCGGCGTGATTAAGCCATTTTACATCTTTTACTTCTGCAGAATAAGTTTGCATTGGCCGTATAAGTGGCACGCCAAATTTCAGTAATTGTATTATTGGTCCGTCGTATTTAGGAAAAGCTTGATCTCTATCTCTAGGTATTGGCTTATACAGTTCTGTGCCATCTTCTTGTTCAAATTTAGACCAACGCCATTGGTCTGCGTGTCTGTCCCAATCGCCAATAAGCATATCAAACAATCGTGCTCTAATGTATAAATCTTCGTCTATTTTTGCTTGGTTGTCGTCTCTTATTTCGAGCAGCATATCTGAGGTGCTCAAAATATCGTCTGCATTACCAAAGGTTTCAAATGTCTTATTTTCATCGCCTACGTGTTCTTCAAACATATATAATTTATCGCCGTAGGTTTCGTTAAACCTTCCTAATCGTTTTTGTTTAGGAACATATACAATTTCAGGATTAGCGTGATAAATATTAACTGCGTCTAATAAATCACCTACAGCAAATGGCGCATAAGGATGCGCAGTTGTATAAAAATCTTGTACAATATCTTCTGCAATAGTATTGCGCATATAATCGCGTATGTAATGATCTGGAATGGCAGATTGTATAAAACGAACCGCACTTTTACGCAATTCTCTAATGTTATACTCGTGTTCTTGATCGTTTATAAGACGCAAAGTACGCGACTGGTTTCCGCCGCCGGCACGTAAAGCGCGAAGATTATGCGGTAAACTATCTAAAAACAAAACCGGCGCTTGTATTTTTCTGCTATAAATAGGTCTATAATGTTCTCCCCAAGCCCAAGTATAAAAACCGGACTTATCAGTTTCTTCTTTAGTATAAATAGATGCTTTAAATGTGGCGCCAAAATCGCTGTTTTGGTGGTAGGTAAAATCTTCCAGCTCTCCTCGTTTACTTTTTATTTCTTTAGAATAAACTTTTTTTGCACCATTTGGCTGTATCTCATAAATCTCTACTTCAGAACTACCGTCTTTATAAGCATTCAATTTAACAAAGCCGTGGGCGTTACTTCCGTAAAAACCTTTATCTGTTTCCGGTCTGGTTTTTTCTGTGGTTGCTACGGCACCACTAATTATTTGCGGAATGCCGTCGTCTTCTAAAAATTGTAAGTTTTTATGGTTACCCGATACAAAAATTACATCTTCAAATTGGCTGGCCAAGGTTTCTAATCTGCCCACCAAATCTTGCATAGTGTTATTGTAATAATTTTGTTTAGAGAAACCACCCATTCTCCCAAAAAAACCTTTACGAGTAGCACTTAAAACCGGATGATGCACTGCTACAATTACCGTTTTATTCTGCTCATCTTTAAGTTCATCTTTAAATTCTATAAAGAATTGCTCTCTGGTTTTTATTTCGCATTTGTTATTAATGTATGGGTAATTGTCCCAATCTTCTAAAAACCATTGCGAGTCTACCATTACCAATTCTACTTGGTCACTAAGGGTTTCGCGCTCTAAAGGACAACCATCGTTAGGCCAAAATTCTGCTTTGCTGTTATCTTGCAAATACGATTCTAGATCGTCTAAATTTTTATGGCCGCCTTTGTTCCATTCGTGGTAGCCGGGGGTATAAATTACCTCTCCGTTAAAATTTTCTAACGGCTCCATCAACAAGCGTTTTAAAAATTCTTCTTCGCTTTTTCTGGCTTCATCATCTTTTAAATAACCGTTGTTTCGTGTTATGTTTCCTATAGCAACAAAGGCAGCATTTTTATCTTTTTGCGAAGACTCTACAATTGCTTTAAGAATTTTATCTGCTTTACTATTTTTTTCGATACCGGTATTGGCGGTAAAATAAATACTCTTAGAAATTTCTTTTTCTTGTGCTTGTAAGAGAAAAGCACTGATTAACAGAAAAAATAGGAAGGTTTTTTTCATTGTAGGAATAAGATTGTTTATTTGATCGGCTAATTTTATAAAAAAAATGTAATCTCGACTTTATTTTAACGCATTATAACTTTTTATAAAAGCAAATACCAATAAAACGTTAAAAAGTTTCTTACTTTATATGTATTGTAAACAGTTGTTTTTTTATTTTTGAACCAACCAACCTTTTAAGAAATGAGAAAGCTATTTTATATTCTTAGCTTTATAGTGCTTTTTTTATCGTGTGAAAAAGAAGAGAAACCGGCAAAGCCAGTACTTTTTTCTTCTGCCACTATAGAAAGTACTAAAAATATAGATAGTATAAATGAGGCTTTAGAAACTGCTTTGGCTGTAGCCGATTTTGAAAAAGCCTATTTAGCACAACGCCGTAAATACGAGATATTACATAAAGAAGTTTCTGCAAAACGCTATAAAACTATGATAGACAGTATGGCTAGTTTTGCAAAAAACAGCCAGAACCGAAGGTTAATTGCCGAGTCTACTTATAAATACGGACGTTATTATAGGTTGCAAAAAAAATACGACAGCGCTTATTTTTACTATAATAAGGCAAAAGACCAATATTTAAATCTTAGCGATAGTTTAGAAATAGCAAAATCTTATTTTTCTTTAGGAAAGATTTTATTTAAAGAAAACGACTATTTTACTGCCCAACAGTTAACGATAGAAGGCTTAAATTATTTACCATCTAATTCTAACGATGTTTACCTTATTTCTTCTTATAATGTTTTGGGTTATAGTGCAAAGAGTTTGGAAAAATATGAGCAAGCCATTTATTGGTTTAAACAAGCTATTGGTGTAGCGCCAAATTCTAAATATGCACAACAAGTCAAAATTAATTTGGCGAGGGTTTATATACATCAAGAAAAATACACAAAGGCAATTAACTTGCTTAACACCTTACTGATTCTAGAAGAATTTCAAAAAGAAGGCAGTAGCCGCGGACGTATTTTAGCTTTTTTAGGAAAAGCTTATACCAAAATAGGAGAACGGCAAAAAGCTTTATCGGCCCTGCAAGAATCTCTAGAAATAAGAAAAAAAATAGATGATGACGTTGGTTTTGTTTATGAATATTTGGCTAAATTTTATTTAGAGTCTAATCCCGAAAAAGCAAAAGAATACATTGATGAAATTTTAAAACCGTCAAATAATTTAGCCCTACGCTTAAATGGATTGGAATTAATGTATAGTTTACCGCAGGTGGAAAATAAAGGCGAATATTATGAAAAATATATAGAGTTATTGGATAGTCTTTATACAATAAATTCAACTAAAGCAGACAAATATGCGCAGATAAGATATAGAGGCGAGCAAAACAAAAAACGCATTTTACAATTAGAAAAAGAAACCGCCAAAAAAGAACTGCAAATAGAGCGGCAAAAATATACCAATTTAATTGTAGGCTTTGTTATATTTATTTTGGTAGTACTAACCATCGCTTTTTATATTGTAATGTTTAACCGGCATAAAAAGAACAAAGAAATAGCCATTTACGATACAGAAAACAAGCTTTCTAAAAGAGTGCATGACGAAGTAGCTAACGAAGTATATCAGCTAATAAACACCTTAGAGCATAAAGAAGAATTCTCTAAACAACAGGTGTTAGACCGTTTAGAAAAAATATATGACCAAACCAGAAATATTGCCAGACAAAATTCTTCTTTAGAAATCTTAGAAGATTTTAGCGAAAACCTTAACAAACTTATTTATAGTTACCAAAATGAGAACGCCAGTATTATCGTAAAAGACTTGGAAGAAAAAACCTTTAAAAATTTTGAACCAAAAAACAAACTTACTTTGTATCGTATTGTGCAAGAATTAATGACCAATATGAAAAAACACAGCAAAGCAGATTTGGTTTTTCTAAATTTTGAGGCTAAAAAAGATAAGATAATTTTTGTGTATAGAGACAATGGGAAAGGCTACGAAAACGATGGCAGTATTATAGAAAATGGTCTTAGAAATGTAAGAGATCGCGTTAAAGAAAACGGCGGCAAAATAAAAATTACAAATCCTTCTTCGGGTGGAGTTGAGATTAAAATTAGCTTATTGAAAAAGAAATAATATGTTTAAGAAAGTCTTGGTTGCAGAAGATATTAAAATGATAAACGAAGGCGTTAAAATAGCTTTAACAGATTTTGGTATTAAGCATATAGATTTTGTGCAATATTGCGATGATGCATTTCTAAAATTAAAAAAAGCAAGTTTAGACAATGCAGCTTTTGATCTTCTTATAACCGACTTAAATTTTAAAAAAGATTTTAGAAAACAACACCTAAAAAATGGCACCGATTTATTGCGCGCCATTCAAAAAGAAGATTTTACAATAAAAACCATTGCATTTTCTATAGAAGATCGCACAGAAAAAGTAAAACAATTATTTGACTCCTATAAAATAGACGCTTATGTATGCAAAGGCAGACAAGACATACTAGATCTTAAAAAAGCAATTACACAGGTTTACCAAAACAAAATATACCTTTCTCCTAACGTAGACACAGCGCTAAACCAAGAAAGCCTACAAATACAAAACTTCGATCTAGAATTACTAATGCTGGTTGAAAAAGGCTACAGCCATCACGAAATATCTACTTTGCTTAAAAAAAGAAATTTAAAGCCAAACAGCGTAAGTGCCATAGAAAAAAGATTGAATAATCTTAAGATTCACTTTAAAGCAAAAAATACAATCAATCTTATCGCGAAGGCAAAAGATTTGGGCATTATATAATTCTTTACGGAAAATATTCATCCCGTTTAATTTCGGTTTAACCGAAAATAAAAATTTACGGCTATATGTAGTTAATAACGCTAAAATGTCTTGCAGACAGTAGAGTAGACGCACTTAAGTTAAAAATTTCTTAAAAAAAACACACTTTTTTTGCCCAATTACGGAAAACCGTAAGGCTGCAAGCTAAAGTGTCAATATCTTTGCTGTAATACTAAACGAAGTTTTAGTTTGTTTAAATGGTTACTGCATTGTCAATTAGACTGTGACGTTTTAGCATTTAGGACTCAAAGCAACTTCTGCAGATGCTTACTAAATGTGCCAAAAATTATATTGGGGTAAAATTTTTGGGTTTTGCGGTAACCATTTTTTTCTTTTTATCAATAGAATTTTAACGTAAATTAAACAGTATTAAGCGCTGCCATACCAATTTGTGGCTTATTTTTGGTAAACAGCAGTGAGCAATACAGCGTGAAAGAAACCGAAAAGAAAAATACCCGAACCACCAAAATAAAAAAAGTTTTAAAAATCTTAGGAAAAATTTTCCTAAGTCTGCTTATCCTTATAATTCTGCTTTTATTGTTTATAAGAAGTCCGTGGGGGCAAAACATCATTGTAAACAAAGTAACCAATTATGTTAGCGACAAGACCAACACAAAGGTAGAAATAGAGAAACTCTTTATAACCTTTTCAGGGAATTTAAGCCTTAACGGTTTATATTTAGAAGATACCAAAGGCGATACGCTTTTATACTCCAATAAATTAGAAGCAGAAATTCCGCTTCTCCCCATAATTAAAGGCAACCCAATAAGCATAGACGATGTAGATTGGCAAGGCCTTACCGCAAATGTGTATAGAAAAGATTCTATAAACGGCTTTAATTATTCATTTTTAATAGATGCTTTTGCCGGCGATACCACAGCTACAAAACCTAAACAAGAAAGCGGTCCACCAAAAATATCTGTAGGAGAAATTAGTTTGCAAAATTTTAAAGTTAATTATAAAGATGCTGTAACCGGAATGGATGCCAATCTGCGTCTAGGCGAGCTGTTTGTTGAAGGAAAAGATATAGACTTAGAAAAGATGAAGTTTCATCTTGCCAATATTCATTTAAAAAACACCAATGTAAATTACCAACAGCTAAAAGCTATAGAAACTACAGATACTACTTCTACCGGAAGTTTGTCGCAAATTTTGGTAGACGATTTTTCTGTAGAAAATCTATCAGCTTATTATAATGCTCCGCCGCAAGGCTTAGAAGCCTTGGCAGAAATACGAAATTTTAAAATTAAAGAAACCAAAGCCAATTTAACCGCACAAGAAATAGAGGTGGCAAACTTTGGTCTAAAAAACTCAGATATAAGTGTGGTAGTAGATACCACAAAAATGCAAAAAGAAACCGTAGAAAAACTTCCAAAAAAGGAAGAAGAAACCTTTCAGTGGCCGGAGTGGGAAGTAAATGTTACTGAGCTAGCTTTAGAAAATAATGCTATTTGCTATAAACAAAAAGGCGTTTTCCCCCGAAAGGGAGAGTTTAACCCGAATGCAATTGAGTTAAGCGATTTTACTTTACTGGCAGAAAATATTGGTTTGACCAAAGATGGCACTGCCAATTTAGAGATTAACAAATTTAGATTTTATGAAGCCAGCGGATTTGAATTGAAAGAATTGACTTTTGCTGCCAATTTAGATAAAAACAAACTCCGGCTTTCCAATTTAAATTTGGCTACCCAAAAAAGTAAGTTAGCTGCCAATTTGCAAATTAATTTTTCCAGTTTAGAAGAGTTTATAGAAAAACCGGAAAATGCGCAGTTTGCGGCACAACTTAGCAACATTAGATTAAATGCGCAAGAAGCGTATATTTTTGCCCCACAATTGCGGCAAAATGAAATGTTTGTAAAACTGGCAAACCAGCCAATTAGCGGAAGTCTAAATGTAAATGGCTCTTTAGCTAAAGCGGAAATAAAACGCATGCAGTTAAATTGGGGAAAATCTACCGAAATAAACTTGCGCGGTTATGTAAGTAATCCTACCAAAGTAGAACAGCTTTACTTAGACATAAATCAATTTTCTGCCAGCACCACGCAAGATGAGTTGGCCAAGTTTGTAAACCCGGATTCTTTGGGAGTTGCAATTCCGCAAAACATAGAACTAACAGGAAATTTTGAAGGACAATTAGACAATTTTACTACCAATACCAGCCTAATTACCTCTAATGGCGTGGTAAATATAGAAGGCTCTTTTAATCAGCAAAATCAAATTGCGTTTGATTCTACCATAGAAATTGTAGAACTAGATTTGGGTGAAATCTTACAAAATGAAAAATTAGGAAAAATTAGCCTAAGCATAAAAACCGAAGGAAAAGGAGATAACCTGAACAATTTAGATGCAACTCTAAGTTCAGAATTTTCGGAATTAACCTATAATAAATACGACTTATCTGCCTTAAAACTCAATGGTAAAATTAAAGACGGAGAAGGAGAGGTAACTATGCGGTTTAAAGACGATAATCTTAATCTGGATTTAGACTCGCATGTGAAATTAGACTCGGTTGCGCCAGAAGTTAATGCAACTATAAATGTAAAAGGCGCAGATTTATATACTTTAGGAATTACTAGAAAGAAAATACGGTCTAAAGTAAAGATAACGGCAGATTTTAAAGGCAATGCAGAAGATTTTAATCTAAAAACAGCTATTAATGAAGGCGTGGTGGTTTATGAAAATAGACCTTATTATTTAGGAGATGTTTACGTAAATGCCAATGTAGATAAAGACAGTACTGCAGTTGCGGTAAACAGTAGTTTTTTAAATACAACTTTAAACTCTAATGCCAATCCACAACAAATAGGAGACGCTTTACAGCAGCACGTGAAGCATTATTTTGAAAAAGATACGGTGTTTTCTCAAGAATTGGAAAAGCCGGTTAATTTAAAAATGGATTTACGCTTTCACGACACGCCAATTATTTCAGAAGTTTTTTTAGATGGTTTGGAACGTATGGATACTTTGCGCGCCAACATAGAGTTTAACCAAGCAAAACACAACCTAAAAGCAGATATTTCTTTACCCTATTTAGAATACAACGAAAATGTGATAGATAGTTTAGGTATAGCATTAAATTCTGATGGAAAGAAAGCAAATTTTGATGCAGCCTTTGCCGCTATAGAAGCCGGTCCCGCAAAACTGCCCAAAACCCAAATAAATTCTAATTTTAGAAATGAAAAGCTTTACCTAAATTTTGAATCCTTTACGGAAAAAGGGAAACTCTATGCTATTCATTCTGTTTTAGAAGGCAAAGACAACAAACGCATTTTTAAAATCTTACCCGAGGAATTAATTTTAAATCAAGAAGATTGGCAAATAAATGCCGGTAACCAAATAGTTTTTGGCGAAAAACAATTAGACTTCACTAATTTTATACTTTCGCAAAACACCCAGCAAGTAGGACTTAAAAATTTCACAGGCAAAAATCCTAAAGATTGGGGCTTAGAATTTGACAGCTTTAAACTATCTAGTATTTTGGCCTATTTAAATCCGCAAGAACATTTAATAGAAGGTGATGTTAACGGCGAAGTAGTTTTTGTAAATCCGTATGAGAAACCTGGATTTACAGCAGATTTAAGTATTAACGACTTTACAATATTCAATAGCAAACTTGGTGTTTTATCTTTAGATGCAGAATCGCACAGTAACAATACGTATGTGGTAGATGCCGGTATAAAAGGAGAAGAAGTAGATATAGATTTTGCAGGAAACTATAAAGCAGCAACCCAAACGCCTTCTTTTGATCTTTCTTTAGACATCAATAAAATTGCTTTGCACGCCATAGAAGAATTTGTACCGGAGCAAATTAAAAACACCGAAGGTAATTTAGAAGGAAAAATAAAACTAACCGGCACGTCTAAAGAGCCCAACTATAAAGGTTATTTGGCATTTAACAACGCTGCTTTTAATGTAAAACGTTTAGATTCTAAATTCAGACTTGCCAATGAGCGTATTAATATTGATAACGATGGCATATATTTTAGCAGTTTTAATATTCAAGATGCAGATGGCAATAACTTTAGTATAGACGGCGATATTCTTACAGAAAGTTTTACCAATCCGGAGTTGGATGTAAAGTTAAAAGCAGAGAACTTTACCGCTTTAAATTCCGATAAGGAAGACAACGATTTATATTACGGAAAGGCAGTTTTTGATGCTGCAGCAAATATAACGGGAGATTTAAAGTTTCCTGTGGTAGAAGCTACTCTTACCATAAACGAAGAAACCAATTTAACCTATGTAATCCCGGAAACGCAGTTGAGTATAGAAAAACGTGACGGTGTTGTAATTTTTGTAAATAAAGAAAATCCGGACAATATCTTAACACGACAAGATGAAAGTAAATCTGCTGCGGTTATAACCGGAATTGAGCTTAGAACAAAATTAAATATAGAACCAAAAGCTACTTTTAACGTTATTATTAATGAGCAAACAGATGATAATCTAAAAATAGTAGGGCAAGGCGATTTAATTTTTAGCATTGCGCGTAACGGTCGTACCACTTTAACCGGAAAATACGATATCTCCGGCGGGCACTACCAAATGAATTTATACGGTCTGGTTAAAAGAGAATTCGATTTAGACCCGTCCAGTAGTGTTACTTGGCAAGGAGATCCTACTAATGCAAATTTAGATGTTAGAGCCATTTATAAAGTACAAACATCTGCCTCATCTTTAATGGCTTCGCAAACTGCCGGAGCAAGTGTCGAGGTAAAAAACAGGTATAAACAACGTTTGCCATTTTTGGTTTATTTAAATGTTGGCGGGGAGCTAATGCGACCAAAACTTAATTTTAATTTGGGTATGCCCGAAGATGAACGCGGCGCTATTGGTGGCTCGGTTTATAGTAGGGTGCGGCAATTAAATCAGCAAGAAGATCAACTCAACAAACAAGTGTTTTCTTTGCTGGTGTTAAATAAATTTTATCCGGAGTCCGGTAGCGATGGTAGCCAAGGCGGTATTGCTACTATGGCACGCGATAATTTAAACGACGCATTATCAGACCAATTAAATATGTTTTCAGACAAACTTACCGGCAATACCGGTATAGATTTGAATTTCGGTGTTAATTCGTATACAGATTATCAAGGGCAAACCGCCCAAAATAGAACAGACCTAGCCATAAGCGCTAAAAAGAAATTATTTAACGATAGAGTAGTGGTGCAAGCCGGTAGCGAAGTAAATGTACAAGGAGACAGAAGACCGGGAGAAGCAAATCCGGTAATAGGAAATGTAAGTATAGAATATCTCCTTACGGAAAATGGTAGATGGCGCTTAAAAGGTTTTAGAAAAAGCGAATACGAAAACGTTATAGACGGTCAAGTTTTCGTTAGCGGAATTGCGCTTATTTTTACCAGAGAGTTTAATAAGTTTAAAGAATTGTGGGACGGCAGCACTAAAGAAGAAAAGAAAAAAGAACAAGAGGAAAAAGAAAAGAAACAAGAAAACGAAAAAAAAGAGGAAGAAGAAACGGCAAATAATAAAGCTGTAACCAATAAAGAAGAAAAATAGTAGTCTATTCTAAATGAAAATACTTAGCTCAAAATACTTGGTTTTTGTAAGTGCGGTTTTACTGCTTTCGGCCTGTAGCGTTAAAAAATTTATCCCCGAAGAAAACACTTTGTACACCGGTGGGTCTATTGCTTTTAACGATACAATAGAGATTAAAAATCGCAACGGACTTAAAACTATGTTACAAGGTTTATTGAAACCAAAGCCCAATTCTAAATTTTTAGGAATGCGCCCTAAACTTTATTTTTATTATAAAGGACAAAAAGAAAAGCCGGGTTTTATAAATAAGTTTTTAGCTAAAAAATTAGGAGAAGAACCGGTTTATTTTGAAGATGTAGATGTAAATTCTACAGAAGATTTAATTATAAACAGGTTAAACAACAACGGTTTTTTTGGTAGTAGAGTTACTTCAGAAATCAAAAAAGATAGCGCTGCACAAACTACCTCGGTAGATTATACTGTAAAAACTGCCAAACCTTATCGTATGGAAAAATATGTTGTAGAGCGAGATACGTTAGATAGTTTGGCGCTTTATAATAAAATAGAAAAATCTTTATCAGATACACATCTCAAGAAAAATATGCGCTTTAATTTAGATGCTATGAAAGCAGAACGCGTGCGTATTGATAATTATCTAAAAGAAATCGGGTACTACAATTTTAACGGCGATTTTTTAATTTTTGAAGCAGATACCAATCGTTATGACAAAAGTAGGTTTGATTTATTTTTGAATTTAAAAAGTAAAGTGCCTTCTAAATCTTTAGTGCCTTATGTAATAGATGAGGTAAATGTCTACCCAAACTATTCCGTAGAAGAGAAAAAAGATTTTAAAGACACTACGGTAGTAGATAGTATAAAATTTGTGCAAGACGAAGTTTATTTTAAACCCAAAAGATTAGCGCCTTATTTGCTTATAAAACCCGGCGATAAATATAACCCTACAAAGTCTAAATATACCAGTAGAAGGCTCTCTAATATTGGCACGTACAAATTTGTAAATATAGAATACGTAGAAAAAGATAGTGTAACAAAAAATGGTAAACGTAAATTAGATGCCAATATTTATTTATCGCCTTTAAACAAAAGATCCATACGTTTAGAATTACAAGGCGTTACCAAATCTAATAATTTTGCCGGTCCGGGTTTAGGCGTAACCTATACCAACCGCAATTTATTTAAAGGTGGGGAATTGTTACGTGTTTCTACCAATTTTGGATATGAAAAACAATTTGGAAGTGGAATTTCAGAAGGCAGTAGCAGTTTACAATTAGGCATAAAATCTTCGCTCACTTTCCCGCGATTATTGTTTCCGATAGATTTACACAGCAGGTTCAAATATTCCATTCCTAAAACAAAAGTAGAAGTAGGCGCAGATTATCTAAACCGTACACAATTATATAGATTACAATCGTATTCTACTTCTTTTGGTTATATATGGGCTGCCAACAAATACGTTACCCACCAATTAAATCCTATAAACATCAACTATGTAAGTTTAGGTAAAACCAGCGATAGATTTGAACAAGTTCTGGAAGATAATCCGTTTTTACGCCAAAGTTTTGAACAGCAATTTATTGCCGGTCTTACTTATTCTTTTACGTATAACGAGCTGGTAGATCAGTCTAAAGTAGGAAGTTTGTATTTCAATCTAAACTTTGATATTGCCGGTAATACAGTAAGTTTATTTGGGAAAGACAGTAACGATGGCGCAAAAACGTTTTTAGGTTTAAAATATGCGCAATATGCAAAAACAGATGTAGACGTTCGTTACCATTTAAAATTAGACAACAAAGGACAAGTTTTGGTAGGCCGTTTATTTGGTGGTTTGGGTTTACCGTACGCTAACTCAGATGCGCTGCCATTTGTAAAGCAATATTTTTCCGGCGGACCTTATAGCGTTCGTGCGTTTAAAATTAGAGGCTTAGGTCCCGGAACGTACGAACCAGAAAATGCAGAAAGTGGCTATTTTGACCAAGCAGGAGATATTAGGTTAGAAGGAAACGTAGAATATCGTTTTCCTATTGTGCAATATGTAAACGGAGCCATTTTTGCAGACGCCGGGAACGTCTGGTTAACCCAAGAAAACGAAGCTTTGCCGGGAGGCGAATTTACGTCAGATTTTTATAAACAATTAGGAATAGGAACCGGCGTCGGACTTCGGGTAGATATTCAAGGTTTTGTAATTCGGTTTGATTTGGCCGCACCTTTAAAAGAGCCAAATTCTTCTTGGAAATTTGATTATGACTCGCCAGTTTTTAATTTTGCAATCGGTTATCCATTCTAAAAAATTATATGAAAAATACATTTTTACTCTTTTTCTTGTTAATTACCTACAATTTTTCGTTGTCTGCACAAACAAGTTTAGACAGTTTATCTACAAATTCTTCCGTAAAGTTAGAGGAGCCAAGAATTTGGGATTTAGCAAAACACGACGCTTCTTTAGCATTTGGTAGTTTTAAACATGTTTACTCCAGACCTTTCCAGTGGAAACAAGACGACTGGGCAAAAGCAGCCGGAGTGGTTTTAGGCACGGCCGCTTTAAATATTTTAGATACAAAAACCAACGATTATTTTCAAAGACAAGACGCCAGCGTACCAGACTTAATAAAAGATTTTGGTTGGTATTTTGGTAGTCCGCAAAACAATTATGGCGTAAATGGCGGTCTTTATCTAGTAGGTCTATTTACCCGAAACAAAGTACTACGCAGAACAGGAATTTTAATGATTACTTCTGCCAGCGCAGCAGGTTTAATACAAACTATTTCTAAAACCGCGATAGGTCGTGCCAGGCCTTCTTCTGGCGGCAAGTTTACGTTTAAACCCTTTAGCAGCGAAGGCGGATATCACTCTTTTCCTTCGGGGCATACCATTTTATCGTTTACTACTTTTTATGCGCTTTCTAAACAATTTGACAATCCGTGGGCAAAAGCCGGGTTAATTGCCGGCGGTTTGGTATCTCCGGTTTCAAGATTGTGGGCCGGCGCGCATTGGTTAACAGATGTAGCTTTAAGCCTTGCTATTACAGTTGCCGTGGTAGATACTGTAGATAAATACTTGGATCAAAATATGAAATCTGATGCGCAAATTTTACGCGAAAACAGAAATAAAATTTCTTGGCGCTTTCAACTAGGAGCCGGTTCTATTGGTATTAGGGGAGTGTTTTAATTCTTTACGGAAAGATTTTGGCTTTACGGAAATAAAAGTTTAGAACAAAAATGCAGAAGCTTTTCTATGCTTCATAAATTTTCTTGTTTAACCAAAATAACTGGATTTTCTCTCCTTCTGAAGTTTGGGTTTTCCGTAAACGCGGACTCAATAATACAGCAGCAAAAGCAGCTATTATTAAAACATAGGTTTGCTCCATTTTAGCAAATGCCTGGAGACTAAAATATAAGCCTGCAAAAATAGCGGCGAAAACAACATTTTTAAGTAAGCTTACTTTAAGAAAACTGCTCATTTTTATAAATTTTCGGTAAAAATAGGCTTATTTCCAGAATTCGTCTTCGGTATTTTCTACAAAATCAATTTCCTGGTGTAATTCTTCTACTTTTTGAAGTTCTTCCTGGGTAGCTTCTTCTTGAATTTTCATAAAAACCTCTCGTTCTTCAAAACGAATATGTTTGTCTAGCAATGTTTTTAAATCCATTAAAAATTCCGCGGAAGCTTGTATATTTTTTATACGGTTTTCTATTTCTGCGTGTTGGTTTAAAACCTCTACAATTAGCGGATGCTCGTTGCCTAAAATAGGAAAAAGCAAACGCTCTTCTTCTCTAAAATGATGCTCTAGATGCGTTTGCCAAAACCAATTAATATAAGCAATAATTCGTTTTGGCGATACATTTTTAGAAAGTCCGGTTTTAATTTTCCAACCCAAGAGTAAGCCGTGATGATGTTCTCTACTAAATTCTTGAATTTCTTTAGCGCGTTTTATAGGAGGCATAGACTTATAAGTTTTCTAGAATTTCTTTTAATACAACGGCCTGATTATGTTCTTCGTCTTTTGCTCCAAAAAGCAAACAAAGTTGGTGCTCTTTTGTAACATCTTTAAGACGTTTAAGCTCGTCTTTTTGTTTATCTTTTAATTCTTTTTTATACTTTTTCTTGAATTCGTCAAAACGTTCTTCTTTGTGGTCAAACCATTTTCGTAAATCATCAGAAGGCGCTACATCTTTATTCCATTCGTCTAAATCTGCTTCTTCTTTACTTACTCCGCGTGGCCAAATTTTATCTACCAATACTCGGTAGCCATCATTTTGCGCGGCATCGTCATAAACGCGTTTGGTTATAATTCTTTTCATAGTTTTATTTTTAGCAAAAGATAAAAAAGAATAGATAAACGCGCTAGAATTTATACTTTCTTTTACATAAGAGCCGAAGACTGCCGGTCTCTATCGTAGTTTAGTTTATTTTGAAACATAAGAGCCATTTGCTCAGAACGCCATTTAGCTTCTTCCGCGGCTTTTCCTACAAAATTTTCCGCTAAGGTAGCATGAAATAGTTTTAACCAAGCGTCAAAATGTGGTTTGGCAATAGGAAGTTTTGCGTGTGGTACAAATGGCGCGCCTCTATAAGTACGCTCTTTTAGTAAAACAGTTTGCCAAAAACTATACATTTTTGCCAAATGCTCGTCCCAATTATCATGAATAACGTTCTCAAAAATTGGCCCTAATAAAGAATCTTCTCTCACTTTTGCGTAAAAAGTATCTACCAAAAGCCGTATATCTTCTATGTTTTCTATTGGTTTTTTAATCTCCATTTATAAAGTAAATACGTGGTACAATATAAGCAAAGCACTGCTTATAAGGCTTATTATTAACAAAGCAAAAACAATGTCTTTTTTTATGTTTGCTAAAACAGCAGCGTTAAAGCTCATACAAACTGCGGTTATCCAAAACAACTGTAGCATTTGCGGTAATTGGTGTCCGCTGGTTAAAATTAACATAGCTGCCGCGGCACCCAAACAACTGGATAAAATGATACCCAACGTGGCGTGCATATAGTATTCACTGCCAAAATCTGAAAATATTTTTTTGTATAAATGCATAACTTTATAATTTTTTACAAAGTTAGGGGTGTTGCACTTTCTTATTTTATGACTGGAATCATAAACGAGTCTTTAGCGATAAACCTTACGTTCAATAATTTCTACTTCGTTTTTGGCGGCTAGACTTTTAATTGTTCTAATAACCGTTTCTACACGAAGGCCGGTTAAATCTGCTATCTGCTGGCGGGTTAAATCTACTTTAAATGTGTGTTTTTTAGAAGAATGTTTGGCTTGCTGTTTAAGATAATCTAAAATTCTTAGTATACGGTTTTCCGGATTTTGTTGCGATAATTCTGATGCCATTATAGCTTTATAATGCAAACGCGTGGCCAAACCTTTGCTTACTTGCAAATGTATAGACGGATTTGCCAAAAGCCATTTAAAAAACTCTTTTTTAGGAATACGGTAAACCTCTGCTTTGGTAACTGCTACAGCATTGGCAGGATATTCTATCTCTGCAAAAAGCGGCGGCTCTCCAAAACTTCTGGGAGCAGAAAATATGGCTTGTATAAATTCTTTACCATCTTCGTGGTAATTATTCATTTTTACTTCGCCTGAAGCTACTTGGTAGTAATAAAGCGCTTTTTCGCCTTCTCTAAAAATGTATTCATCTTTTTGAAAGCTTAACTTTTCAGCACCAAATTTTGTTATTTCTGTGGCAGAAATCATCGGCAATAATTTTGGGTAAAGATAAAAAAATAGAATGGGCTAGGGGTCTTCAGTTTACACGAAACTTAAAATACTGTTCATACCAAATTAACAATGTAATGTAGCATTTAAACTCGCTCATTTTACGTTCTATTTCCTTGCTCATAATTTCCGTAGCTATGGCTATGCAAACCAATCGCAGCGTCATAGAACGAAAAAGCAGCTTCGTTTTTTATACGACCTTACAAAATTAAATTGGTATAATAACATTTTTTTGGGAAGATAAACGACAAGTTCTTATTAAATTCAAAGAAAAAAAATTATGAGTAATACTTTTAAAACAATTAATCCGGCAACCGAAGAAGAAATAAAGTCTTATACCTATTTTTCTTCCGAAGATACCAAAAAGGCGATAAAAGATTGCCATGAGGCTTTTTTAAATTGGAAAACAAAAAGCGCAGAAGAGCGTTCTTCTCATTTAGAAAAAATAGCCGATGCTTTACAGGAACACAAAGAAGATTTAACAGCTTTAATGACCCAGGAAATGGGAAAACTGCTTAAGCATAGTAAACAAGAAGTAGATTTATGTACGCAAATTTGTAAATGGACGGCGAAAAATGGTCCGGAAAATTTAAAAGACGAAAAACGTGAATTACCCAATGGCGGAAACGGCGTAATAACCTACTCGCCAATAGGTGTTATTTACGGAATACAACCGTGGAATTTTCCGGTTTATCAAGTGATACGCTACTCCATTGCCAATTTAATGGCCGGGAATGGCGTATTATTAAAACACGCCGCTAATGTAACCGGAACCGGGCTTATGTTAGAAAAGATTTTTGAAAAAGCAGGCTTACCAAAAAACCTCTTTAAAGTCTTAATTATAGACCACGACGAATCTGATAAAGTAATTGAAAACAAATTGGTACGTGGCGTAACCCTTACCGGAAGTCCGGATGCGGGTAAAATTATCGGTAAAAAAGCCGGTGCACAATTAAAAAAATCTGTTTTAGAATTAGGATCTAACGATGCATATATTGTATTAAAAGACGCCGATATAGAAACAGCAGTAAAAGCTTGTATTGCGGGGAGAATTTATAACAATGGCGAAACTTGCGTGGCCGCCAAACGTTTTATTATAGTAGAAGAAGTTTACGAAGAATTTAGAGATGCTTATGTAGAAAAAATGAAAAACATAAGTTATGGCGATCCTACCGGCAAAGATGCCAAGATTGGTCCGATGGCAAGAAAAGATTTACGAGACGAATTGCATGAACAAGTAGAAAAAAGTGTAGAAAAAGGCGCAAAAATACTTTGCGGTGGTAAAATACCTAATGAAACCGGTTATTACTATCCGGCAACAGTTCTTGAAAATGTAAAACCAGGGCAACCCGCGTACGATGATGAGTTGTTTGGTCCGGTGGCTTCGCTTATAAAAGCTAAAAACCAAGAAGATGCTTTTAAAATTGCCAACGATAGTAAATTTGGATTAGGTGGCGGAATTTTCTGTAAAGATGAAGAAAAAGCTATAGACCTTGCCAAGCATCATTTTGATACCGGAATGGTATTTATCAACTCGTTTGGTTTAGCACAACCCAATATGCCTTTTGGTGGCGTAAAAAACTCCGGTTTTGGTAGAGAACACGGCGGTTTCGGGATGAAAGAATTTGTAAATGCAAAAGCCATTATGGCTTTAAACAGTTAAGCTTTTAATACCGTTTTCACGGAAAAAAAAGTAGCCGATTTAAAAAAGAATTTTGTTAGTTGAAAATAACAAACTCAATTTTAAATCGGCTTTTTAATTGAAAATCACTTAACCAACAAATTATTCTTTAGGAGGCGTTACCATAATGTGCGCGCGATGCGTGCCGGGATCCATCAACCACGGCATTCCGGGTTTATGTGGTTTTGCCGGCAAACCGGTAGATTCTAGCGTAGCAAAGGGTGTATAGATTACGTAACGAATATCGCTTTTGCGCAACATTCCCGTTTCTATATCTAAATCTTTTTCAGAGCCGGTTAAAACGTAAAGCATACTTGGCGCTTCCGGCATTCTTAATTCGCCGCTTTTTGCTTCTTTTTCTCGTATTTCCCTAAGCTCCATAGTTGCTTTGCCTTCGGCTTTAAGATCGCGACCTCTTTTCATAAAAGGTTCTAATTGCTTGCCGTAACAACTCACTTTTATGCCTTCTTTATTAGGATTGTCTGCCAAACAAACAATATTATTGGTTCCTTCTTGTAAAACAACCATTTCTCCTTCTTCGTTATAACCCCAAACTTTAGCGCCTTCTCTGTCTTCTTCGGGAGCTACTTGGGTAGCCATTTTAATCTGAATTTCTTTGGGTAAAACTTTTTTATTTTGAGCAAAGCCAATAATGCTCGCACTCAAAACCAAACCGGTGATAATTAATTTTTTCATAGTTGTAGTATTTTTAGTTAAATATACAAATTTTAAAATAGAGAAGACTTTAGGAATAAATTCCGCCGTTTATATGTATTACTTGTCCGGTAATATAATTTGCCTTTTCGGAAGCTAGAAAACTGACTAAATCTGCTACTTCTTCCGGTGTGCCAAACCTGTTGGCCGGGATGGTTTTCTTTAATTCTTTTTCGTTTAGATTTTGGGTCATATCGGTTTTTATAAATCCCGGAGCAACGGCATTTACGGTTACTTTTCTTTTGGCAATTTCTTGCGCTAAAGCTTTGGTAGCACCAATTACTCCGGCTTTGGCCGCGGAGTAATTAACCTGGCCCGCATTGCCTTTTTCCCCCGAAAGGGAAACAATATTTATAATTCTACCAAATTTTGCTTTTAACATTGGTTCTACTAAAGTTTGGGTAAGATTATAAAAGCCGTCGAGATTGGTAGCCAAAACACTATCCCAAGCTTCGTCTTTTTGCCATACAAATAAACCGTCGTTTCTAATTCCGGCATTGTTTACCAAAACTTCAATAGTATTGTTAGAATTTTCGGTTTGCCAGTGGTTTAGAGCTTTTCTAGTGGCATCGCGTTGCGAAACATCTATTTGTAAAGCTTCGGCGTGCAGGTTTAGTTCTTTAATTTCTTTTACAACTTCTTCGGCAGCTTCTTTTTGCTTAAAATAGGTTAGCAAAATATTATAATTCAAATCTTTTGCCAGTTGTAACGCAATTGCTCTGCCAATACCACGAGAACCCCCGCTAACCAATGCATATTTTTTTTCTGTTGCCATTTTTAATACGGGTCTTTTTGTAGAAGATATTCTTTTAAGTTTTTAATATGTCCGGAAACCGGTTTGTCTTCCGTAAAGGGCGGCACAATATTTTTTAACTTTTCTAATTCTGTAGAAGTCTTTACGGAAAAACTTTCGTCTTGCTTTATATAATAATAAGCTTGCAGCAACGCCAACAGTTCTACCGCAATTACTTCAAAAGCATTGTCTATAACTTTTTTGGTAAGCAAAGCAGCATTGCTACCCATACTCACAATATCTTGGTTGTCGTTATTGTTAGGAATGCTGTGAATATACATAGAAGTAGATAAAGTTTGATTTTCTGCAGTGGTAGAAACGGCGGTAAATTGCGCGCCTTGTATACCAAAATTTAAACCCGGTTTTGCCAAATTTACGAAAGGCGGCAAAATCTGATTTAGTTTGTTGTTTGCCAAAAAATTGAGTTGACGTTCTGCCAACATAGATAATTTGGTTACAACTAGTTTAAGCTTATCCATTTCTAAGGCAATATAATCGCCGTGGAAATTTCCGCCGTGAAAAACATTTTCAGCTTCGGCATCTATTATCGGGTTATCGTTGGCAGAGTTTAATTCTCGCACCAAAATATTTTCTACGCTTTCTAATGTATCGTTTACCGGACCTAAGATTTGCGGAACGCAGCGTAAACTATAATATTCTTGCACTTTATCTTCAAAAACCTGACTAGCATTCAATTTTAAAAAGTGTTCTTTTCTATTTTTTATACGTTTACTGTCTTTAAGGTGCAGACGCATTTTTTTGGCAATTTTTTGTTGCCCGGAATGTAATTTGACAGCATTAAGCTCTGCTGAAAAATGATCGTTAAAAGCATTTACCATTTCGTTTAGAACCGAACTACAAAAAACCGACCAATTCAGTAACTTTTTTGCTTTAAAAATATTGATTAAACCAATACCAGTCATTGCAGATGTGCCGTTTAGCAACGCCAAACCTTCGCGTATCTTTATAGGAATAGGCTTAATTTTTTCTTGGGTAAAAACAGTTTTTGCAGGCTGTATTTTTCCTTTAAAAAAAACCTCTCCTTCGCCTATAAGCATTAGCGCTAAATGTGCCAATTGCACCAGATCGCCACTGGCTCCAACGCCGCCGTGCTCAAAAATTACCGGTTGTATATCTTTACGGATTAGATTTTGCATGGTTTCTATAACCGAAGGATGAATACCGGATTTTCCTAACACTAACGAATTTAAGCGCGCCAAAAGAATAGCCTTAGCATATTCTGGCGTTAAAACTTCTCCGCTGCCGGCAGCATGGCTTCTAATAAGGTTATACTGAAGTTGAATTTGGTCTTTGCTAGCAATTTTATATTGTGCCATCGGGCCAAACCCGGTATTTACGCCATAAATAACTTTATCTTTAGCATAGTCTTGTAAAAAAAGATAGCTTTTTTCTACTTTACGGAATTGTTCTGCTGAAATTTTAAACGACTCGTTTTTAAGTACGATAGCCGTAAAATCTTTGAACGACAAAGTGTTTTTAAGTTGCAACATTGGGATAATTATAAGTAAAGCTAATTTACGTAAACAAATGTAGTATTTTTGGCTTGCAAATAAAGCAGAATGAGAAAAGAAAAAACAGATGTTTTGATAATAGGCGCGGGACCTGCTGGGACAGTTGCCGCTGCTTATTTAGCCCAAAAAGGAATAAAGGTAAGCATTGTAGAAAAAAGCGAATTTCCGCGTTATACAATTGGCGAAAGTTTGATTCCGCACTGTATGGAAAATTTTAAAGAAGCCGGACTTTTAGATACTTTGCAAGAGCAGAATTACCAAATTAAAAAAGGCGCAAAATTTATTAGAAACAATACAGCAGGAATAGTAGATTTCGCGGAAAAATTTGGAGAAGGTTGGAATTACACCTGGCAAGTGCCACGCGATCATTTTGATATGGTTCTGGCAGAAGCTTGCCAGCAAAAAGGCGTAAAAATACATTATAACACCAGGGTTAAAAATGTAAAATTTTTAGCTGACGCTAATTCTATAACCGAAGTAGAAAGCGAAAACAAAACTAAATCCATAGAAGCTTCTTTTGTGATAGATGCCAGTGGTTTTGGTAGGGTTCTGGCCAAACAATTAGATTTGGAAGCTCCGGTAAATCTTGCGCAGCATTCTAGTATATTTACACAAGTAAACGACGTATTACGACCAAAAGGGGAGAAGGGCACACAAATAACCTTTGAGATTTTAGAAAGAGAAGTTTGGTTTTGGTACATTCCTTTTTCCAATGGCAATACCAGTATAGGTTTTGTAGGACCAAATAAATGGTTTTCGCAGTTTTCTAATAATCTGGAAACAGCTTTTAGAGAAATGCTTTCTCGTTCTAAAAATTTTAAAGAGCAGTTTATAGAACAAGCGTTTTTGTTTACACCCCAAAAGGTAAATAATATGGCTAAGAACGTAAGCAAGACTTACGGCAAAGGTTTTGTAATAACCGGAAATAGCGCAAAATTTTTAGACCCTATATTTTCTTCGGGAGTTGCGTTTGCCACCGAGTCTAGCCTTCGTGCCGCAAAATTAATTTTAAAAGAATTACAAAATGAAAAAGTAGATTGGCAAAAAGATTATGAAGACTATATGGATAGAGGAACTTCTGTTTTTGAAAGTTATGTAAGAGAATGGTATAACGGAAATTTACAAAAATTAATCTTGCATCAAAATCCTAATAACCAAATAAAACAACAAGTTTGTGCGGTACTGGCAGGCTATGTTTGGGATGATACCAATCCGTTTGTGCGTAAACACACGTCTATTATAAAAAATGTAGCAAATTTGATTCGATTAGAAGAAAATTAATTTTTAAGAACTTGCTTACCAGTGCAATGCATTTTAACTCTTAAAAAAGTAGTAAAAAGTTTTGGTAAGAAGATAAGTAAAGCCTACATTTGCAGTCGCAAAATAAATGCGTAAGTTCATAATTTTAGGAGAGGTGGCAGAGTGGTAATGCAGCAGCCTGCTAAGCTGTCATCCTTTTTGGATGCCCGGGTTCGAATCCCGGTCTCTCCGCAATTTTTCTTAAAGAGTTTTGCAAAAGTAAAATTTAATTTTATATTTGCACTCGCAAACAGATAACCACTATCGGGGTGTAGCGTAGCCCGGTTATCGCGCCTGCTTTGGGAGCAGGAGGTCGCAGGTTCGAATCCTGCCACCCCGACTAGAAGCC
The DNA here is from genome assembly GCA_947494545.1 of uncultured Mesonia sp. GTDB lineage: Bacteria > Bacteroidota > Bacteroidia > Flavobacteriales > Flavobacteriaceae > Mesonia. The sequence goes on along the minus strand of CANLVH010000016.1, from coordinate 95 downwards.
TTACATAAAATGTAAGGCTTTTTTATTGGTCTCAAAAAAGGGATTTAAACCCTGCAATTTTATTGCAGCACTTTAGTAGTGCGAAAAAATCTATA
>CANLVH010000015.1 GCA_947494545.1 uncultured Mesonia sp. | reverse complement strand
TATTTTTAATATAACAAGCTTTTTATTTTATTTTTTTAAAAAGTTTTTTTAACCCTAAAAAATCCCAAAAACACAACTCCTAAATGAACTTCTCCGCCCTAAAGCGGGTGCAAATATACAACCCTTTTTTATTCCTAAACAAACCTTTTTTAAAATAAATTTAAACTTATTATTTAGCAATTGATTTTCAGTAAATTAAATTTACAAAAAGAAATTCCAAACCAAACCAAAACGAATAGCAAAGTCTCGATAAGGCTGTGAAGGTGCCGCGTAGTTACTATTACCCGCAAAGATTGTAGGGAAATTTTCTAACTTAAAAAAGATTCTGGTTTGCCTTATTTTTGCATTAAAAAATAGATCTAACGTATAAAAACCATCTAAGCTAGTTTGATTTTGGACAAAAAACTCACCCAAAACCGGATCGTACGCATTAGATTCAAAATCTGTGAAGTATTTAAAGATAAAACCGGTTTGCAGATATAAAGCTTTTTGAAACCAGTAATCTTCATAGTAAAGAGAGTTTCTTGTTACAAAATCCGGTACTTTTAAAACTTGCGCCCCGTTAAATACATTTTGATACATTAATGTATTATCTAATGAAAACCTCCAGTAGCTAAATTTCCTTTTTACTTTTAATTTTAAATAACTAACCGCATCTGCATACTGCTTTGGCGTTACCAAACTATCTGCTGCTTGCGTATTTAAATCATTTTCTTTAAGACCGAAATAAGTATAATTGTCTAAACGCGTCAAATCTGCTTGAAACTCGGCTATTTTTTTTGATTGTAGGTTAAACTGTAATTTTTGTGTTTGGATGTTATCAAAATTATTTTTCCAATTATAATTTACATAATCACTTTGATATAACTCAAAATTAAAGTTTGGCGCGCGCGAGCTAATTTGAAGCTGCGCATCTGCTTTATTGTTTTCGTCTAAGGTGTAACCTGCTTTTGCGTTTAGGTAATGCCCATTATAATCTCCTATAATATTTAGCATAGCATCTCCTTCTAAGGCAAAACCGCCAATAGAGTTTTTGTAACTGCCCCCTACTGCCAATATATCTCCGGTTAATCTATTTGGAATAACATAGGTATTATTCGTATTGGAAGCAGTATTAAGGTATAGCTTTCTACGGTAACCATAATTATAATTGATATGCTTTAATTTAAAAGCTAAATGCCCCAACGTGTTATTTTTGAATTGCGCTTTTAGCGAATTAGAGACTTTTTGGTACTCGGTCTCGTCGCGGAGACCGGTGCTTCGGTAAGAAGTACCATATTGAGCAAATGGTGCGCTTTGACTAAAACGGTATTCTTTATCCGTAAAGTTAAAACGATGCGCAATTTGTAGCTGATTATTTTGCGTAGAGTCGTTACCTTTTAAAATCTTATAGTGCTGCTGCAGAAAAAAACGCTTGGTATACAACATATTTTCTGCGTTTTCATAATTTACCTCTAGTAAACTTCTATCTTCAAACTCCGGATTTCCTGATTGGTATTGACTGTTGGCCAAAGCAGACAAACCACCATTTTCTTGATTGTTTAAATCTTGCGAAACAAAATGGGTTTTTAAATGGTACCGATTATTTTTGGTGCGATAACTGGCAGTAAACCTAAAACTACCTTGACTTGCCAATATATGTTGGTATTTTCCTAAACTACGCAAACCACGATAGGCAATAGAAAAATTAAAACGCGGACTAAGATTAGACGTAAAAAAAGCATCTGTGTTTTGTCCTTGCTCAAAGGTGGTTTTAAAATACAACTCGCTTAGCGGGGTTGGTACGTGGTAATAATAAATATCGTCTACTTCGTAATAAGGGTAATGTTTTGCCCGTGCCCCAATATCTGGTACCAGATTATTTTCCGTAAAGTCATACGCCAATTTATTATAGGTTTGCCCAATATTTGAAAAGGCCAATAACTCAAAATTATCTTTGCGTAAATAGTTAAATTTATACTGCTTGTAAATAGTTAAAGTTGTGTCTACATGCGTGGTATCGTTTTTTACAGATATTATTTTATAATCTTCTATTGGGGGTTTCTCTCTATTATCTATTACCGTTTTGGTTTTTAACTGATCTTGGTTTGTACTACGCGTACTCCCATCTCTACGCAATTCTACCTGCGCAAATACGCTTAGCGGACAAACAATAAAAAAAAGTATAAAGTGTAGTTTTTTCATTTTTTTAATAACCTGCAGCAAAAGTATGATTTTTTACGGAATGCGCTTTTGATTGTTTATGAACTTTATACGGCCAAGAAAATGTTTTATCTTTGCTGCCATGTTACAATTAAAGTATAATATTAATTATGTAGAATGTGGCACAGACGAAGCCGGAAGAGGTTGTTTGGCCGGACCCGTAACTGCTGCTGCCGTTATATTAAAAGATTCTTTTAAGCATAAATTACTTAACGACTCTAAGCAACTTACCGAAAAAGACCGCATAAGCCTAAAAGCTTTAATAGAAGAAGAAGCGGTTTGCTATGGCGTTAGCCACGTGATGATGGATGAGATAGACAAAATAAACATTCTAAACGCATCTATATTAGGTATGCACCGTTCTATAGAGCAATTAAATCCGGTGCCGGAACATATTGCGGTAGACGGCAACCGGTTTAAACCCTATAAAAACATTCCGTATGCATGTTTGGTAAAGGGAGATGCCAGATTTTTAAATATTGCGGCAGCTTCTGTTTTGGCAAAAACTTATCGCGATGCCTTTATGGCGAAGATTCACGAAGAATACCCAATGTATAATTGGAAACAGAATAAAGGTTACCCCACTCGAGAACATAGAAATGCCATTAGAAAATATGGGACAACAAAATACCATCGTTTGAGTTTTAAATTACTACCTGAACAATTTGCGTTAAAGTTCTAGGTAATTTTATTTATAACTTTGTTATTGTTTAAAGTAAAAAGCACCAGCAACAGAATTTGATTTATGAAAAAACTTTGGACACTTTTATTTATTGGTTTTTTAATTTCCTGTCAGGAGGACACTTCTGCACCAACGGCTTTACTGAATTTTGTGCCGCCCAATTCCGCTGCTATTTTAAAGACCAATAATATGTCTGAATTCCGTAAAGCGGTTGCCGAAAATTCTTTTTTAGAAAACAATAAAAATATTCCGGTCTTTAAAAACTTCCGCGAAAGCTTTTTACCTTTCAAAAACTTACAATTAGAAGAAGAAAGCCTGCTTTGTTTTACTAAAGTTGGCAGAAAAGATGTTGCAATTACCCTTATTACCAAAACCCAACCCAACTTAATAGAAACAGATTCTGTACAAAATAAAAAAGTAGAAACTTTTACTTATGATAATTACCAGATTAAAAAATATACGTTAGAAGATAAACAAACTTTTAGCACGCAATTAGACCAGGTTTTTGTTTACAGCAATTCTAAACTTACTTTAGAAAATGTAATACGCGTTTACAACAATCAATTACCGCCACCAGAAGCTTTACAAGAAATTTATACGGCTTCTTCTTCGGGAAAAGCTACCTTGTTTTTAGCAAATAAACACGCGCAAGAAATACTTAAAAATTTTAGCCCCAATAGGTCTACTAGCTACGTGACGAGTTTTTCAGATTGGTCTGCTTTGGACTTAGAAATACAAGCTGACGGAATTAAACTTTACGGTGTAACCAAAAGTGCCGGCACAGACACCAGACTTCTAGATGTTTTTAAAGGCATTAAAACCCAAAATTTGCAAACAGCAGAAATTACACCTTTAAACGCGTCGGGGTTTTTTGCTTTTGGATACGACAATTTTGAAAAACTGCAACAAAACTTAGCGCAATACCGGCAAGCAAAAGTAAATCCTGTACAAAACGAAGCTTTATTTAATAGCGTTGTAGAAGTAGGCGTTATTTATTACCAAGATAAAAGTGCTATTGTTTTGCGTTCTTTAGACCAAGATATTACCAAAGAAAGTCTATTAGCGCATCAAAATACAGCTGCCAGCTTTCGCGGAAAAACCATTTTAGAATATACAGATAACAATTTTGAGCAAGCTTTTAAACCATTAATTAATACCAAAAACATAAATTATTACACTCAATTAGACGATTTTTTTGTGTTTACCGAAGAAATAGAAGTACTAGAAAACATTATTGCCAATTATCAAAACGCAACATTATTAGGCAAACAAGCCTATTTTAAAAATATTGCTGAAAAATTGACCAATGAATCTTCTATGTTATTTATGGGCATTAACAATAATCTAAAAGATATTATAGCAAAAAGTGTAGCGTCAGAAAAAAAGAAAGCTTATCAAAAACTAGACTTTTCTAATTATGAACTTAGCGTATTGCAGTTGGTTTACGATACAGATTTTGCGCACGTAAATGCTCTTTTAGAAAAAGCAGAAGCCGGTAAAGCTCCAGAAAAGGTGTTGCAAGTAAAAAGTATAAAGCTTCCCAACAATGTAAGTTCGTACCCTAACTTGGTAGAAAATTGGCGCAACAAAGAAAAAAACATTGTTGTACAAGACGAAGAAAACGTGCTATATGTTTATGATTTTGACGGCAACTTACGTTGGAAAAAAGACTTAGAAAGTAGAATAAACGGTCCGGTGCAAGAAATAGACATCTATAACAATGGGCGCATTCAATTTGTGTTTACTACGCAAAATAAATTTCATATTTATGCTGTAAATGGTACGCGGGTAAAGCCATTTCCCGTTCCGTTTAACGATCAAATTACGCAACCGCTTTCTATTTTTGATTATGCTAATAACAGCAAATATCGCTTTGTAGTTACACAAAACAATAAACTTTATATGCTGAATAAAGAAGCAAGCCGTGTAAAAGGTTTTAAATTCGAAAAAGCCGCAGCCCCCATTACGCAAGCACCAAAACACATACGTATTGGCAGTAAAGATTATATTGTTTTTCCGTTAGAAAACGGGAAGTTGCATATTTTAAACAGAACCGGCGACACCAGAATTAAAGTTGACCAAAAAATAAATTTTTCTGAAAATGACTGGTTTTTAAATAACGGGAAATTCACTTCTACAACCGCCGGCGGCGATTTGATACAAATAGACCAATCTGGGAAAATTAGCAAAGAAAAATTCGGTTTAACCGAAAACCATAACTTTGTTGCTAACCAAAAAATAAAAGTGAGTTTTTCTGAAAACACTTTAAAAATAAATAAGGCTAAAGCCGAATTGGACTTTGGTCTCTACACCGAACCACAACTGCACGAAATTGGCAAAAGCACCTATATTTCTATAACAGATTTGCAGACTTCTAAAGTGTATGTTTTTGACACCAAAGCAAACTTGCTTCCCGGTTTTCCGGTTTACGGAAACTCAAAAATAAGTATGGGCAATATAGACAACCGCGGCAATCTGGAGTTTGTGGTAAAAGGCGAAGATAATAGCGTGCTGATGTACGAGATACAGTAAAGATTTTTTTTAAACCACCTGTCTACTCCACCTCAACAGTATCTATCTTTGCTTTTTTAGCTAAGGTATTGTGCACCGGGCATTTATTGGCAATCTCTATAAGGCGTTGGCGTTGCTTTTCGTCTAAATCTCCTTCCATCATGATTTTACGCTTAAAAATGTCGTGCTTTACAACTTTCTTTTTACCGTCTATTTTGGTTTCTTCTTTTTCTTGGTGATGGCTGGTGTGCGTTTCTACCTTTTGTAAATACCATTTTTTATGCCGCGCATACATTTGCAAGGTCATAACCGTGCAAGCCGAAAGTCCTGCGGCAACCAGCTCAAACGGATTGGGACCAAAATTATTTCCGCCAATTTTTATTGGTTCGTCCGCGGTTAATGGGTGGTCGCCGGCGCGCATATTGGTCGTAAAACCGTTATCTGCATGCAAAGATGCCACCGCATCTTCTTTGGTTTCTAATTTTTCTTCTTCGGGAAATTCTAAATAGCGTTTTGCCCAAGCCGCAATACTTTCGCCAACATAAACTGCATCTTTTTTATTAGAAAGCAAATGATCTGCGCCGTCTAAACTGATAAAACTCTTAGGATGATGGGCGTTTTTATACAAACTCTCTGCATTGCCTATACCTACTAATGTATCTTGTGGCGAATGTAGATTTAGATACGCGATTTTCAGGCCTTTTAAGTTACTTTCTACCTGCTGCTTTTCTATATCATCCAAAAATTCTTTTTTTATAGTAAAAGGTCTACCGGCAAGTTTTACTGTAGCAAAACCATTTTTCTCTATCTCTTGAATATCATCTTGCAAAAGCTTCTTTACGTGAACAGGATTGCTAGGTGCTCCAATTGTAGCGACTGCTTTAACGCTTTTTATGGTTTTTGCAGCTAACAAAACGGCGGCGCCACCTAAAGAATGCCCTACCAAAAGGCTGGGAGCTTGGTATTCTTTTTCTAAAAAGTTAGCCGCGTCTATCAAATCTTCTACATTGCCAGAGAAGTTGGTTTCGCTAAAATCGCCTTCGCTTTGCCCTAACCCGGTAAAATCAAAACTAAAAACCCCATAACCTTGATTGCTTAAGGTTTTGCTAATGTTCCTTACAGAAGTTAAATTTTTGGTACAGGTAAAGCAGTGTGCAAAAAGTACAAAATTTGTTGCTTTTCTGTCTATAGGTAAATCTAAATAGGCGGTTAATTTTTGTGCGTTTCTATTTTTAAAGTGAATCTTTTTTGTTCTCATCTTGTTGTATAAATCTGGCTTCAAACAAACTTACAAAATGCTTTAACAACTTCTGCTTAACTTCCTGTATATTAACTTCTTTTTCACGCAATTCTGTATGTAAAGAAGTAACCGCTTTATCTTTTATTCCGCAGGGAACAATATTTTCAAAATAATTTAAATCTGCATTTACATTAAACGCAAACCCGTGCATAGTCACCCATCTGCTGGCACGAACGCCCAAGGCACAAATTTTTCTAGCCGCCGGCGTTCCCACGTCTAACCAAACACCGGTTTCGCCTTGGCTTCGCTCGCCTTTTATGCCATATTCTGCCAAGGTTAGAATTACCATTTCTTCCAGTAAACGTAAATATTTATGAATATCTGTAAAGAAGTTTTCTAAATCTAAAACGGGATAACCTACAATTTGCCCTGGGCCGTGGTAAGTAATATCGCCTCCTCTATTTATTTTGTAGAAACTCGCTTTTTTGACAGCTAATTGTTTTTTTGATAGCAGTAAATGTGCCTCATCACCATTTTTACCTAAAGTATAAACGTGCGGGTGTTCTACAAAAATTAATTGATTTTTAGTTAAATGTAGTTGTAAACCCTGTTTGTCGCGTTGTCTGTTTTCTTTTTTTTGTTGTAAAATTCCGTCAAAATATTCTTCCTGCAACTCCCAAACAACTTTATAGTCTTGTCTTCCTAAGTCTTGAAAATAGATGTTTTTATTTTGCATGTGGCGGACGGTTTAAAATAATTAAGGCAGCAATAACACCTGGAATCCAGCCTAAAAGCGTTAAAATAAGTACGATTAAAATAGAACCACAACCTTTGTCTATAACGCTAAAAGGCGGAAATAAAATTGCGAGGAGCACGCGCCAAAAATCCATTCTTTTTTTGATTGCGAATGTACAATTATTTATTTTTTTGGCTGATAAAACTACATTTTTGCGCAAACAAAAAGTCTACCTTCTTTAATAGGAAAACTAGACTTTTATTTTGATTGTGATAAATTTAATCAGCAAAGCTTTACCCTATTTCAACAATTGGAAATGCCTTATTGTACAATTAGCTTTCTAACTCCTGTGTTTTCTGCAGTGTTTAATCTTAGAAAATAGATGCCTGCGGGTAGATCTGTAATAGCGACTCTTTGTTTTTTTACGGAATTTTCAAAGGAAATTTCTTTTATCATTTTCCCTGCAACGTTAAAAATTTGTAAGCTTCTGCTTTTTTCCGCTTTAGTAAATTCAATAAAAAAAGCTTCTTTAGCAGGATTCGGGTAAACCGAAAATTGGTTTTTTGTGTAAGACTCGGTAGCAAGTGCTACATTTTCTTCCAAATAATCTGCTACGCCACTATTATCTGTATCATCGTCTGTTGGGTCACCATTGCCGTTATAATCTTCATCGGCGGTTAAAATACCATCCCCATCATCGTCGTTATCCATATAATTTTTCTGGCCATCGCCGTCGGTATCATCATCGTTTAAGTTACCGTTATTATTTACGTCTTCATCGGCGCCGCCTACCAAATCGTCATCATAATCTTCCCAGCAACCACTTGGAAGCAAAACAAAATCACTCATTGCAGTACAACCAGATTCATTTTTAACCACCACAAAAATAGTTATCGGATTGTAAGTATTTGTAAAGTTCTCAGGGTTTGTAATTTCGTTTATAGCATTTTCGGCATCGTCTTCCGTTAAGTAATAATGAAACGAGTGATTGGCAGGATTCAAATCTCCAAGAATCAGACTTTCGGCAGTAGTTAAATTAAACTGTGTAATTCCGTCCATAGGTTCGTCGTCTTGATCACAGGCAACATTATCCGGAATGTCTTGCAAAATTTGAAAAGCTTCGCCAACTTCCAAAACCAATAAAGCAGTAGCATAATTTCCGGTTCCCATATTTTCTACGCGCGTATAAAGCGTTTCCGTAAAGGGAGTAACATTTGAATAAGTGGGCATTATAGGGTTAGTGGCAGTTTCTGCATCTACCTCTGTAGAATAATAACTCACTTCTAAATCTGCCGGCGATTGCCCGTTTAAAATAGCGGTATTTGCTTGGGTTAAGTCAAAAGTTGCAAAACCATCTGTGTCTTCTTCACAAACCAAAAGATTAGCATCACTTGCAGTAACTTGTGCAAAAGTGCCGATAGCGCTTAAAAAAGCCAAAAAAAGTAGAATGTTTTTCATAAAATCGTGTTTATTCTTGTAAATGTAACTGAAATCATCCTAATTCTAGATTATTCAAAAAGCTTTTGCAAGCTTTTTTGATTGCTAAAAACTTTGTAATTACCTTTGCAGCTTCAAATTAAATAAACGTTATGCAGTTATCTGAGCAAGAACTTGTACGCAGGGAAAAATTAGCTTCCCTAAAAGAAATGGGCATCAACCCGTATCCGGCAGATTTATATCCGGTTAACGAAACTTCTAAAACCATAAAACAGGATTTTGAAGAAGGTAAAAAGGTGGTTGTTGCAGGAAGGTTAATGTCTAGAAGAATACAAGGTAAGGCTTCTTTTGCAGAATTGCAGGACTCTGATGGCCGCATTCAAGTTTATTTTAATCGCGACGAAATTTGCTCCGGCGAAGATAAAACCCTCTACAACGATGTGTATAAAAAATTGTTAGATATAGGCGATTTTATCGGGATTGAAGGCGAGCTTTTTACTACCAATGTGGGCGAAAAAACCATTATGGTAAAAAACTTTAGCTTGTTGAGCAAAGCTTTAAAACCATTGCCAATTCCTAAAAAAGATAAAGAAGGCAAAGAGTTTGATAAATTTATAGATCCCGAAACGCGTTACCGCCAACGTTATGCAGATTTGGCGGTAAACCCGCACGTAAAAGAGATTTTTATAAAAAGATCGCGTTTGTTTACTGCAATGCGCGAGTTTTTTAACAGCCAGGGTTATTTTGAGGTAGAAACCCCTATTTTACAATCTATTCCGGGCGGTGCGGCAGCAAAACCTTTTGTTACGCACCACAACGCTTTAGACATTCCGCTTTATTTGCGTATTGCCAACGAGTTATATTTAAAACGTCTTATAGTTGGTGGTTTTGATGGCGTTTATGAGTTTTCTAAAAACTTCCGTAACGAAGGCATGGACCGCACGCACAATCCGGAGTTTACCGCTATGGAAATTTATGTGGCCTACAAAGATTATAATTGGATGATGAACTTTACGGAAAATCTTCTGGAGCATTGCGCCATTGCCGTAAACGGAACCACAAAAGCGACTTTTAAAGAACACGAAATAGACTTTAAAGCGCCGTATGCCAGAGTAACAATGACAGACGCGATTAAGCAATTTACTGATTTTGATATTACCGGTAAAACCGAAGAAGAAATTAGGGAAGCAGCCAAAAAAATGGATATCGAGATTGACGATACTATGGGCAAAGGCAAGTTGATAGACGAGATTTTTGGCGAAAAATGCGAACCTAATTTTATTCAGCCAACTTTTATTACAGACTACCCAAAAGAAATGAGTCCGCTTACCAAAGAACACCGCGACAATCCTGATTTGACAGAGCGTTTTGAACTGATGGTTTGCGGTAAAGAAATTGCCAATGCATATTCTGAGCTTAACGACCCAATTGAGCAACGTGCGCGTTTTGAAGACCAATTAAAACTTGCCAAAAAAGGCGACGAAGAAGCAACCGGACATATAGACCAAGATTTCTTGCGCGCTTTAGAATATGGTATGCCGCCAACTTCCGGTTTGGGAATTGGAATGGACCGCTTAATTATGTTTTTAACCGACAATCCTTCTATTCAAGAAGTATTATTCTTCCCGCAGATGAAGCCGGAGGCTAAGAAAATCGATTTAAAAGAGGAAGAAAAAGTGCTATTAGACTTACTGAAAACAGAGTCGCCACAAGAATTAAACGATTTAAAAGCTAAAAGTGGTTTGAGCAATAAAAAATGGGATAAAGCCTTAAAAGGTCTGCGCAAACACGACCTTGCCACTGTAAATAAAACCGATGAAGGTTTGTTTGTTGAAAAAATGCAGTAGTTGATTGGAGAATTTTGAATTTTATAAGATTCTAAACTCGGTTTTATTCCTTAAAAAGTTCAGAGAAATTTATCAACAAATTAATTAATTTTCCAATCTTCGGTAAAGCAATTCACTAATCCATAACGTCTTACGATAATTTTTTTATCTTAGACAAATGGAAATACAGAAACTTCCCAAGCAGCCTTCCTTATTTACATCCTATTTGCACGTAAGTAAATGGCTGCTTTTTTCGCAATTTCTTTTTGTAGCAGAATCTATATTTTACTGGCAACAATTGCAACAGGCAGAAATGCAAAGCTCTTTAATCTGGATTGGCTTCTGGTGGTCTTGCTTTTTATTTGCCTTTCTGCATATTTTCTTGGTTTTTATGGATAGTTGGTCGCGTTTTCAAAACTACAAACGCATAAAAGACCAACTGTATCTTTATGGTTTTAAACCTAAAATTGCCAATAATTATACCTCATCAAAATGCCAACGCCACGCGCTTAACATTGCTTGCAAAGAGTTGGGTATGACTAAAGACGTTAGGCGTTTTATGCAACTTCGCGGCATTAAATGGTACCACTTTATTCCGCAGTTTATGGCAGAAGACCCCTTGTTTTTATTCAAAAAACAATTTTGGAATCGGACATTTTTAGAGAAATATTACGCTCCAAAATTCTGTTTTCAAACAATATATGCCACTTCCGTTGCTTAAGTTTAGCTTTACGGAATTTATAGCCAGGGTTGTAAAAAGTCTTTCCGTAAACTTCCACGGAAGTGAAATACTTAAAAAGAAATTTTTTCTTAAATAGAATAGAATTTCAGGATAAAGATTTTCGTATATAAATGTAACCAAAACCCGAAAAATAAAAAGCTTTCTGCTATTTCGAAAAAAAATAGTACATTTAAGGCGAAATTAAACTAAAACTCAAACCAAAATGAAAAAAATAATTACCCTTTTTACATTCGTTTTTGCAAGCTTGGTATTTGCCAATGCAGGTTTTGCACAACAAAAGACCAGCGAAAAAGAAATTATGCAAGAAACTCGCGACCAAGTGAGTGATTTAGGTGTGCAATTAGAATTAACTACAGAACAAAAAGACCAGATGGTTCGTTGTTTGTATGCATACAATTTAAACTATGATCGTAATTTGGCCGGCGCCGAAAAAGACAAAACGTATTTCCAGAAAAAACAAAAGTTTGAAGGCGAATTAATTCGTAACACTAAAAGAGTTTTAACTCCGGCACAATTCGAAAAGTTTAAAGATTTAAACAAAAGTGGAGAAGGTGTAGAAAGAAAAGAATAAAGAGTTCTAAATTTTACATTTTTACGATTACACAAAAACCGACATTAGTCGGTTTTTTTTATGTATTCTTGGTAGTAAAATGCAGGCAATAAAACCAATATTAAAATCGGTTGTATTAAAAATCTGCGCACATAAAACAATGTAAAGTAATTATCGGGCTGCATATTTACCAACAAATAATAAAAAACAGGCAACAAAATTACCAACACTAATAAGTAAATAAAGCCGCTAATTTTAAGAATGCTTTTCTGCCTAAACGCAATATAAAGTATAACTAACGACACAAAACTGTTGAGTAAAAAACGCAAACCGGTAGAAAGCACTAAGCGACCAATTTCTAATTTTGGTGGTGGCATTTGTAAATAATTATCTTTATAAAAAGCAATTAAAGGATCGTAAAATAAACTGCTCTCAAAAAACCGAATGACTGCCAAACACACAAACAGCAAGCCTATTAAAGCTATTTTAAAAAATTTATGCATTTTTTTTAGGTTTTGAAGCAGTAACCCAACGCACCCAAATTACCCACAAAATAAAAACCGAGCCATAAATAACAGCCGGAAATAAAATATCGTGCAACAAATCTTTAGATTCTGGATATTCATACAAGCCAATACTCAGTAAAGCAATGCGCAAAATATTAAACGCATATAAAAGCACACAACCTGCCAAAGCATATAAAATAGTAGGTTTCCACTTTGCGTGGAAGGCTATGATAAACGCCACAAAAAGTATTAAAACACTAATGGCGTTGCAACCCTCTACCACTCGAGCCAAATAAGTATCGTTTACATACAATTTCATAGAAGCTTCATTGGGGTGTGGCAAAACGCGCGAAGTATACCCAAATAACTCTACCACTCTTTCACTTTGCAAGCTTACCAAATGCGTTACATAATCTGGATAATAAACAGCAGATTGCCCGTATTCTAAATAAAGGTCGTACAAAAAAGCCAACAGCAAATAGCTGCCAAAAAACAGGGCCAAAAACTTTATTACCGCTTTATTTTTCCTAAAAATTTCTTGCAAAAATACTTTCGTTTAAAAAATCAAATTTATAGAAATACAACTTTAAAATAAGCGATTTATTAAATACTTTTGAAAAAAAATTGATATGAATTTAGAAGAGTTAAAACCGAAGCTTACCAGTTTGCTTCAAGAAAAGAGTTTGTCTGTAGACGAACGCTTAAACGAAATCTGTGATTTACTGCAAAAACAAGTAGATTATTATGACTGGGTTGGGTTTTATTTTAAAAATGACAATAAAAACGAGCTTAAACTACGTGCCTTTGCCGGCGAGCCAACGAACCACACTATAATTCCTTACGGAAAAGGAATTTGCGGACAAGTAGCAGAATCTAATGCCAATTTTGTAGTGCCGGATGTAAAAGCGCAAGATAATTATATAGCTTGTAGCATAAATGTAAAAGCAGAAATTGTAATTCCCTTATTTGTAAACGGCGAAAATATTGGACAAATAGATATCGACTCGCATTCTGTAGATCCGTTTACAGAAAAAGACGAAGCCTTTTTAGAATTTGTAAACCAGGAGGTAGCTAAAATTTTAGATTAATCTAAATAAAATAAATCGGCAGCAATACCATCGCTCAAGAATTTTGCTTTTGGCGCGATGGTTATTTTTTCCTTTTCTGTTTGAAGCATTCCTTTTTCAAAAAACTGCTTTGCTTCTTTTTCAAAATGCTGTAAATAAATGATACCAAACTCGCTTTTAATCTCTTTTTTAGAAATTCCCCACATAGTTCTTAGCCGTGTCATTATATATTCATTATAAGAATCTGTTGTAGAAAGTTCTTCTTTTTGTGCCGGTAGATTATCCATTTCTATAGCTTTAATGTATTTGGTATTGTTAGCAACATTCCAACTACGTGTGTTTTTATTAAAACTGTGTGCAGAAGGCCCAATACCCAGGTACGGTTTCCCCAGCCAATAGGCGGTATTGTTTTGTGAGAAATAACCGGGTTTTCCAAAGTTTGAAAACTCGTAATTTATAAACCCGTTAGCGGTTAAAGTTTTTACTAAAATATCAAACTGTTCTTTGGCTTGGTCTTCATCTATTGGCTTTACTTTACCTTTTTCTATAAAGATTTTTAAAGCTGTATTGGGTTCTACCGTTAAAGCATAGCTGGAAATATGTGGTACTTCTAACGTCAAAGCGGTTTCTAAATTTTCTTGCCATTGTGCGTTGCTCAAACCGGGAATACCGTAAATTAAATCTATAGAAATATTATCAAAATATTTTTGTGCTAATTGAATGCACGAAACAGCTTCCTCTGCATTGTGCGCACGGTTCATTAATTGTAAATCTCTTTCAAAAAAAGATTGTACCCCAATGCTTAATCTGTTTATCTGCGTTTGTGCTAATTTTTTTAAAACTTCTTCAGAAAGATCGTCGGGATTGGCTTCTAAGGTAATTTCTGGATTGGGAGCAATAGTGTAGTTTTCTGCTACGCTATCCAGTAAAAGTTTAATTTCTTCCGCGCTAAGCAAACTCGGGGTTCCGCCACCAAAGTATATGGTTTCTATGTTTTCATGCAATTCATTTTTACGCAAGCCGAGTTCCTTCCGTAAAGAATTGATAAGGGGTGTTTTTTTCTTTAAACTGGTAGAAAAATGAAAATCGCAATAATGGCATGCTTGCTTACAAAACGGGATATGTATATAAATTCCTGCCATTATTTTTCTTCTAAAGCTTTTAATTTATTTTTTGCTTCTATCCATAGCGCCATGTATTTTGTGCTTTTAAGGCTGTGATGCATTAACATAGAGCCCATAAAATTATTGGCGCGATGGGCAGCTAAGTTCTTTTGTATTTTTTCTAATTCGTCTAAAAATAGGTTGGTAAAAACTTCTTTTTGAAAACGCTTGTTTATAATTTTCATACCATATTGCTGGGCTTTTTCCCATCTTTTTTGGTTGGTATACAAACGTACGGCGGCGTTGGCAACTTCTTGGTCTGTGTTGGCAATTTCGCCATTCCACGGGTGCGGGCCGCCAATACCTTCTGCCCCAATAGTGGTAGTTACACTAGGCGTGCCATTTTGCATAGCTTCTATAAATTTGCCTTTAATACCGGCGCCAAAACGTAATGGCGCCAAAAGTACTTTGGCATTTTGCATGGTTTTTCCTGCATTTTCTGCGCGACCTTGCACTAAAAAACCTTCTTGCGCATTATGTAATTGTTTTACTTTTTTTCTGGTATAAGCTCCGTAAATATGTAATTCTGCTTGTGGTAATTGCTGCCTAATTAGCGACCAAATATTTTGCTTAAGATACAAAACTGCGTCCCAATTGGGTTGGTGCAAAAAATTGCCAATAAACATAAAATTTTTACGTTCGTTAAAATCAGGATAAGCCTCTAGACTTGCTTGTTCTAATGTAGGAAGTAAAAAAGGAAGGTATAACAACAAAGCCGGATTTATACCAAACTTCTTTAAGAGCAAATCTTTTTCTGCTTCAGAAATTATTAGCGATAGATCACAACGCAAAATACTGGCAATTTCGCGACGAGCTTCATCGCTGTGTAAATCAGATTTTTTTAAATTTCTGTTTTGTTTAAACGCTTCGTATCGTGCTTTTCTAAAAAAGTGTAAATCTTCGGTATCTAAAACCCGTATTGCTTTTGGACAATTTTCTGCTACGCGCCAACCAAATTGTTCTTCCATCATAAAACGATCAAACATGACAACATTGGGTTTAATCTCTTTTAAAAAATCCGAAAAGCCGGCGTCGTTAGCTTTTATTTTAACGCTTTGTATAGAAAGGTCTTCTAATTTTTCGGCATATAAACTGTTTGCTGCCGGACTGGCATACCAGATTTTCCAATTTTTATCTAAAAAAATTTTTAAGAGTTGCATCATTCTGCTTCCTGCCGCAGAAGACGCGGGCTCCGGCCAAACATAGCCAATTACCAATAGCTTCTTCATTTTATGCTTATTTTCACAATTGCCACCTAGACTAAGCTTTTATTTTTTGTAATTTTAGAACATACAAAAACTTATGTCTGGCAAAGCTTACAAAATTAATCCAAATAAATGGGTAGACAAATATTCTGACTACCTCTTTAACTATGCAATAGGGCGGGTTAATAATAGAGATATTGCCAAAGATTTGATTTCCGAAACTTTTTTGGCAGGTCTTAAAGCCAAGAAAAATTTTAAAGGTAACGCTACAGAACGTACTTGGTTGGTAGCCATTTTAAAACGCAAAATTATAGATTATTACCGCAAAATTAATTCTAAAAAAGGGAAAGCAGAAGTAAAAGTAAACTACAACCAAAGCGAACGCGAAGGAAACTGGTTAGAAGAACAAGTGGCCGCAAAATCTACCGGAAATGCAGAAGACAAAATACTAAATACAGAGTTGCGCGAGGCAATTTTTACTTGCTTAGATGAGATAAACCCAAAGCACGCCAAAATTTTTAAAGAAAAAACAATAGACAATCGTCCTACCAAAGTAATTTGTAATGAACATAACATCACCGCGTCTAATTTGTGGGTAATCATTCATCGTGCGCGCACGGCCTTGGCAGCTTGCATGGAAGAAAAGTGGTTAAATTAATATTTCTGTAATTAAAATTATACAATTTTTGAAGTGCGAAAAAGCTAAAATATACTGCCAAAAACACCAATACCGCGAAGCCGGATGGATAGAGTGTTTTAGATTAAAAATGCATTTATTTTTTTGCGAAAAATGCCGAAATTTCTCTAAGCGAAATAAAAAGCTGGGTTTTTTAATTCAAAAAGCAGATTTACAAAGTCTTACCGACGAAGAGGCCATTCGGTTAAAAGAAAGTATAAGTACAAAATTAAAAAGGTCTTAGAAATTACTTTTTACAGAAGACTATACAGCAAAATAAGCCAAAATATTGGCAGTGCCTCTACCCAAAAAGAAGCAAAATATTTTTTTTGCTTTACGGAAGAAAAAGCTAAAAACAAACTTGCCAACAAGCAGATAATAAAGAAACTTATATCTATCTGCCAATTTTCTTTAAAAACTAAAAATTGTATTGAGAGCACCAACATTAAAGAAACCACTCCTAAGAGTTTCGTTTTATAGACTCCAATTTTTTGCGGAATAGTGCCCAAAGCTAGTTTATCGTAATGTAAATCTCGCAATTCAAACGGTAAAGTAATACTCACCACAAATAGAAAATACTGTATAAACAACCAGAAAACCTCAACTTGTAGCAAATTTTCGAGATTTTGCCACGGCAAAAAAGCAGCAACTGCCGCCCAAACAAAAGCAATAATAAAAATTTTTAAACTCTTTAAATTCCGAAGGTTTTTTTTATTCGGTAAAAAAGGCACAGCATATAAAAAAGTAAAAACTGCCAGAATGCTGCAAATTATTAGCACTAGTTTACTTTGTAAAAAAACCAAATACAGCAATGCTAAAAAACAGCCTAAAGAAAAAATTTGAATTGCTTTTAAATGCGAAGTTAAACTACGATGATACAGTTTTGCTAGTCCAGCATATTTTACAAAATTATAAGCCGTTATGCTCGCAAAAAAAACAAACAATAATAAATCTGTATCTATTGGTAAATTAAAACGCAAAAAACTAATGCCTACCAAAGCACACACGGCTAAAGCCACGTGAATACTGCTATCTATATAAAAATTTAATGCCTGTTTCAAGATTTTCACCCTACAAAGATACGGTTTGATTTTTTTGGTAAAAAAAGCAATGCACTAAAAAATTAATGCTGCCGGCACAAGCGCCATTCTCACTTTAAAATTGTATTTTTGCAAAACACAAACACAGCAATTTTAAAAATTAAATGAACACAGATAATTTTGCCCTAAGACATATAGGTCCGAGACCAGAAAACATTGCAGAAATGCTCGAGACCATAGAAGTAGATTCTTTAGATCAGTTAATATTTGAGACCTTACCAGACGGTATAAAACTGGAAAAAGAACTTGAGCTTCCCGAAGCTTTAAGCGAGCAAGAATATTTAGAACACATTATCAAACTTGCCGCAAAAAATAAGTTATTTAAAACCTATATTGGTTTGGGTTACCACCAAGCTATAATGCCGGCGGTAATACAACGTAACGTTTTTGAAAATCCGGGTTGGTATACCGCTTACACCCCTTACCAAGCAGAAATTGCGCAAGGTCGTTTAGAAGCTTTGATCAATTTTCAAACTATGGTGGTAGACTTAACGGGAATGGAGCTGGCAAATGCTTCTCTATTAGACGAAGCTACCGCAGCAGCCGAAGCTATGAGCTTACTTTATGCCGTACGCGAACGCAGTAAAAAGAAAAGCAAAGCAGATAAGTTTTTTGTTTCAGACGAAGTTTTGCCACAAACAATCGCAGTTTTAAAAACCCGCGCAGAATCTGTTGGCATAGAATTGGTTTTTGACTCGCATGAAAATTTCGATTTCTCGGAAGGTTTTTTTGGTGCCTTATTGCAATATCCCGGTAAAACCGGAGAGATTTACGATTATGAAGGTTTTGTAGAAAAAGCCAATGCTAACAACATAAAAGTTGCAGTTGCTGCAGATATTTTAAGCTTGGTAAAACTACGTGCTCCGGGAGATTTTGGAGTAGATGTTGTAGTGGGTACGACCCAACGTTTCGGAATTCCGTTAGGATATGGCGGTCCGCACGCTGCTTACTTTGCTACCAAAGAAGCTTACAAACGTAATATCCCCGGAAGGATAATTGGCGTTTCTAAAGACAAAAATGGCGATTTTGCTTTACGGATGGCGTTGCAAACCAGAGAGCAACATATAAAACGAGACCGTGCAACTTCTAATATTTGCACCGCGCAGGTGTTATTGGCGGTAATGGCAGGAATGTATGCTGTTTATCACGGCCCAAAAGGATTAGAATATATTGCCAACAAAGTACATTCTTCTACTGTAGAATTGAGCAAAGCTTTAGAAAATTTAGGTTTTGAACAAGTTAATAAACTTTATTTTGACACCCTACAAATTAAAGCAGACGCAGAAAAAGTTAAGGCTGTAGCCGAAGCAAGCGAAATAAATTTTTATTACCCAGATAAAAATACCGTTGCTATTGCTTTAAACGAAGCTACTTCGCTTACAGATTTAAACAATATTATAGCGGTTTTTGCACACGTAGCAGGAAAACCAAGTAATAAAATTTCGAAATTAGAGAAAAGCCTTTTAGAAGAAACTTCGGTAAGTAGAAATACAGAATTTTTAACCAACGAAGTTTTTAACAGCTACCATTCGGAAACCGAATTGATGCGTTACATTAAAAAATTGGAGCGTAAAGATTTATCGCTAAACCACTCGATGATTTCGTTGGGTTCTTGTACGATGAAGCTGAATGCAGCTTCAGAAATGCTTCCGTTAAGCTATCCGCAGTGGGGCAATATTCACCCATTTGTGCCAATAGAACAAGCAGAAGGTTATCAAATTGTATTAAAGAGATTAGAAGATCAGTTAACAGAAATTACCGGTTTTGCCGCTACTTCCTTACAGCCAAACTCCGGCGCGCAAGGAGAATATGCAGGTTTAATGACCATTAAAGCTTATCACGAAGCTAATGGGGAAAGCCATAGAAATATTTGTTTAATTCCTTCTTCCGCCCACGGAACTAATCCTGCAAGTGCAGTTATGGCAGGAATGAAAGTAGTAGTAACAAAATCTACCGATAAAGGAAATATAGATGTAGACGATCTTAGAGAAAAAGCAGAAAAACACAAAGACAATCTGGCAGCCTTAATGGTAACTTACCCTTCTACACACGGCGTATTTGAATCTGCCATTAGAGATATTACCAAAATTATTCATACCAACGGTGGTAAAGTTTATATGGACGGTGCCAACTTAAATGCGCAAGTAGGTTTAACCAATCCCGGTAAAATTGGCGCAGATGTATGTCATTTAAATTTACATAAAACCTTTGCTATTCCGCACGGTGGCGGCGGACCAGGAGTAGGTCCTATTTGTGTTGCAAAAGATTTAGTGCCTTATTTACCCTCAAATCCGCTTATTAAAACGGGTGGAGAGCAAGCAATTAAAGCTATTTCTGCCGCGCCTTGGGGTTCATCTTTGGTGTGTTTAATTTCGTATGCATACATTTCTATGTTAGGTCCAAAAGGATTAAAAAGCGTAACAGAACACGCCATTTTAAATGCCAATTATATAAAAGCGCGTTTAGATAAAAACTTTAAAACTTTATATTCTGGTGAGCGTGGAAGAGCAGCGCACGAAATGATTTTAGATTTACGACCGTTTAAAGCAAAAGGTATAGAAGTAGGAGATATTGCCAAACGTCTTATAGATTATGGTTTCCACTCGCCTACAGTTTCTTTTCCCGTTGCCGGAACAATGATGATAGAACCTACAGAAAGTGAAAGCAAAGCAGAATTAGATCGTTTTTGTGATGCTTTAAATTCTATTAAAGAAGAAATTGATGCTATAGAAGACCAAGAAAACAATCTTCTAAAAAATGCACCACATACTATGCAGATGCTAACTGCAGATAATTGGGATTTACCTTACACCAGACAAGAAGCAGCATTCCCTTTACCGTGGGTTGCAGAAAATAAATTCTGGCCGGCTGTACGTAGAGTAGATGATGCTTTTGGCGATAGAAATTTAATGTGTACTTGCGACCCTATAGAAGAATATATGAGCGCAGACGAGATGTAAATTAGCACAACCGGTTTTAAACGCAAGTTAGGGCCGGTTTTTGTATATAAACTTTCAATTATTAGCTTGTTTTAAGAATTTATTATTAGTTTGTTAGTAACAATATCAAAACAAATATGGCAATAAAAATAACCGGCATAGGAAGTTGTATTCCTGAAAACAGTATAAAAAATACAGCATTTTTAGAAAGTGAATTTAAAAATCCTGATGGTAGCGCCATACCCGGTAGCAACGAAACGATAATTAAAAAATTCAGAGCTATTACCGGTATTAAAGAACGGCGTTATGCAGATAACAAAGTTACTGCGTCTGATTTGGCTAGTATTGCCGCAGAAAGAGCTATAGAAAATGCAGGAATAGACAAAGAAAGTTTAGATTATGTAATCGTAGCTCAAAATTTTGGCGATGTAAAACACAAACATACCCAAAGTGATGCCGTACCAAGTTTGGCTTCACGGGTAAAGCATTACTTAAAAATAGAAAATCCGTCTTGTGTTGCTTACGATGTTGTTTTTGGTTGCCCCGGTTGGTTAGAAGGAGTAATTCAAGCCAATGCATTTGTAAAAGCAGGAATTGCCAAAAAATGTTTGGTTATTGGCGCAGAAACTTTATCACGTGTTATAGACAAGCATGATAGAGACAGCATGATTTTTAGCGATGGTGCCGGCGCAGCAATAATTGAAGAAACCCAAGAGCAGAGTGGCGGAATTTTAAGCCACGAATCTGCAACCTATAGTAAAAATGAAGCTTATTATTTAACTTTCGAAAAATCTTATAACAAAGAACAGCAAGAAGAAACCCGCTATATAAAAATGAACGGCCGGAAAATTTACAACTTTGCTTTAACGAGAGTACCCGCGGCCATGAAGAAATGTTTAGACAAAGCCGGATATGACGCCAAAGACGTGAAAAAATTATTTTTGCACCAAGCTAACGAAAAAATGGACGAAGCCATTTGCGAACGCTTTTATAAATTGTATGACAGCACACCACCAGAACACATTATGCCAATGAGTATAGCTGAGTTAGGCAATAGTTCTGTTGCTACTTTGCCAACACTTTTAGATTTGGTACTCAGAAACCAATTGGAAAATCAAGAATTACAACCCGGCGATAAAATTCTATTAGCCAGCGTTGGGGCAGGTATGAACATTAATGCAATGCTTTACCAATATTAATACGTGTACGAAAACAATTATCCAAATAAACGCTATAAACACACGCTTGCTTTCTTAGAAAAAGTAGCTCCGCCTCCGGCAACGATTTTAGATTTAGGAGTAAAAAATCCGTTTACGGAAATTATGAAAAATGCCGGATACCAAGTAAACAATACAAAAGGCGAAGATTTGGATATAGATTTTTCGGGTGTGCAAAACACTAATGCGAAAGTAGTAACTGCTTTCGAAATATTTGAACATTTAGTAGCTCCTTTTAACGTATTAAAAGAAATCAAAGCTAATCATCTAGTAGCTAGTATTCCGCTCAATCTTTGGTTTGCCAAAGCTTACAAAAGCAAAACAGACCAGTGGGACAGACATTACCACGAATTTGAAGATTGGCAATTTGATTGGCTTTTGGAAAAAGCAGGGTGGAAAATTAAAGCTTCTGAAAAATGGACAAACCCTGTAAATAAATTTGGCATTAGGCCATTACTACGAAAATTTACTCCGCGTTATTATATTGTTTATGCCGAGAAAACAAGGAGCTGATGCGTTTTTATATTATAATTCCGGCTTATAACGAAGAAGAACATTTAGCCAAAACTTTGACTTCTCTATCGCAACAAAGCTTTCTTCCTACAAAAATTTTGGTAGTAGATGATAATTCTACAGATAATACTGCAGAGATAGCAAAAGAATTTGCCCAAAAATATAAATTTATTGAAAGCATAAGTCGCGGTTCTAAAACAAACCGATTGCCCGGCGCCAAAGTGGTGGCAACTTTTATGCACGGCTTAAAGCATTTGGATGCAGCTTATGACGTTATCTGTAAATTTGATGCAGATTTAATCTTTCCGAAAAATTATCTAGAACAGCTCAAAAAAACTTTTGAAAAAAACGAAAAGGTTGGAATGGCCGGCGGATTTTGCTATTTACAACAAAACGAAAAATGGGTTTTAGAAAGTTTAACCAACCAAGACCATATTCGGGGTGCTTTAAAAGCTTACCGTAAAAAATGCTTCCAAGAAATTGGCGGACTAAAACCTTCTATGGGTTGGGACACCGTAGACGAACTTTTGGCGAGATACCACGGCTGGGAAATAAAAACCCTGCCGGAATTAAAAGTAAAACACCTTCGGCCAACGGGTAAAACCTACCATAAATCTTCTAAGTTTAAACAAGGCGAAGCTTTTTATAAATTACGATATGGTTGGACAATAACTGCTATTGCCGCCTTAAAATTGAGCTTTTTAAAAAAGAAAGCTTCTTTTTTTGTTGACTGCATGCGTGGTTTTCGTTTGGCACAGAAAAAAAAATTGCCTTACCTCGTTACGGCCGAGGAAGGCAAGTGGATTAGAAAATACCGCTGGAAAAAAATAAAAGAAAAATTATTTTAATCGGTAGTTTTTAGTATTTCGTATAAAACATCTCCTGTTGCATTATTAGGAAAAGCTATATCTAATAAAGCCGAAACTGTTGGTGCGATATCGGTTATATGCGTTTCTTTATAAGTCTTTCCGTGTTTAATGCCGTTTCCGTAAAAAATTAATGGCACATGCGTATCATAATTTAACGCGCTGCCGTGGGTAGAACCTTTAGAAGGATAAGAAACATAAGCGGGGTCTAACACATAGATAACATCTCCGCTTCGTTTTTGGTTAAAACCTTTCTGTATCAACTTAGCTCTTTTTTCCGTAAAGCCGGCATTTAGCATATTGCTTCGTGTATATACTTGGTAGATGCCGTCTTGCTGCAATAGAAAGTTTGCAATTTCGGTTTCTAAATCTTTCGCGTTAATATTTTTTTCTTCCAAGGCATTGTAATCAAAAAACACTTGGTTGTTAGAAACATTTGCAATCAAATTGGTGGCAGCATAATTATTGCCTAAAAATTCTTTGAGATCTTTCCGTAAAGTAGAACTGCTAAAATAACCAGCGGGTATTTTATGCTCTTTTAGGTAATTAGGCACATTAATTCCGCCGTGGTCTGCGGTTAAAAAAACCGTATAATTTCCTTTTCCTACTTCTTGGTCTAAGGTATCTAATAAACGAGCAATATCTTGGTCTAAACGTAAATAGGTGTCTTGCACTTCTTTGGAGTTTACCCCGAAATTATGACCAACATAATCTGTACTGGAATAACTAAGCGTTAACACGTCTGTAAAGTTATCTTTACCCAAACTCTCTCCTTTAATTGCAGCTATGGCAAAATCTGTTGTAAGATCATTGCCGTAAGCGGTGGCTTTCAGAATGTCAAAATTGTCATTTTGGTTTTTTAACTCTGCTAGATTATAAGGGAAAGTTGCATCTTTTTTTCCGTCAAAACCAAACTCATAAGTGTTTTTATCCTTTCCGCTTTCGGTATAAGTTTCTATGGGGTAAAGGGTATTCCATTCTTTTAGATAACTTGCTGCCTTACCACTTTGGTTAAAGTTTTCTACCCAGTTAGGTAAATTTTCTTGGTAAAAGCTGCTGCTTATAAATTTCCCTTCGTCTTTGCCGTGAAACCAGTAAGCCGCATTGGCGGTATGGCCGGCAGGTAAAATTGCACCACGGTCTTTTATAGCAATACCAATGGTTTTTCCGCGAAACTGTGTGTGCAAGCGGTTTTGATCTCCAAAAGTAGTGGTTTTCATACGCGAAGGCGACATCTTACCGGCTTTAGAATTTGTGCCTACAGCCTTTACGGAATTGTCTCCGACGCAATATACCTTTTCTGCAATTTCTTTATCAAACCAATTATTAGCAATTATACCGTGATTGCGTGGCGTCGTGCCGGTATAAACAGAAGCGTGCCCGGGACCGGTATAGGTTGGCACATAATTAAAATGGTTGTTTTTAAGATGATAACCATTATTAATCATTCGTTTAAAGCCGTTTTCGCCGTATTTTTCCCAAAACCTAGAAATATAATCGGCGCGCATTTGGTCTACTACAATACCAACCACCAATTTAGGTTTTTGTGAGTTTACTTGTTCTACACTATCTTTTTTAACCGTTGCTTCTGTTTGCGTGGCAACCGTTTCTTGAGAAGTGCTGCAACTCATAATTAAAAAAGCCCCAAAAAGGCTATAGAGCATTTTTTTCATAAGAAAATTATTTTTCTACAAAGTTATAAATGTTTTAAGCTTAAAGATTAATTGTAAGTTAAATACTTTGGTAATTATTTTTGCTATTTTAGCTTTACAAAAATACTTTTAATGAAATACCTTCACGATATAGGTCAATATTTCATCATGTTAAAAGACGTGTTTAGAAGAATGACAAAAGCTTCTGTTTTACGTCAATTAATTTTTAAGGAGATAGACGATTTGATTATCAATTCTATGGGAATTATTATATTTATTTCCTTTTTTTTAGGCGCGGTAGTTACCATTCAGACGGCACTAAACCTCAACAATCCGTTAATACCTAAGAGTTTGATTGCCTTTACTGCGCGTCAATCTATTATCTTAGAGTTCTCTCCTACTTTTATTTCTATTATAATGGCAGGAAAAGTGGGTAGTTATATCACATCTAGTATTGGTACAATGCGCGTAACAGAGCAAATAGACGCTTTGGAAGTTATGGGAATAAATTCTACCAATTATTTGGTTTTTCCTAAAATAATAGCGCTTTTGCTCTATCCGTTTGTAATTGCTATTTCTATGTTTCTTGGTATTTTAGGTGCTTATATGGCGGGTGTTTTTGGCGGTTTTATAGCAAGCGATCAATTTTTAAGCGGCTTGCAAGAAGATTTTATTCCGTACCACTTGGCATACGCATTTATAAAAAGTTTTTTCTTTGCACTTATTTTGGCTACCGTGCCATCGTATCACGGTTATTATATGAAGGGCGGCGCCTTAGAAGTTGGGCAAGCCAGTACAACCTCCTTTGTGTGGACCAGTGTAATGCTTATTATCGTAAATTATATTTTAACCCAATTATTGCTTAGTTAATGATAAAAGTAGAAGATTTACATAAAGGATTTAATGGCGAAGAGATTTTAAAAGGTATTACTACCGAATTTTATCAAGGCAAGACCAATCTAATTATCGGGCAATCAGGTTCTGGTAAAACCGTTTTTATGAAATGTCTTTTGGGTTTATTTAGCCCCGAACAAGGCACTATAAAATATAACGATGTAGATTATTCTACGCTTAACGCGGAAGAAAAACGCGATTTACGAAAAAAAATGGGAATGGTTTTTCAAGGAAGCGCCTTGTTTGATTCTATGACAATTGCAGAAAATGTAATGTTTCCTTTACGGATGTTTACCAAGCTAAAAAAAGAAGAAATGATGGAGCGGGTAAACAAAGTATTAAAACGTGTAAACCTTAAAAATGTAAACCATAAATACCCTTCTGAGATTAGTGGCGGAATGCAAAAACGAGTTGCCATTGCCAGAGCAATTGTTAACGAACCAAAATTTTTGTTTTGCGATGAGCCAAACTCCGGTTTAGACCCAAAATCTGCTATGATTATAGATAATCTAATTCAAGAAATAACCCACGAAAACAACATTACAACTGTTATCAATACACACGATATGAACTCTGTGTTAGAAATTGGCGAAAATATTATTTTCCTTCAAAAAGGTAATTTAGCCTGGCAAGGTAATAACAACGAAATTTTTAAGACAGAGAATGAAGCGGTTACCAATTTTGTATATTCTTCAGACCTCTTTAAAAAAGTACGCGAAGCACAACTTAAAGGGCTTTAACAGGCGGTTTACTTACCACTACCAAGGTGTCTAATTGTAGTTTATAAGTTAACCATTTACGCAATTTTGCTTCTTGCGATAATCTTTTTTCTTGTGGTAAATCTTCTTTCCACACCAAACTTATTTCCGGTAGAGTGTCTATGGTATTAAAGTTGCTAATTATCTTATCTGCGTAGCTAATTTCGTTAAGATTTTCATAGTTTATCTCTACCTCTTTACTAATACTTACAAAAGGTATTTGTTGCTTTTGAAATTTCCGTAAACGCGATAATTCCTGCTCTAAAAAAACTATACGCTCATCTTTATTCAGTAAACTAATAGAATCTCTGCGTTTAAATTCTTGCATATATTGCAACTGGTCAAAAGACTCTGTATTTTCATTTTGTAAAATAATTAGCGACGAATTGCGCAAATTAGGATACTTTTTCATCTTCTCGCGCCACAATCCTATCACAGAAGATGGTATTTCTTTCCCTAAAAAAGAAACTTCTATTTTTGGGTCAAGCCCGGAATTATATTCGGCTATTGTAGCATTTTTTTGCAGAAAAGATTCTTTGTAAACCATCAACTCATCTTCTACAAATTTTCTGGCGTCTTGCTTAAAATACGACTCCTGCAACATATTATAAAACAAATAAACACTTGGCACCATTACAATTATAGCAATGATAGACGCTAGTTGTGCAATTCTTTTTCTGCGCTTAGAGTTAGCATATTTTACCAATGGAAAACCCAATAATTTAGAAACCACAAATGTAGATAGCGCAATAAAGGTGGCATTAATAGAAAAAAGATACAAAGCTCCGCCCGCATGTGACCAATTACCCTCTGCCAAACCATAACCTACTGTACATAAAGGCGGCATTAAAGCGGTTGCAATAGCTACCCCAAAAATTACACTTGCAATGGTTCCTTTTTTGGTTTTTGCTACAATTAAAGCCAAACCACCAAAAATTGCTACCAAAACATCTAAAATTGTCGGATAGGTACGTGCTTCCAACTCAGAATTAATGCCGGTAAGTGGCGATATACTAAAGTAAAAAAATGCAGTAAGCACGCTTAACCCCACCATAACGCCAAGGTTTATCAACGAGCGGCGCAAAGTATCTATATCATTAATTGCTACAGAAAGTCCCATCCCAACAATAGGCCCCATTAAAGGAGAAATAAGCATCGCGCCAATAATTACAGCAGTGCTATTTACGTTTAAGCCAATAGATGCCACAAAAATAGAAAAGATAAGAATCCACGCGTTATGCCCTTTAAAAGGAATATCTTTTTTTACCGCTTCTATGGTAGAATCCCTATCGGTATCGTTGCGAATGTCTAAAAGTTCTGAAATAAAACTACGCAAACTTTGCGCTGTTCCTTTAAGGTCTTCTGAAAGCTTTTGACCGGAAGCGTCTTGTGAATTTTGTTCTTTTTCCATTAAGTATTAAACCAAATCTTCGCCATATTTTTTCTCGATAGCAGAACGAATTTCCTTGATTTCTTGTTGTTTATCCTGCGGAAAGATAAGTAAAACCTTTTTATTTTCTACCACTATATAATCTTCCAAACCATCTATAATTGCTACTTTATCTTTTTGTGTGCGAACAATAGTGTTTTTGGTATTAATTAGGTGCGGTTTGGCCTGCATCACCACATTGTTGTTTTCGTCTTTTGGTAATTGTTCGTGCAAAGCTCCCCACGAGCCCAGATCATTCCAATCAAAATTGGCCGGTATTACACATACATTATCGGCTTTTTCCATAATGGCATAATCTATAGAAAGGTTTTCTGCTTGCGGATAAAATTGCAACAGAGCACTTTCTTCTTTGGAGGTATTTAAAACAGGTTTGGCTTCTAAAAACAAAGTGTATAATTGTGTCATATATTTTTCAAAAGCCTTGGTTATGCTTTTAATACTCCAAATAAATATACCTGCATTCCATAAATACGTTCCTTTTTCTAAAAAAGATTGTGCGGTTTTATAATCTGGTTTTTCCGTAAATTTCACTACGGGTTTTATGGGCGTATTACTTTTTTCTGCATATTGAATGTAGCCATATCCGGTGTTGGGAAATGTAGGCTTAATACCCAAAGTCATTAATAAATTTTGTCGCTGACAAGCGTCATAAGCCATTTGTAAATTTTCTACAAAAGCTTTTTCGTCTTCTATCCAATGGTCGCTGGGTGCTACCATCATTAAAGCGTCCGGATTTTCTTTCTGAATTTTTAATGCTGCCAACAAAATGCAAGGCGCAGTATTGCGCATAGCCGGTTCTAGTACAATTTGGTCTTCTTGTAATTCCGGTAATTGTTGTTGCACTAAAGTTTTGTATGCAGAATTGGTTAATACCAAAATATTCTCTTGTGGCACCAACTTGTTTAAACGTTTATAAGTAGTTTGAATAAGGGTATCTCCCGTTCCCAAAATATCATGAAATTGCTTGGGAAAAGCTTGCGTACTCACCGGCCAAAATCGAGAACCAACGCCTCCGGCCATTATAACTGCATAATAATTCTTATTCATTAACTTGGGTTTTTAACAATTCTACTTCTGCATTGGGCTGAAAAATATAGGTTTTACCCGTTGCAAGCTCTAAACATTCATAACGTTTTATCCGTTTTCTTCCTTTTTTAAAAACGCGTCCGTTATATATTCTAAAGGTGCTGCCAATAGGAATTTCAAAGATATAGTTTTTATCGTTTTTAGCATCAAATTCTTTTAAGGCAATAGAAAGATAAGCATCTGTATCGCTACTGGCCTTAGGGTTTCTAAAGTGATTGGCCAAAACCGGTAAAAGCTGCTGCGGAAAAACCGACGGATTTATAAACGGCAGCATCAAATGTTTAAACGTATGTTTCCACTCTCTGCCGTGTGGTTTTATGTTTATACCATATTTTTCAAAAGCCAAAAGATGTGCAATTTCATGCACGAGGGTAATTAGAAATTTGTACTTGTTTAAATTGGCGTTTACAGTAATAATAACGTGTCCGTTTATTTTACGATAATCGCCGTGACGCGTTTTGCGCTCGTTTACAATTTTTAAATGTACCCCGTTTTGCGTTATTAATGCAAAAACCGGTTCTACAGCCCGCTCGGGCACATATTTCTGTAGGATGTTTTTCATTTATCTACGGCGTAGAATTAGAAACTTGTAAGAGTTTACCATTATAAAACTCCTGTCCGGTTAAGGCAAAGTTGGCGATATATTCTGCCATTTTATTGGCAGTTACCGGTGCTTTATAACCGGGGAAAGCTTCTTCTAACATTTCGGTTTGTACTGCGCCAAGTGCTAAAGCATTAAAAGCCGGTCCTTTTTCTTTATATTCTTCTGCCAAAACTTCCGTTAAGGTCATTACCGCGCCTTTACTGGAACTATACGCCGCAAGTCCGGGAAATTTAACACTGCCTTGTATGCCGCCCATACTGCTAATGGTTAACACGTGGCTTTTAGCATGTGTATACGGCAAAATTAGTTTGGTAATCTCAAAGACGCCAAAAACATTGGTTTTGTAAACAGCTTCTAATTCTTCTAAGCTAATCTCCGTAAAGGCTTTATTAACAATTTTACCGGCGTTATTGATTAACACATCTACTTGTTTCCAATTGCTTTCTACATAATTTTTTACCTTTTTTAAATCTTGCGGACTGTTTATATCGCAAGAAAAAGCATGTACATTTTTTAATTGCAGATCTGTTACCGACTTTTCTCGACGCGAAAGTGCTAAAATAGAATGACCCATTTTGGCTAAAATTTGCACCAACTCAAAACCTATACCTCTGCTAGTACCGGTAATAATTATATTTTTAGGCATTTTTTACTTTTTAGGAGTTAAATAAATTTCTTTTTCGGTAGTATTTGCCATTTTTTCTATTGCGGGTTGCATACTTTGCAAAAGCGAACGCATATGGTTAAAATCCATCAATTTGGTTTCATCTTTTACATGGTGGTAATAATCGTAATTAGAAAAATCAAAAGTACTTAGGCTTTGCGCCGGAATGTTTAAATGCTTGTAGAAAGGATAATTATCGCTGCGTTTAAAAAGTTGAAAATTTTGCGCCTTCGGAAAAAAACCGAAGATTTCCTCACCGGCATATTGATTAAACTTCTCCGCTAGGTTAGATTTTTCGTAACCGGTTAAATAAGCTTGGTAATTTTGTTCTTTTAACGGAACACCAATCATTTCAAAATTTAATAAAACGTATATATCTGTCTCGGCTTCTTCCAATTGTTTGGCCAAATGTTTAGAACCTATTAAGCCTTCTTCTTCGGCAGAAAAAAGTACAAACAAAATACTGCGTTTGGTATCTATTTTTGCAAATTGTTTTGCCAGGGCTAAAACTGCGGTAGTTCCTGCAGCATTATCGTTGGCGCCGTTTGCAATATTATCTCCTTCTATAGCTTTTTTTACTTTACCAATGTGGTCGTAATGTGCACCCAGAATAATAAACTCTTTTTTTAAATCCGGATCGTTTCCTTCTTTTAAGGCTACCAAATTATAGCCGGTTTTACCTTTTACTTCAAAACTGTCTCGGTAGGTTGTAAAAAAGGGTTGGAGAGAATTTTCCGTAAAGATATTTTCTATATAAACCGCGGCTTTTTCAATACCCTCGCTGCCGGTTTTTCTACCCTCTAACTCGTCTGAAGCCAAATAGGTTAAAGTTTCTTCTAAAAACCCGCTCTCTAACTTTGGCGTGGTTTCTTGTGCGAAAGAAACAAAACCTAAAAACACGAGTGTTACAAAATGATAAATTTTCTTCATAAGTTGCTTAAATAATTGACAAAAGCTTAAAGATAAAAAAATCCCGTTGAAAACGGGATTTTGATACGATTATATAATGGGTTATGCCAGCATAGTTACCGGATTTTCCATATAGGTTTTAAAGGTTTGTAAAAACTTAGAACCGGTTGCGCCATCTACTGTTCTATGATCGCAGGCTAAAGTCACCTTCATTGTATTACCAACTTGAATCTCGCCATTTCTAACCACCGGCTTTTCTACAATTGTACCTATAGATAAAATTGCGGAATTAGGCTGGTTAATAATACTGGTAAATTCTACAATGCCAAACATTCCTAAATTAGAAACTGTAAATGTGCTACCTTCCATCTCTTTGGGTTGCAATTTTTTATCACGTGCTTTTCCTGCTAGGTTTTTTACGTTATCATTAATAGCCGTCATTGGCATTTGGTCCGCAAATTCTAAAACCGGTACCACCAAGCCTTCTTCTACTGCTACGGCCACGCCAATATGAATATGTTTGGCAATTTGAGTAACCTCTCCTTTCCACTGTGAGTTTACCTGCGGATGTTTCCGTAAAGCCATAGCCGAGGCCTTTATAGCCATATCATTAAAGGATATTTTAGTGTCTGGCATCTCGTTTATTTGTTTACGAGCTTCCATTGCTTTATCCATATCTAACTCTATTGTTAGGTAATAATGCGGCGCATTAAATTTTGATTCGGCAAGACGCTTGGCAATAGTTTTGCGCATTTGCGAGTTTTTAACCTCTTCAAAACTTTCTTCTCCTGCCGGCGTAAAAACTTCTACGGCACTAGAAGCAGGTTTTTCTGCTTGTGGCGCTTTTGCGGATTGTTCTTTTTTAGCAGCCTGTTTTTGTGAAGGCTGGTAATTTTCTATATCTTTTTTAACAATGCGACCATTTTCTCCCGAGCCTTTTACATTGGTTAAATCTATATTTTTTTCTTGCGCCATTTTCTTGGCCAATGGCGAAGCAAAAATACGTCCTCCAGCATCGTTGGTATGTTGCACCTCTGTTTCTTGTTGACTATCTTTTTCTGCCGAATTTTCTTCGTCTTCTTTATCTTCTTTAGAAGACGATTTTTTAGGACTTTCGCCGTTCTTGGTTTTTTCTACAATAGCAGAAACATCTGTTCCTTCCGGACCAATAATAGCTAGAAGTTCTTCTACGGGAGAGGTTTCGCCTTCTTTTACGCCTATGTAAAGTAAAGTACCGCTGTAGAAACTTTCAAACTCCATTGTAGCTTTATCTGTTTCTATCTCGGCTAAGATATCGCCTTCCTCTACTTCATCACCTTCTTGTTTTAGCCATTGAGCAACGGTTCCTTCTTCCATCGTGTCAGAAAGTCGTGGCATATTTATAACCTCTACTCCATCTGGTATTTCACTTTCTTCTTTTGACGTTTCTTCTTTAGTAGATGTATCTGAAGTTTCTTTGATTTCTTCTTTTTCTTCGGTTTTATCGTCAGATTTTTCTTCTTTATCAGCGCTTTTAGCTTCTTTTATTAGAGCGTCAATATCTTCGTCTTCTTCTCCTATAATGGCTAAAAGCGAATCTACCGGAGCAGCTTCTCCTTCTTCAATACCAATATAAAGCAGCGTACCGTTATGAAAAGACTCAAACTCCATTGTGGCTTTATCTGTCTCAATCTCGGCCAAAATATCGCCTTCTTCTACTTTATCTCCTTTTTGTTTTAGCCATTTTGCAACCACACCTTCTTCCATAGTGTCGCTCAATCTTGGCATATTAATAACTTCAGCCATAGGTTTTATAATTTATGTGATAAAAAAGGATAATCTTCCTGCTCGTAAACCGCATCGTACATTACGTTGGTTTCCGGAAATTCTGACTCGTCTGCAAATTTTTCGCATTCTGCCACGCGATCTTTTACGTCTTTCTTAATCTTTTTAATTTCTTCTTCAGACAGCCAGTCGTTTTCTTTTATTTTGTTTAATACCGTTATAATAGGATCTATTTTTTGGTACTCTTTTACTTCGTCTTTGGTACGGTATTTTTGCGCATCACTCATAGAGTGACCACGGTAACGATAGGTTTTTAAATCTAAAAAGGTTGGGCCGTTACCTGCTCTGGCACGTGAGATAGCTTCGTCTAAAGCTTCTGCAACTTTTTCAGGATTCATAGCATCTACCGGACCGCAAGGCATTTCGTATCCTAAACCTAGTTTCCAAATATCTAGGCTGTTAGAAGTTCGCTTTACGGAAGTTCCCATTGCGTAACCATTGTTTTCTACACAAAAAACAACCGGAAGTTTCCACGTCATTGCTAAGTTTAGCGTTTCGTGTAGCGTTCCTTGTCTGGCGGCGCCATCTCCTAAAAAGGTTAAGGTTACATTATCGCGCTTGTGGTATTTATCGCCAAAAGCCAATCCTGCTCCCAACGGAATTTGCCCACCAACAATACCATGACCGCCATAAAAACGGTGTTCTTTAGAAAAAATGTGCATAGAACCTCCTAAACCTTTTGAAGTTCCTGTTTTTTTTCCGTAAAGTTCTGCCATGACACGTTTTGGGTCTGCACCCAAACCTATTGGTTGTACGTGGTTACGGTAAGCGGTTATCATACGATCTTTTTTCAAATCCATCGCGTGCAATGCCCCGGCCAAAATAGCTTCTTGCCCGTTATACAAATGCAAAAACCCTCTTACTTTTTGCTGAATGTATACTTGCGCCAGCTTGTCTTCAAACTTGCGCCAAAACAGCATATCTTCATACCACTTAATGTATGTTTCTTTAGTTATCTCTTTCATGAAATTAAATTTTAAGGCGTTACCAGAAACGCAAGCACAAAAATAAGACAATAAGCCTTAAAGCAAAACACTTTTGATTTAAAAAAGCGGTCTACATAAAACTACTGTCAAATGCCAGGGGTAAAATGTTAATTAAGGAGTCTGATTTTAGTATTTCTCCGCTTTCTCCCATAAAATAAATTGCAATGGGTTGCTTTTGTTTAAACTCATATTCGGCTATTGCTTGACGACAAGAACCACAAGGTGGCGTGGGAACTTCTATACTGCGTTTAAGCGATTTTACCGAAATAACCATCTGCTCTATTTTTACATCGGGATATTTTGCGCCGGCATAAAATATAGCTGTTCTTTCTGCACATAAACCCGAAGGGTAAGCGGCGTTTTCTTGGTTGCTACCGGTTATAATTTCGCCGTTTTCTAGAAGAAGCGCGGCTCCTACCAAAAATTCTGAATAAGGTGCGTAAGCTTTGTCTCTTGCCGCAAAAGCATGCGACATTAAATTTCGGGTGTTTTCCGGCAATTCTTGCAAGTCTTTGTACACTTGGAATTTTACCCGTATTTCGGTTTCTTTCATAGGTTAAAGTTACAAATAGTTGTGCTAAAATAAAAAGCACCAATTTAAAAAAATTGATGCTTTTATTTTTTCGGTTTAACTAAACATATTTAGTACTCGGTATATTCTTCGCCAAAGTTAAAGGAAAGACTAAAACGCAAACTTCCTTCTAACGGATTGGTAGTTTTCTTAGCGGTAGAAAATAAATAAGACGCGTCTATATTAATTACAGAATATTTAAATCCTGCTCCTAACGATAAGAATTTTCTAAATCCTTTTACGTCGCTCTCGTTAAAATATCCTAATCTAAAAGCAAAGCTATCTTCATAGCGGTATTCTGCTCCTAAAGCCCAAGTAATTTCTTTTAATTCTTCGCTAAAACCATCTGGCGCATCTCCCCAAGAAGAAAATATAGCTCCAAACGGGCTCTCGTTATACCAATCGTCTTCGCGGTCTATACGGCCATCGTCATTAGAATCGCTTGGTGTTGGCACCAAGAGTTTATTTATCTCGCCATAAACGCCAACGGTATTGGCAGCGTCTAAAATAAAATCGAATCCCGCTCCGGCTTTAAAGTTGGTAGGAATAAAACTTTCTTGCCCGGCATCGTCGTATTTT
Source organism: uncultured Mesonia sp. (assembly GCA_947494545.1). Classification (GTDB taxonomy): domain Bacteria; phylum Bacteroidota; class Bacteroidia; order Flavobacteriales; family Flavobacteriaceae; genus Mesonia. The sequence continues at coordinate 28,914 of CANLVH010000015.1, read as the reverse complement.
ATTTTTGGTCCTATGTTAGAAATATTGATACCTCCGCGCCAGCGACCGTTAAAATCGCTATAAGCAATTTCTTCTGATTGATAGAAAGCAGAAACATCTACACCAAAAGAGTTTGCCGCAGAAGCATCTTCGCTAGAAGTTTGTAATTTTAAATCTGAACGGATGTACCTACCGGTTACCGCCATAGAAAATTGTTCTGAAAGGCGTAAAGCATAAGTTAAATCAAACGAAAGCTGATTAGGTTTTAACAGTAAAGCATCTTGTTCTGCTGTTTGGCGTGCCTCAATTTCTCCTAAATTAAAATACCGTAAACTTGCAGCAAAAGCACTTCGCTCATTAATTCGGTTAAAATAATTTACTTGCCCTACATTAATATCGTTGGCCAATTCTCTAAGATACGGTACATACGAAATACCTACACCTTGCTGCTTTTCGGAAAAAACATATTTTGCGGGATTCCATTGTTGGGAATAAGCATCTACCGGGGTGGCAACACCTTGGTCTGCCAAGCCTGAAGCTCGGGCATCTCCCGAGATTAATAAAAATGGCACTGCCGTGGTAATGGTTCTATCTTTAATTGTAATTTCATCTTGCGCTTTGGTTTTGTTACTGATAAACAAAACTGCGGTGAGTAGTAAAAAAGTTATTTTTCTCATACAGGTAATAAATATTTTGACAAATATAGATTTTTATTATAATTAGAGGATAACGAGCTTTTCAAATTTCTCGACTTTCTTGTTAGATAACGTAGATTTTACACTTAACTTATAAATATATACACCTTTTCCTATTCTATCGCCAAAATCGTCCCGGCCGTCCCAAGTTATTTCGCGCGATAAAAAGCCTTCTGTGTTTATTAATTGGTTATGCGTCCACACAATTTTTCCGGAAACGGTAAACACTTGCACTTGTACTTCTAAAGGCTCAAACGGGCGGTTGTGGTTAAACCAGAACTCTGTATAGGTATGAAAAGGGTTTGGATAGTTAAGTACTTTGGTGATTTTTAAATTTTGATCGTCTGCAACGCGAAATTGAATTTCTGCCGTGCTAGAATTATTATAAACATCCCAGGCTTTAAAGGTTAAGGTATGTAAACCTTCTTCTAAATTGCGCAATTTGTAATTAACCGTACCTTGGGTGTAATCGTCTACTTCTGTTTCGTAATAATCGTTTAGCACGATTGGGTCTGTCTCGTCGCCATCTAAAATGGCTACTAAATCGTGCCCAATTCCGCTAGCGGTATTTATACCGTTTTCGTCTGCCAATTTTGCCAAAATAAATGGTGACGAATTAGTTATGCCGCCAGAAACAAAAGTTTCATCGTTCATATATAATTGTATCTCGGGGCCTAAATTATCTTCCGGTGCATTTTGGTTTATTCCGCCTACCAAGATAGAATTACTATACCCGCGATTGTCTACCAACAATTCTTTATTTTCTGCATAAAAGCTAACTCTGCCATTTCCTACAGGAACTGTTATGTCTTTGGGCACTACAAAATCAAATTCAAATTTCCCGTTATTTACAGATGCTTGTCCGCGAAATATGATTTCTCCTAAGGTGGTAAAATCCATAATGCCTAAAACCTTGGGTGTTTGAGAATTGTCGTCGTGATCTATCATTGTACCATCATTCCCTAAAGTTTCCCGTTCTATTCTTTTATCAAAAACCGTAGTAGACAAAATGCCTTTATAATTGTTTAGCAAAGTGCCATTGGCATTTACCACTTCTCCGGTAAATTTTATTTTATCTAAGGCTTTTAAGGTATCGTTTTGCTGCGGAAAAGGTTTATCGTTTATAGCGGTTAAGTTTATTTTGGGTTCTGCCAAAGCCAATTTCATAGACGGATCGCCAAAGTAAAATACCACTCGTCTATCTGAACTTGAAATCTCATTTTTGGTTAATCTAACAGACTCTGCAATAGAGATATTGGCGTTGGCATAATCAAACAAATAAGGACCCAAAGCAAAATTAAATCTAGTACCCGTAAATACGCTTATTTTACGTGTGGTAGTTACCATTGCCACAGAACCGGCTTCTACTTTTGCCAAATTAATTTCTCCTGGCGATAAACGCAACGGATTATCGAAACGGGTAAACTCGCAAGTTACTGTTACAAACAAATTATATTTATGTTTGTTTTGCCAGCTCTCTATGTCGTTAATAGTTATTATTCTTTCTGACGCTAAGCCATTTTCGCCACCGTGCCCAAAATAATTTACTACGCACGCCCCCACTTCTATGGCGTTTGAAATTGCTTCGTTTACTTTTGGATAGCGTTGCCCACCGGAAGTAGAAACTTGTTGAAACGCATCGCTATGTATTTTTTTTACATTAATAAATGGTTTGTTTTGCGAGATATCCTGGCCAATACTATCTAAAGATACTTGCAAACCAAAACCGCCGCTACCTGCTTCGTCTGCATCGTCTGAAATAAGCAAGAAATTATTGCGCCATCTGCCGTAAGCATCTCTGCTTTCGTAATCTATTATTTTATCTATAAAGGTTTTGGCGGTTTGTGGAGAATCTGCTAAAATTCTCCCTACGGCAATATCTAACTTATCGTTAGTATTCATTGTACCTTCTTGCGGATCCATCATTCCGTAAAAATCGTCTGAAGCAGTGGTTCGAGCTCCCAAACTAAAACTGAATAAACTTTGATAAATAGGAAGAATGTTATTATTGTTTTGCAAGCGGTCTTTAAAATCTACCGAAGCATCGCCCAATAACCCAACATATTTAATTTTATTGCCCGGGGTCCCGTTGTCATAAATGTATTTTACAAAATTTCTTATAGCGCCAATATCTTGTTTCCCGCTATTAAACTCGGTATAAATATCTGTATCTAATACTACTTTAATGTTTAAATTATCACGCTGTGCACGATGTTGCGCCAGTCTGTTGGCTTGTTGCATTAAAAAGGCCGGACTAACAATTAGATAATCTACATCTTGAAAATTTCCGTCTTGTCCTTTAAAAACATTTCCTTTTAAATTTTGGTTTGCAACTTTTGGGTTTCCTTCTTTTAAAGGGGTGTAATAATCTTGTGCAGAAATTGCAATATAGTTTCGTTTTTCGCCCAAATTAGCTTTAAAAGTAAAGGTGTTTTGACTACTTTCATTGTAGATGGTACTAATATTTTGCAGATTGGTAATATCCCAAACTTGCTCTATTGCAGCGGCGTTAGAAATTTGATATGCTGCAATTCCGTTTGCCAGCGCAGCTTCCGTAAAGCTAAACTCAAACTGCTTGTTAGCAGCAATTAATTGGCGTTTGGCGTGAATGTTTATATAATCTAAATACCCTAAACTGGCAGGATTACCACCATTATTATAGGTTAATTTTACCTTTACTTCGTCGTTATTTACGGAAACGTCTTGGGTAATCTCGCCGTCTCGCGCATAATCATCATCGTTTATGGCAGCATAAGTAATTTGACCCATTTGGTTTCCGTTTACCGAAATTGCAAAACTACTGTTATCAGATTCTGAAGCAGAAATGGCGCTTACCTTCATATTTATAGGCTCGGTTGTAACCAAATTAGGAAAATTAAAGGTATATTCTTTTTCGTTTTGTACATCAAACCTATCGCCAAACCAACGTCTGCCGGTTTTTGCCACGCTGTATTTATCTACTTCGTAATATTGGTAGGCATCAAAAGTAGTAATGGTTTGTGCAGCGCTACCACTTGGTTCTGCATAATTATTTACTCGTAAACCATTTTGTGGCCCCACACTTATATAGTAGTAAGAGCGTTTTGCATATAAATTGAGGTTGGTTTTGTTTTCTTGACTCCATTTATCGTTTACGGCTTTAGCATAAAAAAGAATATAATCTTGACTGTCGAAACTCCCGTCTTCTTCTCCAATTACTTGAATTGCCGTTTCCGGAATGTCGTAGTGCAAGTTTTCGCTATTCCGTAAAGGTAACATATCCCCGCCATGCCCGTGAATACGGATATTTCTTGGGTCTATATTGTTTAGGTTCATTCCTAAACTTTCTAAAAAAGATTTGGACAATTTGTACACGCCAGATTTATCTACATAAAACCGATACCAATCTCCGGAGCTCAAAACCGAGTTACTAATTGGCGGCACAGCACTAGCAGCCAAAGCCGCAGAACGATTGTTAGCTTTTGTATAGGCTATACTAAACGAAGTTATTTTTTTGAAAGTACCGTTTTGCTTTACTATAGGCGATAATTCTAACACAAAATAAGAACGGTTTTTTGCCCTAGCGGCAGCGAGTTGCAACTTTGGCTCTTGTGGTATATTGTTGGTGTTTAGATTTTTTATTTCGGCAGCCGTAATAGAAGCGTAAGAAACCTGTGTAAGCCTAGCCGACTGAACTTGACCGGTTTCTTGCCATTGTGCTACAAATTTAATCGCATCGTTATAATAATCGTATTGATAATTTTCACTTTGAAAGACAGGAAGAAAAAACGCCTTATGTTCTGGTAGGGTTTTCATATCTGCTTGCCCTTGCCAGTTTATTACAAATTTTTTTTGCTGGCCTAAAAGCATTGCCGGAAACAGCGCAGAAATAAGTATGGCGTAGGTTAACTTCATAGAATAAGAATAACGCTAATTAATTTTTTGTATTATATTTACTGCTGCAAAAATATATTTTTTGTTAGAAACATACTATATTCGTAGACATATCGTTATTAACTTAGAAACGTTAAATACGTTTAAATGCTAAAATCTTAAAAGAAACTTGTTAATTTAGCACGAATTATTATATTGCAACCCCAAAATTTTTACAAACTTATTGAGTATTATGAGATTTAGAATCGCTCTTAAAACCTTATCTGCAGTTGTATTTACAGGCCTTTTGATAGGATGTAACAACTCTAGAGATTATAAGAATAATTCTCGCGCAACCGGTTGGGACTTAACCGGAAAAGACGGGAATATGAAGTATCAAACCAAATATAGTGGACAAGAAGCCGCGCCGGGTCTAATTTTTGTTGAAGGAGGAACCTTTACAATGGGACGTGTGCAGGATGACGTGATGCATGATTGGAACAACACCCCAACCCAACAGCACGTACAATCTTTCTATATGGATGAAACAGAGGTAACCAACAGAATGTATTTACAATACTTAGATTGGTTAAAAATGACTTTCCCACCTTCTGAAGATCGTTATAAAACTATTTACGTAGGCGCATTACCAGATACTTTGGTATGGAGAAACCGTTTAGGGTATAACGAAACTATGACCAATAACTATCTGCGCCACCCGGCTTACCAAAACTACCCGGTGGTTGGTGTAAACTGGATACAAGCTACAGAGTTTAGCCAATGGCGTACAGACCGTGTTAACGAAGCATTGCTAGAAGAAAAAGGCTACACCAAAAAAGGCGCTCGTTTTGAAACAGATGCCGATAAAACTTTTAACACAGAAACCTACATCAACGCACCAACACAAGTTTATGGTGGCGACGAAGAAATGACCAAAGGTGGTAGAGAGTCAGAACGTATGGCAAACAGAAGAGGTGGCGGAAACAATAATGGAGAGAGTTCCGAGCAAAATAAAGCTCCTTCTTATGTACAACGTAAAGACGGTATTTTACAACCAGCTTACCGTTTACCTACCGAAGCAGAATGGGAATACGCTGCTTTAGGAATGTCTAGTGTAAGAGATTACAACAAATATCGTGGAAGAAAAAAATATCCTTGGGACGGTCAATATACCAGAGCCGGCAAAAGAAGAACCCGCGGAGACCAATTAGCCAATTTCAAACAAGGGGATGGCGATTATGGTGGAATTGCAGGATGGAGTGATGATGGTGCAGATATAACCAACGAGATTAAAAGTTACCCTCCAAACGATTACGGTCTTTATGATATGGCAGGAAACGTAGCAGAATGGGTTGCAGATGTGTACCGACCAATTGTAGACGATGAGTTTAACGATTTTAATTACTATCGTGGTAACGTTTACACAAAAAACGCTATTGGCCAAGACGGAAAAGTAGAAATAGTAACTTCAGACTCTATAGAGTTTGATACTTTAAGTAATGGTAACATTGTGGCGCGTACCCTTCCGGGGGAAATTAAACAAGAGCCGGTTACTGAAGAAGATACCTATTTAAGAACGCAATTTACCAAAAGTGACAATAGAGATTTTAGAGACGGAGATAAAGAATCTTCTAAATACTTCCGTGAAGCTGGCGATTTAGCAGAATCAGAACGTATGTACAATGCTCCTAAGCATAAAGTAAACGTAGAAAGAGACTCTACCGGTGCCGGAAAAATGTCACGTGAGTATGACAGCTCTTCTAGCAGAACAACACTTATAGACAACGAAGTTCGTGTTTATAAAGGTGGATCTTGGAGAGATCGCGCTTATTGGCTAGATCCTGCACAACGTAGATATTTCCCACAAGATATGGCAACCGACTATATTGGGTTTAGAAATGCAATGTCTCGCGTAGGTTCAAAATCACAAAAAGGAACCAAATCTAGAAATTAAAATTTCTTTAAAAGCTATTCTAATTCACAAAAGTCCTTTAATTTTATATTAAAGGACTTTTTATTTTTACACCTATGACCACCTCAGAAATTCATCAGCTTTTTTTAAGCAGCGATGGTATTTGTACAGATACCAGAAAGCTAAAATCCAATCAATTATTTTTTGCCTTAAAGGGCGAAAATTTTAATGCAAATACCTTTGCAAAGAAAGCCCTAGAAAAAGGCGCCAGTTACGCTGTGGTCGACGAAAAAAAATATGCAAAAAATACAAAGTGTATTTTGGTAAACGATGTCTTAGAAAGTTTACAAAACCTAGCCAACTATCACCGAAATTATTTAAACCTCAATATTATTGCCATTACCGGCAGCAACGGTAAAACTACTACAAAAGAGTTGGTAAAAGCAGTTTTATCTAAAAAGTACAAGGTAAAAGCCACTAGCGGCAATCTTAACAACCATATTGGTGTGCCACTTACCTTACTTGAGTTTACTAAAAAAACCGAAGTAGGCATTGTAGAAATGGGCGCAAACCATCAAAAAGAAATTGAGCGTTTATGTAAAATAGCAGAACCGAACTTTGGCTATATAACCAATTTTGGAAAAGCACATTTAGAAGGTTTTGGCGGGTTTGAAGGAGTAATAAAAGGAAAAAGTGAGCTTTACACCTATTTACGGAAGAAAAACGCCGCTATTTTTATTAATCGTGATGATGATTTGCAAGTAAAACAAAGTGAGTTTTCTCAAATTATCAGCTTTAGCGAAGGGAAAGCGGCAGACTATCAGATTACTTTTTTAGAAGCCAATCCGTTTGTAAAACTTTGTTTTAACAATACAACGCTCACCAGCAGACTGATTGGTATTTATAATGCTAAAAACCTTTCGGCAGCTGTTGCCATTGGTTTATATTTTAAAGTTCCGGATAAAGAGATTAAAGTTGCGTTAGAAGAGTACACACCATCTAATAACCGCAGTCAGCTTCTAAATAAAAATAAACTTCAAATAATCTTAGACGCCTACAACGCTAATCCAACCAGTATGGAACTAGCTTTACAAAATCTTAAAAGCTTAGACAGCGAATCTAAATCTGTTATTTTGGGAGATATGTTAGAGATTGGAGTAAAAGCGCAAGAAGAACACCAGAAAATTGTAGATAAATTAAATGACTTAAATCTAGACAATGTTTTTCTAGTAGGTAGTTATTTTTCAAAAACCACAACTTCCTCTACTGTAAGGAAATTTACGGATTGGAAAGATTTTGCAAATCACTTGGAAAAAAAACCTATAAAAACAGGAACTGTTTTAATTAAAGGTTCTCGAAAAATGGCGTTGGAGAGAAGTTTAGACTATCTGTAATATTCAGAGGAATCTAAATAGTAGAATTTTTTATACAGATTAATTCCAATTTTTGCTTGAAAAACATAATTGGTCTAGACACTTCTTCCTGTACAGACTCGAAAATTATTTGCATAAAAACTCAAAAACCCAGAAAATGTTCTTGATCCAAAATGTTCTTGATCCGAAAATGTTCTTGATCCGATATAGATATAATATTCGGTCATAAAAAAACCCCTAACTAACTTAGGGGTTTTAAAATTAAGTGGGCGCGAAGGGATTCGAACCCCTGACCCCTTGGGTGTAAACCAAGTGCTCTGAACCAACTGAGCTACGCGCCCTTACTGCTGTAATTCGGATGCAAATATAAACCATTTTTACATTGTACAAAATAAAAAACAAAAAAAATTAAATTATTTCTGCTACGGTAAAAGTGCTTCCTCCAACAAAGATTAAATCTGCCTTGTTTGCTGCCGCCTGCGCATTTTGCAAAGCCTCTGAAACCGTGCTAAATACATTGCCATTCAATCCAAATTTACTAGCTTCGGTTTGTAATTCGCTTGCCGGTTTGCCTCTGGGAATATTTGGACAACAAAAATAATAAATCGCTTTTTTAGACATTAAAGGCAAAATAGTATTTAAATTTTTATCGTTTACAACGCCAAATACAATATGCAATTGCTTAAATTCTTCCTGTTTCAGTTGTTGCAACACATATTGCAAACCCTCTGTATTATGAGCGGTATCTGCAATAATTTTTGGGGTTTCTTTCAAAATATGCCATCGGCCTTTAAAGCCGGTAAGCTTTTTAACTTCTTTTAAAGATGCGAGGGTTTTTGTATCGTTTAGCTGCCAGCCCAAGTCTTGAATCAGCTTAATAGCAATTAACGCAGTCTGTATATTTTTTTGTTGGTAAAGTCCTTGCAAATCGCTAGTAAAGTTTACTTTCTCTTCCTGGTCCGCAAAAGTTATATAGGCATTATTCTTTTTGGCAGTTTCTTTAAAAATATTTTGTGTTTCTGGTTGCGTCTCCCCTACTACAACCGGCGTTTTTTCTTTTATAATTCCGGCTTTTTCTACGGCAATCTTCTGCAAACTATCACCCAAAAATTGTGTATGATCTAAACCAATGTTGGTTATAATACTCAAAATTGGTCGTATTATGTTGGTAGAATCTAAACGCCCACCCAAACCAACTTCTATTATAGCTATATCTACTTTTTGTTGCGCAAAATAGTCGAAAGCCATTCCGACGCTCATCTCAAAAAAAGAAAGTTGTTGTTTTTCTAGGAATGCTTTATTGTCTGCAATAAAATTTATTACAAAATCTTGCGAAACTTCTTTCCCGTTTACTTTTATACGTTCTCTAAAATCTTTTAGATGCGGCGACGTATACAAACCCACTTTATAATTATTGGCTTGTAAAATTGCAGCCAAAATATGGCTTACAGAACCTTTGCCATTGGTACCACCCACGTGAATACTCTTAAATTTATCTTGCGGCTGGTTTAAATGTTTGCTAAGGGCTAAAGTATTGGTAAGATCTTTTTTAAAAGCGGCTCTCCCTTGTTTTTGATACATGGGCAACTGCTGAAACATCCACTGCAGGGTTTCAGAATAGTTCATACACTATTGTTATTCAGAAAGTTTAAACTCGTATTCTATATAGCCTGTTTGCTTTATTGGAGCATTTGCATCACTATTAAACTTGGTTGCCATAGCCGCTCTTTTTGCCGGTTTTAATAAGCAATTGGCCGTGTTAGTAGTTCCTTTAACGCCCGGCACTGCATTGATTACTTCGCCTTTTTGGTTTACTTCTATTTTTACAACCACTACTCCAGACTCGTTACAATCTTGTACAAATTTTTCTTTATTTAAAGCTTTTCTTCCGCCAAGGCGATAATTACCGTCGCCATCTAAACCTTGTCCTTGCCCGTAATAAGAAGAAGCCGTTGGATCGCCATCGGGATCGCCTTTGTCTCCACCCGTAGCATCATTGCCTTCTCCTTCTGTTTCTTGCCCGTTATTTTCAGGGCCGTTTAAAATGCTATTCATAGCATCTGTAGTTGCTTTATCTGGCTTTGGATCTGGTTTTGGTTCTGGTTTTTCTTCAATTTCTTTAGGAGGCGTTTCGGTTTCTACCGGTTCTTTTACTTCTTCTTCCGGCTTTTTCTCTTCAGAAACCTCTTTCTTCTCTTCTTTTTCTTCAATTACCGGCGCTTCTTCGGTATCTTGGTTAATTACCTCTTCCGTAACATCTGGCGTTGCTTCTTGCTGTTGCGGAGTTGGCGCAGGGGTGTTTTGTTGTGGCGCTGTTTTTACCGGCTGCGTAGGTTGTTGTTGTCCGGCTCCAGTATCTGTAGTTCCAAAATTAACTGCAATACCATTCTCTGGTGGCGGATCTAAATAGGTTAAGCCAAAAAAGAAAAGCAAAAAAAGCAATAGCAAGCTTAGTATTGTCGTAATGACAAAGGATTTCTTTTCATATTTGGTTTTTATAAAGCTCATAATTAGGGTTTTACTGCCAAGACAATTTTATATTTGTTGCGTTTGGCAATATCCATCACATTTACCGCATCTTGAATGGGCACGCTTTCTTCTGCACGCAAAATTATAGTAGGATCTTCTACACCGTTAAGCCGTTTTTGCAATTCTAATTCTAAACGATCTTCTGCAATCTTTTCGGAATTGATAAAAACTTCCAAATCTTTATTAATGCTAACAGCCACATTGTGCTTATTGGTAGTTTTTCCTTTTGCTTGGGGTAAAATTAAATCTAAAGCTTCGGGTGTAATTACCGGCGAGGTTAGCATAAAAAAGATTAATAACAGAAATACAATATCTGTCATGGAAGACATGCTAAACTCGGGACTAACTTTATTTCTTCCTCTTAAATTCATATTAAGCAGGTTCGTTTAATAAGTCTAAAAAGTCTACTGCTGTTGCCTCCATTTGGTGCACTACTTTATCTGTTTTCACTACTAAATGGTTGTATCCAATATAAGCAATAATTCCCACAATAAGACCGGCAACCGTGGTTGTCATTGCAATATAAATACCTTCTGCCAAATTACCCATTTCGGCTTGACCGCTACTGGTAGCCAATTCGTGAAAAGCCAAAACCATACCAATTACGGTACCTAAGAAACCAATCATTGGAGCAGCACCGGCGATGGTTGCTAAAATACTTACGTTTTTCTCTAACTTATAGACCTCTAATCTACCGGCATTTTCTATGGCGGTATTAATGTCTTCTAACGGACTACCAATTCTAGAAATTCCTTTTTCGGTAAGGCGAGCAACCGGCGAGTTTTCTTGTGCACATCTAATTTTTGCGGCTTCTATATTACCATTGGCAACATTATCTTTTATTTGCGCCATAAAATTAGGATCTGTTTTAGAAGCTCCTTTTACGGCAAATAAGCGTTCAAAATAAATATACATAGCTACTATTAGCAAAACAAATAATATAACAATAATTATCGTTCCGGCCACGCCGCCGCTAAAAATTAGCTCCATAAACGATAAAGTCTTTTCTTGTGTCGCCGGATCGGTCTCTTCTGTGATTTGCTGCGCCGCATCCTGCAATAAAATTGTTAGCATAAATAGTAGTGTTTAAGTTGAATAACGTGTTTTCCCGGCTTAAATTATCCGGTTTCTAAAATTTTACTTCCGTAAAGGCAAATTTATAGCAATTTTTAAGCTTTGAAATTTTAACTATATAAAAATTTCTCAATAAATATAAAAACTGTCGCTCCGGATAAAAATCCGATTAAAGCTAACCAACTTACCTTTTTTAAATACCAAATAAAATCTATTTTCTCTATACCCATTGCGGCTACACCTGCTGCAGACCCAATAATAAGTAAGCTACCACCGGTACCGGCACTATAAGCTATAAAATGCCAAATAGGACTGTCTACCTCAAAGGTATACATACCCATTGTTGCTGCCACCATTGGCACATTGTCTATTAAAGAAGACAAAGCTCCCAACAGTATTACCACCACATCCATATTAGGAATTGTGTTAGATATACTTTCTGCCGCATAGCGTAAAGTACCAACTTGCACGCCATCTATATTGCCAAAAACCATACTTTGTAAAGCGGCTACGGCAAGTAATATTCCTAAGAAAAACAAAATACTGGAAAATTCTATTTTAGATAAAGCTCTGTGGGTTGAATATAAATATTTTTGCTTTTTCGGAAGGTTATTAACCGGTCTTATATATTCTGAAACCAACCAAACTACGCCTAAACTAAACATCATACCTAAATAAGGCGGCAAACCGGTAATGCCTTTAAAAATTGGCACAAAAACTATTGCGGCCAGCCCTACGTATAACATGGTTTTACTGCTTAGTAAACGCTCCATATCTTCGTGTACGATGAGTTCTTTACGGATGGCTTTCCCTTTAAAAGCTTTCATTCTGGAAGCAATAAAAAATGGAACTACAAAACAAAGTATAGATGGTACAATAACGTATTCAGACAAACCTATAGCGGTTACTTTACCGCCTATCCACAGCATGGTAGTAGTAACATCGCCAATTGGAGACCAAGCCCCGCCGGCGTTGGCTGCAATAATAATAAGACCGGCATACCAAAGGCGGTATTGTTTACGCGCTACTATTTTACGCAGTAATGTCATTAAAATAATTGTAGCCGTTAAGTTGTCTATTATTGCTGAAAGTACAAAGGCAAGAATACCCATTATCCAAAGTAACTTTCGTTTGCTGTTGGGCTGAATTACTTTTTTAATAATGCCGAAACCGCGGTGTAAATCTATAATTTCTACTATGGTCATTGCACCAAGGAGAAAAAACAGAATTTCGCCTATTTCGCTAAAATGATGCATAAGGTTTCTTTTAAAACCATAGGCGTCTTTGGCAGATTCGCCCTCAATAAGACTAAATACGTCTCCTTTATAATTTATGATATCAAACCAACCATAGTTAAAGCCAATAGATAAAATGGCCCACATTAGAGTTCCCATGAGCAAGGCAGGAACGGCTTTGTCTAATTTTAACGGATGCTCCAATGTGATGGTTAAATAACCCAGCACAAAGATTACGATTACTAAACTTGTCATTTCAAAAAACTATAGAAGTTGTTTTAGGGCTATTTCAAAAGCCGTTTTACTAAGGTTAAAATTTTCAGGATTTTTATCGTAGACACGTTGTATCGCAGCCTTTATAGTAGCAGAAGTATCTTCAAAAATAGCCGAATCTGTAATTGCGGCATTTTCTTGCATCAGGTAATTAAACACTCTTGCCATACCACAATTAGAGATAAAGTCCGGCAATAAAGCCACACGCTCATCCGTATATTCCATTATAGGACCAAAAAATATTTCTTTATCTGCAAAAGGAACATTAGCTCCCGAAGAAATAACTTCTAATCCGGAATTTATCATGGTTTCTACTTGATCTTGGGTAACCAACCTAGACGCTGCACAGGGCGCAAAAATTTCTGCTCCCACACTCCAAATTTTTTCATTTATGGCATCGAAAGAAAGCATATTTTCCGCGTAAAGCGCATTACCTTTTCGGTTTTTATAGAGTTCTTTTATTTCTTCTAAACCAAAACCATCTTCTTTAATCAATCCGCCGTCTTTATCTATAATTCCCACCACGCGAACGCCCATTTGGGCCAAATAAAAAGCGGCCGCGCCGCCTACATTTCCAAAACCTTGTACAATAGCTTTTTTGCCAATTATGTCTTTATTATAAATAGTATAAAAATGCTTTACCGCTTCGGCAACACCAAAACCGGTAATCATATCGCCAATTGTGTATTGCTTTTGGGTATTGGGAAGAAATATTGGATCTTCAATTATTTTGGAAACGCCTTTACGGAGTTGCCCTATTCTAATTTCTTTTTCTTGCTCACTGGTTTGAAAATGCCCCTGAAAAACCCCTTCTTGCGGGTGACTCACGCCATAACCTTGCGTAATGGGAATAACATCTGTACGTTGGTCTACATTCATATCGCCACCCGTACCGTAATAGGTTTTTAAAAGTGGAGAAACAGCCTTAAACCATCTTTTTAAAACTCCGTCTTTACGCGGGTCTGCCGGATCAAAATTTATACCCGATTTGGCGCCGCCAATTGCAGGACCGGAAACGGTAAATTTTATTTCCATTGTTTTTGCCAAAGATAAAACCTCATTTTTATCTAGACCCTTACGCATTCTGGTGCCTCCTCCGGCTGCTCCGCCTCGTAAAGAATTGATCACCGTCCAGCCTTCTGCTTCGGTTTCCGGATCTTTCCAGTTAAAAACAATTTCCGGTTGCTTTTTCTCGTATTTTCTAAGTAATTCCTTCATTTTAAGTTTGCTGATTTTTGGGTTGCACAAAGATAAACAAAGCCTAAACTTCTTAACACTTTATTAAGAAGATTTTCATTAAGAATAAACTTTTCCTGCAACATGATTTTTAGAAGCTCCAGTAACGCTTTGCAGCACGTTAATTTCGTCTCGTAGTTTTAACACTCCGAGCAAGCCAAAAATTATTGCTTCTTTAAACTCGATTATTTCGGGAGCCGGTATTATCAAACGCGTGGCAGTTTTTTCTGCAATACTTTCTATTAAATGTTTATTGAAAGCGCCGCCGCCCGTAACCAAACAGCTTGCTTTTTTAGAAGCAGAAAGATTAGCAGCAATTTGCGTAGAAACATGTGCGCTATAAGTAGCTATTTTATTTGTAGTAGTTTCTTTAGAAGTATTCAGTAAAGGTAAAACAGTAGAATTTACCCACTCAACACCCAATGATTTTGGAGGTTTTTGCCGGTAAAAAGAAAGACTATCTAATTTTTGAAGCAAGTCTTCGTTTACTTCTCCCGATGCCGCTAATTTTCCATCACGGTCATAGTCTTTACCTAACTGATTGGCCAAAAAGTTTAAGACTGTATTTACGGCAGTGATATCATAAGCAATTCTCTTTCCGTTTTCTGAGGTAGAGAGGTTTGCAAATCCGCCAAGGTTTAGACAGAAATCATATTCCTTAAAAAGCAAAGCATCGCCCACAGGCACCAAAGGAGCTCCTTGTCCGCCCAAAGCCACATCTTGCACTCTAAAATCGCACACAACACGCTCTTGTATTAGTTGCGCCAAATTTGGTAAATTACCTATTTGTTTGGTAAGTTTTTTCTCGGGTTGGTGCAAAACAGTATGGCCGTGACTACAAACCGCATCTAAATTTCTAATTTTATTTTGTTTTAAAAACGAGTTGATTGTATCGGCTAAATAGAGCGTGTATTCTCTATCTAATTCTTCAATTTTGGCTTTTGATAAAGAAACTGCTTTCTGCAATCGTTCTCGCCAAACGTCCGTGTAAGCAAAGGTTTGTGCTGCTTTTATACGAATTTTCCAATGCTTATTTTGCTGCTCAAAATTTACCCAAGCAAGATCTATTCCGTCAAGGGAAGTGCCAGACATAACGCCCAGCACTTCATAGCTTTGTTTTTTCATAATCTGTGAAATTAAGTAATAATTATTGAAAATTTGACAGTTAAAAGCTATATTTGTAGCGTTTCATTAAAAATATCATAAACAAAAATAGATTAGATGGATTTTAAGCTAACGGAAGAGCACATAATGATTAGGGATGCAGCACGCGATTTTGCAAAAAACGAGCTGTTACCCGGTGTTATAGAGAGAGATGAGAAGCAAATCTTTCCCACAGAACAAGTAAAGAAAATGGGAGAGCTTGGATTTTTAGGTATGATGGTTTCGCCGGAATATGGCGGAGGCGGTATGGATACAATCTCGTACGTATTGGCAATGGAGGAACTCTCTAAAATAGATGCTTCTTCCTCAGTTATTGTTTCAGTAAACAACTCTTTAGTTTGTTGGGGATTAGAAACCTACGGCACCAAAGAACAAAAAGATAAATATCTTGGCAAGTTAGCCACAGGAGAATCGATTGGCGCTTTTTGCTTAAGCGAGCCGGAAGCCGGTAGTGATGCTACTTCACAAAAAACTACCGCTATAGACAAAGGAGATCACTACGTTTTAAACGGTACCAAAAACTGGATAACAAATGGTAATAGCGCTGACTATTATTTGGTAATTGCACAAACCGACCGCGAGAAAAAACACCGCGGCATTAATGCTTTTATTGTTGAAAAAAATTGGGACGGCTTTGAAGTAGGCCCAAAAGAACAAAAGTTAGGAATTAGAGGTAGCGATACGCATACGCTCAATTTTAACGATGTGAAAGTTCCTAAAGAAAATAGAATTGGAGAAGATGGTTTTGGATTCAAATTTGCTATGAAAACCCTTTCCGGGGGAAGAATAGGTATTGCCGCTCAAGCTTTAGGTATTGCCAGCGGAGCGTATGAATTGGCCAGAGAATATTCTAAAATAAGAAAAGCTTTTGGTACTGAAATTTGCAACCACCAAGCTATAGCCTTTAAACTAGCAGATATGTATACCGAAATTCACGCTGCTAGACATTTGGTTATGAAAGCTGCTTGGGATAAAGACCAAGGTAATAATTATGATATGAGTGGAGCAATGGCAAAATTACACGCATCTCGCACTGCTATGAACGCAAGTGTAGAAGCTGTACAAATTCACGGCGGTAATGGTTATGTAAAAGAATACCACGTAGAACGTTTGATGCGTGATGCTAAAATCACACAAATTTACGAAGGCACTTCTGAAATACAGAAAATTGTCATTTCCCGTGGCCTGCTAAAAGATTAATTTACTTTGCATTTTAGAAAAGATAAATTGCCAGTTTAAGAAATATAATTTCTAATCATTTTATCGCTTTTTTTTGCAGATAGAAAACGTTAAAAAGTTGGGGTTATTTTTACTACTCCAACTTTTTTTATGTGGAGACGTTAAGCACATTACTTAATGCAACCTATTGTTTTTTTTTAATTTTATTAACTAAAAACTGCAATAATTTAGTTTTTAATAAGTAAATATTATAAATTTTAACATAAATTATCCGTAATCAAATAAATTTAACTACCTTTAAACGACAATGGGTGCATTTTATCGAATTTTTTCTGCACTTTAACTAAAATAGTAGAAGATGACCTATTAGGCAAACTATTGACTTTAAATTTGTTAGACTGTACGGTATTGAAGTACATTAAATTGCATAAATATGAAAAAATACTACGTATTAATTCTTTTATCGATTTTCACTTGTATTGGACTCAAGGCCCAAGTAACCGGAATCTACACAGATTATCAAGGTTATTGGTCTTCTGTTCAAGGCAATATCAATTCAGTAAAACCTATAAATTCGCATAATTTACTTGGTTTTGTATACGATGGAAATACCTATTCCACAGGTGTAAACGATGCTATTTTAACCAGTCAAGGAATTAGTTTTATTCCAGAAAATTATCGTGCCTTACCTTTAGCTGAGTTAACCAACATAACATCCTCCGGTTCTTACATAGGCTTAGGTCAAATTTATGACGGCATAGATAATGGCGTAGACAATGGTAATCAAAACCCGTTTCCGGCAATTACAGATGGCTCTGAAGCTGCTTATTTTCTTACAGATGGCCCCAGAGGTTTAGATTTAGGGACCGGTATAGCAAATATAGCTCCCGGCACAACTTCTACTTTTAAATTAAGTTCTAACGGCATTACACAAAGTAAAATTGGCGACGGAACACCAGATATTGTAATTTCTAATATTGCGACTCCTTCGGGTAATAATATTGATAAAATTAAATTTGTTGATGCTTTAGGAAACACGGTGGGGAATGAAATTACCATTCAAATGAATACTTCTGCAAATCCGCCGCTTGCGTCTTGGACGGCAGATTACTATAATTTTAACAGTACCCAAACTAATTCCGGACTTCATAACACAAGTAGAAATATTAGGTTTTTTGCAGCAGAGTTATCTGCAATGGGCATTACAAATGCAAACTACCAAAACGCGGCAGCTATAGTATATACCTCTGGCGGGACTTCTGACCCGGCTTTTTTAGCCTATAATGAAGAAGCAATTAGTGTAGCCAGTAAATTAGAAATTTTAAGTTCTGCTACAAATGCAGACTGTAATGGTGTTTTAAATGCGGATATAGTATTAGAACTACAAGATTTTAATGGTTTTGCAGTAGAACAAAGCGGTTTTACAGTACATGCTTCTATCTATACCGGAGCAGGAAATTTATTGGGTACCACCACCCGAGAAACCGACGCAAACGGACAAGTAGTATTTGACGATTTAAGTTTTGAAGTTGGTGATGACCATAAAATTATTTTTGAAAGTACCAGTTTAGAACCTGCTATTACACAAACTATAACTACTTCAAGTTGTGCGCTAGCTACTTGGACAGGCACTATTGACACCGATTGGGACAAGCCTGGAAACTGGTCTAATAACGAAGTACCCAATGCTAACTTTGACGTTATTATACCTGGTAGCGCTCCAAACTATCCACAACTAAACTCTAATACAGGCGCAAAAAACCTCACTTTACAAGGTAATAGTACTTTAGATCTAAACGGCTATTTGTTTAACATTAGCGGAAATGTAAATTTTGCTCCGAATAGCGGTGGGCAAATTTTTGGCGATGCTCCGGGTTCTACTTTATACTTTACCGGAAACACATTGCAAATTATCGCAAACAATCTAATTGCTAACGGAGAATTAGCTAATTTAACGCTAGAAAACTCTTCGGGATTAGATGTTTTACAAGCTTTAAAAATAAGCGAGGTTCTTCAAGTAAAAGAAGGTACTTTATCTACCAATGACCAAATTACATTAACCTGCGATTTTACCACGTTAAAGATGGGACAAATAGCACCGGTTACCGGCCTTGTTTCAGGTGAAATTACAACGGAACAATGTTTTCCCGCTAGACGGGCTTTTAGAATGGTTAGTTCTCCCGTTACAACTACCACCAATATAAACACAAATTGGCAAGAAGGTGCACATAATACCGGTATTACTGATAGTGATAATCAAAATCCTAAAGACGGCTACGGAACACACATTACAGGCTCTACCACCGGTAATAATGGTTTGGACGCTACGCCAAGCGGAAATCCTTCTTTGTTTGAATTTAATAACTCTACACAAAATTGGACAGCGATTACCAATACGCTTTCCAATAATTTAACTGCGGGAGAACCGTATTTATTAATGGTAAGAGGAAGTCGAGCAATAAATGTAACCTCCAATGCTGCTACCCCAACCAATACAAAAATAAGGGCAAAAGGAACAATTGTACAAGGCGATCAAGCCTTTACGTCTAACTTTAGCGCTACACAAGGAGATTTTAATGCATTTGGTAATCCGTACGCTGCCGCAGTAGATATGCGCAAAGTATTGAATGATCCAAACACCAAAAACACTGGTAGGCATTTTTATATTTACGATCCTACTTTAGGTGGAAATCCAATTGTTGGGCAACCGGGTGGACGTGGAGCTTATGTGGTAATTGATGTAGACGATTTATCTACCGAAATACTACCAAATGGCACCAGTGGAACATCAGAAGCTAACAGGTTTTTACAACCTATGCAAGCTGCATTTTTTGTAACTGCCAACCAAAACATACAACCTTCAATACAATTTAAAGAAGAGTATAAAAATGTTAATGAAGCGGGGACCGCAGTTTTTCGTTCAGAAACTACTAATACGACTTCCATAGCTAAAAATATTCAATTATATCTCTTTACGGAAGAAGCTTTTACTAACGGCCAAACGTATTCTGATCGTTTAAAGATTAGTTTTTCTTCTAATTTTGATAATGCCATTACGTATAAAGACGCTCCAAAGTTATCTAATTTAGATGAAAACCTTTCGCGCGCACAAAATGATGTTTTATTAGGCATGGAAAAAAGATCGCTCCCAGCAGAAGGCGAAGTTTTGGCTCTAGACATTAACCAATATCGTAACCAAAATTATGTGTTACATATTAATGTTTCTAATTTAGACATACCGGTATATTTAGAAGACAATTATTTTGAAAGCAGCACTTTACTAAATGCCGGTGGCAACAGTATTAGTTTTGAAGTAAATGATAATGCTTTAAGCACAGCTACGGATCGTTTTAGCCTGCGTTTCACCAGCAACGATTTAGCAGTTGACAATTTTGAAAAAAACATACGCAGCTATTATCCTAATCCTATAAAAAACAATCAACTTTTTATCGAGCTAGGCGCAAAAACAGCTGCTAATTACCAAATTGAAATATATAATGTTATTGGTCAAACAGTTTACACCAAAACCCTGCAAGCTGAAAATAACAAATTGCAGGTTAAAGGTCTAGACTTTCCTACCGGTATATATTATTTGGTATTGCAAAACGCAGCTACCAACACGCAAGAAACAATAAAAATCATCAAACCCTAAAATAATTTATCGTGAAAAAATCTTTTAAAAACGCAATCTCGACAGCCTTAGTGGTTTTTGGCCTCTTATTTATTTCTAATATTTATGCGCAACCAGGGTTCCCCGGAGGTGTTGATGACGTAGATGATGAAAACCCTGCCGCTCCTATAGACGGCTTATTACTTGCCGGTTTAGTTGCCGGTACAGCTTTGGGATACAAAAAACTACGAAAATAAACCAGTAGACCTAACCGCATTCTTTTAAACCACTTACTTATATGAAAAAAACTACTTTTCTACCAATCTTATTTCTCTTTGCTTTTATTTTTACGGAAGTAAATGCACAAGAGGGTCCCGGAGGCGTTGGCACCTACGCTAATAATCCTTTTTGGTTTGCTGCAGACCAGTTAAGTGCTGTTAGCAATAACACCAATATAAATTCGTGGACAAATATTGGCGGCAGCACCTTAAATGCTACGCAAAACTCTGCCAATAATAGACCTCTTTTTTTAGAAAATCAAGTAAATGATTTATCGGCAATATCTTTCGGCGGAAACGATTACTTAGAAATTGGTAATTCGGGATTCTTGAACAGTGGCGGACCATTTTCAAAACGAACATTTGCTCTAGCTATCACAACCGGAGCAGATATCAATAGCAGACAAGTTATTTATGAAGAAGGTGGCAGTATACGTGGTTTAAATATTTATATAGATAACGGCTCAATATATTTTGGTGGTTATAATTTACAAAATAGCGATGGTAGCGATAGCCCCTGGGGATTTGTTTCTGCTTCCACAAGCATAGCAGCAAACACCAATTATATTCTTGTTTTCCGCTACGACGGAAACGCCGCTAAAACCGGAACATTATCTGCTTTTGTAAATGGGGTTGCTATAGGAAGTGCAAATGAAATTGGACAATTATATAACCATAACAACGCAGTTATTGGCGCACAAGTTTCAGATAGTTACTATCACGATGGTAGTGATGGTGGTAGTAATAAATATAGATTTACGGGTTTAATTTCCGAAATGGCAATTTATTCTAAAGCTATAAATGTTTCCGAACGACGTACCTTAGAAAACTACTTGTCTTCCAAATATAATATTGCAATACCTGTAACGAGTGATCGTAATCCTTTTGATGTAGCGACCGGGGGCGATTTTGATTTCCATTCTGTGGGAATAGGTCGCGTTAGCAATTTAGATTCTTACTTAACTTCTTCTATAGGAACCGGCATAGTATCCGTTCAAAACAACACTTTAAACGACGGAGACTATTTAATTGTATCCAGTAATCAACATACCAATACCAACCTAACTTCTGCTCCTGTAGGATGTAGTAGTAACGCAACCAATTTGTACCGTACAGCATCAACTTGGCGGGTTTCTAAAAACGGTTCTTTTAACAACACAACCTTTAGAATTGATATTGAAAGCTTTAATTATACCAACACCCCATTTGATGATGTACAGCTAGAAGTATCTTCTACCGGTAATTTTACCACTGGTTCTACAACTCTTTTTAATGTTAGTAGCGTAAACGCAACTACAATAACTTTTGATAATGTAAACGTTGCAAATGGCGATTATATTAAGTTTTTACTGCCATCGGCTACACCAATTAGCAGAGAATTACCCGCAGGACTTAGCACGCTATCCAATACAAAATTTTGGTGGCGCGCAGAGAGTTTAAATCTTGCTAATAACAGCGCAGTAGCCACGTGGGAAAATGAAGGAGACGACCCAAATAATGCTAGTCAAACCGCCGGTTCAAGACAGCCTTTGTTCTTAGAAAACCAATTCAACACCTATCCCGCTATACAATTTGATGGGACAAACGATTTACTCGGAATACCCAACAATATAAACTTAAACGTTGGAGGTCCTTTTTCTGAGCGCAGTTTTAGCATAGCTTTTGAAACTTCTGCAGATGTAGCATCTACGCAAGTTTTGTATGAAGAAGGCGGAAACCAAAGAAATCTACATGTATTTATACAAAACAACAACTTATATGTTGGTGGCTATAACATACCAAATTCAGATGGCGCCGGAGACAGTTGGAGCAATAAGCAAATTTCTGCACCTATTGTAGCTAATGAACGTTATGTATTAACCTTTGCTTATAATGGCACTGCCGCAACAGATGGTAATTTTACAATGTACCTCAACGGCGAAACTATTGGTAGTGTTAGCGGCGTTGGACTTTTATACGCACATTCCGGCAACATAAATATTGGTGGCAATCCAGACAGTATAATTTTAAACGGAAGCAGCGCTAGTAATAATTATTTTGACGGAAAAATAGCAGAGTTTATCATTCACGATTTTTCATTAAATTATGGGGAGATGCTTTTGTTACAAAATTATTTGGCTTCTAAATATGCAGTAAACTTAACAACCGCTTATATTAACGTATTTAACACCGCTGCAGCAGGTAATTTTGACCATGATTTTGTAGCAGTAATTGCCGGGCAGCCATTTATCAATAAAACAGATTCACAATTCGGGACAGGTATTGTTAGACTTTCTAACCCAAGCAATTTCGACGCAGGTGAATATCTTTTTACTGCTGCAAACACCAAAGATTACAGTCAGTTAAAAACCAATAATCTTGATTGTGCTGTCATCAGTTCGGATAATTTAGAATTAAACACTATTTGGCGTGTGGGCGAAAATGGCAATGTTGGGACTTTAGATTTAGAGCTGGCCTTATCTTCGATTAATCTCCCTGTTGGCGCTTACGATTCTATAGAATTACTAATAGACGATAACGAAGATTTCACTTCTCCTACCATCATAGCATCCGCTTCTAATGCTTGCGAAACAGTTAGTTTTTCTAACGTTGATTTTAGCAATAGTGACTATTTTACCTTCAGAATAAATAATTTAAAACCCATTACTTGGGATGGAAGCCAATTTTTATATGGTACCGGGATAGATGGCGCTCCGGGCTTAGAAGATGGGCAAAGAAAACTAGTAATAAACAACGGTTCGCCGGCTTTACTAGAAAACGATGCTTCCGTAAAGTGTATAACAATTACCAATAATGGGGAATTGGTTTTAGATGCCAATGTAAACTTAAATTTAAGTAACGATTTAAATAACCAAGGAACATTTAATGCAAGCGAAGGAATACTAAGTTTATCTGGAGATAACGCACAGCAACTTACAGGAAATACAATGAATGTTGGCAATCTAATTGTTTCTAATAATGCCGGTGCTACTATAAACTTAAATACTAACGAAACTTTTCGTGTGCAGGCTTTAGTAGAAGTTATTCAGGGTGGAATATTAAACACAAATGATAATTTAACCTTAGAATGTGATTTTACAGGACCCGTGCAGCAAATGGCACAAATAGCCAATTTATCAAACGGAAGTATTAACGGAAAAGTAACCACAGAACAATGTTTCCCCGCAAGGAGAGCTTTTAGATTACTTGCGTCTCCGGTTACCACAAGTACGAGTATAAATGCCAACTGGCAAGAAGGCGTACATAATACCGGTTTACAGGTTACCGATAATCTTAATCCAAACGATGGTTACGGAACCCATATTACCGGCTCCACCAATGGCGACAATGGTTTTGATGCTACCCCAAGCGGTAACCCTTCTTTATTCCGTTTTGATAATAGCACCCAACAATGGGATGTGGTTAACAACACGCTAAGCAACACTTTACAAGCTGCTGAACCGTATTTACTTATGGTGCGTGGTAGTCGCGCTATAGATGTAACTTCTAATGCTGCCACTCCTACCGATACAAAAATTAGAGCAACCGGTACTATTCTTAGTGGCGATCAAACTTTTAATACAGGGTTTAGCGATACGCAAGGAGATTTTAATGCTTTTGGAAACCCATATCCGGCTGCTGTAGATATGCGTAAAGTTTTAGACGATCCGGCAACTACCAACGCAGGAAGGTATTTTTATATTTTTGATCCTACTTTAGGCGGAACGCCAACACCAGGTCAACCGGGAGGTCGTGGCGCTTATGTAACAATTAATGTAGACGATTTATCTACTGAAATATTACCAAACGGCACCCCAGGAACAACGGCGGCTAACCGTTTTTTACAACCTATGCAAGCAGCATTTTTTGTTACCAGTAATCAAAACGTACAACCGGTTTTAAAGTTTCAAGAAGACTATAAAAATATAAACGAAGCAGGAAACGATGTGTTTAGAGCAAATAATGATGTTCAAAACAACAAAAATATTAGCCTTTATCTCTTTACGGAAGAAGCCTTTACCAATGGCGCTTCTTATTCTGATAGGTTAAAAATAAACTTCTCTGCAAACTATACCAATGCTGTAGATTTTCAAGATGCACCAAAGTTATTTAATCAAGACGAAAACCTTTCGCGTGTAGAAGCCGGTAATTTGCTCAGTATAGAGAAACGCCAACTTCCGGAAAACGAAGAAATATTGCCTTTACAACTTAGTCAATACAGAACCAATTCGTATATGTTTCAAATCAATATTGCTAACATAGAAAAGGAAGTATATTTAGAAGACAATTATCTTGGCACCTCTACTCTATTAGAAAACACTGAAAATACGATTAGTTTTACAGTAGATGCAGGTTCTTCTTCCAGCAGTGCTTTAGACAGATTTAGTCTACGTTTTGGAGACGACAATTTAGATACAGACGCTGTACAACAGCCTGTGCTTAGCTATTATCCAAACCCTATTCAAAATAACGAATTATTTATTGAATTAGGAGCGCAAAGCAACACCGCTTATAAAATCACCATTTATAACGTTTTAGGGCAGCAAGTTTTAATGCAGCAACCTGCTAATCAAAACGGCAAGTTGCACGTTAGAGGTTTAGACTTCCCTAGCGGTTTATATTATTTGATACTAGAAAATAAAGAAGAAGGTACACAAGAAACCTTAAAAATCATTAAACCTTAATCATTTTTAGCGTGAAAAGATCTTTTAAAAAAGCAATATCAACAACCTTAATACTTTTTAGTTTATTGTTTATCTCTACTACCTACGCTCAAAGCGGACCAGAACTTCCGGGAAGTGGAGGTGGTGGCACAGGCGTAGACGACGAAAACCCCGCTGCTCCTATAGATGGCTTATTGCTGGCCGGTTTAGTTGCCGGAACAGCTTTGGGTTTTAAAAAGCTAAGAAAGTAAAATAAGGAATACTTGTGTTTTCGTATAAAACCATTTATTCCAACAATTAATAGTATTATAAGTTACTCATCCTATACGGAATAAGTCGTAAAAATAATTATTGATTATGATTGTAAAAAGAACACTCTATTTATTAGCACTCAGTATTCTCAGCTTTTCATTTAGTTATGCGCAAGCTTGCATTCCTACCGGTTCTACACATCCAACCGAAGGAGCGTTTATTGATGGCCAATGGACCGCCTATGTATATGACCTCAATGGTTCTTATAATAGTACTAACTTTGTCTATTCTGATTATCTTGGTTATTATGTAGATGCCGGCTATGGTTCTGATAATTATCACTTTGATTCGCGTGACTATTGGGCAACGGGTGCTTCTCCCAGCAATCCTTCTAACACGACTTACCAAGGCTGTGCTGTTAGTAATGATTTCCACATGGTCTCCTACCGCCGAAAAGGCTTTCCCAGCGGAACTTATAGGTTAAATGTAAGAGGTAGAAACGGCGCAGATGGCCATGACGATTCTGCTCGCATTTTAATAAATGGTGTAGAAGTTTGGAGCCATACCGGATGCTGTGATACGCATGGAAATGTATGGACGGGACAATTACAACCAACAGATGAAGTAGAGTTAGTTTGGATGGAAAGACAAGGAGCTTCCTACGGGGCTTTAAAAGTTCATCCATATAACCCGGATCCTGAAGTATTTGGCAACGGCATTTGGCGCGTTGCGGTTTATGCCGATAGAAATTTTAATAATTACGCCGGCTATTATACAGAAAACACCTTAGATTTTAATACCAATACAACTTGGGGTTCCACTAACGCCCCATCAGATGCGCCAGGGTATTCCGGAACCGACGTTAACCCAAACGACCATGCTTTTATTTACAGAAGAGAAGGTTTTCCGTGCGGTTTTTATCAAATAGACATTCCGCGTTATGATGATGATGTAGTTTTAACCATAGACGGCGTTGTAGAATATTCTGATAATTCTTGGGATGGCGGTACGCCAACTCCAGATGTGTGGCGTGGTTACCTAGACGCAAACTCTACCATAGAATTTTCCATTCAAGAAGACGGAGGTAATTCTATAGGAGCTCTGGCTTTTATCAATTTATACAATAATACTAACGATTATGTTTGGACAGGTAGTGTTAGTAGCGATGTATTTCAGTCTGCTAACTGGTGTCCTTCTATACCTAATTATAATGGTTCTTCCAATATCATAATTCCCGGAAACGTAACTAACTTCCCTGTTTTAAATGTAAATTATGGCGGCGGAATTGGTATTAAGGACTTCATTTTACAAGAAAATGCTATTGCAACAATAGGTGGCATAACGCTAAACGTAAATGGTAATATACAAAATGAAGGTACGTTAAACTTAGCAAACGCTAATTTAAATCTTGCGGGTGCAAACTTGCAAACCATTAGTGGAAATGGTTTCGATTTGTTAGACCTTACGGTGAATAATACAAATGACGTTATAATAGATGCTAACTTAAACGGCACTCTAAATTTACACGAACTCTTAGACGTTACGGCCGGCACATTAATCACCGGTGGAAAGATTTATATGCGCTGTAATTTTGGAAGTCCAACCAAAACTGCTCAAATTGCCCCGGTTGGCGGCACTATAAATGGAGACATAACTACCGAACAATGTTTCTCTGCGCAAAGAGCTTTTAGACTGGTAAATTCTTCCGTAAACACTTCTACTAGTATTCACGATAACTGGCAAGAAGGCGCTGTGGCTTGGAATGATAATCCTAACCCTGGTTACGGAACCCACATTACCGGTACCACTGTAGACCAAACCAATGGTTTAGATGTGACTCCTTCGGGAAATCCTTCTATGTTTCGATTTGATAATGTTAGTCAAAATTGGATTACCGTTACCGATACCGAAAATAATCAACTTGCCGTTACAACACCTTATTTATTAATGATTCGTGGCGACAGAAGTACCGATATTACCAGTAACGCCGCAGCAGCATCTAACACAAAACTACGCGCAAAAGGCTCTATACTACAAGGCAATCAGACATATACAGACTTTAATGCAACGGCAGATGCGTATAACTTGTTTAGCAATCCGTATCACGCAGCTGTAGATATGATTCAAGTAATGGCCAATAGTACCAATGTAAATACAAATCATTACACCATTTGGGACCCGACTATTAGCACACGTGGTGCGTATGTAACCATAGATTTGAGCGATGCTTCTTCCAATCCTGTAGGTAGTGATGCTAACCAGTTTTTACAACCAATGCAATCTGCCTTTTTTCAGACTATAGCAACCGGCGGCGCTCCGGTTTTAAACTTTACGGAAAACAATAAAAATGTAGCTGTTGCGCCCAC
Organism: uncultured Mesonia sp.; assembly: GCA_947494545.1. Lineage (GTDB taxonomy): Bacteria > Bacteroidota > Bacteroidia > Flavobacteriales > Flavobacteriaceae > Mesonia. The sequence continues at coordinate 1,264 of CANLVH010000015.1, read as the reverse complement.
TACTACTATGCGTAATCAAATGTTTTCCTATATTAATTTAAAACTATACAGCCAAAGCGCTTTTGATAATAACGAAAACCCGGCAGATGGTTTACGAATTAATTTTGGCGAAAATTTCGACAATAATAAAACAATGCGCGATGCGGAAAAGATTTTTAATTTAGATGAAAATTTAGCACGTAGCCTTAACGGCGAAACTTTAGCTCTTGAGTACCGCGCCTTACCCGAAAGCGAAGAAGTATTACCTCTAAAACTGGAACAATACAGAGAAAGCACATATACTTTTGCAATAGAAATAAGCGGTAATTTAGGTTACCAAGCATATTTAAAAGATAATTACTTAGAAGAAAGTACAGCTTTAGACAACGGTTTAAACCATATTTCTTTTAACGTAGACAGTGAGCAAAGCGCTAGTATTGCTCCAGATCGTTTTGCTATTGTTTTTGGCGAAGAAAACTTAGGCACCGATAGTTTTGAAGAAGCCGGTTTTGCAATTTACCCTAATCCACTTACAAGGACAGAGCTATTAAATGTGCAACTACCACAAAGCTGGACAGACAATACACAATTTGTAGTATATAACATGTTAGGACAAAAGGTTTTCGAACACAGCAGTTCTGCTGATGAGGTAAACAGCCTAAACTTAGAGAAGTTACAAACTGGAGTTTATACCCTTAGCGTAACAAACAAAGCCGCTAATAAAACTTTACAAACCAAATTTGTAAAGAACTAAACAGCGAACTATTAGACTTCTAAAAAACAGGTCCAAAAGACCTGTTTTTTTATCTCCATATAGCTCAGCATATAGCCACAAAAAAAGATCTCTCCTTTCGTTGATATGCCATTCGGCTGTTCTAGACTATACGATACTCGTGCGAAGTTGTATAGTGTATAATGTAGATTGTACATTGAGCAATTTGAGAACATTTTGAATAGAAATTCACGCTGTCCTTTCGATGGAGGCACGACTGATAAATCTCTTTTACTTAATGTTTATAGCTCATTCACACTGGAAAAAGAGATATCTACTACCGTCGATATGACACTTTGAAAATAAAACACCTTATTGTCGGTTAGAGAATATCCAAAAATTCATCATTCATAATTAAATAAATCTAAATTCCCGGTGTCATTTCGATGGAGGAACGACTGAGAAATCTTTTAGCTTAAAGTTTATTGTTAATTCCGACACTATCCCGCTAAGTGTGTAAGTTGCTTATAGCTGGTTTCAGCTCTTTTAGCTATAACCTTACCCTTTTTTCAT
>CANLVH010000014.1 GCA_947494545.1 uncultured Mesonia sp. | reverse complement strand
TTACTACCAACTATCTACTAATTACTAACCACCGCTTCCGTTTCGATACAAAATTCTGTCGAATTTCACTCAACGTCAGCTATACTTCAACATTTACTACCAACTATCTACTAATTACTAACCACCGCTTCCGTTTCGATACAAAATTCTGTCGAATTTCACTCAACGTCCGCTTTATTTTGGATTTTTACTACCTACTACCTACTACCTACTACCTACTACCTACTATCTACTAACTACTAACTACTAACTACTAACTACTAACTACTAACTACTCACTACTAATAACCCTAATCTCTTTCTTTACCGCTTCGGCTATTTTTCTAGCTTCGTTTAAATCTTTGTTTACAATGGTAACGTGGCCCATTTTTCGGAATGGTCGGGTTTGTTTTTTTCCGTAAATATGTGGACTAACACCTTCCATCTCCATTATTTTATCGATGTTTTTGTAGCGTACTTGTCCTTCGTGTTTTGGATCACCGACAAGGTTAACCATTACGCCGCCAACTTTACTTTCTGTGTTGCCCAAGGGTAAATCTAAAATAGCGCGCAAATGCTGCTCAAATTGGTTGGTGTAGCTTGCTTCAATACTATAATGTCCGCTGTTGTGCGGTCTTGGCGCTACTTCGTTTACCAAAATTTCGTCGTCTTGGGTTAGAAAAAGTTCTACTGCCAACAAACCAACGTGCTCAAAACTTTCCGAAACTTTTTTGGCAACCGCTCTAGCTTTTTCGGCTATTTCGGGAGAAATTCTGGCCGGGCATAAAACATATTCTACCTGATTGGCTTCCGGATGAAACTCCATTTCTACCACCGGATAGGTTTTTACTTCACCAGATACGCTTCGGGCAACCACCACGGCCAATTCGTTTTTAAACGGAATCATTTTTTCTGCCAAGCACGCGCCATCTGGTAACGGAATCAAATCTTCTTCTTCCCTAATCACGCTCACGCCTTTGCCGTCATAACCGCCGGTTGTACTTTTCCATACAAATGGATATTCCCATTCTTTGCGCACCAAAGCTTCGGTCAATTCGTCTTTTTCGGGGTAAATCCTAAAATCTGCTGTAGGAATATCTTTTTCTTTATAAAAATTCTTTTGTACGCCTTTGTCTTGTATTTTCCGTAAAGTTGCCGCAGACGGATAGACTTTTATGCCTTCTTTTTCTAATTTTTCTAAGGCATCTACATTTACACTTTCAATCTCAAAGGTGAGTACATCTACTTTTCTCCCAAAATTTACTACCTCGTCAAAATTCATCAAGTCTCCTTCCGTAAAGGTATTGCAGGCAATTTTGCACGGCGCTTCCGGGTTGGGGTCCATCACAGCGGTTTGTATGTCGTACTTTCTGGTTTCGTACAACAGCATTTTGCCTAACTGGCCGCCGCCTAAAATTCCTAAAGTAAAATCAGATGAAAAATAATTGTACATAAATAACTTTTTTGGGCGTTCCCTTTTGCCAATTTTAAAAATTGGCAAAAGGTCGGGCTATTCGCTATATCTTTTTTGACAAAAATAAAAGCAGAGCCCAAAAGTTTTGCCAAAAAAGGATGCCGCTACTATCCCTAACGCGGTAAGCAACAAAAATAAATCTTTCCAATAGATTTTACTAAACAATAGGCTTTAAATATGTAATCCTTATATTTGCATTTTGTTAAGCAAAACATACATATTTTTATGCTTAAACTACACGATTTAGAATTTGAGCCGTTTATTTCTAACCGGCAAATAGAAGCAGCCATAGAAGACGTTGCGCAAAAAATAAACGTAGACTTTGCAGGTAAATGTCCGGTTTTTTTAAGTGTTTTAAATGGCGCTTATCCATTTACAGCGGCTTTAACCCAGCGTTTTAAAGGAGATTGTGAGGTAGAATTTACCAAATTAAAATCGTATGAAGGCACTGCATCTACCGGAAAATTAAGAAATCTAATTGGCGTAGAAAACCTAAAAGGAAAACACGTAATTATAATAGAAGATATTGTAGATACGGGGAATACTTTTGCAGAAATCATTAAGATTTTAAAAGAAAAAGAAGTGGCCAGTTTTAAAATAGCAACTTTATTTTATAAACCGGAGGCTTACAAAAAAAATCATCCGTTAGATTATGTAGGGATGGAAATACCCAATAAATTTATAGTAGGATATGGTTTAGATTATGATGGTTTAGGTCGTAATTTGCCGGAAGTCTATCAATTAAAACAAAAATAAAATGATTAAAATTGTATTGTTTGGCCCTCCGGGCGCCGGAAAAGGAACACAAGCAGATATTTTAAAAGATAAATACAACCTAATACATCTTTCTACCGGAGATATTTTTCGTTATAATATGAAAAATAATACTCCCCTAGGCCAAGAGGCAAAAGCCTATATAGAAAAGGGACAATTGGTACCTGATAAGGTTACCGTAGAGATGCTAAAAGATGAGGTGAACCGACAAAAAGATGCCAATGGTTTTATTTTTGACGGTTTTCCCAGAACAAAAACACAAGCCATAGCCTTAGATGAGTTTTTAGAAAATAAAAACGAAAAAATTGATGCTATGATAGCTTTAGAGGTTTCTGATGAGGTTTTGGTACAACGTCTTTTAGAACGCGGAAAAACATCCGGACGTGCAGACGATGCTAACGAAGAGGTGATTAGAAAAAGAATTAATGTTTACCACGAAGAAACTGCGGTTTTAAAATCTTATTACGAGAAACAAGATAAATATTACGGAGTAGATGGCGAAGGAAGTATTGAAGAAATAACCGAGCGTTTGTCTAACGTTATCGATAAAATTAAAGAAGAATAAATGAAAGAAGGGAACTTTATAGATTATGTAAAGCTACACGTTAAATCGGGTAAAGGCGGTAAAGGTTCTGCACATTTGCACCGAGAAAAATTTGTAGAAAAAGGCGGTCCTGATGGGGGAGATGGCGGCAGAGGAGGTCACGTAATCATTAAAGGGAACGAAAATTTATGGACGCTTTACGAATTTAATTTTAAACGTCATATACGCGCAGAACACGGGAAAGATGGTAGTAAGCAACGCAGTTCCGGTGCCGCAGGAGACGATGCTTATGTAGAAGTGCCATTGGGAACGGTAATTCGCGATACCGAAACTAATGAGATAATAGATGAAATAACCGAGCACGACCAAGAAATTATTATTGCAGAAGGCGGTAAAGGTGGTCAAGGAAATTGGCATTTTAAATCTTCTACCAATCAAACGCCGCGTTATGCACAACCAGGTTTAGAAGGAGAAGAAAGAGCGATAACGTTAGAGTTAAAAGTATTGGCAGATGTTGGTTTGGTTGGTTTTCCTAATGCGGGTAAATCTACCTTGCTTTCGGTTATTACGGCGGCCAAACCTAAAATTGCCAATTATGAGTTTACCACTTTAAAACCTAATTTAGGTATTGTAGAATATCGCGACCATAGAAGTTTTGTAGTAGCCGATATTCCTGGAATTATAGAAGGTGCGGCAGAGGGTAAAGGTTTAGGATACCGATTTTTGCGCCATATTGAGCGTAATTCTACCTTATTGTTTTTAATACCTTGCGATGTAGATAACATCAAAAAACAATACGATATTTTGGTAGACGAATTAAAAAGATATAATCCCGAGTTGTTAGATAAAGAGCGCTTAGTTGCTATTTCTAAAAGTGATATGTTAGATGCCGAGCTTCAAACTGAGCTTGATCAACAATTGCAAACAGATTTTGGTTCTATACCATACCTTTTTATATCTTCTGTAGCGCAGCAAGGTTTGCAAGAACTTAAAGACGGGCTCTGGGATTTACTCAACAGAAAGCCGGAAGATAAGCAAGACTTATAAAATGTTAAGAATGCGTTATTAAAACGCCAACCGAATTTATTTTTTCTATTTTTAATGGTAAATATACCATTATGCGAAAATTACTTTTACTAACGATAATTTCGGTTTTTTTGAGCTCTTGCGGCGGTCCCAAAGTTTTTTACGACTATGACCAAGCTATAGATTTTAACGAGTTTCAAAGCTTTTCTTTTTATAAAGATATGAAAACTGGTTTGCGGCCTTTAGACCAAGAAAGAGTGCAAGAAGCTATTAGAGAACAGCTGAAAAAACAAGGTTTTACCACAAGCCAAAATCCGGATTTTAAAGTAAATTTTTACGCAGATTTTTATAATGAGCGCAGCAATAGCAGTATTGGTATTGGTGTTGGCAGCGGGGGCGGTCGCGTTGGTGGAGGCGTTTCCGGTGGTATCCCAATTGGAGGTACAAAAACCTTTATTAGCCTTACGGTAGAATTTGTGCAAGCAGCAAATAACGAACTGTATTGGCAAGCCGTGATAGAAAGTCCGTTCAATAATAATACCAAGCCAGAAGAGCGCATTGCTTTTTTTAATGAGATAATAGAAAAAGCCTTACAATCTTATCCGCCAGAAGAAAAGTAATAAGTACTTTGGCAGCACTTTTGTAATACCATGCGTATGTTAAAATTAGTATTTCTTTTATTATTTATTTCCACTTTAAGTTTTGGTCAAAATTCCGGTTTTGAAGCTGGGGTTACGCAATATGAAAATAAAAACTATCAAGAAGCAGCAGTTTTTTTTAATTCCGTAAAGAAAAATTCAGACAACTATTATAAATCTCAAGAATATTTGGGAGACATAGCTGCCCAGAAAAAAAAATGGGATAAAGCCTTAAATTACTACGAAAATTTATTAGAGAAATTTCCTAATAACGCCAATTACCATTTTAAATATGGCGGAGCTTTGGGTTTAAAAGCTATAGAACTGAGTAGAGTAGAAGCTTTATTTTACATTTCAGACATAAAAAAACATTTAAATAGAGCTGCGCAATTAGATAAACAACATATTGAGGCGCGTTGGGCGTTGATTGAACTTTATTTAAAATTACCCGCTGTCTTGGGCGGCAGTAGTGAGACAGCAACTAATTATGCTGATGAGTTGTTGGAAATTAGCGAAGTGGACGGTTGGTTAGCAAAAGGCAAAATAGCATTGGAGGAAGAAGATTACCAAGCTTCAGAAAATTACTATAAAAAAGCAATAAAAGTGGGACAATCTGTTACTACGTATAGGAAATTGCTACAATTATATAAAGTTAGTGACCAAATAGAAAAACAAGAGAAGTGGCAACAAGTGGCTGCTAAGAAACATCCGCAAATAGATTGGACTAATATTTAATTAGTAAACTGTTTGAATGGTCAAAATTTTTTATATTTCCTTTTAAAAGAAAAAATATATGCGCACACATTTTATAGCTATAGGCGGCAGTGCAATGCACAATCTGGCAATAGCTCTACAACAAAAAGGTTATACGGTTACCGGGAGTGACGACACGATTTTTGAACCTTCTAAGTCCCGTTTAGAAAAGACAGGTTTATTACCCGAAGAGTACGGTTGGTTTCCCGAAAAAATTACTGCCAATTTAGATGCTGTTATTTTAGGAATGCACGCAAAACCTGATAATCCGGAGTTGCAGAAAGCGCAAGAGTTGGGTTTAAAAATTTATTCGTATCCGGAGTTTCTTTACGAACAAAGCAAAGACAAAACGCGTGTAGTTATTGGCGGTTCGCACGGTAAAACCTCTATTACCGCTATGATTTTGCACGTTATGCATTATCACGAAAAAGAAGTAGATTATATGGTTGGCGCGCAACTAGAAGGTTTTGATACAATGGTGCATTTGACCAGTGATAATGATTTTATTGTTTTGGAAGGCGACGAATACCTTTCTTCGCCAATAGATCGGCGACCTAAATTTCATTTATACCAAGCCAATATTGCCTTAATTAGCGGTATTGCTTGGGATCATGTGAACGTTTTTGAAACTTTTGAAGATTATAAAAAGCAGTTTGAAATTTTTACCGATACGATGATAAATGGTAGTATTTTGGTGTATAACGAAGAAGATCCTTTGGTTAAAGAAGTGGCCGAAGCTGCTACCAAACCCACAAGAAAACACGCTTATAATACGCCAAACTATACTATAAAAAACGGCGTCACTTTTTTAGAAACCCCGGAAGGCGAAATGCCTATTGAAGTTTTTGGCGAGCATAATTTAAATAATTTAGCCGGAGCAAAATGGATTTGCCAGCATATGGGCGTTGATGAAGCAGAATTTTATGAAGCAATAGCAGATTTTAAAGGCGCATCTAAACGCTTAGAAAAAATAGCAGATAAAAAGGGTACCGTTATTTTTAAAGACTATGCTCACAGTCCGTCAAAAGTAAAAGCTACTACAGAAGCTGTACGGAAGCAATTTCCTAAGAAGCGTTTTATTGCCTGTTTAGAATTGCATACTTACAGTAGTTTGACCCCGGCTTTTTTGCAACAGTATAAAAATACGCTTTCTGCGGCAGACGAGGTAGTGGTTTTTTATTCGCCCGAAGCGGTAGAAATAAAACAATTACAAGCTCTAAATCCGCAACAGATTAGCGAAGCCATAAAACACGACCGATTAAATGTTTATACCAATCCGGTTATGTTTAAAGCGTATTTAAAAAACGAAGCCTTTGCAAATACAGTTTTGCTATTAATGAGTAGTGGCAATTATGGCGGACTCAATTTTAAAGAAATAAAAGATTGGATTTAAAAATAGAGCAGGTTGAAAGCATTTTGTCTTTTTGGCATTCAGCTTAAAGTAGTATATTTATAACCTGAGTTCGATCTAAGCTTTATCAATGAAGAATTTGCAAATCGATAGGATTTTTGCACTTTAAGGAGCTTTGTTCATTTTCTTTGCTCGTCCAAAGAAAACGAACCAATCCCCAAATCTATTTGGGAACAAAAATTTTTCACGGAAAAACTTAGCTATACTGAAGTAAAAGAACGAAAACCTTTATATCGAATTCACGTTTAAAGAAATTATGCCAATGCAAAAGTCAACCTCTTTCTCTATAAAGCAATGGGCAGAAGCCGACAGGCCGCGTGAAAAACTGCTTCAAAAAGGAAAACAAAGCTTAAGCGATGCAGAGCTTTTGGCTATTTTAATAGGCTCCGGCAACAGAGAAGAAAGTGCGGTACAACTTTCGCAACGCATTTTATTGGGTTCTCAAAATAAACTTAACGATTTGGGGCGTTTGTCTGTTAAACAACTCACGCGTTTTAAAGGTATTGGCGAAGCAAAGGCCATAACTATCGTGGCGGCCTTAGAATTGGGAAGGCGACGCCGAAGCGAAAGCGCTTCAGAAAAAAAGAAAATCACTTCTTCTGATGTTGTTTTTGAAATCATGCAACCCATAATAGGCGATTTAAACCACGAAGAATTCTGGATTTTATATTTAAACAATTCTAATAAGGTTTTACAAAAATTGCAACTAAGTAAAGGCGGCATTACCGGAACATTAGTAGATGTGAGAATTGCTTTTAAAAACGCTTTAGAAAGTGGCGCTACGAGTATTATTTTGGCGCATAACCACCCTTCAGGCACTTTAAAACCCAGCCAAGCCGATATTAAACTGACAAAAAAACTAAAAATTGCCGGAGAGAGTTTAGATATAAAAGTGCTGGATCATTTAATTATAACTCAAAACAATTACTTTAGCTTTGCTAACGAAGGAATTTTATAAGCCCCGCTTGCTATGTTGCTAGTTTACACCAAGTCTTTAACGCCACGTATTAATTATACTTTTAAGCACGTTTGTACAAATATTTTAGGTCTAGAGGTAGAATTTACTTCAAAGATTGAAGCTTTTATCGCGCACGAAGACATGAAGCTTTCTTACGGAAAACAAAAAATGGGAAACGAATTTTTTGTGCAACGGAAAGGTTTATTATTAGAACAAGGCTATACAGATACAGATATACGCGTTGGTAAGTGGGATGATACGCCGTGTTTTTTTAGGGTAGGTGAAAAGAGTGATTTACCTTTTGATATATTTTCTGCTTCTTTTTATATGCTTAGTAGGTACGAAGAATATTTACCACACGTAAAAGATAAAAATGGCAGGTTTCCTCACAACGAAAGTTTGGCGGTAAAAAAGAAATTTATAGATAAACCGGTGGTAGACATCTGGGCTTATAAATTTAAAGAACATTTACAGAAAAAATTTCCTTCATTTGATTTCCCGGAGAGAAAGTTTCGCAACAAAAATATATTGAGTGTAGCCCAAGCCTACAAATATCGTAAAAAAGGTTTGGTACGCTCTGTGGGAGCAAGCTTACGCGATATTTTTAGACTGAATTTAAGCAACTTGGCAGACAGGTTTAAAGTGCTGCTTTTTCTTAAAAACGATCCGTATGAGATTTATGATGAATTGGTAGCTTTTTCCAAGAAAGAAAAAATACGCTGGAGTTTTATGTTTCAGCTCAGTAACTATTCGGTAAACAATAAAAACATTTCTTACAACAAGATAAAATACCATGCCTTAATAAAATCTATGGCAGATTATGGTAGAATTGGCTTATTGCCCGGTTATGAAGCTACCAAAAGTTTTAAAACCTTAAAAACCGAAAAAAAACGTTGGGAAGCAATAGTAAATAGACCCTTAACCAGTGCTCTGGTAAAACATTATGATTTAAATTTGCCACAGCTTTACAATAATTTTGATAAGTTAGAAATACAAGAAGATTACTCGATGGTGTTTGCAGATGTAATTGGGTTTAGAGCCGGTACTTGTACACCGTTTTTGTTTTACGATATAAATTTAGAAAGAATCTCGCCGTTGGTATTGCAACCCTCTGTTATTAATAGCGATATCTTTTCGGAATTAACTTATTTTGAATTAAAGACCAAGCTGGAAAAAATTAAATTAGAAGTAGAAAAAGTAAATGGCGATCTGGTGTTGCTTTTTGAAAACGCTAATTTTGAAGACGAACGTACAAAAGATAAATTACTGAAATTGATTTATGCCCTTAACAAAACCAAATAATATAACCGACATATTTTTTGATCTAGACCATACCTTGTGGGATTTTGAAAAAAATTCTGCTTTGACATTTCAGACAATATTCAAAAAAAATAATTTAGCCATAAACCTAGACACTTTTTTAGAGGCTTACGTGCCTATTAATCTATCCTATTGGAAAATGTACCGCGAAGGCAGAATTAATAAAGAAGATTTGCGCTACCAAAGATTAAACGAAGCTTTTTTGCATATAAAACAAGAACATCCCGCAGAAACGGTTAACAAGCTAGCGGCAGATTATATTAATCATTTACCGGACAATAACCATCTTTTTGAACACGTAACACCAACTTTAGATTATTTACAACAAAAATATAATTTGCACATTATCACCAATGGGTTTGATGAGGTGCAATTTAAAAAGTTGCGTAAATCAAATATTGAACACTATTTTAAGTCGGTTACTACATCTGAGACGGCAGGTGTAAAAAAGCCAGACCCGTTAATTTTTGAAACCGCTTTGAAACTAGCAAACACCAATGCCAACACTTCTTTAATGATAGGCGATAATTTGGAAGCCGATATTTTAGGCGCAGAAAAAGTTGGTTGGCAAACTATTTTCTTCGATTTACACGGAGAAGAACATAACGGTATAAAAATTGATTCGATAAAAAAATTAAAAGAATTACTCTAAGATGAAAAAAACACTCGTATTACTATGCGTTTTATTGGTTGCTTCGGTAAGCAAAATAACGGCACAAAATAATTTTCAAGAATTGAACAATTACAAGTTTGTAGTAGTGCCACTAGAGTACAAATTGTTTGAAGAAGAAAATAAATATTTATTAAATTCTCTTACCAAACATCTATTAAACCAAGCAGGTTTTACAACTTATGTAGAAACAGATCCAAAATTGGCCAATATGCAATTGGATAGATGCGTAGGTTTATACGCAGATATTACCGGAACGCCAAAAGACCTTTTTTCTTTTAATACTATTTTGCAGCTACAATTAAAAGATTGTAAGGGAAATATTATTTACGAAACACCGCCAGGCAAGAGCAAACTAAAAGAATATAAAGAGGCTTATCAAGAAGCTTTGCGAGAAGCCGGCTCTATATTATCTAATTTTAACTATGCGTATAATGGGGGAGAGGGTTATTTCGAAACCCGAAAAAGAGTGGTAAGCACAGAAGATAATGTGAGAGAAACGCCATTAGATCGTTCTACTTTTTTTGACTATCGTTTTGGCGGTAATTTGTATAATATTCAAAAAATAGAAGCGGGTTATATTTTGGAAAGTAAGAGTACTAAAGAAAAACTAGCACACCTACATTATAACGAAAATCAAAATATTCTTTATAATTCTAAAAAAATTAACGGAACTGCAACCTTAGAAAATGGAGATATAATTGTAGAGTATTTTGATGTAGATGCCGGTAGGTTAAAAAAACTGGTTTTTAAACGGGTAACGGAGTAGTTAGGTATTAGTATTTAGTAGTGAGTATTGAGTAGGTAGTAAAGTAGAGATCTTTTCTTGTAAATTGTAAACTGCAAACTGTATACAAGTAAATTAGCTTTAAATTCATCGCGGTAAGCGAATTTTAAAACCGAAATTTGTTCTAATTTAAAAACCTCCAATCTCTAATTTACAATCCCTAATACCCATATTTATTTTTCCAGCGGCTTTTTAAGAATTCGCGTATGGCATTTTCGCGTTTGTTGTTCCCGGGGTCGTAAAAAACCGTGTTGCTTATCTCTTTAGGTAAAAACTCTGCTTCCGTAAAGTTTTGCTCATAATTATGGGCGTATTTATAATCTTTTCCGTAACCAATATCTTTCATCAATTTGGTAGGAGCGTTGCGTATAGCTAGTGGTACAGATAAATCGCCGGTTTGTTTTACTTGTTGTTGGGCTTTGTTTATAGCCATATAACTTGCATTACTTTTTGCCGAAGTAGCTAAATAAACAGTGCATTGACTTAAAATGATACGCGCTTCCGGGTAACCAACAGTTTGTACAGCCTGAAAAGTATTGTTAGCAATTACCAAAGCAGTAGGGTTGGCGTTGCCAATATCTTCGCTGGCAGCAATTAAAAGACGTCTGGCAATAAACTTAACATCTTCTCCGCCTTCTATCATTCTGGCTAGCCAATAAACCGCCGCATTAGGATCGCTTCCGCGGATGCTTTTAATAAAAGCCGAAATAATATCGTAATGTTGGTCGCCAGCTTTGTCGTAACGCACGGTGTTTTGCTGCACTTTTTGCTCAACCATAGTATTGGTTATCTCTACGCTATCTGTATTTTCTGAAGTAACCAACAACTCAAAGATATTTAGTAATTTTCTTGCATCGCCGCCGCTTAATCTTAAGAGCGACTCGGTTTCTTTAAGCTGAATGTTTTTTTGAGCTAACAATTTATCTTGTTGCATTGCCCGCTCTAATAGTTGTAACAAATCGTTTTTGTCAAAAGAATTAAGCGTGTAGACTTGACAACGCGATAAAAGCGCTGGAATAACCTCAAAACTAGGGTTTTCTGTTGTAGCGCCAATTAAGGTAATCCAACCTTTTTCTACAGCTCCCAAAAGCGAATCTTGTTGCGATTTGCTAAACCGGTGAATCTCATCTATAAATAAAATAGGATTTTTGGTAGTAAAAAGTCCGTCTTGTTGTTTGGCTTTTTCTATAACCTGTCGTACATCCTTTACCCCACTACTAATAGCGCTTAGCGTAAAAAACGGTCGTTTGGTTTCTTCTGCAATGATGTTTGCTAAGGTAGTTTTTCCAACACCCGGCGGTCCCCAAAAGATAAGAGAAGGAATTATTCCGTTTTTTATTTGTGTATATAAAGAGCCTTCTTTCCCAACCAAATGTTGCTGGCTGAGGTAATCTTCTAAGGTTTTAGGCCGTAATCTTTCTGCTAAAGGTTTGTTCATAGTGCAAAAGTAAAACTTTATACGCACAAATAAATGAAGCTTTACGTTAAAGAACGTTAGGGTTTTTTTAGCTATTAGGTACGTCATAACCGCGGCATAAGCACGCTATAAGTATAAGGTGGTTATTGCTTTATAACTTTTGTAGTGAAAAAGAGCTGTTTAACACTTGATTCTATTGTTCTTAAGCTCGCGCTAATAATCTATACATTTTTAACCTTTCCAATTTCTCTGCTTTCGCGGAAGTAGTCCGCTTTCCTTTAATAGGGAAGTAGCTATTTTATTGGTATGCTGACTTTTTTCAAAATAAAATTTTATAAGGTTTTGAAGAAGTCCCGAATTGACAGTTTTTGAACTTTCTTAGAATTAAATTTAATTCGGCTTTATATGCCCGACAAATTGTTATTTTAGTACTTTACGGAAAGAATTTTGATTATTGTTTTATGGATATAGGCTTGGTCTGCTAACCGGACTTGGCCAGCGCTTGGTCTGCTGTAATTGGGCTTCGACTGCGCTCAGCCTGACATTTGGGCTTTGATTGTGCTCAGTCTGCTGCAATTGGGCTTCGACTGCGCTCAGCCTGACATTTGGATTTGATTGTGCTTGGTCTGCTGTAATTGGGCTTCGACTGCGCTCAGCCTGACATTTGGGCTTTGATTGTGCTTGGTCTGCTGTAATTGGGCTTCGACTGCGCTCAGCCTGACATTTGGATTTGATTGTGCTCAGTCTGCTGTAATTGGGCTTCGACTGCGCTCAGCCTGACATTTGGATTTGATTGTGCTCGGTCTGCTGTAATTGGGCTTCGACTGCGCTCAGCCTGACATTAGGGCTTTGATTGTGCTCAGTCTGCTGCAATTGGGCTTCGACTGCGCTCAGCCTGACATTTGGATTTGATTGTGCTTGGTCTGACATTTGGGCTGTGATTGTGCTCAGCCTGATATAGGGCATTAATGTTACTTTTAACTACTTTTATGAAGACAGATAAATTGGTTTTTAAAACTTCTACAATTGGCTTTCCGCTGCTGTTTGTACTTTTAATATGGATTGTCTTCTGGCTGGAAGTTCGGTTTGGTTTTAATTTTAATAAATGGGGCGTACAGCCACAGAAGTGGAGTGGTTTAAAAGGAATCTTATTTAGTCCGTTTATTCACGGAAGTATTAAACATTTATACAGCAATACTTTGCCGTTGTTAATTTTGTCTACAGCTTTATTTTATTTTTATCGTGCTGTAGCTTGGCGGGTTTTAGGCTTGGGCTTATTGCTAAGCGGCCTAGGTACTTGGTTTTTGGGTGCCAGCGGATCTGTGCATATTGGTGCCAGCGGGATTGTTTATTTACTGAGCTCCTTTCTATTTTTTAAAGGTATTTGGTCTAAAAACTACCGTTTAATTGCATTAAGTCTAATTGTGGCTTTTGTATATGGCGGAATGGTTTGGGGTATGCTGCCCATAGAGGAAAAAGTTTCTTGGGAAGGCCACTTATCCGGGTTTCTTGCCGGAATTCTATTAGCTTTAGTTTTCCGTAAAGTTGGTTATGCGAGTAGCAAAAAATACGAATGGGAAAAACCCAGTTACAAGCCTGAACAAGATTTGTTTATGCAGCATTTTGATGAGAATGGTAATTTTATTCCTTATTCAGAATGGAATAATGAAGAAGATAATACTCAAGAAAATGATTTTGCGGATACAAATTCTCATAACGACAAGTTAACTTACCGTTATATTTATACCGAGAAGAAACAAGAAAAAGAAAAGGGAAAAGCTTAGTCTTCCAAACGTTGTCTTAATGCTTCGTATAAAAATACGCCACAGGCCACCGATACATTTAAGGAAGAGGTCTCGCCCAACAAGGGTAATTTTGCTTGGTAATCTACCATTTTTAAGATAGAAGGATTTACTCCTTTGCCTTCGCTACCCATTATAAATACTGTTGGTTGCTTTAAATCTACTTTATATAGCGATTGGTTGGCTTTTTCTGTAGCTGCAATTTTTACTACTTTATAGGTATCTAAAAAGAATAATGCATCTTTTATATGGTTTATTTTAGCCAGGGGCATATTAAAAATTGCGCCGCTAGAAGTCTTTACAGTTTGTTCGTTTATCATAGCGCCGCCTTGGCTTGGTAATATTATACCATTAACGCCGGTGCATTCTGCAGTGCGTATAATAGCACCTAAATTTCGAACATCTGTAATTTGGTCTAAAATTAGAAAAAGAGGGGTTTTTGTTTTAACAAAAGCTTGCTCTACCATTTCTTCTAAACTTTGGTAAGTAATAGGAGAGATCTTGGCTATACAACCTTGGTGGTTTTCTTGGCTTAAGCGATTAAGTTTTTGTATTGGCACGTAAGAGATAGCAATATTTTGTTCTCGTGCTAAGGTGCTAATTTCCTTAAAGGCTTCTGAGTTTAAGCCTTTTTGTAAAAATATCTTTTCAATATTTTGCTCAGCACGTAATGCTTCTAATGTACTGTGTATACCGTAAATTTGTTCTTCTTTCATGGCGGTAAATTTACATAAAAAAGAGCAGCCAATTGGCTGCTCTTACAAAATTTATATAAATGGTTTATTTAGTTTAAACCATTGGTGTTAGAAGAACTTGCTCTTCCTTGTCCAATAACATTACCGTTAGCATTCATAACAGTATAAGTATTACCGCTTATTTCGAATGTTGCAGGTATAGCGTATGCACTAGGATCATCTATAGTTCCGTTACCATCAGGATCTAAACCACCAGCAAAATCTGTCCAAATACCAGATAAATCTATGGTAGATGCAAATACCCCACGTTTAGCTATGGTAAGCTCAGCAGGAATACTTTCGTAGTCTACTGGTAAAGCAGATCCGCCATTATAGTAAAAGCTGGTTTGAATTTGGTATGTTCCATCAGGAAGATCACCAGGGAAAATGTTTATTTCTTCCGGGCAAGAACTATAACTTGTCGCTATAATATTGTTATTAGCGTTAAGTAGCTCCAAATCTAAATCAAAATCACAGAAAGAATGGGTGTCGCCATTTTCATCTGTATATTCTGCATCCCAAGCAAGACGGATTACAAATTCATCGGTAACCTCGTCTTCTACAGTAATAGTCAAATCAATTCCGCCGTCTTTTGTAAGGCCTAAGCGAGAACCGGTTGCAGACATATTTAATTCTATGGTCTGGGTCCCTTCGTTCTCACTTAAATCTTGGTAAAGGTAAACCGGTACTTGAAAAGATTCTACAAAACCGTCTGCGGTATACATAAAGTTGGCAGGGTCGCCATAATCTGCTACCAAATGACCATCGCCTACAGAAAATTCATCCGAGCTAATAGAAGTTCCTTCTTTTACTTCAAATTTAAAATCCATTGGGTTTGTTGCAGGGTTTTCTACCTGAAAATCCATATAAATGGTATCGCCTTCCGCTCCGGCATAAGTAGTCTGTCCGGCAGTTATCTTGGCTTTTTGGTTAGAGGTGTCTGCAAAATCGTAGTCATCATCACACGAAGTAGCTAAAACACCGGCTAACATCAAGCTGCCAATTGCTATTTTATTTTTAAAATTTATCATTATTATATTTTTTTATAATTTATATTTTAGTTAGGAAAATACGTTGAAGGATCGTTCCTAAAATCAAATAAAACTTCTCCACCTTGGTATAACGCAAAATTAATAGTTACAGAGCCATCAGGATTAACAACGCCTTCTCCTATTAAAGGATAGCTTCCTAGAACCATAGTGTTTATTTTAATTTCACCACAAATGTCCACTAACTCAAACGGAATGGAATTTCCTCCAGATGTAAGATATGGTAAAGCACTTACTGTATAGCTAACGGGATTGTTAGGGTCTGGGGTGAAAGTTACATTGCTTCCTGCATCAGGATTGTTATAAGTTGTTGCACCTAGAGTTGACTCGCAACCTATAAAAGTAATGTCTAAGGAACTATTATTAGCGGAAACAACTGCATTATCAGAAGTTGTACCAGTTAAATTAAGAGTTAATACAGTTGGTTGCTCTGCATCTAGACTACCTGTATTTACATTTAATGGGAAAGATGCATATGTTGAACCTGCGGGGATAGTAAACTGCCCAGAGGTGTCAACAAAATCAAATTCTTGTCCTTCAGTTGCCGTTGAGCTGGCATCTATTTCGTACGTGATAGTGATATCTTCAGTTGGTAGAGTACCATCACCCCCATTACCTAATAACAAAATCTTGTATTCTTTTAGAATAGTACCTTCGTCGGTAAAATAACTTTCTTCTACCGCTTCGGATTTAAATCCTACTACTGCAGGACTTTCGTCGAATTCGCGTGCAACATCATCGTCTACAAGACAAGAGCTTGCAAAGATAGAGGCAACAAACGCGAACAATAAAATTTTTATATTTTTCATTTGTTTATTTTTTTAAATTCAATTTTAATTTACGTCCCAAAAGATAGTCGTGTTAAATGCGTCAGCTTGGGTTTGTGTAGGTACGTTGGCCGCGTTAGTAATATACTCAGACTGTGGATATAATAAGCGATTATATCTTGCCGGTTTTTCTGCGGTAATAGCCAACGGTACTTCCGGGTAACCGGTTCTTACATAGTCAAACCAAGATTCGTAAGCGGTTCTACCATTAGTAGCCAACCATTTTTGCGTCATGATAGCTTCTAATTTATTGGCACTGCCGTCCCAACCGATTTTATTAACATTATTACTGCTGGTAATATAGTCATCTGCCTGACTTTCTATTCCTAGCGATCTAAAAGATGCACGAATACCATTCTGGAACAAAGCTTTTGGGTTGCCCGGTAAATAACCTTCTAAAGCAGCTTCTGCTTGTAAAAAATAGCTTGTTGCCCCCAGTAATAGAAAACCGTCTTGTGATGGTTCGTCAATAATTTTTTCTCCTAATTTAGAAAGTGGATCTGGAGCGTTATTACTGGTTTCTCCCATAACTACCCCTTGAACTTCCCCATTTACAGGTTGGAAATATAAAGGAAGGCGCGGATCTGCTATACCTGTCTGACCTCCTGTATAATTAGGGTTGTTAGGTTGTTGTCCTTTCATAAATTGCGCTGCAAAATCTGCTGCTACCGTAAAGTCATAGGTATCTGTAGGTGCACCTTGCGAATCAAAACCCCAAGTAGAATAAAACGGATTTAATTTTCCGGTAGAATTCGTGTAACCCGGGTTTATAGTTACATCTTCTGTAACAAAGTTTTTATCTAAACTCGCAAATTGCTCTGTTAAGTAACTAGCAGTCTCACCGTCTGTTTTGGCCAAAGTGATTTGACGAACTAATAAACGTAGTTTTAAAGTGTTGGCATATTTTATCCATTGGTTCATATCGCCGCCAAATACAACATCTTCAGAACCGACAGTATTGTCAAAATCATCTGCATTGTTTATCAAAGCGATTGCTGCATCTAAATCTTCTATCAAAGATCTGTAGATCATTTTATCGTCGTCGTAGGCAGGTGTAAAATTACCGCCTAATGCAAGTGCTTCTGTATATGGAATGTCACCATAAAAATCTACTAATATTTGAAAGTAATTAGCTTTCGTAATTTTAGCAATGGCTTTATGGTAGTCATATACGTCAGTTTCTCTTTGGTCAATGTACTCTGCCGTAGACAAGTTAGGATAAATACCGTCCCAAATTTGCATGTAAAAACTTGTGGTAATCTTTAAACGGTGTTCGTCTACATAGCCTGACGTAAAAGCGTTAACATTAGGGCCCCAATTTCCTAACATTACATTTCCAAACTCGTTGGCTTGCCCAAAATAATTTCTTTGTCTTGTTTGTGCCTCGTAAGGGCCAGTCAGTGCTCCCGCCAACATCAAGTCGGGAGTTACTGCGTTTGCTGTTGGTTCGTTAGGGGAATCGTTAATGTCCAAGTAGTCTGAACAAGAGATTAAACTCCCCGAAATAAACAAACCTATTAGTGTTTTACTTATTAGTTTCATTTTTTTCTTTTTTTAGAATGTTAAATTTAGTCCCATACCAATACTCTTTGTTGAAGGATATTGCCCAACTGTAGAGATACCTTGTGCATTTGTGGTCGAGAAGTTAGATTCCGGATCTGCATAGCCTCTGTTTTCCTCCGGGAATACGGTTAGAAGATTTCTAGCAATGGCGCTAATGCTTAAGCTATTGATAAAGGTTTCTTTTAATAGATCTTTGTTTACATCGTAACGCAAAGAAAGTTCTCTTAATTTAAAAGCAGTAGCGTCTAAGACGTGGTTTTCACCAATCGTTTGCATAGCTCCCCAAAAGTTAATGAATTGCGCTCCACCTGGACCGCCACTGGCAACATTGGTGTTAGCTACATATTCTCCAGAACCCGGGGAAGTCTCTACCGCAGAGTTAGGGAATATAAAAGAACCTCTGCCTCCAGCTGCAGTTTCTACCGTATGCCCCGGCCAAGTTAAGTTTTCGCGTTGTCCCGAATAGAATACGTGACCGGTTCTATAATCCATTGTTGCGGCTAAAGTAAAGCCTTTGTAGCGGAAAGATGTATTTAAGTTAACAATATAATCCGGAGTGGTAGAACCCATAATTTGTACCTCGGAATCTTCGACAGGTTCTCCAGCAGCATCAACTACAACTCGTCCTTGATCGTCCCTAACATAAGCGGTTGCTTTAAGGGTAGGATATTGCTCACCTTCAACAGCGTAAATTTGTGCAAAACCACCACTACTTAAAGAAACTTCGTTTGCTTGGTCACTTATTTTTGTTACTTCTGAGTAAGATTTAGACCAACCAACTCTTACGTCCCATTGGAAATCTTCACTTTTGACAGGAGTAAATCCTAAATCAACTTCTGCCCCCCAGATATCCATATCACCAATATTGATAACACTTCTTTCTAAACCAGAAGCGCTAGAGGTAGCAATGTTTGTAACCAAATCTGTACTGCTACCAGTATAGTAAGATGCATCTAAAGTAATACGGTCGTTAAAGAAGCCAAGGTTTAAACCAGCTTCAAAAGTAGAAGTAAATTCAGGCTTTAATAATGGGTCTGTAATAAGCTTTGGCAATACAAAAGAGTTTTGACCATCGTAAGGGAAACCACTAGCTTGCTCTACCAATAAGTTGTTGTCATAAGCATCGCTATAATCGTTACCTACTTTTACGTAACTGGCACTAACTTTAGCATAGTTTAAAACATCACTCTTAAGACCGTCTATTGCTTTTGTAGCCACAAAAGATAAACCTGCACTTGGGTAAAAGAAACTGTTGTTAGACGGATCTAAGGTAGAAGACCAGTCGTTTCGTGCCGTAGCATTTAAGAATAAGTAATCTCTAAAGCCAACATTTATTTGGCCGTAAACGCCGTAACGTCTTTCTTCTCTAATATTTTCATAAGTTCTAGCTTGATCAAAATCTCCTGCTAAGTTATCTGTACCATAAATACCAGGCACAGTAAGACCAACACCACCTACAGAACTATTAGAAGTTTTTAGGTATTGGTTGTTAACCCCGAGGTTAGCATCAAAATCAAAATCTTCGTTTAATTCATAGTCAAAGTTTAAAATTGCATCGGTATAATAACGTTGGTATTTTGTCATATAACGTTGGTAAGTAGCAGATTCTGTGCGGTTACCTCCGGTTAAATCTATAATGTCTTGTGGTTCAGTGTAACCATTGTTATAAATTAATCCGTCTGAAAAATTGAATAAACCATTAGTACGTACCACTGCGTTGATATTCTCGTTAAAATCATACTTGATTTCTGCTAACAAGTTAAAACGGTTTCTGTCTATTTCTCTTCTTTTATTTTCTCTTGTCCAGTAAGGGTTTAAGTAATAAGCATTCCAGTGCCCTTCGTTACCAGAGTTTTCAAAACGCTCAATTGGTATACTAGAAGAAGCTTGAATTAAGTTAGCCAAAATACCATCTGTAGCAGAAGTATACGACTCACTTGTAGTTTGGTAAGAGTAAGTAGCATTACCATTTACTGTCCAGTTACCTAACGTCTTACCACCTTTAAAGTTAAAGGTTGACTTTTGTAACTCATCGTTTTCAATAATAAACTCTGTCTTTTGGTTTTGTGCAGAAAAGAAAACATATCCTTCCTCAGAACCACTAGAGATATTAATACTGTTTTGTTGTGTAATACCTGTTTGGAAAAAGTCTTTAATGTGGTCTGCGCCTTGTGACTCATAAGGAGCCATGATATAGCTTCCATCTGCTTGCGGAAGACCTATAGTAACCATTTGACCGTCAAATTCTGGTCCCCAACCACCGTTTTCGTAGGTGATGTTTTCAAAACCATTGTTTACTGCCCAACCTTGACCGTAACGCGTTTGCTTCTCGGGTACAAAAGCAACAGTTTCAAAATCTAAAGAAGATTTTACGCTTACTTTCATCTTGCCGCTTTCTGTTCCTTTTTTGGTAGTAACAATAATCGCACCGTTAGATCCTTGCGAACCATATAATGCAGCACCGTTAGCACCTTTAATTACGTTTACAGACTCAATTGTGTTTGGGTCAATAGAACTTAAAAATTCCGGGGTAGAAATAGCACCATCAATTACAATTAAGGCTTCGTTGTCTCCGGAGATAGAACGTGCCCCACGAAGGGTGATTCTGGTTTCCCCATTAACTCCGCTTCCTAATTGCTTGATATTAAGACCAGAAACTTTACCGGTAAGACCTTTAACCACATCCGGGTTATTGGCTTTTACCAAGTCTTCACTTTCAACCACTTGGTTGGCTGTTGTAATCTCATCTTGTTTTCTTTTAATACCTAAAGCTGTCACTACAACTTCATCAAGCTCTGTACCTGCTTGCATAGTAACGTCGTAAGTATTAGAGGCGCCAACCGTAATTTCCTGGGTTTCAAACCCAATGTAGGAAAATGTTAAGGTCTCGCCTTGTGCGACCTCAATGGTGTAATTACCATCAAAATCTGTTTG
Organism: uncultured Mesonia sp.; assembly: GCA_947494545.1. Lineage (GTDB taxonomy): Bacteria > Bacteroidota > Bacteroidia > Flavobacteriales > Flavobacteriaceae > Mesonia. Next base: position 61,908 of record CANLVH010000014.1, on the reverse strand, counting down.
TGTTCCAGATTGTGTTCCTTTCACAAGCACGTTAACTCCTGGTAACGGCATGCCCTGATCATCGGACACCGTACCGGAAACTGTTTTTTCTTGTGCAAACGTGAGTTGCACCACAAACGCCAGTAATAGCGTTAGAATTCCACTAAACTTTGTTCTCATTTTTATAATTTATTTGAATTAGCCAATGCCAAAAATCCTAATAAAAAGTTAATTACACAACTATTTTAGGATTAAATTTACTTTTTTCTCTCAGAATCATTCGTCTGGCAAGCGTTTACTGCTAAAATATGGCAGTTAAACTCAGGTGTATTTTCGAATTTCTGAACTCAAAATTTTGGCTTTCGGTCTTGCCGTTTGCAAAGTTTAAGCGTAACAAACCTGCTTTGGTTTGTAGTCCCAGACCAATGCCAATTCCGTAAAGGGTATTTTTTGCCTTGGTAATCCCGTTTTCGGTTTGGGCAAAATCTAAAATACTATGGGCGTATAAATTAGGAGAAAGTAAATATCTGTATTCGGTTTGAAGGCTGGTATAAAAACTTGCACGTAGACTGTTTTCTTCAAACCCGCGTAAACTTTTAATTCCGCCAAAGCGAAATAATTCGTTTTCTAAGTAATTGTCAGAACTCAAATAACCGGTTTGATTGGCAACAAATATACTGTTGCGCCTGTTTAGGTTAAAAATATGCGTGCCTTGAAAAAAGGCGATTACTTGGTTGGTGTTTTTTCCTTCGGTCTCGCGTTGGCCAATATCTACTTGTAGGTTTAAATTGGTTTGTGTTGGTGTTAATAGATTGTCTGCATTTAATACTTGGTATTCCGCGCCAAGCGTAAAAAAAGAAGCATTATAATCTTGCGTAGCCGAAATTAAATTAGTGGTATTAGACAAGTTGTTAGATTTTTCTGCTTTATAGCCTGCATAGGTTAAAGTAGTTGGGTTTATTTGATAGTCTACAGCTACTTTTTGCGCGTTGGTGGTATAGGTGGAGTCTTGTTTGTAAAGTTCTAAATTAAACCGGAGCCCAAATGAACTATTAAAAATAAACGGCAATTTTAAATTGGCATAAAAATGTTGGCGCTCTTGTGCGTCGTTTTTATATTCTAAAGAAAAAGACTCGCCAAAATTTAGATTGTTTACCAAAGAAAGGTTTACATAGCCGTTTAACTCTAGGTTGTTTGTTTTAGGATTGGTGGCAAAACCCAAAAAGCCGTCGAACAGGTTGCTATCTTTTTTTTCTAAATATAAATAGATGTTTGTGCTGTCTTTGGTAAAAAGTACTTCCGGTTCTTTGTAGGAAGTTGCAAAGCGCAGGTTTTTTAGTTTTTTTAATTTGTTGCTTAGTTTCTCCTTACTGAAAACTTCTTTCTGTCTAATACGTAAATAATGGCGTAAAAAAGATTTTGGAAACTTTTTATAACCTTTTACTATAATATTGTCTACTTGCCGCAACTTGGTTTGGTTTATTGTTAAATTGGCGGTAAGTGTATTTTTTTTACTTTTTAGGTTATCTAATTGTAGGCTGTTAAATGGTTTTCCTTTCTCTGCTAAATTAGCGTTGAGATCTTGCAAAACTTTTTCAACCATATTTAGATTAATTACAAAACTGGTATCTGTTTCTTTACGGAAATATTTTTTTACTGAATTTTTATCAATTTCTCGCTGGTGGTAAATTTTTATATGGCGGTACAATTTCCCTAAAGTAATTTTACTGAAATAGGTCGAGTCGTTTATTTTTTTTGTGGCAGAATAGCTGGCAGAAATATACCCATTTTCTTGTATTTTTTTTAAAACGCTTTCTTGTGTCTTTATAATGCTTTTAAAATTCTCGTGGTTTTTGATGTAGTTTATAGTGTCTAAAACTGCCTGGTTTTCTTTTTTATCTGTAGTAATTTCCAGGTAAAGCGTTTGGCTCCATCCGGCAGAAAAGCAGCAAGCAAAAACCAAAAAAAGGTAAAGACGCTTTAGGTAGTTCACAATAATAGTAGGTGGTTTGGATTAAAAAAGTACAAATTAAGACAATAAGTTGCTTTTAGTGTAAAAAAATCCAATCAGATTGAAAATTAATTAATTATGGTTTGGTTCTTAAAAATAAATTTCTACATTTGCAAACCCTAAAAATAGGGTATTTATTTTTTAATATAATTATAGTGTAAAAGAAATTATGCCAACAATTTCACAATTAGTACGAAAAGGAAGAGCCAAGATGACCAAGAAGAGTAAATCGGCTGCTTTAGATTCGTGTCCTCAAAGAAGAGGGGTTTGTACGCGTGTTTACACCACAACACCTAAAAAACCAAACTCGGCTATGCGTAAAGTAGCAAGGGTAAGGTTAACTAACGGTAAAGAGGTAAACGCATACATTCCCGGTGAAGGACACAACCTACAAGAGCACTCGATAGTATTGGTAAGAGGCGGAAGGGTAAAAGATTTGCCGGGAGTTAGATATCATATTGTTCGTGGAGCCTTAGATACCGCAGGTGTTGAAGGAAGAACGCAACGACGATCTAAATACGGTGCAAAACGCCCTAAAAAGTAAAATGTTAAGTGGCAATTGTTAAGCTGTAAAACGCTAGCACCTGCCTATAATAGTAACAACTAACAGAGAAGAAATGAGAAAAAGACAGGCAAGAAAAAGACCTCTTTTACCAGATCCAAGGTTTAACGACCAGTTGGTGACCCGTTTTGTAAACATGATGATGTGGGATGGTAAAAAATCGGTTGCCTTTAAAATCTTTTACGATTGTATGGATATTGTAGAAGAGAAAAAAGAAGACGACGAAAAAACAGCTTTAGAGGTTTGGAAAGATGCATTATCTAATGTAATGCCACACGTAGAAGTAAGAAGTAGACGTGTTGGTGGGGCAACTTTTCAAATTCCTATGCAAATTAGACCAGATAGAAAGGTGTCAACTGCAATGAAGTGGTTGATTTCTTTTGCGAGAAAACGTAACGAAAAAGCTATGGCAGCAAAATTAGCTGCAGAAGTTTTGGCGGCAGCAAAAGAAGAAGGTGCTGCGGTTAAGAAACGTGTAGATACGCATAGAATGGCAGAAGCAAACAAAGCATTCTCACACTTTAGATTCTAAATATATGGCACAAAGAGATTTAAAATATACAAGAAATATCGGTATTGCAGCGCATATTGATGCCGGAAAAACAACAACAACTGAGCGTATCTTGTTTTACACAGGTATAAACCATAAAATTGGCGAAACCCACGAAGGTGCAGCTACTATGGACTGGATGGAGCAAGAGCAGGAGAGAGGTATTACCATTACTTCTGCAGCAACGCATTGTACTTGGAATTATAGAGACCATGAATATATCGTGAATATTATCGATACTCCTGGTCACGTTGATTTTACAGTAGAAGTAGAGCGTTCTTTGCGTGTATTAGATGGTGTTGTTGCCTTATTTAGTGCTGTAGATGGTGTAGAGCCGCAATCTGAAACTGTTTGGAGACAAGCAGATAAATATAACGTACCACGACTTGGGTTTGTAAATAAAATGGACCGTCAAGGAGCAGATTTCTTTAATGTTTGTAAGCAGGTAAGAGAGATGTTAGGTGGTAATCCGGTGCCTTTGCAAGTGCCAATTGGAGATGAGATAGACTTTAAAGGAGTTGTAGATCTTATTTCTAAAAAAGCAATTGTTTGGGACGACGATAACTTTGGTATGACGTATACTGAGGTAGACATTCCGGAAGAGTTAAAAGAAGATGTAGATAAGTACAGAGCAGAGTTAGTAGAGGCTGTAGCGGAATATGACGATGAGTTAATGGAGAAATTCTTTGAAGATGAAAACTCTATTACCGAAGATGAAATCATAGAAGCTTTAAGAAAGGCGACTATAGATATGTCTATTATACCAATGATGTGTGGTTCTGCCTTTAAGAATAAAGGAGTACAGGCTATGCTAGACGGGGTAATGCGTTATTTGCCATCTCCGGTAGAAGTAGAAGCTATTGAAGGTACTAACCCTGAAACTGGCGAAGAAGAAAAAAGAAAGCCAAATGTAGACTCACCGTTTGCAGCATTGGCATTTAAAATTGCAACCGATCCGTTTGTTGGTCGTTTAGCATTTTTTAGAGCATATTCCGGTGCATTAGAAGCTGGATCATACGTGTTGAACAACCGTTCCGGTAAGAAAGAGCGTATATCTAGAATGTATCAAATGCACTCTAATAAACAAGAACCTATAGATAGAATTGAAGCTGGAGATATTGGTGCGGCAGTTGGTTTTAAAGATATTAAAACCGGTGATACCCTTACGGATATGGATCATCCTATTGTTTTAGAATCTATGACTTTCCCTGATCCGGTAATTGGTATCGCGGTTGAGCCTAAAACTAAGGCAGATGTAGATAAGATGGGTATGGCTTTGGCTAAACTTTCTGAAGAAGATCCTACTTTCCAGGTAAAAACAGACGAAGTTTCCGGACAGACTATTATCTCGGGAATGGGCGAGCTGCATATCGAAATCTTGGTAGATCGTTTAAAAAGAGAATTTAAAGTAGAAGTAAACGAAGGAGAACCTCAAGTAGAGTATAAAGAAGCAGTTACACAAACCGCACAACATAGAGAAGTTTACAAAAAACAATCTGGTGGTCGTGGTAAGTTTGCAGACATTGTATTTGAAATGGGTCCTGTAGACGAAGACTTTGAAGGTAAAGGTTTACAATTTGTAGACGAGATTAAAGGTGGACGTATTCCTAAAGAATTTATTCCATCTGTACAGAAAGGTTTTGAAGAAGCAATGAAAAACGGTCCTTTAGCAGGTTTCCATATGGATACTTTAAAGGTAACTTTAAAAGATGGTTCTTTCCACCCGGTAGATTCTGACCAGTTATCGTTTGAGTTGGCGGCGAAATTAGGGTTTAAATCAGCAGCTAAAAGTGCAGGTGCTGTAATTCTAGAGCCAATTATGAAAAATGAAGTGGTTACTCCGGAAGAAAACATGGGAGATATAGTAGGAGACCTTAACAGAAGAAGAGGGCAAGTAAACAGTATGTCAGACAGATCTGGTGCAAAAGTTATTAAAGCAGATGTGCCTTTAGCAGAGATGTTTGGTTATGTTACTACATTAAGAACGCTATCTTCAGGAAGAGCAACCTCTACAATGGAATTTTCTCACTATGCTGAAACTCCTTCTAATATATCAGAAGAAGTGATTAAAGCAGCTAAAGGAGCTAATGAATAATATTAAGGAAAATGAGTCAGAAAATTAGAATAAAATTAAAATCTTACGATCATAACTTGGTAGACAAGTCTGCTGAAAAAATCGTAAAAACTGTAAAAACTACTGGAGCTGTGGTAACCGGGCCAATACCATTACCAACGCACAAAAAAATCTTTACAGTGTTACGTTCTCCGCACGTAAACAAGAAAGCTCGTGAACAATTTCAGTTAAGCTCTTATAAAAGATTGCTGGATATTTACAGCTCTTCTTCCAAAACCATCGACGCATTGATGAAATTGGAATTACCTAGCGGGGTAGAAGTAGAGATCAAGGTATAAATACCTGCAAAGTCAGGTATCTTTCTATCGGTTTTTGAAACCAGATGCGAGATACTAGGCTTTCGGTTGCTTTTAAGGAGCAATTGCCAAGTGATTACAAAAACCCCTGCTTTTTTGCAGGGGGTAAACATGTCCGGAGCTGCGTGCGAAGGAAAAACGGAAGAATATAGTCTAGGGGTTAGAATATATTTTTCTAGCCCCTAATTTTTTAAATAATAGTAACTAATAAACAATAATTATGTCTGGGTTAATAGGAAAAAAAATAGGCATGACCAGCATTTTTGACGAGAACGGGAAAAACATCCCTTGTACCGTAATTCAAGCGGGTCCATGCGTTGTTACCCAAGTCAGAACCAAAGAGGTTGACGGGTATGAAGCACTGCAACTTGGTTTCGATGACAGAAAAGACAGAAGTACTACGCAAGCTGCCAAAGGGCACTTTAAAAAAGCAGGTACAGATGCCAAAAAGAAAGTTATCGAGTTCCAAGGTTTTAAAGAAGAGTATAAACTGGGAGATGCCATTACAGTTAAGCATTTTGTAGAAGGAGAGTTTGTAGACGTATCTGGAACTTCAAAAGGAAAAGGCTTTCAGGGTGTTGTAAAAAGACACGGGTTTAGAGGTTCTTCAAGAACTCACGGCCAACAGAGTATGTTAAGAGCTCCTGGTTCAATTGGTGCTGCATCCTATCCTGCGCGTGTATTTAAAGGTATGCGAATGGCAGGAAGAATGGGAGGCGAAAAAGTAAAAGTACAAAACTTAAAAGTGTTGAAAGTAGTTGAAGATAAAAACCTACTTGTAGTAAAAGGTTGTGTGCCTGGTCACAAAAACGCTTATGTAACTATTCAGAAGTAATGAAAGTAGCAGTATTAGATATCAAAGGAAAAGAAACAGGCAGAGAGGCAAACCTTTCTGATGCTGTTTTTGGAATAGAACCTAACGAGCATGCAGTTTACTTAGATGTAAAACAATATTTGGCAAACCAAAGACAAGGAACGCACAAAGCAAAAGAACGTGCAGAAATTGTTGGAAGTACACGCAAAATTAAGAAACAAAAAGGAACCGGTACAGCACGTGCAGGTAGTATAAAGTCTCCTATTTTTAGAGGAGGGGGAAGAATTTTTGGTCCAAGACCTAAAGATTATCGTTTTAAATTAAACAAATCTTTAAAGCGTCTTGCTAGAAGATCTGCTTTAAGTCAAAAGGCTAAAGAGAATTCTTTAATGGTTGTAGAGAAGTTTAATTTTGATACGCCAAAGACAAAAAATTTCCTCAACTTATTGCAAGCCTTAGGAGTAGACGACAAAAAAACTTTATTTGTCTTGGGAGAGAAAAATAAAAATGTATATTTGTCCTCACGAAATTTAGAATCCTCAGAAGTTATAATGAGCTCAGAACTAAGTACTTACAAAGTGCTTAATGCTAAGAATGTTATTTTTGTAGAGGGTGCTTTAGAAGAAATTGAAACGAATTTGAGTAAATAAACGTTATGAGTATCTTAAAAAAACCTATTATTACAGAAAAAGCCACCAACGATAGCGAGTTGAACAACCGCTTTGCGTTTGTGGTAGATAATAAGGCGAACAAGATTGAAATAAAAGAGGCGGTAGAGTCTGCTTATGGCGTTTCAGTAGAAAAAGTTCGCACAATGAACGTTCGTCCGGATCGTAAATCCCGTTATACAAAAACGGGTGTCGTGACTGGTAAAACAAACGCTTTTAAAAAGGCAATTGTACAGGTGGCAGACGGCGATACAATAGATTTATATAGTAATCTTTAAGAATTTAGAGAATGTCGGTTAAAAAATTAAAACCTATCACTCCTGGACAGCGATTTAAAGTTGTTAATGGGTTTGACGCCATTACGACTGATAAGCCGGAGAAAAGTTTACTTTCTTCGTATAAAAAGTCTGGAGGAAGAAACAGTCAAGGAAAAATGACCATGCGCTACAAAGGTGGTGGTCATAAAAGACGTTACCGTATTATAGATTTCAAAAGAAACAAACACGGTATACCAGCAACAGTTGCATCTATAGAGTACGATCCTAACAGGTCTGCATTTATAGCTTTACTGAATTATCAAGATGGCGAAAAGCGCTATATTGTTGCTCAAAATGGTTTAGAAGTGGGGCAAAATATCGTTTCCGGAAAATCATCGGTAGCTACCGAGATTGGAAACACAATGCCACTTGCAGACATACCTTTGGGTACGGTAATTTCTTGTATTGAGCTTAGACCTGGACAAGGTGCTGTTATGGCACGTAGCGCCGGAGCTTTTGCGCAATTGATAGCAAGAGAAGGAAAATACGCAACGGTTAAGTTACCTTCAGGCGAAATCCGTTTGATTTTAGGAACTTGTTTGGCTACAGTAGGAGCTGTTTCTAACAGTGATCACCAATTAATAGTTTCAGGAAAAGCTGGTAGAAAACGTTGGTTAGGAAGAAGACCAAGAACAAGACCAGTTGTAATGAACCCAGTAGATCACCCAATGGGTGGTGGAGAAGGTCGGGCATCCGGAGGTCATCCAAGATCTAGAAAAGGCTTGCCTGCAAAAGGTTTTAGAACACGCTCTAAAACCAAAGCGAGTAATAAATATATTGTAGAACGTAGAAAGAAATAATAAGATATGGCACGTTCATTAAAAAAAGGACCTTACGTTCACTATAAGTTAGAGAGAAAAGTTGCTCAGAATGTAGAGGCAGGTAAAAAAACCGTTATTAAAACTTGGTCAAGGGCTTCTATGATTACCCCAGACTTTGTTGGGCAAACTATAGGTGTGCATAACGGAAAGCAATTTGTTCCTGTATACATTACAGAGAATATGGTAGGTCATAAATTAGGAGAATTTTCGCCAACGCGTTCCTTTAGAGGGCACGCGGGAGCAAAAAATAAAGGTAAAAGATAATTGAAGCTATGGGAGTTCGAAAAAGAGAAAGAGCAGAGCAAATAAAAGAAGCTAAAAAACACGTAGCTTTTGCTAAACTGAATAACTGCCCTACTTCGCCAAGAAAAATGCGTTTAGTAGCAGATTTAGTACGTGGCGAAGGTGTAGAGAAAGCGCTTCAAATTTTAAAGTTTAACTCTAAAGAAGCATCACGTAGGTTAGAAAAGCTTTTGCTTTCTGCTATTGCCAACTGGCAAGTGAAAAACGAAGATGAAAGTCTTGAAGATGCTGAGTTATTCATAAAAGAAATCCGAGTGGATGGTGGTAGTATGTTAAAAAGATTACGTCCGGCACCACAAGGAAGGGCACATAGAATAAGAAAAAGATCTAACCACGTTACATTGGTGTTAGGATCTAAAAATAATACACAAAGCTAAGAAGAGTAGTATGGGACAGAAAACAAATCCAATTGGAAATAGACTTGGTATCATTAAAGGATGGGAATCTAACTGGTACGGAGGAAATGACTACGGCGATAAAATAGCTGAAGATGATAAAGTAAGAAAGTACATCCATGCTCGTCTTTCTAAAGCTAGTGTAGCTAGAGTAATTATTGAGCGCACGCTTAAACTTGTAACCGTTACTATCACCACTGCCCGTCCCGGTATTATTATTGGGAAAGGCGGCCAGGAGGTAGACAAGTTAAAGGAAGAGCTTAAGAAGATTACCGGCAAAGAAGTTCAGGTTAATATTTTTGAAATTAAAAGACCTGAGCTAGACGCTCACTTAGTGGCTGCGAGTGTTGCTCGACAAATAGAAAACAGAATTTCTTATCGTCGTGCAATTAAAATGGCTATCGCTGCTGCAATGCGAATGAATGCGGAAGGAATTAAAATTCAAATCTCCGGTCGTTTAAACGGCGCAGAGATGGCGCGTTCAGAAGGCTATAAAGAGGGGCGTATACCTTTGTCTACTTTTAGAGCCGATATTGACTATGCTTTGGTAGAAGCGCACACTACTTATGGTAGATTGGGCGTTAAAGTATGGATCATGAAAGGTGAAGTTTACGGAAAAAGAGAACTTTCCCCACTTGTAGGACTATCCAAAAAACAAGGCGGAAAATCCGGATCCGGACGAGGTGGTAACAAATCACGTCGTAGAAAGTAATTTTTTAAAGAATAAGAAATGTTACAGCCTAAGAGAACAAAATATCGTAAACAACAAAAAGGACGCATGAAAGGAAATGCCGGAAGAGGGCATAGACTTTCTAACGGAACCTTTGGGATCAAATCTTTAGATACCAGTTTTGTTACTGCACGACAAATAGAAGCTGCACGTATTGCGGCAACCCGTTATCTAAAAAGAGAAGGGTCTATATGGATTAAAATATTCCCAGACAAGCCAATTACCAAAAAACCATTAGAAGTACGTATGGGTAAAGGTAAAGGTAATGTAGAATATTGGGCAGCAACCGTAAAACCTGGAAGAATTTTATTTGAAATTGGTGGTGTACCGCAAGCTTTTGCAAAAGAAGCACTGCGTTTGGCAGCACAGAAACTTCCTGTAAGGACCAAGTTTATTGTGTCAAGGGATTATCAAGAATAATTTTTGAAATTATGAAACAATCAGAAGTAAAAGAATTATCTGTAGCTGAATTGCGCGAAGAGCTTGCAAAATCTCAACAGCAATATAGAGACCTTAAAATGGCCCACGCAATTACGCCTTTAGATAACCCTGCACAGTTACGAACTGTAAGAAGGACTAAGGCGCGGTTAGCCACGGAATTGACAAAAAGAGAATTAGACTAATTCTGCTTACAAGATGGAAAAAAGAAATTTAAGAAAAGAGCGTATAGGTGTAGTAACCAGTAACAAAATGGAGAAATCTATTGTTGTTTCGGAAACCAAAAAAATGAAACACCCTATGTATGGTAAATTCGTTTTGAAAACGAAAAAATATGTAGCGCACGACGAAAAAAACGACTGCAACGAAGGTGATACTGTAAAGATCATGGAAACACGACCTTTAAGTAAAAACAAATGTTGGAGATTAGTAGAAATAATTGAAAGAGCGAAGTAATTATGGTACAACAAGAATCTAGATTAAGAGTAGCAGACAATACCGGAGCTAAAGAAGTTTTAGTTATACGTGTATTGGGCGGTACAAAAAAGCGCTACGCCTCTGTAGGAGACAAAATTGTTGTTAGCGTAAAAGAAGCTAGTCCAAACGGCAGCATCAAAAAAGGTGCAGTTTCGACGGCTGTGGTTGTTCGTACAAAAAAAGAAGTGCGTAGACCAGATGGTTCTTACATTCGGTTTGATGACAATGCTTGTGTATTGTTAAACCCAACCGGTGAGATGCGTGGTACACGGGTATTTGGTCCTGTGGCCAGAGAGCTTCGTGATAAGCAATTTATGAAAATTGTATCATTGGCACCAGAAGTGCTTTAATACAGAAAAAATGACAAAGCTTAAAATTACATCAGGAGATACTGTACGCGTAATAGCCGGAGACCATAAAGGGCAAGAAGGTAAAGTGCAAAAAGTATTAATTGAGAAAAATAAGGCAATTGTAGAGGGCATCAATATGGTGTCTAAGCATCAAAAGCCTAGTGCTAGCAATCCGCAAGGAGGAATAGCAAAAAAAGAAGCTCCAATTCATATATCCAACTTATCACTTATAGATAAAAAAGGGAACACTACCCGCGTTGGTTATAGAATGGAAGGCGATAAAAAAGTAAGATTTTCAAAAAAATCTAATGAAGTAATTTAGATATGAGTTACGTACCAAGACTTAAACAAGAGTATAAAGACAAGGTCATTTCTGCTCTTACTGAAGAATTTAGTTACGAAAATAAAATGGAGGTTCCTAAACTTACTAAAATAGTAATTAGTAGAGGAGTTGGAGGCGCTGTTGCAGATAAGAAACTAATAGATCACGCAGTAGAAGAATTAACTGCAATTTCAGGACAAAAAGCGGTATCAACCATTTCTAAAAAAGATGTTGCTTCGTTTAAATTACGTAAAGGTATGCCAATTGGGGCAAAAGTAACCTTACGCGGAGAACGTATGTATGAGTTTTTAGATAGACTTATTACTGCATCTTTGCCTAACGTACGTGATTTTAGCGGTATTAGCGCATCTGGTTTTGATGGTAGAGGAAATTATAATTTAGGTCTTTCTGAACAAATTATTTTTCCTGAAATAAATATCGACCGTGTAAATACAATTGCAGGTATGGATATTAGTTTTGTAACTACTGCAAAAACAGATAAGGAAGCAAAATCATTGTTAACAGAATTAGGACTACCTTTTAAAAAGAAATAATTATGGCTAAAGAATCAATGAAAGCCCGTGAGGTAAAAAGACAAAAAATGGTAGAGAAGTATGCAGAAAAGCGCCAGGCTTTAAAAGAAGCTGGTGATTGGGAAGCACTTCAAAAATTACCAAAGAACTCTTCTCCGGTGCGCTTACACAATCGTTGTAAATTAACCGGTAGACCAAAAGGATATATGAGACAATTTGGTATTTCTCGTGTTAAATTTAGAGAAATGGCTAACCAAGGTCTAATTCCTGGCGTTAAAAAGGCTAGTTGGTAAAATATTAATAGGTAACAGGTTCTTCTCCAATAAAGTTGGGCAAAGAAAACCATTACCACAAATAAATAAGAATGAATATAGATCCTATTGCAGATTACCTAACAAGAATTAGAAATGCTGTGGCAGCAAACCACCGTGTGGTAGAAATCCCGGCTTCTAACCTTAAGAAACAAATTACCAAAATTTTGTTTGACCAAGGGTATATTTTAAGCTATAAATTTGAAGAAGAAACTGCCGGAAGAGGCACAATCAAAATAGCGCTTAAATACGATAAAGATACCAAAGAGTCTATCATTAGAGAGATTCAAAGAATAAGTAAACCAGGTTTGCGTAAATATTCCGGTGCCAATGAGCTTCCTCGTATCCTTAACGGATTGGGAATTGCTATCGTTTCTACTTCTCACGGAGTAATGACAGATAAGCAAGCAAGAAAAGAAAATGTGGGTGGCGAAGTACTTTGCTACGTTTACTAATCTCAAAACAAGAAATCAATGTCAAGAATAGGTAAAAGTCCGGTAACTATCCCAGAAGGCGTAGAAATAAACGTAAACGGTAATGTGGTTACGGTAAAAGGAAAATTAGGAGAACTCAAACAGGAGTTTAACGATATCGACATTAAAGTTGAAGATAATGAAGTGATCTTAGAAAGAACTTCAGAAAAGAAGCAAATAAAATCCAAACACGGTTTATACCGTGCCTTAATTCAAAATATGGTAGAGGGCGTTTCAAACGGCTTTACTAAAGAATTAGAATTAGTAGGAGTTGGGTACAGAGCTTCTAATCAAGGTCAAAAATTAGACTTGGCTATTGGTTATTCTCATAATGTTGTATTAGCTTTGGCACCCGAAGTGAAGGTAGAAACCGTTAGCGAGAAAGGTAAAAACCCAATTGTAAAGTTAACTTCCTACGATAAGCAATTGGTTGGACAAGTAGCTGCAAAAATTCGCAGCCTCCGTAAACCAGAGCCTTACAAAGGAAAAGGAATTAAATTTGTTGGTGAGCAATTGCGTAGAAAAGCAGGTAAATCAGCTTAATAAAGTGTAGATATGGCATTTTCAAAAGTAAAAAGAAGAGAAAAAATAAGAAGAAGAATTCGTAAGAACCTTACGGGAACTGCGCAAAAACCACGTTTGTCTGTTTTTAGAAGCAATAAAGAAATTTATGTGCAACTAGTAGACGACGTAGAAGGTAAAACGTTGTTAGCTGCTTCTTCTAGAGATAAAGAAATTGCAAAAGAAGGCAACAAGTCAGATATTGCAAAAGAAGTTGGCAAGTTGGTAGCACAACGAGCAGAAAAAGCCGGTATAGATGCCGTAAAGTTTGATAGAAGCGGTTATTTGTATCACGGTAGAGTAAAATCATTAGCAGAAGGTGCTCGCGAAGGAGGACTTAAATTCTAAAATATATGTATCAAGATTATAAAAACGTAGAACGCGTAAAACCAAGTGGTTTAGAGTTAAAAGATCGTTTAGTTGGAGTGCAACGGGTAACAAAAGTTACTAAAGGTGGTAGAGCCTTCGGATTTTCTGCTATTGTTGTTGTAGGAGACGAAAACGGCGTAGTAGGCCAAGGTTTAGGAAAATCTAAAGAAGTTGCAGAAGCTATTTCTAAAGCAGTAGAAGATGCGAAAAAGAATTTAGTTCGTATTCCTTTAAACAAAACCTCTATTCCTCACGAGCAAAAAGGAAAATACAGTGGTGCAAGAGTTATCTTGTTACCGGCTGCAGAAGGTACGGGTGTAATTGCAGGTGGCCCTATTCGTGCGGTATTAGAATCTGTTGGAGTACAAGATGTACTTTCCAAAAGTCAAGGTTCTTCTAACCCACACAATATGGTAAAAGCAACTTTTGATGCTTTATTGCAATTAAGAAGTGCAAAAACTGTTGCAAAACAGCGAGGAATTTCTTTAGATAAGGTATTTAACGGATAATAATTCAGGGATAAAATGGGAAAGATAAAAGTAACAAAGTCCAGAAGTGCTATTAACCGCACCAAAGGCCAAAAACTTACTCTAGAAGCGTTAGGATTGAAAAAAATAGGAGATACGGTAGAACACCAAGATACTCCTAACATCCTTGGAATGATAAATAAAGTGAAACACTTAGTTTCTGTAGAAGAAACAAAATAACTTAAACGATGGAATTAAATAACTTAAGACCTGCTAAAGGTTCTGTGCAAAGTAATAGCAAACGTTTAGGCCGTGGAGAAGGTACCGGTAAAGGTGGTACGTCTACACGTGGGCATAAAGGTGCAAAATCTCGTTCAGGCTACTCTAAGAAGATTGGTTTTGAAGGCGGTCAGATGCCATTGCAACGCAGAGTTCCTAAATTTGGTTTCAACAATATTAGTCGTAAAGAATATCAAGGTATAAACTTAGACACCATTCAAAGATTGGTAGACGAGAGTAAAGTAAAAGATACCTTAGATTTTGAGACAATTGTTGAGCTAGGTTTAGCAAATAAAAACGAACTGGTAAAAATTTTAGGCAGAGGTGAACTTACGACAAAAGTAAAGGTAACCGCCCATAAATTTTCATCCACTGCAAAAAAAGCTATCGAAGCAGCTGGTGGCGAAGCAGTAACTTTATAATAAGAAACCAATGAAGTTTATTGAAACAATAAAAAATATTTGGAAGATAGAAGAGCTCAAAAACCGTATATTGGTTACCCTTGGGCTTTTGCTTGTTTACAGATTTGGAGCGCAAGTAGTCCTTCCGGGGATTGATGCAGCACAATTAGCAGATTTAGCAACACAAACAGATGGTGGCCTTCTTGGCTTGCTTAATGCCTTTACCGGCGGTGCGTTTGCAAACGCTTCTGTTTTTGCGCTTGGTATTATGCCTTATATTTCTGCTTCTATTGTGGTGCAACTTATGGGGATAGCAGTTCCTTATTTGCAGAAACTTCAGAAAGAAGGAGAAAGCGGTCGTAAAAAGATCAATCAAATTACCCGCTGGCTTACTATAGCTATTACCTTGGTGCAAGGCCCAGGTTATATTTATAACCTTTTTGCAACCTTGCCGGAAAGTGCATTCCTTTTAGGTAACTCTGCTACCTTTATTGTTTCATCGGTAATAATACTTACAACCGGTACTATTTTTGCAATGTGGCTTGGAGAGCGTATTACAGATAAAGGTATTGGTAACGGTATATCGTTATTAATTATGGTTGGTATTGTAGCAACCTTACCACAAGCTTTCTTACAAGAATTTACTTCCCGTGTTTTTGAATCTAACGGAGGCGCGGTTATGATTTTAATAGAATTGGTAATATGGTTTGCTATTATATTTGCTTCGGTTATGCTAGTTATGGCGGTACGGCAAATTCCGGTACAATATGCCCGTAGAAATGCTGCCGGCGGCTATGAGAAAAATATCTTTGGCGGGGCAAGACAATTTATACCGTTAAAGCTTAATGCATCTGGGGTTATGCCTATCATTTTTGCACAAGCAATTATGTTTATACCGGCTGCAGTTGCAGGATTATCAGATTCCGCGATGGCTCAAGGTATTACCGCTGCCTTTAATAATATATTTGGCTTCTGGTATAACTTGGTATTTGCTTTGTTAATTATAATATTCACCTATTTTTATACGGCTATTACCGTACCAACCAATAAAATGGCAGACGATCTAAAAAGAAGCGGTGGTTTTATTCCGGGTATACGTCCTGGTACAGAAACAGCAGAATATCTAGATAGAATTATGTCACAAATTACCTTACCAGGTAGTGTCTTTTTAGCAGCAATTGCCGTTTTTCCGGCAGTAGTGGTAGCTTTTGGGGTACAACAAGGTTGGGCGTTATTCTTTGGTGGTACTTCTTTACTAATCATGGTAGGGGTGGCAATAGACACAATGCAGCAAGTAAATTCTTACTTATTGAATAGGCATTATGACGGATTAATGAAAACAGGTAGAAATAGAAAAGCAGTAGCATAATTATGGCAAAACAACCAGCAATAGAACAAGACGGTACTATAGTAGAAGCATTATCTAACGCTATGTTTAGAGTAGAATTAGAAAATGAGCACATAGTTACCGCGCATATTTCAGGTAAAATGAGAATGCATTATATCAAACTTTTACCTGGCGATAAAGTAAAATTAGAAATGAGCCCGTACGATTTAACCAAGGCTCGTATAACCTATAGATACTAATTACCAATAAATGTGTTATTTATATTTTTTTTCGTAGTTTTGCAACTCGAAAAAATATAATATCAATTTTTGAGAGCACTAAAATTGGTTGCAAAAAACAATAGAGATGAAAGTTAGAGCATCAGTAAAGAAAAGAAGCGCCGACTGTAAGATTGTTCGCAGAAAAGGCAGGCTTTACGTAATTAATAAAAAGAATCCTAGATTTAAACAAAGACAAGGCTAATTATGGCAAGAATTGCAGGTGTAGATATACCCAAACAAAAGCGAGGAGTTATAGCATTGACCTATATCTTCGGAATTGGTAAAAGTAGAGCCCAAGCTATCTTGGCTACTGCCAAAGTAGATGAAAGTAAAAAAGTATCTGATTGGACCGATGAAGAAATTGGTAAAATTAGAGAAGCAGTTGGTAATTACACAATTGAAGGAGAATTGCGTTCTGAAGTGCAAATGAGCATCAAACGTTTGATGGACATTGGTTGCTACAGAGGAATTCGTCATAGATCCGGATTGCCACTTAGAGGTCAACGTACTAAGAATAACTCTAGAACACGTAAAGGAAGAAGAAAAACAGTTGCTAACAAGAAAAAAGTAACTAAATAATAAGTAAAGTATGGCAAAGTCTACAGTAAAAAAACGTAAAGTAAACGTTGATGCTTTTGGAGAAGCGCATGTTACTGCATCTTTCAATAACATCATTGTCTCTTTAACCAACAAAAAAGGAGACGTTATTGCTTGGTCTTCCGCAGGAAAAATGGGTTTTAGAGGTAGTAAAAAGAATACACCTTACGCTGCTCAATTAGCTGCAGAAGACGCAGTAAAAGTAGCAAGCGAAGCCGGCCTAAAAAAGGTAAAGGTTTATGTAAAAGGCCCTGGTAATGGTAGAGAATCTGCTATCCGTTCTATTCATAATGGCGGTATAGAAGTAACAGAAATTATAGATATTACCCCGGTGCCACATAACGGTTGCCGACCTCCTAAAAAACGAAGAGTATAATTAAGTATAACTAAAAGGTATTACGATTATCGAAGGATTTATTTCTAGACCTTAATTCATAATCACCTTTTAAATTTAAATTCAATGGCAAGATATACTGGTCCAAAAACAAAAATAGCGCGTAAATTTGGTGAAGCTATTTACGGAGACGATAAGTCTTTCGAAAAAAGAAATTACCCACCGGGACAACACGGTAATAACCGTCGTCGCGGAAAAAAATCGGAATATGCCATCCAACTTATGGAAAAGCAAAAAGCCAAATATACCTATGGTATTTTAGAGCGCCAATTCCGTAATATGTTTAAAAAAGCAACTGCAGCCCGTGGTATTCCAGGGGAGGTTTTGTTACAACTATGCGAGTCTAGATTAGACAACGTAGTGTTTAGAATGGGCGTTTCTCCTTCTAGAAGAGGTGCAAGACAGTTAGTATCGCACCGTCACATTACTGTAAACGGTAAAATTGTAAATATACCATCGTACCAACTAAAAGCTGGTGATGTAGTAGGCGTACGTGAAAAATCAAAATCTTTAAATGCTATTCAAGAATCTTTAGAAAATGCAAGCAGCGTTTACGAATGGATTACTTGGAACAGCGAGAAAAAAGAAGGAACTTTTGTAGCGGTGCCAACAAGGATTCAAATTCCTGAAAATATAAACGAACAACTTATTGTCGAATTATATTCGAAATAATTTTAACAGACAGAACTCACAATATGGCAATATTAAATTTTCAAAGGCCCGATAAAGTTATCATGATAGACTCGACCGAGTTCGAAGGCAAATTTGAATTTCGTCCTTTAGAACCGGGTTACGGGCTTACAGTTGGTAACGCTTTAAGAAGAGTGCTGTTATCTTCTTTAGAAGGTTTTGCAATAACATCTGTTCGCGTAGAAGGTGTAGAACACGAATTTTCTACCATTTCGGGAGTTGTAGAAGACGTTACCGAAATGATTCTTAATTTAAAACAAGTGCGTTTTAAGCGTCAAATAGAAGAAGTTGATAACGAAACCATTACGGTGGCGGTTTCCGGTAAGGAACAATTAACCGCCGGTGATTTTCAAAAATTTATTTCCGGATTTCAGGTGTTAAACCCCGATTTGGTAATTTGCAATATGGAGAAAGACGTTAGTCTTAACCTAGAGCTTACCATAGAAAAAGGTCGAGGCTACGTTCCTGCTGAAGAAAATAAAAAATCTAGTGCCCCGTTGGGAACCATTTTTACCGATAGTATCTTTACGCCAATCAAAAACGTAAAATACAGCATAGAAAACTATCGTGTAGAACAAAAAACCGATTATGAGAAATTGGTTTTCGAGATTAGTTCAGATGGTTCTATACATCCTAAAGATGCATTAACAGAAGCAGCAAAAATCTTGATTCACCACTTTATGTTATTCTCTGATGAGCGTATAACTTTAGAGTCTGATGAGATTGCGCAAACTGAAACCTATGACGAAGAATCGTTACATATGCGCCAATTGCTAAAAACCAAATTGGTAGATCTAGATCTTTCGGTAAGAGCATTAAATTGCTTAAAAGCGGCAGAAGTAGATACCTTGGGAGACTTGGTAGCATACAATAAAAACGATTTGATGAAGTTCCGTAACTTCGGAAAAAAATCCTTAACAGAGCTAGAAGAATTAGTGAGCGTTAAAGGCTTAAATTTCGGTATGGATCTTTCAAAATATAAATTAGATAAAGACTAAAAATAGACGTAAGCTTAAAGTAAGTAGTTTCTTGCTTTAAGCTTATCTTCTAACATCTAAGAAAATGAGACACGGAAAGAAATTTAATCATTTAAGTAGAAAGACTGCTCATAGAAAGTCTATGTTTGCAAACATGGCAAGTTCTTTAATAGAGCATAAACGCATAAATACTACAGTAGCTAAAGCAAAAGCTTTACGCCAGTTTATAGAGCCTTTGGTAACTAAATCTAAAGCAGATACCACGCATAACAGACGCTTGGTTTTTTCTAAACTAAGAGATAAGTATGCAGTATCAGAATTGTTTCGCGAGATAGCTCCAAAAGTAGGCGACAGACCAGGAGGTTATGTAAGAATAATCAAATTGGGTAATCGTTTGGGAGATAATGCAGAAATGGCAATGATAGAGTTTGTAGATTTTAACGATATTTACAACAAAGAGGCTAGCAAGAAAAAATCTACCAGAAGAAGTAGAAGAGGCGGTAAAAAGAATAAACCGGTAGAAGCTACTCAAACAGAAGGTAAAGAAACTCCTGCGGAAGATAAAAAAACTTCTAATGAGGAAGAATAGAATAAAATATTCAATTATTTAATTTTATAAGGGATAAACGCTTTTGTGTTTGTCCCTTTTTTTTAACCCATACTTTAAATAACTATTTATAATGCAGTATCAAAATCGGCAAAAAGCAATCGTTTTATTAGAAGATGGTACCATCTTTCACGGTAAAATTATAGGACAAATGCAAGGTTCTTCTTTTGGAGAAGTTTGTTTTAATACCGGTATGACGGGTTATCAAGAAATCTTTACAGATCCGTCTTACTGCGGTCAAATTATGGTTACTACCAACGCACATATTGGTAATTATGGCACTTATGAAGAAGATGTAGAGTCAAATTCCGTAAAGATTGCCGGTTTAATTTGTAAAAATTTCAGTTACAATTATTCGCGTAAAAAAGCTTCCGGCTCTTTAGAAAATTTCCTTAAAGAACATAAATTACTTGCCATTGCAGATGTAGATACCCGTGCTTTGGTGGCATATATACGCGAACACGGCGCAATGAATGCTGTAATTTCTACGGAAGTAGACAATATAGAAAGTCTAAAAAAACAACTGGCAGAAATTCCGGATATGAAAGGCTATGAGTTGGCCTCAAAAGTTTCTACAAAAGAACCTTACTTTGTTGGTAAAGAAAACGCGAGCTATAAGATAGCTGCTTTAGATATTGGTATAAAGCAAAATATTCTTAGAAATTTAGCTAAACGTGACTGCTACGTAAAAGTCTTTCCGTACAACGCAACTTATGCCGAGATGGAAGAGTGGAACCCCGATGCGTACTTTCTATCTAACGGACCAGGAGATCCGGAGCCATTAAAAGAAGCCATAGAATTAACAAAAAATATTTTAGAAGAAAATAAACCACTCTTCGGGATTTGCTTAGGGCATCAAGTCATTGCATTGGCCAATAATATTGAAACCTATAAAATGCACCATGGGCACCGCGGTATTAACCATCCCGTAAAAAATTTACGAACCGGTAAAGGGGAAATTACTTCACAGAACCACGGATTTTCGGTAGATAAAGAAAGCTTAGAAAAAAATAAAGATATAGAAATTACCCATTTGCATCTAAACGATCATACGGTGGCGGGTCTGCGCATAAAGAATAAAAACTGTTTTTCTGTACAATACCACCCAGAAGCTAATCCCGGACCTAAAGATGCGTCTTATTTGTTTGATGAATTTATAGAAAACATAAAACAGGCAAAAGCATAATTTATAGCTTAAAAATTAAAGTTAATTTGTATTTTTCGGGCATTCATTATAATTTAAACTAATTATGAGTCTAATAATAGATATAAGAGCAAGACAAATTTTTGATTCGCGCGGTAATCCAACCGTAGAAGTAGATGTAGTAACAGAAAACGGCTATTTAGGAAGAGCAGCCGTACCTTCGGGCGCATCTACCGGCGAGCACGAAGCTGTTGAGTTACGCGATGGCAAAAAAGCCTATATGGGTAAAGGTGTTTTAAAAGCCGTAGAAAATGTTAATATCACCATAGCCGAAGCTTTGGTAGGTGCCGAAGTTTTAGAGCAAGAAAATATAGACCGCGCTTTAATAGATTTAGACGGTAGTAATAACAAAACCAATCTTGGTGCCAATGCTATTTTAGGCGTTTCTCTAGCCGTTGCAAAAGCAGCTGCAGCAGAGTTAAATATGCCGCTTTATCGTTATGTTGGTGGCGTGAGCGCCAAAACACTGCCTGTGCCAATGATGAATATTATAAACGGTGGTTCACATTCAGATGCGCCAATTGCTTTTCAAGAATTTATGATTATGCCGGTAAAAGCAAAAAGTTTTTCACAAGCGCTACAAATGGGTTCAGAAATTTTTCATCACCTAAAAAAAGTGTTGAAAGATAGAAATTTAAGCACCGCAGTTGGCGACGAAGGCGGATTTGCTCCTACTTTAAAAGGTACAGAAGATGCGTTAGATGCTATTAAACAAGCTACAGAAAATGCCGGGTATAAGTTCGGTGACGAAATTATGTTGGCTTTAGATTGCGCTGCCGCGGAATTTTACGAAGATGGTAAATACAATTACAAAAAGTTTGAAGGCGAATCCGGAAAAATAAGAAACAGCCACGAACAAGCAGATTACTTAGCAGAATTAGCAGCAGAATATCCCATCATTTCTATTGAAGACGGAATGGATGAAGACGATTGGGACGGCTGGCAATACCTTACCGAAAAAATAGGTAAAAAAGTACAATTGGTAGGAGACGATTTATTTGTAACCAATGTAGAGCGCTTAGAACGTGGAATTGAAAATCAAATTGCCAATTCTATTTTAATAAAAGTAAATCAAATTGGCACCCTTACCGAAACTATTGCTGCGGTAAATATGGCGCACAATGCCGGTTACACTTCGGTAATGTCACATCGTTCGGGAGAGACAGAAGATACCACTATTGCAGATTTGGCCGTAGCGCTCAACACCGGGCAAATTAAAACCGGTTCTGCTTCCCGTAGCGACAGGATGGCAAAATATAACCAGTTATTACGTATTGAAGAAGAATTGGGAGAAATAGCCTATTACCCGCAGAAAAAAGCGTTTAAAATATAGGTCTAATATTTTTTTATAAAGATTTAAAAACCGCTGTCAAGCTTAAAAAATTGGCAGCGGTTTTGTTTTGCTTAAAGCTAGTTTCAAAAATAAAAGTCCATTCCTTTAGATTTAGCTATTAGAAGTGTAAAAATTATGTGAAATTTTGGTACTGAACGGCAAATATCACGGCTTCTGGTCGCTGTATTACCGCTAAATTTTGTAATTTAGCGACACTTAAAAAAATAAAATAATTAAAGAATATGTCAGATAAAGCAACCATAGAAATCAACGGTAAAAAATACGATTTTCCAGTCGTTGAAGGTACCGAAGGTGAAGTAGGAATAGAAATCAAAAAATTAAGAGGAGAAACAAATGGTGTAATTACGTTAGACCCGGGTTATAAAAATACCGGTTCTTGCCAGAGTGCCATAACCTTTTTAAATGGCGAAGAAGGGGTTTTGCGTTACCGCGGATATGCTATTGAAGATTTGGCCGAAAAAGCTAGTTTCTTAGAAGTTGCTTACCTACTTATTTTTGGCGAGTTGCCAACGCAAGACCAACTCGATAAATTGTACAAAGACATTAAAAAAGAGTCTGTAGTAGATGAAGAGATGAAGAAAATCTTAGATGGTTTTCCTAAATCTGCGCACCCAATGGGCGTTCTTTCTTCTTTAAATAACGCTTTAATTGCATTTAACCCAAGCTCTGTAAATGTAGACTCTGACGAAGATATGTATAATGCCATTATTAAATTATTGGCAAAATTTCCGGTATTAGTAGCTTGGACATTGCGTAAACGTAACAGTCAACCCTTAGATTATGGCGACACTTCTTTAGGATATGTAGACAACATCTTAAAAATGATGTTTAAAAAACCTAATGAAAATTACGAAGTAGATCCTGCAATTTCTTCGGCATTAAATAAATTATTGATATTGCATGCAGATCACGAGCAAAACTGTTCTACTTCTACAGTAAGAATGGTAGGCTCTTCGCACGCTGGTTTATTTGCTTCTATTTCTGCCGGTATTTGTGCGCTTTGGGGGCCATTGCACGGTGGCGCCAACCAAGCGGTAATAGAAATGTTAGAAGGTATTAAGCAAGATGGGGGCGATACTAAAAAGTATATGAAGAAAGCCAAAGACAAAGAAGATCCTTTCCGTTTAATGGGCTTTGGTCACCGCGTTTATAAAAATTTTGATCCGCGTGCTAAGATTATCAAAAAATCTGCAGACGAAGTATTAGACAAGTTAGGAATAGAAGATCCTATTTTAGATATAGCAAAAGGCTTAGAAAAAGAAGCCTTAGAAGATTCTTACTTTGTAGATAGAAAACTATATCCAAATGTAGATTTCTACTCGGGTATAATTTATAGAGCCCTTGGCATCCCTACAGAAATGTTTACAGTAATGTTTGCCTTAGGTCGTTTACCGGGTTGGATTGCACAATGGAGAGAGATGCGCTTGCGTAAAGAGCCAATTGGCCGTCCAAGACAAATTTATATTGGCGAAAACCATAGAGATTTTAAAGATATAGAAAGCCGCTAAATTGAAGCGATTGGTTTAAACGGAGGCTGTCTAAAAGCAACTTGTCTTAAACTTGCAGGTTTATAAACTTACCAAAGCATTACGATGAATTTTGGTAAACTTTAAACTGCAAAAGACAACAAAAAATTTAGACAGCTTCTTTTTTATAGATATAATAAAAGTTGCAGTATGTTAAAACCACATGTTACCAACGAATTTTCAAAACTGAAAGAAGTTGTTTTAGGAATTGCTAAAACCCCCGGTAAAACTCCGGCTTTAGAAGATACCTACGATCCTAAATCTAAAGAACACATCAAAGCCGGTACCTATCCTGAAGAAGCAGATATGGTACAAGAAATGGCAGCCGTAGAAAAAGTTTTAAAAAAATATGACGTACAGGTTTACAGACCAAAAGTTATAGACGGGTATAACCAAATATTTACCAGAGATATTGGTTTTGTTATAGAAGATAAATTTATAATTGCCAATATTTTACCGGATAGAGATCAGGAAATAGAAGCAATACAAGATGTATTAGATTTAATAGACCCAAAAAATGTGGTTAAATTTGAAGAAGAAATACACGTAGAAGGTGGCGATGTGATGCCGCACGAAGACTATATTTTTGTTGGCACTTACCGTGGAAAAGATTATCCGGATTTTATTACTGCACGCACCAATACTAAAGCAGTAAAGGCTTTGCAAGAATTATTTCCTAATAAAAAAGTGAAAAGTTTTAATTTACGGAAAAGCAACACAGACGCAAAAAACAACGCTTTGCATTTAGATTGTTGCTTCCAGCCAATAGGAAAAGGCAAAGCTATTATTCATAAAAACGGCTTTTTGGAAGAAGAAGAATATAACTGGTTGGTAGATTATTTTGGTAAGGAAAATGTATTTGAAATCACCAAAGAAGAAATGTATAATATGAACAGTAATATTTTTAGCATTTCGCCGGAGGTGGTTATTTCTGAAAAGAATTTTACCAGATTAAACCAATGGCTTCGCGATAATGGGTTTACGGTAGAAGAAGTTCCTTATGCCGAAATTGCCAAACAAGAAGGATTGTTACGGTGTTCTACTTTGCCCTTGATTAGAGAATAAATGCGTTAGGGATTGAACGATTGTTGGAGCTCTTTTTGTTTTGTAATTTTGAGCGCAGTCCAAAAAAACAAAACAAAAAAGCGACTCGTGAAAGCCCGCCCGAACGCCCAAAAATTTAAAAAAGAATGAAACAGATTACAGATACAATTTTAATGATTAGGCCGGTAGATTACCGTATGAACGAGGAAACGGCCGTAAATAATTATTTTCAGAAAAACATAGATGCCGATGCGGCAGACCTTACCCAAAAAGCCCAAAATGAGTTTGATGCTTTTGTAGAAAAGTTAAAAAAAGTGGGCGTAAAAGTTGTGGTAATAGACGATATTAAAGAAAATAAAACGCCAGATTCTATCTTTCCGAACAACTGGGTTTCTTTTCACGAAAATGGCAATGTGGCTTTGTACCCAATGTTTGCCGAAAATCGCAGAAGAGAACGTAGAGAAGATGTGTTGACAACTTTGGAAAAGGAAGGTTTTTCTATTAAAAACATAGTAGATTACCGCAATGCCGAAGAAGAAAATGTTTTTTTGGAAGGAACCGGCAATTTAATTTTAGACCGCGCCAACCGAAAGGCTTATTGCGCCCTTTCGCCACGCGCTAACGAAGAATTGCTGATTGAGTTTTGCGAAGAATTTGAATTTACACCAATAATTTTTCACGCCTACCAATACGTAAATAACGAGCGGAAACTTATTTACCACACCAATGTGATGATGTGCGTGGCAGAAGAGTTTGCGGTTATTTGTTTAGATACCATAGAAGATAAAAAAGAGCACAAAAACGTGCTAAAAAGCCTTAAAGACGACAACAAAGAAATTATTTCTATTAGCGTAGAGCAAATGAACGATTTTGCCGGAAATATGCTGCAAGTTCAAGGTGCTTTTGGTAAAAAATACTTGGTAATGAGTAATCGTGCGCACCAAAGTTTAACTCCCGGACAAGTAGCCAAAATAGAAAAACATTGCGAGATTTTAAGCAGTGATTTGCACACCATAGAAACTCTTGGCGGCGGAAGCGCTCGTTGTATGATGGCAGAAGTTTTCTTACCGAAGGCGTAGTGTTTTAGTGCTTAGTGCTTAGTGGTGAGTTGGCAGTGGTGAGTAAACAGTTAGCAGTTTACGACGAATAAGGAGTTCGAGTGATCCCGCAAGCGCGGGATTGTATCGAGAACAGGAGGACTGGAAATTGAAATTGAAATGGAAGTTGAACTCGAACTTGAACTCGAACTTGAAAATTAATTCCTGAAAGACTTCTCGATAATTTTTTCTTTTCTCTCCCGCTTCAAGAAAAACACTCGAAGTGACAGGTTGCGCTTGATGTCAGTTCGAGTGAAATTTGAGTAGCAGTAGCGGAACAAATTTTTATCGAGAACAAGGACAAAAACCAATTTAAGTTAATTTTCTTTAACTTTATCTAATGCGTCTTTTTTATGTATATATATTAAAATGTGCCGATGGTACTTTTTACACTGGTATTACCTCCAATTTGGACAAACGATTACGCGAGCATCATTCTGGCAGCCATAAAAATTCATATACTTATAAAAGACGGCCTGTAAACTTAGTTTTTTATACTAGTTTCACTGATGTAAACTTAGCTATTTTAACAGAGAAGAAGTTGAAAAAATGGTCTCAAGCCAAGAAAATAGCATTATTAAATTCTGAATTTGAAAAACTTCCAAATTTAGCCAAGAAAAAATTTTGAAATAGTTTTTTATTCTGATTCGTTTTTTTGGTGTGAATGGAAACTTCTCGATACAAACTGCAAAAACAGCTCGATACAAACTGCCCAGACTTCTCGATAAATTTTTCTTTTCACTATCGTTTCAAGAAAAACACTCGAAGTGACACTTCTCGATAGTCCCGATACTTGGGAATTTCTCTTCGCTATCGCTCAATGAGAAATAGTCGAAGTGACAGGAGACAGTTCTTGTCTTTTCGATTTCTATGACAAAACCAAACGGTTTTTATAATAACTTTGATTTTTAATTAATGCCATTGCGATATGTATTAACTTGTTTCTTACAGCATTTAAAACACTCATTTTATTCTTTCCTTCTTCCACTTTACGTAGGTAATAGTTCTGGAGATCGTTCTTCAACCTGACAGCCCTCATAGCTGCCATTTGTAGTACACTTTTTAATTGCAAGTCTGCCATTTTAGAGACCCTTGGTCTGGTCTTGAGACTACTTCCACTCTGTTGTTCAAAGGGAACCACTCCAGCAAAACAGGCTAATTTTCTTGGGTTAGTTAGACGTTTGAAACCTTCTGTTTTTACAGCAATGGTCCAAGCAGTAATAGCGCCAACCCCCGGTATGGTTTTAATCCTTTTGATTTCTTTTTTTAAGTAAGGGTCTGCATCCACTTCTTTTTTTATTAATGTCTCTATCTGGGCAATATGCTTACTGATTTCTTTTATGTTTTTCTCATTGATTTTAATGAGCTTTTTAGTAGCCTGATTAAAAGCAATGGCTTTTAAATCTGATATCTGCTGCTTAATCCCTTTTCTTTGTTTGATTTTGTGACGTCGTTGACTTAGTAATATTTTTATTGTTTTCACAGACGCACTAGCTGGTTGCCAACATTCAAAATCTTGATGATTCCTCTCGATAAACACCGCGATTCTTTCGGCATCGACTTTATCATTTTTTCCCCGCACAAGACCAATACTTCGTTTTATATGCTTGGGGTCTATAACATAAACATTAAATGTAAACTCCTTTAAAACTTCATAGAGACTAAAATTGTAATAGCCTGTATTCTCCATACAAATAAAAGCTTCTGGGTATTCTTTTGCTATATTTTCCAATAGCTTTTGAATACTATTAACCTTGTTGTCAATCTTGTAAAAACTTAGATGTTCATCTGAATTAACACAAAAATCCAATGTACTTTTACTAATGTCAATACCAACATAAATTCTTTTCATAACTTTGCTATACTTTTTATTGAAAGAGGGATTTCATCAATAACTCAACTCCTTGATAATGGGTTTAATATCCCGAATTTCTATTAGAGATTGTTGATGAAAGTCTGAACTTAAGTCTGAATCGAAGTATGAATTTTTTAAATTCTGAGTGCTAATAGTGTACTTAAGTTCAGCTCTCTTTTCTATATTAAATTTGTCTGAAATTACTTAAATCCTTTTAAAATTTAATAATGCAAGTCTAAAGGAGTGAAGTCGAGAAATACACGGTTTTAAAACGAAATTTTAAAATGCACTTGCCTACCTTTAATCTAAAAGAGAATCAAGTGCATTTTTAATTTTTTCCGCTTACTCTTTAACCAATTTCAAGGTTTTTCTAGCGCCATTTTTGTTGCTTAGTTGTAGCATATAAATACCGTTGCTAAGGTTTTCAATAGAAATGTTGCGCTGACTTTCTTGTAAACTCCCGTTTTGTAATTGCTTACCTTGAAGGTTATAAATAATATAATCTAGAGCTTCTTTGGTGGAAACCGTTATTGATTCTTGCGCCGGATTGGGATAGAAATAAAGCTCTGGGTTATCTAAAGTTTTTATATCTAAATTACTACTAACTTCTTGGCAAAAGGTATCATAACCACAATCTGTATAAACATCTACACAAACCCAATGCGTACCTTCCCCATCTGTATAAGAATGTTGCGGAGCATCTTCTGTTGAAATTTGACCATCGCCAAAACTCCATTCCAATTCATCGTAACTTGTGCTACCGTTAAAACTAAAATCTATGCTATTATCTGCATTGGCTGTGTAGCCAAAGCTAGCCTCCGGCAAGGTGCAATTGCAATCTTCTTTTCCAAGTTTTGCTATAAAAAAATCACTATCGCCACCAACACTGTAAATAGTGTCTTGGCCTATTGCAAGGTCGTAACCAAACATGCCCCCCAAATAATAATTACCCCGGCGGTCTGCAGTTAAGCTGGTTCCTCGATTGGGGTTCATTCCGGAAACATTATTTATACTGCTTAAATTTAATAAATTGCCGGTGTTTTTATCAAAATAACCCATAAATACATCTATTCCGGTATTAGCTTCGTTCACGAACACAAAATCATCCCAATTTAATTGCCGGCCATATGAACCAGTAATTGCCAATTCTTGACCATTTATTGCCATTGCCCTTGGAGCAGGACCTCCAAAACCAAATTGTGCATTGTTAAACCATAATAGATTGCCATCCGGATTGAGTTTAGCAACAAAAGGAACAACGAAACTCGATTCATCTGTTACAATCTCATGTCCTGCAAAGCTGTCTCCCGCCATAGAATAACCAGTAATATATATATTTCCCGCAGGATCTAATTTTAAATCAGCTATCCCGCCAATTGCTGAATTTGGATAAGGATCTGTGTTGGTGTTGGTAATTTTCCATAAAAAGTTGCCATTGGCATCATAAGCGCCTAAAAACATTGAATTATTTATGGGTTCCCCGTTCATATTTATAAAATAGGAATCATTATAATAATGGTTATAGCCCCCAAAATAAAACCTTCCGGTATGTGGGTCCCGAACCATCTTGATTTTATCTACGCCAAAATTAAAATCTATAGCAACGGGAAAACCTTCTATAAAGTTTCCGTTAACGTCATAATGAAAAATATACTCGGCATCTTCTTCGGTATTTACCAAAGCGCCGTCGGCATAAGTTCCCGGTCCTATTCGTACCAACCAATAGGCATCTCCGTTTTCTGTAACGTTTAAGTCATAAGAGCGCATTTTACTATCTGCATTTGCTGAATCATCATAATCTTCCGGTTGGGGCATTTTTAACCAATTTAAATCTCCCTCTGTACTGTATTGTATAATAAAATGAGTACGTTTTCCTATGTTAGGGTCAGGATTATAAGAAATTATCGTATCATTCCCAAAATGGGTTTCTGATTGGCCACCATATTGCGCGATAGGAGGTTCTGCTTTGCCAACAGTATAAACGTTGCCTAAAGTATCTGTTTTTACACGATCTAACTCATCATCATGCCAACCGCCAATAACTTTAGACCAGCGGTAATTGCCGTGACAATCAAAAGCGGCCAGTACATAATCTACTTTGGTCAAGGTATAATCGTTGGGTTCTAAATCGTGGCCATCTACACTGGCAAAAGCGCCCCCAATTGGGGAGATAACATAAGTATTACCAGCGCTGTCAACGGTTATATCCCGTGCTCGTTCCTTATGCTGACCCAATGTCGGAATAATAGCACTACCGCCACTTTTTGCCCATTGCCAAGTTTGAGCTTGTGAAGAAAGATGTATAAATAAACTTAATAATAGAAAGGAGTAAACGTGTTTCATTGTGATAACTGTTTTTAATATGGCGTTAAAGATACTGTAAATTAGGTTTTATTTAACTTTTTGATAAAGAAAATTGTTTTTTATCGGATTTTTTTGATGGGGAAGCTTCTCGGTATATTTTCCCTCTCGCTCCCGCTCGCTGAAAAACACTTGAAGTAAGAGTTTGCGACGAATAAGGAGTTCGAGTGATCCCGCAAGCGCGGGATTGTATCGAGAACGGGAGATGTGGAAATTGAAGCTGAAGTTGAATTTGAAATGGAAGTTGAAATTCTAATAATAATCTCCTCACTCCCGCGTGAGTAAATTCCGTACAAAAGAAATTCCGATCATTACGGTTAAAAAAGCAAAAGGCAAAGAAGTAATAATCAATAGTTTTTGCATGGCGGTAAGTACATCTACTGCGGGGTTAATACTGCCTAAAACCAAAATTGCTTCCGTAAAGACCAAAAGTAAAACTGCCCAAATAAATCGGTGGGATTTTTTGGGGTTTTGCTTGCCTTTATCGGTAAACATGCTTAGCACATAAATAGCAGAATCTACCGAGGTTACCAAAAAGCCCACCAAGAGTGCAATGGTAACCAAGGAGCTCAAGCTGGCAAAAGGATAGTTTTCTAAAAACACAAAGATAGAAGTAAAAACATTGCCCATTTCGCCCTGGTAGGTGTTCATTTCTTCTACAATTTGAAATGCCGAAGTACCAAAAACACTAAACCACAAAAAACTGCCTAAAGATGGCAATAATATAGCGCCAAAAATCATTTGTCTAATGGTTCTTCCTCGAGAAATACGCGCTATAAATATTCCGGTAAACGGCGCCCAGGCCAGCCAAAATGCCCAATAGTAATACGTCCAATCGGTTAAAAAAGCTTCTCCGGGATTATGCTTCCCTAATGCTAAACTTAACGGAATAAAATCTACGATATAATGATATGTGGCAAGACCAAAGTTTTTTAAGACCTCTATAATATCGCTTTGTACCAAAACAAATAAAAAAAGCAAGCTGGTAACCGCAATATTAAGGTTAGATATTTTTTGAATGCCTCTATGAATACCACGATAAACCGAGAAAAAACCAAACAGAAAAACCGCAAACGTAAAAAGATAAGCAAAATAATAGTTTTTGCCAAACTCAAATAAATAGGTCATCCCGCCATCTATTTGTTGGGCGCCCAAGCCAATTGCAGCTACAATACCAATTACCGTAGTAAGCACGGTTAGCAAATCGACAATTTTTATAAGCTTACTGCCTTCATACTGCGGAAAGCCGTTGCTCAATAAAACCGTTTTCTTTTTGATAAATAGATAGTAGCCAATAATCAATGCAAAAAAGACATAAAACGCCCACGCCGTAAAACCCCATTGGTAAAATGTATATTCTAATGCTATTATACTATTAGAATCTTTGCTTACAATAGGCGGATTTTGGTACATAAACACCGGTTCTTGCACGGCACGCAATAAAATTCCTGCGCCCATCCCGGCGCTGTAGAGCATAGCCAGCCAAGACCAGGTTTTATACTCCGGTTTTTTTCCGCCTAAGCGACGTTTTCCTATTGGCAAAAGCGCTATCAGCATCAAAAAAATAAAAGTGAGTAAACCCAACCATAAATAAAAGCTCCCAAAATAGTCGCGCACTTCTATGGACCAAGTTTCTATAGAAGCATAAAAATTTTCGGGATTTAGAAAAATATAAAAAGAAAGAAGACCAATTATTGCCACAGCAAAAAGCAGAAGCCGATTGTTTTTACAGTAATTCCAAACTTTTAACATCAAGAAGCCGTGGCAATTTTGTTCAACATTCCTTTAAAAATAAAATAATGAAATGGCAGCATACTATACCAATATAAGCGGCCTGCAAGTCCTTTTGGCCTAAAAGTAGCCGTTTGGTGCACCATATTTTCTTTATCTATTTTAAACTCTAACCAGGCTTCGCCGGGTACGCGCATTTCTGCATAGAGCAATAAACGTTTTTCTTCTTTATCTGCCAACACCACACGCCAAAAATCTAAAGAATCTCCGGTATATATTTCATTTACGTGTGTACGGCCGCGGCGCAAACCAACGCCACCAGAAACTTTATCTAAAAAACCTCTTACGCGCCATAAAGAATTGGCATAATACCAACCATTTTGTCCGCCAATACTCCATATTTTTTCTAAAGCTTTTTCAGGATTTTCTGCATTTTGTTTTTGTACATCTTTAAGGCAACCGTGTGTGGGTACTTGAATGTGGTGATTTACATCTGTTTTTACCCGACCGCTAACCAAAGAATCTTTCCAGCTGGAAATTACCAAGTTTTGCTCAATTTTATCAAAAGCCAACGCAATGGCTTCTTTATAAGAAATTAAATCTATATTAAATTTTTCTTGCAAGCGCGTATCTTTAGAAACAACTTCTACGCGCATACTATCTACCAAATTTACCGCCAATTTATACGACGTAGAAGTTACAAAATACAACCAATAAGAAGACAAGCGCGGCGACATAAAAGGCACGTCTATAATATACAGTTTTAAATCGCGTACCTCTATATATTGCTGCATCATTTTTTTATAGGTAAGAACTTCGGGGCCGCCAATATCAAAACTATCGTCATAGCAATCTTGGTTGCCCAAAACGCCAATTAAAAACTGCAAAACATTGCGTATGGCGGTAGGTTGCGTTTTGGTGTTTACCCATTTTGGGGTAATCATTACCGGTAACTTTTCGCACAAATCGCGTATAATTTCAAAAGAAGAACTGCCGGAGCCAACAATGATTCCTGCTTGTAATTGCGTAAGATGAAAACTGCCTTCTTTCAAAATTTCCCCTACTTTTTGGCGCGAACTCAAATGCTTAGAAGTTTCTTTTTCGTTGGTCATTCCCGTTAAAAAAATAGTTTGTTTTATAGATGTATTTTTTACATATTTATTGAAGTTGCGGGCAGCTTGCGCTTCTTTTTCGTCAAAATTTTTGGTAGAAGAAGTCATGGAGTGAATTAGATAATAAGCCGCATCCAAATCTTTAGGCAAAATATCCGGATCTACCTCGTCTAGAAAATCTATCTCTACAATTTCTATTTGCTCTTTTATTTTGTCGCCTACAGAAAGACGGCTGGCACTTCTAACAGCGCAAACCACTTGGTGCCCGTCTTCTAATAATAGCGGTAAAAGGCGCATGCCAATATAACCGTTGGCACCGGTTAATAGAATTTTCATAAGATAAATTTGCTTGAATTTACAGATTTAATAATTATCTTTCAATTTTAATTAGAACAATAGTTAAATTACATGCAAAACACACTCAAAATTGCCCTGTTGCTCGTTGGCCTTGGTCTAATTGGTTATGGTGTTTATACGTTTTTCTTTCCGCATATTTCGTTAGAAACCGGGGCAGAAAAAGTAAATCCGCAAGCAGATTCTACCCAAGCTTTGGCAATGATTGGTTTAGGCGTTCTTAGTTTTTTGTCTGGCATTGCGTTTAGAAAAAGATAAAACACAGTCTTTTTTCCAGGTATTCTTGAGAGAATAAAATCGGAGTTTTTTTATTTTTATTTGGGCGCATCCCTTTGCAAAAAAAAGCAAAGGGTCAGGCTTTCACTACTCGCTTCCCGCTTGCTACCGCCGCGGGAGAGCTCAAACATGCCGTTCAATCCCTTGCGCATATATTGGAGTAGCACAGAAAAATTCCGTGAAAACGAGATAAAATAGTTTATTTGTTGTAAGAAAAAATGAATGCTTTTTCGGTAGGCTTTTACTTTTATCGAATAAAGTTTTTTCGGTATGTATGATTTCTAATTTTTTTAATTACAGATTAACTTCAATAGTATTTGGTTTTTTATAAAACTGTAGATATTTTCTAAATTTTACAGGAATTTTTGTTCCTTTTATAAAAGTAATTTCCCAGTTTTTCAATTGCTTTACCACGCCCTCAATATCCTCTTCAAAAGCTGTTGCAGTCTCTCGTTCTTCACTATTCTCTGTTTTGTTAAGATCAAATAAAGAATCAATGATTACTAAATTTTCTATTTTTTGATGTTTTCGATCGAGTAAATTAGCGGCTATGAGGTTCCCGTTTTTATCAATATCTACCATAACATCTGCTCTGTTCTCTTTATAGCTCTCTCCGTATTTTTTATTTTTATATTTACTTAATAAAGAGTCTAAATTTGCTTTTGGCCTTGCATTTGTAAACCGGCCATCAATCTGGTTAAATGTATATTTTTCAACTTCAAAGTGTTTTGCATTGTCTAAAATTTTCTGTTCGCGTGTAGAGATCGGTGTTTTTTCAATAGGTCTTGAGTTCGAGCAGAAATAATTAAAAGTTAAGGAGTTTCCTTTTTCATTAGCATAAACAAGCCACTTTTGGTTCTTCTCTACACGCCAGTCACAAGATGTCCATACACCAGAATAGTTACCCTCAGATTTTAAAGTGAAAGTCAATGTTTTTGGGTTATCATCTCTCTTATAATGTTTTAAAATTTTAAAAGTAATTGTATAAGACAATGAATCCTTTGCGTATTTTTTAGAAATCGCCTTTCCTTCAAAAACATATTTTGCTACTTGGTATTCAACTATAGATTTTGGAGTATCACAATCACAAGCACAGATTTTAAAAATTGAAAAGAAAAATAATAAGCTTATTAAAATTGTTTTCATTTCGCTATTAGGTTTTAAGTTTTGTCTTCTACTGTAACTTTTCAGAAGACCAATGCCGGGCTTTGCAATTTTGTAATTTTTTAAAAAAATTATGAATGCTTTTTCGGTCGGCTTTTATTTTTATGAAATGATGGTCGCGATAAATGCCGTATTCTTCTGCTTTGCCTTTATAAATGTTTAGTTTGTAATACGGAATCACCAAGGCATAGGTTTCTAATAACGACCTAAAACTTACTATAATGCCATCTGGACGCAACTCTACGCCGCAAGTGTTGAGGTAACTATCTAAAATAAGCAGATTGTGTATAGAAACACTTGAGCTGGTAATGAATAATTTGCCGGAACCTATTCCGCCAAGTTTTAAACGCTCTTTAAAACTAAAAGCTTTGCCTACGGCTTCATCAATTTCCTTTTTAAGCTTTGGTTTATTATAAGAGACGTTTACTAACATTTTTTTTATTTGATTTACAAGATACATAATTCCGTGTAAACGCAAACCACAAAGTATATTTATAGAACTGTCTAACTACAAATTTTAAGTATCTTTGTGCCCAAATTTTAAGTGATGAGTATTCAAGATAAACTTGCCAAAGAAGTAAAAAACGCAGTAGAAAAACTGCACCAGGTAATCTTACCCGATGTAGAATTACAGACCACCAGAAAAGAATTTGAAGGAGATTTGACGGTGGTGGTTTTTCCTATGTTGCGCCAGGTAAAAACCAATCCGGTAAAATTAGGAGAAAGCATTGGTGACTATTTGCAGGAAAATGTAAAAGAAGTGGCTAAATACAACGTGGTAAAAGGTTTCTTGAATATTGTTTTGAGCGATGCTTATTTCTTACAAGATTTTAAAACCTTAAAAGATATAACAAATTACGGGAGCGTTGCGGCAACAGAAAAATCAGATACCATTATGGTAGAATATTCTTCGCCCAATACTAACAAACCATTGCATTTAGGACATATTCGTAATAATCTTTTAGGATATTCGGTTGCCGAAATTTTAAAAGCTGCCGGCAATACGGTTTATAAAACCCAAATTATTAACGATAGGGGTATTCATATTTGTAAAAGTATGTTGGCGTGGAAAAAATTTGGAAATCAAGAAACGCCCGAAACTTCCGGTTTAAAAGGCGACAAACTGGTTGGTAAATATTACGTAAAATTTGACCAAGAATATAAAACCCAAATAAAAGAATTAGAAAAACAAGGCGTACCCGAAGAAAAGGCAAAAAAAGAAGCGCCGCTTTTGTTGGAAGCCCAAAAAATGCTGCAAAAATGGGAAGCCGGTGATAAAGAAACCGTTGCCCTTTGGGAAAAAATGAACCAGTGGGTGTACGACGGTTTTAAAAAAACCTATGCAGAACTAGGAGTAGATTTTGATAAAAATTATTACGAAAGCGATACTTACCTATTGGGAAAAGAAGTAGTAAACGACGGATTAGAAAAAGGCGTTTTTTACAAAAAAGAAGATGGTAGTGTTTGGATAGATTTAACCGATGAAGGCTTAGATGAAAAAATTGTTTTGCGTGCAGATGGTACCGCAGTTTATATGACGCAAGATATTGGTACGGCAATTCAGCGGGTAGAAGATTATGCTATAAATGGTATGGTTTATACGGTAGGGAACGAGCAGGATTATCATTTTAAAGTTTTGTTTCTAATTCTGAAAAAACTCGGTTTTGCGTGGGCAGAAAATCTGTATCATCTAAGCTACGGGATGGTAGATTTACCAAGCGGAAAAATGAAAAGTCGTGAAGGTACGGTGGTAGATGCAGACGATTTGATTAAAGATATGACGCAAACTGCGCAAGAAATAGCAGAAGATTTAGGGAAATTAGAAGCCTATACAAAAGAAGAAAAGCAAGATTTGTATAAAATTATAGGGCTTGGCGCACTTAAATATTATATTCTAAAAGTAGATCCGCGCAAACGAATTTTATTTAACCCGGAAGAATCGGTAGATTTTCAGGGCAATACCGGACCTTTTATTCAATATACCTATGCCAGAATTCAATCTATTTTACGAAAAGTAGATTTTGATTATGCAGCGGCAATAGAGAATTATAGCTTGCACGAAAAAGAACGGGAATTGCTAAAGCAAATTCAGCTTTATCCCGAAACCGTTCAATTAGCTGCAGAACAGCACAGTCCGGCATTAATAGCAAATTATTCCTATGATTTGGTAAAAAGTTTTAATTCTTTTTATCAGAATATAAGTATTCTTGGCGCAGATAGTATGGAAGAAAAAATCTTCAGAGTGCAATTGGCAAAAACGGTAGGAAAAACTATAAAATCTGCTTTTGGTTTGTTAGGAATAGAAGTGCCTGAACGGATGTAGGTTTGTTGCGAATTTTACGTGATATAAAACAAAAAGTGAGCTTTCTTAAAAGAAGCTCACTTTTTTTATACTTTGCTTTTTATTGTTAAGGTTCAAATTGTTAACTTTGCAATCCTTAAAAACCTCGGAAAGATTATGTTTGATAGTTTAAGTGATAAGTTAGATAAGGCCTTACACGTATTAAAAGGCCACGGGCAAATTACAGAAGTTAACGTTGCCGAAACTTTAAAAGAAGTTAGAAGAGCGCTGGTAGATGCAGATGTTAACTATAAAATTGCTAAAGATTTTACCAATGTCGTAAAAGAAAAAGCTTTAGGGCAAGACGTTTTAAAAACGTTAAAACCCGGCGAGTTAATGGTAAAATTGGTAAAAGACGAACTTACCGATTTAATGGGAGGCGATGCAGCGGGAGTAAACCTTTCCGGAGATCCGAGCGTTATTTTAATGTCCGGTTTACAAGGTAGTGGTAAAACCACTTTTTCCGGCAAATTGGCTAACTTCCTTAAAAACAAAAAAACAAAAAAACCACTTTTGGTAGCTTGTGACGTTTACCGTCCGGCGGCAATAGATCAGTTGCACGTAGTAGGCGACCAAATTGGAGTAGAGGTTTTCTCTGATAAAGAAACCAAAGATCCGGTAGATATTGCACAACGTGCTATTGCGCACGCCAAAGAAAACGGCCATAATGTAGTAATTATTGATACAGCTGGTAGATTGGCGGTAGATCAAGTAATGATGACCGAAATCTCTAACATTCACGAAGCTATACAACCACAAGAAACGCTGTTTGTAGTAGATTCTATGACAGGGCAAGATGCCGTTAATACTGCAAAAGCCTTTAACGATATCTTAGATTTTGACGGTGTAATTTTAACCAAATTAGATGGAGATACCCGCGGTGGGGCGGCTATTTCTATTAAATCTGTTGTAAACAAACCAATAAAATTTATTGGTACCGGCGAAAAGATGGAAGCTATAGATATCTTCTATCCTTCCCGTATGGCAGACAGGATTTTAGGGATGGGAGATGTTGTCTCTTTGGTAGAAAGAGCGCAAGAACAATACGACGAAGAAGAGGCGCGAAAAATTCAGAAAAAAATTGCGAAAAACCAATTTGGTTTTGACGATTTTCTGAAGCAAATCCAGCAGGTTAAAAAGATGGGTAATATGAAAGACCTGATGGGAATGATACCCGGCGCCGGAAAAATGATGAAAGATATAGATATAGACGACGATGCTTTTAAGCATATAGAAGCTATTATTCACTCGATGACCCCCGCAGAACGCAGTCAGCCTTCTTTAATAAACGCCAGCAGAAAACGAAGAATTGGAAAAGGTTCCGGTACATCTGTAACGCAAGTTAACCAGCTTTTAAAGCAATTTAACCAAATGAGCAAAATGATGAAGATGATGCAAGGCGGCGGCGGTAAGAAAATGATGCAAATGATGAAAGGCATGAAGTAAGTTGACAGTTGGTAACGCTTAAAACCTAATTGACAGCTCGCTGTTTACGGAACACTGCCAACTGAATACTACCACTGTATACAACTAAACACTACATATGACCATTTTAGACGGAAAAAAAATCAGTAACGATATTAAAGACGAAATTGCTGCTGAGGTTAAAAAAATAAAACAACGTGGCGATAAAGTGCCACATCTTGCCGCTATAATTGTAGGTAACGATGGGGCGAGTAAAACTTACGTAAATAGTAAGGTAAAGTCGTGTAAACAAGTTGGTTTTGAGTCTACTTTGGTTCGTATGTCTGCCAATACGAGAGAGGTAGAATTGTTGGCTAAGATAGAAGAGTTAAATCAAGACGACGACATAGACGGTTTTATTGTGCAATTGCCGTTACCACCGCAAATAGATACACAGCGGGTTTTAATGGCAGTAGATCCAGATAAAGATGTAGACGGTTTTCATCCTACCAATTTCGGGAAAATGAGTTTGGATATGACTTCCTTTATTCCTGCAACTCCTTTTGGTATTTTAGAATTGTTAGAGCGTTACGATATTCCTACAAAAGGCAAACATACTGTAGTAATTGGCAGAAGTTATATTGTTGGTAGGCCAATGAGTATTTTAATGGGACGTAGCGGTTTTCCCGGAAATTCTACCGTAACTTTAACACACGAGTATACCAAGAATATAACCCAAATTACCTCGCAAGCAGATATTGTAATAATTGCCGTGGGCATTCCAGATTTCCTTAAAGGAGAAATGATAAAAGACGATGCTGTAATTATAGATGTGGGTATAACCCGCGTGCCGGACGAAGATGCTAAAAAAGGCTATGTTATAAAAGGCGACGTAGATTTTGAAAACGTTAGCAAACGCGCTAGTTATATAACTCCGGTTCCCGGCGGCGTTGGACCAATGACGGTTAGTATGCTCTTAAAAAATACTTTGTTGGCACGAGAACGTCATTTACTCAAAAGCCAAACGAAGTAAGCCTAAAATTTCGTTTTAGAAAACTTTACGGAAAGTATTTAATGTGTAGCAACGTGCTTTTTTTTAGAAAAAAAAGAAGATAGGCGTTGGTTTAGTCTTCTTCTAATTTCCAATCTAAATAACGGTGAAGATCTGTTTCTACAAACCTAAGCGCAATTGTAAACACACCTAAATCGTCTACGTAACCAATTCCGGGAATAAAATCGGGTACAACATCAAATGGATTTAATACATATAAAAGCGCTACAACTATAGAAGCAATGGTAAACCAGGGCACGTTGTGGTAAATTCCTTTTTTATAGTCTTTAAGCATTTTTAGCATAAGTTTGCCTAACTCAGAATATTTCTCCAGCATACCGGCGCTACTTATTTTTCTGTCAATTTGCTTTTCGTTCTTTACCGTTTGGTTTAGATCGTTTTGCGTGGTTTTGCCGGCTTCTTCGCTTACAAAATTTGGGGTAATTACATCTTTAATTCTATCTAAAATCATCTTTTGTCTTTTTTAAAGTATTTGTTCATGTTTGTCTGGCGCATCTTTGCCGTATTCTTTTTTATAAATTTTTACCGTCAATAAAAATAACGAAATTAATAAGGGACCAAAAATTAAACCAATAAATCCAAAAAGTGGTACGCCTACAATTACTCCAATTAAAGTTATTAGCGGATGCACGTTAGAAAGACGTTTTAAAACGTATAATCTAATAATATTATCTGTAGAACCAACTACCACAATTCCGTAAATTAAAATAGCAATGGCTTGCCAAGTATGGCCTTGTGCAAACATAAGTACCGTTACCGGAACAATACCAATGGCGGTTCCTATAAACGGAATCATAGAGCCTATTGTAGTAATAACAAACCAAAAAAATGGGTCTGGCACACCAAAGATAAAATAGCCAATAAGCGCTACAATGCCTTGGAAAAAAGCTACTAACGGAATTCCTATAGCGTTTGCTTTAACCATAGACCGACTTTCTTGTCCTATCAAAAAAAGGTTATTACGATTTAAAGGTACATAATCTTCTAAAGAGCGACGTAGTTTTTTATGGTTGGTCAGCATATAGTATAATAAGAAATACATGATGCTTATGGCAATAAAAGCAGTAAAAGTGCCACCTGCCAAACTTTGTAAATTTGTAGAAACCCAATTGGTTATTTGAGAAGTATCTATTTGCGTACTTAAATTATAGCCATAGATTTCTTCCCACTCGTTTATTTGCGATTTAAATACCTCTATAACTTTTTCGGAATTATTTACGGCTTTTCCAATTTTAGAACTTAGCAGCAAAACAATACCGGTTATTGGCAATAAGATACCAACAAAAGAGATAAACATCAAAGTGCCAGCTGCCAAGTCCGGGTTCCAGCCGCGATTTACCAGTTTATGCATCCATTTTTTAAATAAAACATATAAAGTTACTGCACCCAAAACCCCAGAAAGATAAGGAGTTATTTCGCTAAAAATAAGTATGCCCAAAAACAAAATGAGCAGTAAGACAAAAAATTGCCGCACTAAAGATGGGTCTATTCTCTTATCCATAAAATTTATTTAGCAAAAAGTTGCTTTGGGTTTTTGAAGGCTTTAAACTCTAAAGCATTCTTACTTGGGTCATAAAAAAACATGGTTGCTTGCTCGCCCGCCTCTCCTTTAAAGCGGATGTAAGGCTCTATTTCGAAAGTAATCTTTTTATCTTTTATGGCTTCATAAAAAGTAAAAAAATCTTCCCAATCTAAAACTATCCCAAAATGCGGAATTGGAACTTCTTTATCGTCAACCCTGCTTTTGGCGGCCGGTTTTTTTGTTGTTTCTTCGGTTTGGTGAATTACCAATTGGTGTCCAAAAAAGTTATAATCTGTCCAGTGGTTGCTGCTTCTTCCTTCTTTTAGCTGAAGAATTTCGCCATAAAACCTACGGGCTTTTTCTAAATTTTTTACCGGGATTGCCAAATGAAAAGGAGACAGCTTTTCCATAATTTATAGGTTTTATTGGCGGTTCCGTTTTTTGGGTTTCGGTAAAGAAGCTTCTTCGGTTTTGCTTGAGCCATCTACTATTTCGCGCAATTCTTTTAATTCTTCGGGACGTAAATCTCTATATTCCCCGACAGGGATATCTAGTTGAATATTTAAAACCCGAATACGTTTTAAAGCCAAAACTTCGTAGCCCAAGTATTCGCACATTCTTCTAATTTGTCTATTGAGCCCTTGGGTTAAAACAATTTTAAACTCGTGATTATTTATTTTCTCTACTTTACATTTTTTGGTAACGGTGTCTAAAATTGGTATGCCGTTGCGCATTCTTTCTAGAAAATCTTCATCTACAGTACGGTCTACTTTTACTACGTATTCT
Organism: uncultured Mesonia sp.; assembly: GCA_947494545.1. Taxonomy (GTDB): domain Bacteria; phylum Bacteroidota; class Bacteroidia; order Flavobacteriales; family Flavobacteriaceae; genus Mesonia. The sequence continues at coordinate 20,271 of CANLVH010000014.1, read as the reverse complement.
TTTCCGTGATTGTTTCTGGCGCGTAAGATTTTATTAACAATATCGCCATCGTTGGTGAGCAAAATAAGTCCTTCACTGGGTTTATCTAATCTTCCTATAGGAAAAATGCGTTTCGGGTAATTTATATAATCTATAATATTGTCTTTTTCTACGCGGGTGTCTGTCGTGCAAACAATACCAATTGGTTTATTGAAGGCAATATAAACCGGTTTTTCTTCTTTATCGGAAATAGGTTTTCCGTTTACGGCTACTTCGTCTAAAGCGGTAACTTTTGTGCCCATTTCGGGTATTTTTCCGTTTACGGTAACTTTGCCTAGTTCAATAAGTTTATCGGCTTTTCTGCGCGAGCAATACCCGGCTTGGCTTAGGTATTTATTTATTCTAACGGGTTTTTCTGTTGCGCTCATATCAGTTTAAAAATTCTATAATTTTCCTGTCTATTTTATGGTGATATAAAGAGTGGCCTGCGCCTTCGGTTTTAAACAAAATAGCGTTTTTCCAGTTTTCTGCAATAGCTTCTGAAGCATTTATAGGTGCTATTTTATCAAATTTATCGTGAATAAGCAAACCTTGTTTATTTATTTCTTTACTGAATTTTGCTATTGAAAAATCAGTAAAATAATAGCCTAAACGCTTATGAAATAAATTTTCTAAAGATTGCATTACCTGTGGTTTTAAACGCAAAATTTGCTGATAATCTCCCATAATTTGCGATAACTCAGACGGCGGACCTAAAACTACCAGCTTTTCTATTTGTTTGTTAGGTTGGCAATATTGGTTGTAAATGGTGGTCATCCCGCCAATGCTGTGCCCAATTAAATAATGTGGTGCAAAATGTTTTATCATAACCTCTAAGCATTTGCTGTATAGCGGAATGTGTAAAATATTTCCGTTAGAATAACCGTGTGCCGGAGCATCAAATGCTACAATATTGTAATTTTGTGCTTGTAATCTTTCTACCAAATTTTGCCAACGATTGGTGTTGCTTTCCCAACCGTGCACCAACAAAACAGTTTTTCCTGCCCCTGGCCAAGCGTAGGTTTGCAAATCTAAATTTTCTGCTCTTATTGTTTGGTCTTTAGCTTTATCTAAAAAATCTTTCTGGTGTTCTTGCACCGCTCCGCGACGAGGCGTACAAAAAATTTGATAGGCTTTATTTGCTGCCTTGCGTTTATTTAAAAGATGAAGCGAGTTTATTTGCGCGCCAACAATACGGGGTAAAAATTTCTGAAACTTTTTTTTCATTAGTTGTTAAGACTCATCGGTGTCTTTTTTGCGTTTTACAATTCCAATTCCCGAAACAAAAAAGATAAAACCAATAATAGCAAAAGGCCAAGCTCCCATAATATTTAAAGACCCGAAAATTCCAAAAATTCCTAACACGAGACCTACCATTCCTACAATAGTAAGTATAATACCTAAAACTTTAATCATAATAATTTTTTTTGGTTTTTAGGCTTTAAAGATACTTATTCAGGAAGAAAGTACTCTGCAGATTAACATTTTATAAACAAGCAGTTTAGTTTATCAAAGCTTGTTGTATGAGTTTTTCTGCTGCATTTCCATCGGTCCAACCTTTGATTTTTAGCTTATCTGTTTTATCGTAATTTTCAAACCAAAAATGAAGTATTTTACGCACGTGCGGATAATTTAAAGAAAGACTTTCAAAGCTGTCTAATTGTACGCTACGTAAATTTTTATCTAGAGGAACTGCAATAATTTTAAAGTCTTTTTCCCCTTCGTCCAATAGTTGCATCATAGCAATGGGCTGTATTTCTATAACAGTGCCGCTGGCTAAACTTTCTGATAAGACTAAAACGTCTAAAGCGTCGCCATCGCCATTATTTTTAGGATTGGAATACGTGCCGGGAATAAAACCGTAGTTTCCCGGGTACGGTAAAAAATCTATTACCCGGGCTTGATTATTAATAGAGTCTGCTACAAACTTATTTTTATCTTTTTGATATTCTATTTTTTGGTTGGTGCCGGCAGGTATTTCTATAACCGCTTGCAAGTTTTGTTGGTGGTTATATGCTGGCAAAGTTTTATAATCAATTTCTTTCTTTTCGGAATTTTTACATCCAACCAAAAAAAGCAAGCTTACAACTCCCAAAAATTTTAGCATAACAATAGTGCGTTTTTTCTTTATTTCCAACCTAACCAAAATTGTTTTATTTTGGCATCGTCAGGAATTTGGCTCGGCTCTATTTTTACATCGGTGTTATATTTTGCACTACCGGAAATCACTTCTTTATCTATAGTTACGTAGGCATTTATTTCGTCTAAAAATATCACTGCAGACCGTAAGGTGTTTTCTATACGGGCAATTTTGTAATGTTTACTAATATCTTTAAAAGTGCTATTTATTGTTAGCCCTTTTTTGGTAGAAAAACGTTCGTCTTTAATACGCACATTGGCAATGGTGCTGGTGCTGTCAAAATTTTGTACAGGGTCTAAAAGCAATAATTCTTTTCCGCTTTTATCAAATACCATAATGTCTGCGCCACGACTAAAACTTTTATCTTTGTTTACAATAGAATCTTTAGCAAAAATAGAATCTAAAGCTTTGATAGGTGTTGTGCTGGTTAATAAACCTACGCTGTTTTTATTGATTAAAAAAGGATCTTTTTCTTCTTTCTGCTCGCAGCTAAGCAATACCACTAAGATGGCTATAAACCCCGAGAAACATAATAATTTTTTCATGTTGACCTATTGAAAATAATTGGCGGTAAAAGTAAGCATAGTATTTTGCTCTTAGAAATTTTTAATAAAATTTATGTGCTTTACGGGTTAAAATTAGAGGCTTAAAGATGCTCTTCATGCTTATATGCTTATCTTTGCAGACTATGAAAAAAGAAGAAATAGAAAAACTGGTAGATAAAGGTGAAATGCTTCCGCTTATGGAAGAGTTTTACACCATACAAGGCGAAGGTTTTCATAAAGGAACTGCCGCGTATTTTATACGAGTTGGTGGTTGCGATGTAGGTTGCCATTGGTGCGATGTAAAAGAAAGTTGGGATGCAGACAAGCACCCGCCTACCAAAACTTCGCAAATTATAGAAAACGCCGCAAAACATTCTAAAACAATTGTGGTTACCGGCGGCGAACCACTTACTTGGGATATGACAAAACTTACCCAAGGCTTAAAAGAAAAAGGTTTAAGTATTCATATAGAAACCTCGGGAGCGTATAAGCTAACCGGGATTTGGGATTGGATTTGCCTTTCGCCAAAAAAGATAAAGCTACCCCAACCGGAAGTTTATGAAAAAGCAAACGAGTTAAAAGTAATTGTTTTTAATAAACACGACTTTAAGTTTGCAGAAGAACAAGCTGCTAAAGTTAATGATAATTGTATTTTATATTTGCAACCGGAGTGGAGTATGCGCGATAAAATGATGCCGCTTATTGTAGATTATGTAATGAAAAATCCGCAATGGAAAGTTTCTTTACAAACCCACAAGTACTTGAATATTCCGTAAAGCTAATTTTTGGACGTTTTTTTTCGTAAAGTCAAAAGAATTTTGTAAATGCTTTAATTATTTATAGCGGTAAAAAAGTATAATTTGTAAAGCAAATTTTATAGTTATTTTAGAATTTTATAGTAGTTGAAAATCGCGTTGTTTTTAGGTAAGAATTTTTATTTATAAGAGCGTTGTCGTGTATTTCCGTAAGGGCATAAAAAATTACAATTTTATGTATTGATTGTTAATAACTTCAAGGCGTGGTAGCAATTCTTATTTCTTAAACATAGTTGGTTTTTCTATATTTGTTTCTTATGTATGTTAATCAATAAAATGTATGAGCGAAGAAGTTAAAAAAAGTTATTCGGCAGATAGTATTCAGGCCTTAGAAGGGATGGAGCACGTAAGAATGCGTCCTTCTATGTATATTGGAGATGTTGGTAATAGAGGTTTGCACCATTTGGTTTATGAAGTTGTCGATAACTCTATAGACGAGGCAATGGCCGGCCATTGCGATGCAATAGACGTAGTTATTAACGAAGATGGTTCTATCACTACCAGAGATAACGGCCGTGGTATTCCAGTAGATATTCATAAAAAAGAAGGCGTTTCTGCATTGCAAGTGGTAATGACAAAAATTGGTGCCGGAGGTAAATTTGATAAAGATTCTTACAAAGTATCCGGTGGTTTGCACGGGGTAGGAGTAAGTTGTGTAAATGCACTTTCTGAGCATTTGCACGCCGTTGTACATAAACAAGGCAAAGTTTGGGAGCAAGAATACGAGCGCGGTAAACCTTTGTATCCTGTAAAAAGTACAGGCGATACAGATTTTAACGGCACTGTAGTAACTTTTAAGCCGGACTCAACTATTTTTAAAGATAGTACACGCTATAATTATGACACACTAGCTAGCCGTTTACGAGAGCTGGCATTTTTAAATAAAGGTATTCGTATTACGCTTATAGATAAACGCGAGAAAGAAGAAAACGGAGAGTTTAGAGCAGATGAGTTTTACTCAGAAGAAGGTCTTTCAGAATTTATTCGTTTTCTAGATGAAACCAGAGAGCCTATTATTAGTACCGTTATTTCTATGGAAGGTGAAAAAAATGACATTCCGGTAGAAGTAGCTATGATTTATAACGACTCGTACGGAGAGAATTTACATTCTTATGTAAATAACATTAACACGCACGAAGGCGGTACGCATTTATCTGGTTTTAGAAGAGGTTTAACCACCACTTTAAAAAAGTATGCAGATGCTTCGGGAATGTTAGACAAGTTGAAGTTTGACATTGCCGGCGACGATTTTAGAGAAGGCTTGACCGCAATAGTTTCCGTAAAGGTTGCAGAACCACAATTTGAGGGGCAAACAAAAACCAAGTTAGGTAACCGGGAAGTTACATCGGCAGTGTCGCAAGCGGTTTCTGAGATGTTAGAAATTTATTTAGAAGAAAACCCTAACGATGCCAAAACCATTGTAGAAAAAGTTATTCTTGCCGCACAAGCACGTCACGCTGCCAAGAAAGCACGAGAAATGGTGCAACGTAAAACGGTTATGAGCGGTGGCGGTTTACCCGGAAAACTTTCAGATTGCTCAGAACAAGATCCGGAACAATGCGAAGTATTTCTGGTAGAGGGAGACTCTGCAGGCGGAACGGCAAAACAAGGTAGAGATAGAAACTTTCAAGCAATTTTACCCTTACGGGGGAAAATCTTGAACGTGGAAAAAGCAATGCAGCACAAGGTTTTTGAAAACGAAGAAATAAGAAATATTTATACGGCACTTGGTGTTACAATTGGTACAGAAGAAGATAGCAAGGCGCTTAACCTTTCTAAATTGCGTTACCATAAAATTGTAATTATGTGTGATGCAGATGTAGATGGTAGTCACATTGCTACGCTTATTTTAACGTTTTTCTATCGTTATATGCGAGAACTTATAGAAGCAGGACACGTTTATATTGCTACGCCTCCTTTATATTTAATAAAGAAAGGAAGCAAAAAACGCTACGCTTGGAATGAAGACGAACGCGATGCTATTGCTAAAGAATATGCCGGTGGCATTAGCGTGCAACGCTACAAAGGTCTTGGGGAGATGAATGCAGAGCAACTTTGGGACACTACCATGAATCCGGAGTTTAGAACTTTGCGTCAAGTAACCATAGATAACGGTAGCGAAGCAGATAGAATCTTCTCTATGCTAATGGGAGATGAGGTGCCACCACGTAGAGAGTTTATAGAAAAGAATGCAAAATATGCAAATATTGATGCGTAAATAAAATTAGTTTTCTAAATCTAAAAAACCTGTGTTTTATATAAAGCACAGGTTTTTTTATTAAGTTATTCTCTTTTTTATAACGATTTTATTGACTTTTTATATGATAAACAGTGAATTTTTAACAGCTTATTATAGTAATTCGTATTTTTCGGTAACTAACGCTAACTAAATAATTATATTATGAAAAGATCTTTGACAATACTTGTATGCTTGTTTGGGCTTTGTTTTAATTTACGCGGCCAAGACGATATTCAGAATATTTTAAAAGCAGGTTTAGACGACGCTACCAAATTCAGTAAAGATTATATTGCACCCGTTTCTGAGGGCGTAATTTATAGTTTGGCTAATGGCTGGTACAATTCCGGAAAGGCAAAAGATTTATTGCATTTTGAAATATCTATAATACCCAACGTTTCTTTGGTACCCGAAGAAAAACAAAACTTTACACTAAACACGGCAGACTATAATTACATTCAATTTCCCGATGGTGCTACGAGTAAATCTGTTGCCTCTGTTCTAGGGCATAACGAGATAGAGCAAACAGTAATCGTGCAATACCAAACAGAAAACGGCATAGAAACTACCAATTTTACATTGCCGCAAGGTTTGGGCGATGGTAATCTAAATTTTTTGCCAACTGCTTATTTACAAGCAAATGTTGGTCTTATTAAAGGTTTTGAAATTAAAGCCAGATTTTTACCAGAGTTGGAATACGATGGTGCTAAAACCAATTTATATGGAGCGGCTTTACAACATGAATTTACTTCTTGGTTAACGCCGGAAATTTTCCCAATCAAAATTTCTGCCTTAGTAGGATATAATAAATTTGAAGCTTCTTATGCCTTAGAGCAAACACAAATACAAGCGAGTAATCAGGCCATAGAAACCGAAATGTCTAGCTGGATTTTTACCGCAATAGCTTCTACCAACTGGCCGGTTATTAACTTTTATGGCGGCTTGGGTTATATAAAAGGAGATGCTACCACTTCTTTAAAAGGAACCTACACCATAGAATCTGGCCCCTTGCACGGGCAAACCTTGGTAAATCCGTATGCTGTAGATACTGAAGTAAATGGCGTAAACGCTACTTTAGGTACAAAATTAAAATTGGGCTTTTTTAGATTGCATGCAGCTTATAGTTTTCAAGAATATCAAAATGTTAACGTAGGTCTTAATTTTGGCTATTAATTTGTGAATAAACGCTTAGCTTTTCCGAAAAGAAAAATCAATTTTGTACTTTAGCAATCCAATTATAATTCAGTATAAATTATCTATAAAAAATTAAAATAATGAAAGTAACAGTAGTAGGAGCAGGCTCGGTAGGAGCAAGTTGTGCAGAATATATTGCAATTAAAAACTTCGCTTCAGAAGTAGTGATTGTAGACATTAAAGAAAACTTTGCGGAAGGTAAAGCTATGGATTTGATGCAAACCGCTTCGTTAAACGGATTTGACACCAAGATAACCGGTAGCACCAGTGATTATTCTAAAACTGCTAATAGCGATATTGCGGTAATAACCAGTGGTGTGCCGCGTAAACCGGGTATGACGCGCGAAGAACTTATAGGTATTAACGCAGATATTGTAAAAGAAGTTTCTGCCAACATAATTAAGCACTCTCCAGATGTTACCATTATAGTAGTAAGTAACCCTATGGATACGATGACTTATTTGGTGCACCAAACTACCGGTTTACCAAAAAACAGAATTATTGGTATGGGCGGCGCTTTAGATAGTGCAAGGTTTAAATACCGTTTGGCTGAAGCTATGGAAGCTCCTATTTCTGATGTAGACGGAATGGTAATTGGCGGACATAGTGATAAAGGTATGGTGCCGTTAACGCGTATGGCTACCAGAAACTCTGTTTTGGCATCAGAATTTTTGTCGGAAGATCGTTTGCAGCAAGTAGCAGAAGATACTAAAGTTGGCGGGGCAACCTTAACAAAAATGTTAGGAACCAGCGCTTGGTATGCTCCCGGGGCGGCAGTTTCCGGATTGGTACAGGCAATTGCTTGCGACCAGAAAAAGATGTTTCCTTGCTCTGCGCTATTAAGTGGCGAGTACGATTTGGAAGGCTTGTGTATTGGCGTTCCTGTAATTTTAGGAAAAGACGGGATTGAGAAAATTGTAGAAATAGAATTAAACGATGCCGAAAAGAAAAAAATGCAAGAAAGCGCTGAAGCGGTTAAAAAAACCAACGGTCTTTTAGAGAATTAAAAAACAGTTGTATAGGGCGCTAAGCTTTAAGGCAGACTGTCTAAAAAGCAGCAAAATTTGTTATTCTTTCTATACTTTTATTTAAAAATAGAAGGAAATACAAAGATGCTTTTTAGGCGGTCTGTTTTTTTGTGAAATTTATCTTAAAAAAATAATTGGCATTTCTTTTTTGAAACCCTATATTTGTCCGTTTTTAAAAAATAAATCAATAATAATAGAAGATAATGCAGAATAAGGGATTAATCAAACTATTCGCAATTTTATTCGGGTTGGTGTGTATTTACCAACTTTCGTTCACTTTTATTACCTCTAGTGTAGAAAGTGATGCGGAGTCGTTTGCTAATCAAAAAATTAGCAAAGATGTAGAAGATTACGCAGATAAAAGAGAAGAAGTAGAAAACCGTTACCTAGATTCTATTGGAAACAATAATATCTTTGCCGGTATTACTTACAATAATGCCAAAGATAAAGAGCTTAATAAAGGGCTGGATTTAAAAGGCGGTATAAACGTAATTCTTCAAATTTCCGTAAAGGATATTTTGCGAGAGCTTGCTAATAACTCGCAAGATCCTTCCTTCAATAAAGCTTTGTCGCAAGCAGATCAAGCACAGAAGAACAGTCAAGATGATTATCTAGAATTGTTTTTCCAAGAGTTTAACAAAATACCGGATGCTCGTTTGGCGTCTCCAGATATTTTTGCGAACAAAACCCTTAGTGACGATGTTACTTACGATATGTCTAACGAAGCCGTGCAAAGCGTAATTAGACGTAAAGTAGACGAGAGCATCACCTCTGCTTTTGAAGTATTGCGTAAGCGTATAGATAAATTTGGCGTTACACAACCCAATATTCAAAGATTAGGTAACTCTGGTAGAATATTGGTAGAATTGCCTGGAGCTAAAGATATAGATAGGGTTAAAGACCTTTTACAAAGTACAGCGCAATTAGAGTTCTGGCACGTATTTCCAGGGCAACAATTTATGCCATTTTTAAGCCAAGCAAATGCTAAGTTAAAGCAGATGCAAGCGCCCAAAAAAGAGCAAAAAGAAACAACACAAGATTCTACACAAGTAGAAGAAGACGAAGATATAGAAGATTTATTGGCAAGCTCTGAAGAAGAGGCAGAACAAGCCAACGAGCCTTTAGGAGATTTAATTGTTGGCGCCGGAAGAAGTGGTGGGCCAATTATTGCTACTTTCCGTTTGAAAGACACCGCGCAAGTAAACGACTATTTGCGTATGCCACAAATTCGCTCTCTTTTACCTACAGAGCATAAATACGCAAAATTTGTTTGGGGAATTCCTTCTTCTGTAGAAGGTAACGAGTTGATAGATTTATATGCGCTTAAAGCAAATAAACAAAATGAACCAGACCTTAGCGGAAGCGTAATTACAGATGCCGTACAAACCTACGACCAAATGGGTAGAGTAGCGGTTTCTATGGAGATGAATGGAAAAGGAGCTAAGAAATGGGAAGAAATGACCGGAACGGCTTTCTCACAAGGTTCGCAAATTGCTATAGTATTAGACGATATTGTTTACTCTGCTCCAGGCGTTACTACAGGACCTATTGCAGGTGGTAGAAGCGAGATTTCGGGAGATTTTACCGTAATAGAAGGGCAAGATTTAGCCAACGTGTTACGTGCGGGTAAACTTCCTGCTTCTGCAGATATTGTGCAGAGTGAAGTAGTAGGACCATCTTTAGGACAAGAAGCTATAGATAGTGGTATTCTTTCTTTTGTAATTGCACTTATATTAGTGCTTATTTGGATGATTTTCTACTACGGCAAAGCCGGTATTTTTGCAGATGTTGCTTTGGCTTTAAACATTCTGTTTATTTTTGGCGTGTTGGCAGGTTTAGGCGCTGTATTAACTTTACCGGGTATTGCAGGTATTGTTTTAACCATTGGTATGTCTGTAGATGCCAACGTACTTATTTTTGAACGTATTAGAGAAGAGCTAGCAAAAGGTAAAGCGCAAATAGATGCAATTAGAGATGGTTTTGGCAATGCTTTATCTTCTATTTTAGATGCTAACATAACTACAGGTCTTACCGGTATAATATTATTGGTATTTGGTACGGGCCCAATTAAAGGTTTTGCAACCACATTATTAATTGGTATTTGTACCTCTTTATTTACAGCAATCTTTATTACGCGTTTATTTATTGACGGGTATGGTAAAGACGGAAAATCTTTAGCATTTTCTACTGCTGCTACAAAAAATCTATTTAGAAATATAGACATCAACTTCATTGTTAAAAGAAAAGTTAGTTATGTGGTTTCAGGAATTTTACTTATTGTAAGTATAGGGTCATTGGCTGTTAATGGTCTTAACCAAGGAGTAGATTTTGTTGGAGGTAGAACCTATACCGTTCGTTTTGATCAATCTGTTAATGCTACAGAAATAGAAAACGAGTTGGTGCAAACCTATGGTAGTGCAGAGGCAAAAACTTATGGCGCAGATAACCAGCTTAAAATTACTACCAAATATAAAGTAGACGAAGAAGGTACAGCCGTAGATAATGAGATTGCACAAATGCTTTACCAAACCTTACAGCCTTATATGCCGGAAGGTTTATCTTACGATGAATTTAAAATGGTAGACGATCAAAGTAATGTTGGGGTTATGTCTTCTATGAAGGTTGGTCCAACCATTGCAGACGATATTAAAACAGCGTCTATCTGGGCAGTTCTAGGTTCATTAATTGTAGTATTCCTTTATATTTTATTTAGGTTTAGAAAATGGCAATTTAGTTTGGGTGCAGTTGCTGCCGTTTTCCACGATGTGGTTATAATCTTAGGTATTTTCTCCCTTACTTATCGCATAATGCCATTTAATATGGAAATAAATCAAGCCTTTATCGCGGCAATTTTGACGGTGGTAGGTTACTCGCTTAACGATACCGTTGTGGTATTTGACAGAATTAGAGAGTACTTTAGAGAACACGCCGGTTGGAAATTTAATCACACGATAAACTTGGCAATTAATAGTACTATTAGTCGTACGGTAAATACCTCGTTTACAACTTTACTAGTATTACTTTCTATATTTATTTTTGGAGGCGAAAGTATTAGAGGCTTTATGTTTGCCTTGATTGTTGGGGTTCTTGTAGGTACTTATTCTTCTGTATTTATTGCAACACCAATTATGTATGATACCGCTAAAAAGAAAAGTGACGAGTTATTAAAAAGCGAAAGAAAAGAAGAGGAAGAAGAAAATAAGCAAGAAGTTACTGCCTAAGTAAACTTCTCTTAAAAGTTATATTAAAAAAAGTTGTCAAATTAATTTTGGCAACTTTTTTTGCTTTACGGAAATCACTCGGGAAGGTTAAATGTTGCTGTTCTGCTCAGAAACTAAAAAGCGCAGAAGCTTTGGGTCTATTCTATTTTTAAAACGAAAAGGTTCTTTTTTGGTGAAATTTTTTCTTTACGGAAATAGAAAAACTACTTTATTTAAGCGACAACACTTCTCCCTATGAAAAGCAGTTTATATATGGCAAATAATGATTCTGTATGAGCAAGAAAGAAACCAGCTTATAATGATGAATCGAATACAAAAGTTGAACACGTACAATAATATAATTCTTCTAGCTGGTGCTAAAAATTAGATACTTTTAAACTATTAATATAAATAAAATCGCATAAAATTTTTCTCCAAACCAAATTGAATAAAGTGAAGTGATGAGCACTATTCCAACGAAATTAAATGCTTAGCACTATTATGTATATAATAAGGTTTGTATTTACTTTTTAAGAATGATAGAATCGCCTAGACTTAATTTCCATTTCTCTGCACTATCTGCATTTACTTCCAAAACATATTTAGCCGGTGCTTCAGACGGTAGCGAATTTTCTTTAAATGCTTGTGCATTTTTATTAAAATCGACTATTTTGTGGTTGGCGTTTATGTAGATTAGATCTAAATCTATGGCCGTGTTTTTCATATAGAAGTTAGGGCGAGGCCTTTCATCCGGATAAACAAATAACATGCCGCGGTTTTCTTTCATACTCGGTCGGTGCATTAAGCCGGTTTGTTGTTCGTAAGCATCTTCAGCTAGCTCTATTTCTAGGTGTTTTAAGGTGTCTTTTTCCGAGTTTAAAATATAAAGATCGGCTTCTTTGGTAAAGCTGATTTCGGCAGTGTGTATCTCTTTATTTTTTGCATCTTCCTTACAGGAAACTAAACTAATTATAGCAAGTCCAAACACTATTTTTGGTAAACTCTTAAACATTTTTTGCAGTACTTGTTTTTAATTTATTACTTCTAACTATTAAAAATAATCCTATTAAAATAAATGGTATACTTAGCCATTGACCGGTATTTAACGCCCATTCTCCGCGCCCAACTACTTGCGCTTCTTTTACAAATTCTACAAAGAATCTAACCGTCCATAACAACACAAGAAAAAGTCCGAAGATAAAGCCGGTTTTATCTTTTTTGTTGGTTTTCCAATATACAAACCATAATATAAGAAAGACAATTACATAACAGCCGGCTTCGTATAATTGAGCCGGGTGTCTTGGGAAATCTTCTCCTAATTGTTTAAAAATAACGCCATAATCGGTATTGGTAGGTTTTCCTATAATTTCCGAATTAATAAAATTACCAATTCGTATAAAAACTCCGCCAATACTTACAGGAATTACAATTCTATCTAAAATCCATAAGATACTTTTTTTTAATATTTTCTTATTATAAAGATACATTGCTACTATAATACCTATAGCTGCGCCGTGAGAAGCCAAACCTTGAAAGCCGGTAAACTCAAAATCTGGTACAAATCTGAATGGTAGGAAAATAGATAGGGGGTCTTGCCAAATTAATTCGGTTTGGTAAAAAATTACGTGTCCCAACCTGGCACCAATTAGCGTGGCTAGAACCGTATAAATAAATAGGGGATCTAATTTTTCTTCGGAAACGTTTTCATTAGCATAAATTTTCTTCATTATATACCAACCCAGTGTAAACGCAATTAGATACATTAAACTGTAATAGCGAATTACAAAAAAACCTAGGTCTATACCGTTGGAAGGGTCCCAAACAATAGCAGTATTTATCATGATAGAAATTTATTTTAAGGCTGTAAAGATAGAAATTTGATTTGGTTTGCAGAGGTATTCTTGCTAAGTTGTTTTTTTTGGTGGAACGGGATCATAACCAGAGCCGCCCCAAGGATGGCAACGCCCAATACGTTTTGCACTTAACCAAAAACCTTTAAAAACCCCATGTATTTTAAAAGCTTGGGTGGCGTAATGGGAACAAGTGGGTTGAAACCTACAAGTAGCGGGCGTAAGTGGCGAAATTAAATGTTGGTAGATCTTAATTAGAAATAAAAAAGGTGCTATTGCAATTTTCTTAAGCATACTTATCCCATTTGGTAGACTATAAAGTATAGGTGGTGCCTTCTTTTCCGTCTTTGAGCGTGATTCCTAAAGCGGCTAGTTCATCCCGAATTTTGTCACTTGTGGCAAAATCTTTATTGTCGCGTGCATTTTTCCGTAAAGCAACTAGTAAATCTACAACTTCTGTTAAGCGTTCTGTGTCTTTATTGCTATTGTTGATAGCTGCGATAGCTTCCAAACCTAAAACATCAAAAACAAATGCGTGTAGTGTGGTTTTTAAGGTTTCTAAATCTTTTTTAGTTACTGTAGCTCTATCTGCTTTTACAGCATTAATAAACTTAACGGCATCAAAAAGCTTGGCAATGAGCACGGGGCTGTTAAAATCGTCGTTCATTGCGCTGTAGCAATTTTCTCGCCATTGTTTTACATCTAGACCCTCTGTTTTTTCTTTGGTTTTAAGCTTGGGTAAAGCAGCAATAGCTTCCATAAGTCTTTGAAAACCTTTTTCTGCGGCGGTTAGAGCTTCATCAGAAAAATCTAAAATGCTTCTATAGTTGGCCTGTAACATAAAAAAACGTGCTACGCTAGGCGAATATGCCTTGCTTAGCTTATCGTTTTCTCCGGTAAACAAATCGCTAGGCAAAATATTATTACCGGTACTTTTAGCCATTTTTTGTCCGTTTAGGGTAAGCATATTGGCGTGCATCCAATAGTTAACAGGATCTTTACCCGAAGCTGCTTTTCCTTGAGCAATCTCACACTCGTGATGCGGAAACTTTAAATCCATTCCGCCACCGTGAATATCAAATTCTTCGCCCAAATATTTGGTGCTCATTACTGTACATTCTAGATGCCAACCGGGAAAACCTACTCCCCAAGGAGAGGGCCAACGCATAATATGCTGCGGTTCTGCTTTTTTCCATAAAGCAAAATCTTGCGGATTTTTCTTATCGCTTTGCGCTGTGAGCTCGCGCGTGTTGGCAATCATGTCTTCCAACTTGCGTTTGCTTAAAATTCCGTAATGGTTATTCTCGTGGTATTTAAGTACATCAAAATAAACAGAGCCATTGACCTCGTAAGCCAGGCCATTGTCTATAATTTCCTTAATAATTTCAATTTGCTCAACAATATGACCGGTAGCAGTAGGCTCTATGCTTGGCGGTAAATTATTAAATTTTTGTAATATGGTATGGAAGTCTATGGTGTATTTTTGAACAATTTCCATAGGTTCCAATTTTTCAAGTCTGGCTTTTTTGGCAATACGGTCTTCGCCGGTTTCGGCATCGTCTTCTAAATGACCGGCATCTGTAATATTGCGTACATATCTTACTTTGTAGCCTAAATGTTTTAAATACCTAAAAACTAAATCAAACGAAATAAAAGTTCGGCAATTGCCTAAATGCACCTTGTTATAAACCGTTGGTCCACAAACATACATGCCAACATAACCGTCTGTTAAAGGTTTAAAAACTTCTTTTTCGCCCGTAAGCGAATTATATATTTTAAGGTTTTGATCTTCGTATAAGGGCATAAATAACTAAATTTAGGACTAGGAAAGAAACAAATTGTTTTAAAATTCGGTATCTAATTTTATATAATCTAAGAATTCTCGCTTGGTATCTTTTTCTTTGAATTTGCCGCCAAATTCACTAGTCACCGTACTGCTTTCTATATCTCTAATTCCGCGGCTATTTACGCACAAATGTTTGGCATCTATCACGCAAGCCACATCGTCTGTTTCTAAAGCTTTTTGCAATTCTTTTACAATTTGCATGGTTAAACGTTCTTGCACTTGTGGGCGCTTGGCATAATAATCTACAATACGGTTCATTTTAGATAAACCAACAACTGTTCCGCTAGAAATATATGCAACGTGCGCTTTTCCTACAATAGGAAGTAAATGGTGCTCACAAGTAGAATAAACAGTAATGTTTTTCTCTACTAGCATCTCGCCATATTTGTAATGATTGTTAAAAACAGAAGCTTTTGGTTTTCTATCTGGATTAAGCCCTGAAAAAATCTCGTTTACAAACATTTTTGCAACTCTTTGCGGTGTTCCTCTTAAGCTGTCATCTCTTAAATCTAGACCAAGTGTGTGCATAATATTTGCCACATCTTCTTTAATAGAGGCAATTTTTTCTAAATCACTTTTTTCAAAAGCATCTTCACGCATTGGGTTTTCATAACTAGCCCCAACGTGGTTGTCGCCTATTTCTTCTATATCGTCCAATATGTTATCTATTTTCATGGGTTTGTCTTAAACTTTTTTGGCGGTGCAAAGATACAGATTTTACTTTTCTTTTTCGCGAATGTTTTTTTTATACTGAATTTATTGCAGATTTTAACAAGAATTTTGCAAAAATTTGTTACATTTCGCTTTTAAAGAGAAAGTTACCCCAAACGCAATCTTTTTACTTTAAAAATATACTGTTTTACACATTTTATTTTACAGATTTTTTGTGTTTGGAAAACTTAAAATTAGGCGGTCTAACCAACTGTCTATAAGCCAATTTAAAACTACAGTATAGCTAAAACTATAAACATGAAATTAAAATTACTTTTTCTAATTGTTGCCGTATTTTCTTATTCACAAAATATATGGGCACAAAACGATATTATCATAAAAGATGCCACTATAGAGACATGCTCCGGCAACTTTTATGACCAAGGTGGGCCCAATGGCACGTATTCTTCTTTTACCGGAGAAGAAACAAAAACAATGACTATATGTCCAGATGTAGATGGCGACAGGACCCGAGTGGATTTTAGTGAGTTTTTAATTGCTTCCGGGCAAGATTATCTCTATATCTATGACGGAGATTCTACCGCAGCGCCTTTAATTGGTTCTTATACGGCGTCCAATAATCCGGGTACGATAATAGCCAGCGCATCCAACCCTTCGGGCTGTTTAACCTTCGAGTTTGTTGTAGATGGTAACTTTTCGCCTCTACCGGGTTGGGAAGCCGAGATTTCTTGCGAACCACCTTGTCAACAAATTTATCCCGAAATTGTTAATGTTAGCCCTGCTACAGAATTAAATGGCAATTATACAGCCGGGGTTTTAGTAGATCTAACCTTTGAAGGCTCTGCTTTTTTTGAGAATGATGGTTCTGGCGCAACTTATCAATGGAATTTTGGTGATGGTTCGGGTGCATTTGGTGAAACGGTTACACATACTTATAGTACCGCAGATACTTTTACGGTTAGTCTCACAATTACCGATCCTTCGGGTTGCTCCAGCACTATTTATTTTAATATTACCATAGAGGTTAATTTTGTAAGTGTAGATTCAGACCTTTATACGGTAGACGAACTTGTAGAAGACGTACTAATTAACAACCCTTGTGCGCAAATCTCTAACATTACCTCCAGTACCGGGTCAGATTATGGTGATGTAAATGGCATTGGTTATTTTGATAGTAATGGTTCTGCTTTTCCTATAGATAGTGGTATAGTTTTATATACTGGTCACGCTGAAAATGACGTACCCGGACCAGAAACCGGAGCTCAAAGTTCTGGTGGAACCGGTTGGCCGGGAGATCCGGATTTGACAACTTTAATACAGGAAATAGAAAATAACGGTTCTTCACATTCCGAAAATGCTACTATTATAGAATTTGATTTTGTGACTTTTGCAGACGAAATTAGTTTTAACTTTCTTTTTTCTTCCGATGAGTATGGTACGTTTCAATGTAGCTTTAGTGATGTATTTGCTTTCTTTCTTACAGATGAGAACGGCAATACAGAAAATCTAGCTTTGGTGCCGGGCACCAATACACCAGTGGCTGTGACCACGGTTAGAGATCAAGCTTATAATGGAGGCTGTAGTTCAGAAAACCCTGCATATTTCGATAAATATTATGGTACCGGTGGTGAAAATGAAGATTTTGCGCCCATAAACCAAAAAGGAAATACGGTTTTAATGACTGCTCAATCTGCAGTAACCCCTGGAGAAACTTACCATATTAAATTGGCCGTAGCCGATAGAAATGATACTATGTTGAATTCTGCTGTTTTTTTAGAAGCGGGTAGTTTTGATGTTGGTGAGGTAAACCTTGGGGGAGATCTTACTGTAGAGAACGGTGAAGCTACTTGCCAAGGTAACGAAGTTATTTTAGATATAGGCCTATCGGTTATCCCGGGTGTAGTAATTACTTGGTACCTAGACGGGACGGTGATCCCGGGAGAAACAGGACCAACTTTAGTAGTTACGGAAGAAGGAACTTATACAGCAGAATTTGAGTACCTTGGCGCCTGTCAAAGTACAGACGAAGTAATAGTAGAATTTCAACCTACTCCAATTCCCGAAGAAGTCTTGCCAGAAGATTTATTTACGTGCGGAAATGTTTCTACAACAACAACCTTCGATTTAACAATTAATGATGATAATGTATTAGCTGGAAATCAAGATCCGAACGACTTTTTAATTACTTATTACACAAGTCAAGCTGCAGCAGATGCAGGCGTAAACCCTATAGAAAACCCGGAAGAATATGAATTAGCTTCCTCGGAAGAATGCGAAACAGTATATATAAGAGTAGAAGGCTATACTAACGAAACGCTTACCGGCTGTTATGAAGTAGAATCTTTTGAGGTTTGCGAGGGCGCTATCACCGTCGGTTCAGACATAGAAGACCTAGAAGAATGCGACAATGATAACGATGGTTTTGCCATTTTCGATTTAACAGCCAATGAAGCTTTGGCATTAGACGGTTTAGACGCAACCGATTTCCAGGTAGAATACTTTGAAAGTCAAGCCGATGCAGATGCCGGCAACAATCCAATAACTACTCCGGAAGCATTTGAAAACACAATAGCAGACGGGCAGACAATTTATGTACGCGTAAGCGATACAGACGAAGGAAATTGTAATGCCAGTGACAATAGTTTTGAAATAAATGTCTTATCGGTAGCCGAAACCAATGAAGCAGAACCCATAAACTTCTGCTACCAAGGCGGCGGTGAGACGGTAGACCTTACCCAAAACGAAGCCACAATCTTGGGCAGCCAAGACCCGGCAGATTTCAACTTTTTATATTACACGAGCCAGGCAGAAGCCGATGCCGGCGACCCGGCTACGGCCATCCCGGACCCAAGCGCTTACGAACCGGCAATAAGCCAAGACTGTACAACGGTTTATGTACGAATAGAAAACACAGACAACGCCGACTGCTTTACCACAACCAGTTTTGAAGTATGCGCGGTTAACACAGAAATCGGTCTGTTAGAAGACTTAGAAGAATGCGATAGTGATAACAATGGCAGTGCCAACTTTGACCTTACCCAAAACGATGCCAACGCCTTAAACGGGCAAGACCCGGCAGAGTATACCGTAAGCTATTTTGAGAGTCAAGCTGCCGCCGAAGCCGGTACGCCAATGATAACTACCACTACGGCCTATCCTAATATTGCCGGTAACCCGCAAACCATTTGGGTACGCGTACAAAGCGATATTTTAGAAAGCTGTTATGAAGTAGATAGTTTTACTATAACCAGTTATGAAACCGGGATCACCAATGCAGTTTCCGATTTAAGTTTTTGTAATAACGGCGATAACGGTTCCCCGGAATTTGATTTAACGGTAAACACCCCGCAAGTATTAGGTAGCCAAGACCCTAACGATTTTGTAGTAACCTACTACGAAACACTAGCAGCAGCCAACGTACCAGAAAACGCCATTACCACGCCAACGGCCTACGAGCCAATGGCCGATGAGCAAACCATTTTTATCCGTATAGAAAACGCGAGAAACGCAGAGTGCTATAACACGACCAGTTTTGAAATCATTACCAATAACCTAGCTATAGGCGAGGTAGGCGATAAGTTTGCCTGTGATGGCGGTACCAACAGTGCTGTTTTTGATCTAACCGAAAGCAACGAAGAAGTACTGGACGGGCAAAACCCGTTGGATTATACGATAACCTATTACGAAACCCAAGCCGCAGCAGATGCCGGCACGCCGGTTATCCCGGACCCGACGGCCTACGAGAACACTATTAGCAATCCACAACCCATTTTTGTGCGCATTGCCCATAATAACGACTTAGACTGTTATTTGACCAGCCAGTTTAATATCGAGGCCACGCCCTCTGCCCCAATTTACGATCCGAGTCCGCTTATGGCCTGCGATACCGATAACGATGGCTTTTATACCAGCTTTGATTTAGACAGCAAAATAGGGGAAATCACCGATGATAACCCCGGGGTAACGGTAACATTCCATTTAACACAAAGCGATGCAGACAATGGCGTAAGCGCTATTCCTAGTACCACGGCCTACTCCAATACCACGGCCTATAACGATGTGGTATACGTACGCGCGGTAGACGATGCCAATGGTTGTGTACAAACCAAGATTTTAGAATTAGAAGTATACAATAGCCCGATAATTCAAACCCCGGAAGAACCTTTAAGCCAATGTGACGACGATGATGACGGGCAGGCAATCTTTGACCTAACCCTAGTAGAAGCAGAAATTCTGGACGGGTTAGACCCAACCGATTTGGATATTAGCTATTATACCAGCTTAGAAGACGCCGAAGACCAAAATAATGCAATAGGCAATCCGGGCGGATATGAAAACCAGACCAACTCCCAGACCATCTGGGTGCGGGTTACCGATACAGCAACGCCAATAGGCTGTAACAATATTGTAGAGATGGAGTTAGAGGTAAACCCATTGCCAGAACCGGTACAACCCACTCCGCTGGAAGCCTGTGACGATACGGCCAGTGGCAGCGATACCGATGAGCTGAATATTTTCGATTTAACGGTAAAAGAAGACGAGATCATCGATGGGAACAGCTCGTGGACCCTTACCTGGTATGCCACAGACGATCCGACTCTATTAGACGATACCACTTTAATCAACGATCCAAGTGCCTTCACCAATACAGAAAACGAACAAACCATCACGGTAGAAGTAACCGACTCCAATGGCTGCAGTGCACTTACTACCCTAACTTTGGTAGT
>CANLVH010000013.1 GCA_947494545.1 uncultured Mesonia sp. | reverse complement strand
AGCGTTCATCCTGAGCCAGGATCAAACTCTTCATCGTTGTTTCTTAAATATTTTACAATACCTAAAAACATCTTTATCGGAATTTATCATACTTCTTTTTAAAAAAAGTAAGACTCAAAATATGCTATTTAGCCTTAATTCAATTTCTGTCAATAAATCAATGAACTTCCTTAAAAAACTTCTTCTTAAAAAAGCTTCTCTCTTGTTAAAAATAAAGGAATCGAACCTTATAAAACACCTCTTTTAAATGCTTGCCAATCCCGGCTTTTTATTTCTGAACTTCTTAGCGCGTTTTGCGGGTGCAAATGTAAAACTTATTTTTAATATAACAAGCTTTTTATTTTATTTTTTTAAAAACTTTTTTTAACCGTAAAAATCCCGAAAAACACAACCCGTAAATGAACATCTCCGCCCCAAAGCGGGTGCAAATATACAACCCTTTTTTATTCCTAAACAAACCTTTTTTAAAATAAATTTAAACTTTTCTTAATTATAGAGAAAAACCACTGTAAATCAAGGAGAAAGATTTTGAGTTTTTTAAAGAAAAATTCTTCTTTCTAATTGAAAGCTAAAAAATATATTTTTTTACGTAAAAAACCGCTTTCTTAGAATGGGATTATCTTTGCGTTTATTTCGTAAAGTAAATCTACTACACCAACATTTTGACCTTTTATAAAAGAATTAAGAGAAGTTGCGTATATTTTTAAATACTTTTATGCCGTTGACTAACTTTCGTACAAAAATAGATCTATGCAATATCCTTGGCACTTATACTTAATGGGTTTACTTTATATAGTAGCTGGAATTATGCACTTTTTAAAAACAAAGTCATATATGCGTGTAATGCCAAGATATCTGCCCAGACCTAAATTATTGGTTTATATAAGTGGTGTTGCAGAATTAGTTTTAGGTATTACAGTTATGCTTCCGGCTACAAAAAATTATGCTATAATTGGAATCACCCTTATGTTGTTGGCGTTTTTGTTGGTGCATATTAATATGTTACGATCACGAAAAGCTGGTTTAAACCTACCGGTATGGCTATTGGTCTTTAGGCTTTTGTTGCAGTTTGTTTTAATTTGGTGGGCACTTTTCTATCTTCGGTTTTAAATGGTACACCAATTTGATTTACCCGATAGCAAATTAATATATTATGAGCGGTTTTTAGATGCGCACCGCGCAAACTCACTTTTTGAAAAATTGTTTAATGAAATAAACTGGCAACAGGATAAAATTACGCTATTTGGCAAAACGCATTTGCAACCGCGCTTAACTGCTTTATTTTCTGTAAAAGAAAAAACCTATACGTATTCTGGTATTACTATGCATCCGCAAGTTTTTCCGGATTATCTTCACTCTTTATTAATAGAACTCAATAAAGAATTTGACACTAATTTTAATACCTGCTTGGCTAATTTATATCGCGACGGAGCAGACAGTAATGGTTGGCACGCAGATAACGAAAAAGAATTGGGAAAAAACCCCATAATAGCTTCTATTAGTTTGGGAGAGCTTCGGAAATTTAAAATTAAACACAATACTTTAAAAAATGAAAAATTAGATTTTTGGTTAGTACCCGGCAGTTTACTATTGATGGCCGGCGAAACACAACATTATTGGAAGCACCAAATTCCTAAAACCAAAAAATCGGTAAAACCTCGAATAAATTTAACCTTTAGAGAAATAAAATAAGTATGGCTGCAACATATAACGAACGACAGCTAAATCGGATTATTGAAAGGGCGTGGGAAGACAGAACGCCTTTGAAGCGATAGAGTATCAATTTGGCACCACAGAAAAAGAGGTAATACAACTTATGCAACGCGAATTAAAACCGTCAAGTTTTAGAAGATGGCGTAAACGTGTGCAAGGAAGAAAAACAAAACATCTAAAACTGCGAAAAAATGCTGTAAAACGCTTTAAAGCAAGTAGACAAAGGGTAATCTCTAATAATAAAATTTCTAAGTCTAAGCGTTAAGCGAAAATGTTATTGAGTATTTTTGCCAAGCGCACCCCTCCTATTTGCAAACGTTCTTTTAAAACCGGAAACCATTGGTACATATATTTGTAACCAAAATTTCTGTTGTTTTCTGCATTGGCATATAAAGCATCTGCAATGTTTTTAGATTCTACCGCCCAAGTTTCAGGATTTCCTTCTTGGTAATGTTTTATTTCTTTTTTAGAAAGTATTTGTGCGTGCTCACTCAATTCCGTAAAGCTCATTTTATAACTTTCTATCATTTGGCTGTCCCAAACGCGATGCAAGTTACTGTGTTTTCCAAACCAATCTACTTTAATATCGTTGCCGCCTCTATCTTCTGCGCGACCAACGTGCATAGGTTGGTGCAAGTCTCCAACTAAATGCACCAACATTTTTAAATAGAATTGCTTTTCTTTTTTAGACGTATTTTTGTTCTGAAGTTTTTGCGTACACTTATTAATTGCCCAAATAATATTTTCGCCTAACTCTTCTTTAACCGCCTCATAAGTTTTGCCGGCAGGTATATTTACATAATGCCATTTGCTGTATTTATCAAAAGATTTATCACTCTTTATGTCATCTGCAAAAGTAGAAGCTACTGCAAGACTTTGCCCATCTAATAATTGCGTTATTTTTCTTAAAACTCTTTTTTTAAGATGTTTCTCTGCAATTTGAGCTGTTGTACGATGCCCGTTTTGTCCCCAATCTTCTGCTGCTTTTAATGGCGATACAATAAATACATATAAGAAGATAAAAAGAACTATATTTTTCATAGCTGTTTTTTTGCTGACAAAAATACGACTTCTGCCCAAAGCTTTGTAAAAAATGCCCAATCTTATATATTTTTGGCCAAAAAAAATTCCGTAAAGGTTTTTTACTGAAATTTTTCTACAAGTCTGCTCCAAAAAACGAGGCAGTTTTTATAAAGTAATTATATTTACGCCAAATTGCTAATTTACTTATGGAAAACACTCCTCTATTTACAAACGACGCCATTGTTTTTGGTTTATTAATGATTTTGCTCGCGGGCGTTTTTTATACTTCCTCTATTAAGACCGGATTTTGGAAAAAATTCTACAAAATTGTACCGGCATTATTAATGTGTTACCTATTGCCCGCAATATTGAATTCGCTTGGCATTATAAGTTCAGAAAATTCACAGCTTTATTTTGTTGCCAGTAGATATTTACTACCGGCATCTTTGGTGCTTATGACCTTAAGTATAGATTTAAAAGCCATATTTAACTTGGGACCAAAAGCACTGATTATGTTTTTTACAGGAACCTTAGGTATTGTAATTGGTGGTCCAATAGCCATTTTAATAATTTCGGCATTTTCTCCTGAGACCGTTGGCGGTTCCGGCCCAGATGCTATCTGGAGAGGTTTATCTACCTTGGCGGGAAGCTGGATAGGCGGCGGAGCAAACCAAGCGGCTATGCTAGAAATATTTAAATACAATCCAGAAAAATACGGTGGGATGGTTTTTGTAGATATTGTTGTTGCTAACATCTGGATGGCCATTGTGCTTTTAGGTATTGGCAGAAACAAAAAAATAGATCGCTGGTTAAAAGCCGACTCGTCTGCCATAACCGAATTAAAAAATAAAGTTTCTTCGTACACAGCCGCAATAACTCGTAATCCTAGCTTGTCTGACTATATGATTATGCTTGGCTTGGCTCTTGGCGCAGTAGGAATTGCACATTGGGGAGCAGATGGTATTTCTGCTTTTCTCTTAGATAGTTTTGCAATTTTTAGCGATAAAAGTTCGGCTTTCTCTTCGTTTACTTCTAGATTTTTCTGGATGATAACCATTGCTACTTTTATTGGTATTGGTCTTTCTTTTACCAAAGCCAAAAAATTTGAAGGTGCCGGCGCCAGCAAAATTGGTAGCATATTTATTTATATTCTAGTAGCTACTATTGGTATGAAAATGGACTTGACCATGATTTTTGATAATCCCGGTTTAATAGCCATTGGACTGGTGTGGATGAGCATTCACGCCGGGTTATTAATTTTGGTTGCCAAACTTATAAAAGCACCTTACTTTTTCTTAGCGGTAGGTAGCCAAGCCAATGTTGGCGGCGCAGCTTCTGCTCCGGTAGTTGCGGCGGCTTTTCATCCTTCTTTAGCAACCGTTGGCGTACTTTTGGCAGTAATGGGCTATGTTGTTGGAACTTGGGCTGCTTATGCTTGTACAATTTTAATGGAAATGGCTTCTGCAGGAGCTTAAATAATGTAAAAAAATAGCATCTTTGCAATTTTAATTCCGTAAAACAATGAAGAAAATAATTTTTATAGCGGTAATACTCGTAGTAATTAGCGCTTGTTCTAAACCAGATAATTTTACCCTTAGCGGAAATGTAAAGGGTTTAAAAAAAGGTAAATTACTTTTACAGCGTTTAGAAGATACAAGTTTGGTAAGCTTAGATTCTGTAAGTATAAACGGTGATTCTAATTTTGAATTGAGTGCCAATCTTAAAGAACCACAAATGCTGTTTTTATATTTAGATAAATTTAATGGCGATAAAAACGACGATATTGTAGAGTTTTTTGCTGAAAAGGGAGAAATGACTATTAATACCAGTCTAAAGAATTTTGAAACAGATGCGAAAATTACCGGCTCTGCAAACCAAGAAAAATTGGAAGCTTACAACCAGACCATAGCAAAATTCAATAACCAGCACCTTACTATTATAAAAGAAAATTTTGAAGCGCAACGCGATAATAATCAAGAACGTATTTTAGCTACAAATAAAGAGTATGAGAATTTACTAAAACGTAAATATCTCTATACGGTAAACTACGCTATTAATAACAAAAATTTAGAAGTGGCGCCGTACTTGGCTTTAAGTCAAGTTTTTGATGCTAATGTAAAATATTTAGATACTATATATAATTCTTTCAATAAAGATATTAGAAAATCACTTTACGGAAAAAAACTAAAAGAGGTTATTAAAGAACGTAAAAAGACCCAAAAGAAAGAAGACAAACTAAAGAAAGAGGCATAAATTCTTAAGTTACAATTTAGCAGGTAATTTCTAAAAGTGATATTTTACTACCTCTAGTCTCTATTTTTATACCGTTAAAACCAAAAAAAGTTGCTTCGAGAATATTAAAATTCTTGAAGCAACTTTTTTATTACCTAATACTTTAGATAAATTTACAAGGCATTAAGCTTTTCTACTAAGCCTAAACTTTTTTCTTCTAATTCTTTGTTTATTTCTTTATAATGCTTACCGCTTTCTGAAACATTTTTTGCATTTATCTCTTGCAATAGCGCATCATACACAGCAATAGCTTCTTCTACAATAGCATCGCTTTTTGCTTTATCCTGTGTAGGATTGGCTAATTGATGTATATAAGCCGCTTCTATAATTTCGGCCATTACATTGTTTACATCTCGTTTCAAGTTTCTAATACTTGCCATAATTTTTAAATTTAGTGCTGCAAAAGTACACTAAATTATTATATGCTAACCTCTAAAACTTTCGAATTATTTCCAGATAATGTCACATCAATTAAAACTGCCGGCAGCAAGATGGTTTCGCCTGCTTTTAAAACCTCTTTAAAACCGTCTCCGCTTAGCGTAGTTTCTCCTTCTACTGCCATAAAAATTCTAAAGGAATCTGGTTTATAGTTAAAACTATGGGATTCTTCGGATACAGCCAATAAGCGCGTAGTGAAGTAATTATTTTTAGCTAAAACAGCTGCTTGGTTTTGGCTTAAAGTATACGGAATTTTATACCGGTTGTTTTCCGTAAAGTCTATAGCTTCTTCTGCCAAAGCAGTATGCAGATCTCTTTTCTCACCATCTTTACCCTTTCTGTCCCAATCGTAAACGCGATACGTAATATCTGAGGTTTGTTGAATTTCTGCCAATAAAACGCCAGCTCCAATTGCGTGTATTAATCCTGGTTTTATAAAAAAAGTGTCGCCTTTTTTTACTTTTTCGAAATTGAGTAAGTCCGGTAATTTTTTATCGTTAAGATGCGAAAGGTAATCTTCTTTTTTTACCCCGTCTTTAAAACCTGCTATAATTCCGCTATTTTGATCTGCTTGTAAAATGTACCACATTTCTGTTTTCCCAAAAGAATCATGGCGTTTTTTAGCCAAATTATCGTCTGGATGTAATTGTACGGAAAGGTTTTCTTCTGCGTCAATAAATTTTATTAGCAGCGGAAAATCATCACCAAACTGTTTGTAGACCTTTTCTCCAACCAAATCTGCCTTATGCGTATTAATTATTTCGCATAAGGTTTTTCCTT
The DNA here is from genome assembly GCA_947494545.1 of uncultured Mesonia sp. Lineage (GTDB taxonomy): Bacteria > Bacteroidota > Bacteroidia > Flavobacteriales > Flavobacteriaceae > Mesonia. The sequence goes on along the minus strand of CANLVH010000013.1, from coordinate 76,436 downwards.
GTAAAACACCGTTTTTCACTACAGAAATATTGTCTTCTACGGTGCTAATTTCCCAGCTCTCACCAATTTTATTAGAAGATAATTTTTTATTTAAAATATCGCCAAGTTTAGTGCCACCCCATACTTTCTTTTTTAAAATAGGCTCAAATCTTAACGGATACAGCTTATTCTTCATCTTGTAATTTTTTGACGGTTTCTAAAGCTTTTTGCACGTGGTTTTTAGCACTTAAATCATTAAATTTTAGTCGTAATCTCTTTTGTTTGTCTATTACAAAGGTTTCTCTCCCGGGAATTAATCCCAGTAAATGACCTTTTACTCCAAAGCGTTTTCTAATTTCTTCGGTAGGATCTGACAATAAGATATGCGGTAAATTATATTTTTTACTGAATTTTTTATGCGAAGCAACCGAGTCTGAACTTATACCAATTACCTCTGCCCCACATTGCATAAATTCTTGGTAATTATCTCTAAAATCACAAACTTCTTTGGTGCAACCGGGCGTAAAGTTTTTGGGATAAAAAAAGAGAACACAAACTTTTTTTCCAATTACAGAATTGGAGTAAAATAAATTGCCGTCTTTATCTACCAAAGTAAACTCCGGTACTTTCTCGTTTAACTGAAGTTTCATAAGCTTAGCCGCTAAAAGTTACAAAATTGCGTGGAGTCTCGTACAAAGTGATTTGCAAATCTAAATTTTTTTGAATTTTATTGCGAAGTTTTTTCCAAATCACCATCGCTATATTCTCTGCCGTAGGATTTAGCGTTTTAAAAGCCGTTACTTCTTCGTTTAAATTTTTATGGTCAAAAGCCTCTTCTATCTCTTCCCGTATAATTTTCTTAAGGGTTTTTAAATTCATTACAAAACCGGTTTCCGGATCTATTTCTCCGGTTACGCCAACTATCAATTCGTAATTATGCCCGTGATAATGCGGATTGCTACATTTACCAAAAACTTCTGCGTTTTTTTGGTCTGACCAATCTTTTCTATATAAACGATGGGCCGCATTAAAATGTGCTTTTCTGTTTACGGTAACTTTCATTTAGGCTATTTGGCTATAATGTTTATCAAAAATTATTTTAAACCACGCAGTATATTGATCGGGGTTTTTTTCTATATCTTTTTTCACCTCTTCTGCCGTAAGCCATTTCCAATCTGCTACTTCATCAGGATTGGGTTTGGGGTCTTGGTTATAATTGCCAACCAGAATATGATCAAATTCGTGTTCACTCAAACCATTTTCAAAAGGAGCTTTGTAAATAAAGGAAATTGTATCTTTTAAATCTGTAGTAAAGCCCATTTCTTCCATCAGGCGGCGTTTTCCGGCTTGAATATTGGTTTCGTTTTCCCGCTGATGACTACAGCAAGTGTTGGTCCATAATCCCGGGGAATGGTATTTACCTAAAGCTCTTTTCTGTAAGAGCATTTGGTTTTTATCGTTATAAACAAAAACCGAAAAGGCACGATGCAGCAAGGCTTTTTCGTGCGCCTCAATTTTTTCCATCAGCCCTATTTGCTCGTCTTTTTCGTTAACGAGAATTACTTTTTCTTCCATAGAAATCAAAAATACAAAAGTATTTTAAATAACTAAGTATATAAGGCTTTTTAGCGTTTTCTTACAATCTGTTTTCGCCTTTTAAGCGCACTATAAATGCATCTTTTATTCCTTTTTTACGCAATTTAAACTTATAAGCCTTTGCCGCCGCTTTGGTTCTAAATTGTTTAGAATAATACCTGCGGTAACCATCTGGATAAACATGGTAAAAGACCTTGTCTACTTTAGGGAATTTAATAATAGAATTATGTTTTTTAGAAGCTGCAATCTGTACGGTAAAGACTTCCTGATTGCCACTAAAATCATAACTATCTTCTAGAATTTCTTCTTTAGACTCGGACTTTTTTACCTGTACAGTTTTTTGCCTTTTTTCTATTTGTTTACGAACCTCTTGTGGCGTCTCGTTTTTATTTAATATAATAAACTCTGACCTGCGGTTAAGTTGGTGCTGCTCTTCTGTACAATTAGAATTGTTGCCGCAATTATTTATGAGTTGCGTTTCGCCGTAACCTTTTCCGCTAAGGCGATCTTTATTTATACCTTTATTTTTAAGGTAATTTAAAGTAGCTTTTGCTCTCTTTTCCGAAAGAATTTTATTGTAAGCATCTCCTGCTCTACTATCTGTATGTGATCTAATGTCTATTTTCATTGCCGGATATTGGCGCAATACGGCTATTACTTTTTGTAATTCTACCTCAGCATCGGGTCTAATTTCGCTTTCATCTAAATCAAAATAAATAGGATCTAATTGCAATAATTTACTTAAATCGTCTCCTTTTTCCGCTTTAGCGACACCTAAACCGCTACCTTTTTTAAGCTGAATATCTAAATCTATTTTCTTTTCTAACTCGGTATCCGATTGGAAAATATCTTCTTTGGTGCTGTAACCTTCTTTAGAAGCCCGAATGATGTAGCGTTTATTACACTTAACTTTCAATTTATATTCGCCTTCTTTATTGGTACTTTGTGTACTGATAAGTTCTAAATCTTCGTCAAATAATTCTACGGTTGCATTTTCTATAGGATTGCCGGTGTCTGTATCGCTAACCACTCCGGTAATATATTGCTTACAACCGGTAATTACTTTTTCTTTTTGTTGAAAAGCATAGATGTTGTCTTCTCTATTTTCTGCTTCGCGATTGGAAGCAAAAAAACCTTTTTTACGCTTGCTGTCTATAATAAAACTAAAATCGTCTTTGCTGCTGTTAATTGGTCTACCAATATTAAAAACCTCGCCAATACTGTCTTTTTTATCTATTTCTGCAACAAAAACATCAAGACCGCCCAAGCCTATATGCCCGTCTGAAGAAAAATATATTTTATTTTCTTTACTGATGTACGGAAAATTCTCGCGCCCTTCTGTATTTATATTGGCACCAAGATTTTCTGGCTCACTATACGAACCGTCTTCGTTAATTTCTACGCGATAAATATCTGACATGCCAAAAGTACCCGGCCTATCTGAAGAAAAATATAAACTTTTTTCATCCGGACTTAAAGCGGGATGTGCGGTAGAAAATTCATCGCTGTTAAAAGGCAATTCTTTTGGCGTTTGCCAGTCTGCATCCAAACTCTCGCGCGTACTTGTATAAATTTTCAAAAAGTTTATACCTTCTTCGCTCTCGCCATATTTCTTTTTGTTGTAGTTATTTCTAGTAAAATAAATACGCAAACCATCTTTGGTTATTACCGCAGAAGCTTCATGAAATTTAGAATTGATTGTCTTAGAAAGCAACTCCGGTTCACCTTTTACTTCTAAAGAATCTAAATCTATCCCAACTTTATAAATATCTAAATACGGCTGATTGTTCCATTCATGAATACGCTTTACGGAAGAAGACGTTGGCCGGTTAGAAGCGAACAGCAACTGTTTTTCTCCGTAAAATATTGGAGAAAAATCAGATAAATCTGAATTTATTGGGAAATCTTCAATATCAAATTTACCCGACTGCATTTCTATAATTTCCAGATAATCGCGATCTTTTTTAAGCATTGCCACTCTAGAGTCTGTTTTATTAAGCGCATCAAACTCTAGCATAATTTCATCTGCTTTTGCATATTGCTTATCGCTTTTAAGCGCCATAGCATATCTAAACAAATAATCTGTTTCTAAACCTTCTGTTTTAAAATTATACAAGGCTTCGTACCATTTTAAAGCCTTTTCGAGTTCGCCATTAAAATAATAGCTGTCCGCAAGTTTTTTAAAAAGGTTTTCTGATTCGTAGCCATTTTCTGCCACTTCCAGATAAACTTCGCGAGCATCTATGTAAGCATATCTGTCAAACATTTTATCGGCTTCCTCTAATTTGTCTTTTTGTGAAAAAGCTAAGAAGCTACATCCCAAAAAGAATAAAAGCACTAGTATATTTTTTTGTTGTAATTGCATAATTAAAAGAATCTAGGCGTAAGCATTTTTTGGTACTTTTTAAACAATTCGAATCGTAAAAAAAATTCAAAACTACCGTTATTATATTCTCCAAAATCTGTAGTATCTGTATCGTAAGCCAAGCCGGCTAATAATCCGTCTGTAATTTGAAAACCAGCCATTCCGCTTACTGCAGCATCCCATCTGTATGCCGCTCCTAAGATAAACTTCTCATAAAACATAAAGTTAGCAGAAACGTCTACTTGTAACGGTGCCCCGGAAACGGCTTTGGTCATTAAAGCAGGCTTAAATTTAAGATCTCTGGAGAAATCTATAACATAACCTGCAAGAAGGTAATAATTAATACGCTCTTTAGCCAAAGATTTTGAACCGGGTGCGCTGTCAAAATGCTTTGTTTGTAAAAGATTGGGAGCACTTAAACCGGCGTAAAATTTATCTGTATAATACATTAAACCCACTCCTATTTGTGGCGAAAATTTGTTATCTATATTATTAGGTTGATAATTGGGGTCTGAAGGATCGTAAATATTTAATTTATTATAATCTACATCAAGTAGATTTGCTCCGGCCTTTAACCCAAAACTAAGCTTTGCATCACGCGAAGTTTGCAAACTGTAACTAAAATTGGCGTTTACAGCCGTCTCTCGCGCAGGACCAAGATTGTCGTTTATAATATCTAATCCTAACCCAATATTATTTCTTCCCACAGGACTATGTACCGATAAGTTTTGTGTAGTTGGGGCGCCATCTATTCCAACCCATTGCGAACGGTGTAAACCTACAATACTCAGAACTTCTCGAGAACCTGCGTAAGCCGGATTTATTTGCATTTGGTTATACATATACTGACTGTATTGCGCATCTTGTTGTGCGTGCGCGTGCCAACTACCAAAAGTGCTTATCATTGCGATAAAAAGAAAAAGTAGTTTGTTTTGCATAAACCTATGCTGTGTTTTTTTAATTAATGTATAAATAACCATCTAACTTGTTCAACTTACCCTCATGGTTTCGATATTCTAAAATATAAAAATAGGTGCCGGCCGGGAGTTTTTCTCCTTTTTGTAAAGTAGCTCTACCATCACTCAAGCCTCTAAAAACCCTTCCGTTTTGACCGTAAGCTTTGGTTTCAAAAACCTTTACGCCCCAACGGTTAAATACTAAAACTTTGTTTTCCGGATAATCTTCAATCCCTTCAATTAAAAAGAAATCGTTTTTACCATCGCCATTTGGGGAAAGTGCGTTGTAAATTTCAAAAACATTCGGGTCAGTCTCCGGAACGTAGAAACCATCTATTTCTTCGTGTATTCCATCTGCAACCACTATGGTAGTAGTTGGGTCATCGCCTTCTGTTTGTATTGCGCCTTCCGGAAAATCTGCATCGTTTTGATTGATGAACGAGACCGTTTCGCCTACAGGCACATTTACTTCCCAATTGCCATCTACATCTGTTTCTACAAATTGCGAAAAGCCAAAAGAATCTATAATCTCTACTTCAATATCTGCCAAATCTGGTTCGCCGGTATCTTGTACGCCATTATTATTGGTATCATAATAAATATGACCGCTTAGCAACTCCGGTGACTGTCCGTCTATATAAAAGCCGTCTATTTCTGTTGAAGTAGTATTTTCTGTTACGTTAGAAATGGTTGGATTGTCACCTTCTGTTTGAATAGCATTTGGCGGAAAATCTGCATCGTTAACATCAACTTCTGAAATTGTATTACCTACCGGAACTTCTACTTCCCAATTTCCATCTTGATCTGTTTCTAAGGTTATTGTAGTGCCTAAAGAAGTGGTAATCCACACCGTTATATTTGTCAAATCTGGCTCTGTATTTTCCTGCATTGCATTGGCATTTTCATCTAAATACAAATGACCTTTTAAAATGTTTGTTGCAAGATTAGGATTGTAATACCCGTCAATTTCTTGGAAGTTTCCTGTAGCAGTAACAGCCGTGGTGGTAGGATTAGTTCCTTCTGTTTGTATTGCTCCCACCGGAAAATCGGGGTCATTTTCGTTAATTTCTGAAATTGTATTTCCTGCCGGCACCAACAAAGACCAATCGCCATTTTGATCTGTTTGCAAAAAGCTGCTAACTCCCGCAGCATTTACAACTTCTATCTCTATATTAGGCAAATTTGGCTCCCCTTGATCTTGAACAGCATTTGCGTTCCAATCATAATAAAGATGACCGGAAAGTGTGTTGGTACCAACCGCAGTTTGAGCAAAACCATCTGGTTCTTCTGTTGCCGGATTGCCAGCCGTCACAACCGTAGTAGTAGGATTGGTTCCCTGGGTTTGACTTACTGCTAGAGGAAAGTCAGGATCTGTAAAATCTATGTCTGAAACAGTATTACCTACTGGAACAGTTATAGACCAATCGCCATTGCTATTAGTAGTAATTATTTCTATATAGCCAAGAGAATTGGTAATTGCCACATCTACATTTGGTAAATTTGGTTCGTTTTCGTCTTGCACGCCATTTGCATTGGTATCGTAATATAAATGTCCGGATAGCATTTCGGTTTCAATATCTTGTACTTCAAAACCATCGTTAATTTCGCTAAGGTTTTCTCCTGCACCAACATAAGTAGTAGTTGGGTCTGTACCTTCGGTTTGAATTGCGCCTAAAGGAAATTCCGGGTCTGTATTATCTATGTCTGAAGTAGTGTTTCCTTCCGGTACGCTTATACTCCAATCGCCATTTTGATTTGTGGTTACAGTAGTTGTTAAACCTAAAACATTTGTAATTGCCACATCTACATTTATAAGATTAGGTTCTCCTTGATCTTGGTTACTATTAGCATTCGTGTCAAAATATAAATGACCGGAAAGTGTTCCTGTTCCCGTATTGGGAAGTGTAAACCCGTCTGGAGTTTCAATATTTGCTACATTGGGTAATACATTAGTTGTGGTTGGGTTTGTACCTTGGGTTTGCACTAACGCATTAGGAAAATCTGGATCTGTAAAATCTATAGAAGAAGTAGTGTTTCCTTCCGGAACTTCTACCATCCAATTTCCTTGATTATTGGTTACTACATTAAACGTAACTCCAACCGAGCTTGTTATACTAACATCTATATTTGGAAGGTTTGGCTCGCTTAGATCTTGAACTCCGTTAGCATTGGTATCGTAATAAAGATGACCGCTTAAATTACCTGTTTGTAATTGATCTACATAAAAACCATCGTTTTGGTGATTCTCACTTTCGTTGGTTACCATAAAAACAGTAGGATTGGTACCTTCTGTTTGAATTGCTCCGGCAGGAAAATCTATATCATTTTCGTCTACCAAAACACTTACAGGACCTATTGGCGCAGTAAATGACCAATTTCCATCGGCATCTGTTATTAAAGTTTGGGTGGTACCGTTAACAATTTCTACCAATACAGAAATATTTGCCATATCTGGCTCTCCTAATTCTTGATTAGCATTACCGTTTGTATCGTAATAAACATGACCGGTTAATTCTCCTTCTCCAGAGAATCCGTCTTTTTCCGTAAAGACACTTTCATTGTTTAGCACGGTAGCATAACTAGGATTGGCACCTTCTGTTTGAATTGCGCCGGTAGGAAAATCAGCATCGTTTTCGTCTATACTAATGGTTACATCGCCAATAGGCAAATCTGCGCTCCAATTGCCATTTGCATCAGTAACTACTGTAGATACTGTACTTAAAGCATCGGTAATGTTTACATCTATATTTGGTATTCCGGGTTCGTTATTGTCTTGGTTGCCATTACCGTTTACATCGTAATAAACACGCCCGGTTAAAGTTCCTTGTTCAAAAAAGCCGTCGTTTTCCGTAAAGGTATTTTGATTAATTATGACGTTGTGTGTACTAGGATTTGTACCTTCTGTTTGAATTGCACCAGTTGGAAAATTAGAATCATTCTCGTTTATATTTACTACCGTAGCTCCTATTGGTCCGGTGTAACTCCAATCGCCATTTGCATCTGTACTTAAAACGGTAGAAAGTGCCAAGTTTTGGTTGGTTATTTCTACTTCTACATTTGGCATATCTGGTTCTGTGCCGTCTTGCGTGCCATTACCATTAACATCAAAATAAAGATGACCGGTTAAAGTTCCTTCTTCAAAAAAACCATCGTTTTCACTAAAAACCATTTGGTTATTAATAACGGTTGTGGTAGTTGGGTTGGTGCCTTCGGTTTGGGTAGCTCCGATGGGAAAGTCCGGATCTGTCTCATCTACATTTATCACGGCATCGCCAATGGGTAAATTTGTAACCCAATCTCCGTTTACATCAGTAACCAACGTATATGTATTGTTTAAAGCATCTGTAATGTTTACATCTACATTTGGCATATCTGGCTCGCTACTATCTTGCATACCATTGCCATTAGAGTCAAAATATAAATGTCCGCTTAATCTTCCTTGTTCATAAAAACCATCGTTTTCCGTAAAATTACTTTCATTTATTATAACCGTATGCGTACTTGGGTTGGTTCCTTCGGTTTGAATTGCACCGGTTGGGAAGTCAGTATCATTCTCGTTAATAGTTACCATGGTTTCTCCTACCGGACCGGTGTACGACCAATTACCGTTGGCATCTGTAAATACACTTGCGATAACCCCGGTGGGTGTATTATTTATTTCTACTTCTATATTTGGCATATCTGGCTCTGTACTGTCTTGCGTGCCATTACCATTAACATCAAAATAAAGATGACCTGTTAAAGTTCCTTCTTCAAAAAAACCATCGTTTTCACTAAAAACGGTTTGGTTGTTAATAACGGTTGTAGTAGTTGGGTTGGTACCTTCGGTTTGCACAGCGCCGGTAGGAAAGTCCGGATCTGTTTCGTCTATATTTGCAATTGTTTCGCCTTCAGGAACCAAAGCTTGCCAGTTTCCGCTAGCATTGGTTGTTACAACTTGTGTATTTCCAAAAACATCTGTAATTGTCACATCTACATCCGGCATATCCGGTTCTGCACTATCTTGGGTACCGTTGCCGTTCCAATCAAAATATAAATGTCCGGTTAGATAGCCTTCAGGATAAAAGCCGTCGTTTTCCGTAAAGGTATTTACATTAGCTATTACGTTTGCCGTACTCGGGTCTGTGCCTTCTGTTTGTGTAGCTCCTGTAGGAAAATCAGGATCGTTATCGTCTATGTCTACCGTTGCTTGTGCTGCGGTAACCGTTGCTACCCAATTTCCCGAAGCATCTGTTGTAGCTATAACCGGCGGATTATTAAAGGGGTCGCTAACTTTTACGTCTACATTTGGCATATCCGGTTCTGAGAAATCTTGCACTCCATTTCCATTCAAATCAAAATATAAATGACCGGAAACTTCTCCTACAAAGTAAAAACCGTCTTTTCCTCCAAAGTTTGTTTGATCATCTACAGCAACAATGGTATTGGGATCCCCGCCGTTATTACTGGGCGTGTTTGGGTTATCTCCTTCTGTGTGAATGGCGCCAAACGGTAAATCTGTAATATCTACGTAAATAGTTACCGGTCCCGGAATAACATAAGCAAGCCAATCTCCGTTAGCATTTGTGGTAACAGCTTGTGAGCCGGCAGCATCTATTAAAATCATATCAATGCTTTCCATACCAGGTTCAAAACTGTCTTGGGTGCCGTTACCGTTAATATCTTTATATACGCGACCATTTACTACAGCAGTTGCAGTATCTTGCACAGCAATTTTGTGTCCCGGCTGCCAGTTTATGGCGCGAAAATCTTGCGTAACCTGAGCAGTAGTCAAGGAAGAGATTAAAATAAAAAAGAACAAAATAAAATTTAAACGCGTAAATGTTCTTTTCATAAATTTTATTGATTAGTAGAATGGATTATAAAAGTCCAAATTTATTATAATCCATTTAATATTCGCTAATAAATATTAAAATTACGTAAAATAATCGACAAAAAACAGTTTTATAGGTTAATTGCGTTAATTTATCATAACCGTTTCTTAAACAACTTCTTATAAAAATGCTCTTGGCAAAAGACCTGAAAAGAATATATTTGCAGCATGAAATTATCGAAAGAAATAAATAGAAGAAGAACATTTGGAATTATCTCTCACCCAGATGCAGGTAAAACCACTTTAACCGAAAAATTATTGCTTTTTGGTGGCGCAATACAAGAAGCCGGTGCGGTAAAATCTAACAAAGTAAAAAAAGGTGCTACCAGTGACTTTATGGAAATTGAACGCCAGCGTGGTATTTCTGTAGCCACATCTGTTTTGGCCTTTGAGTATAAGGACATTAAAATAAATATTTTAGATACCCCCGGGCACAAAGATTTTGCCGAAGATACTTTTAGAACCCTTACCGCTGTAGATAGCGTAATTGTGGTAATAGATGTAGCCAAAGGGGTAGAAGCCCAAACCGAAAAGCTGGTAGAAGTTTGCCGTATGCGCAAAATACCAATGATTGTATTTATTAATAAATTGGATAGAGAAGGAAAAGATGCTTTTGATTTGTTGGATGAAATAGAACAAAAATTACATCTAAAAGTTACCCCTTTAAGTTATCCTATCGGGATGGGTTATGATTTTAAAGGAATTTATAATATTTGGGAACAAAATATAAATTTATTTACCGGCGACCCTAGAAAAGATATTGAAGATACTATAGAAATTAAAGATTTAAACACGCCCGAATTAGATGAATTAATTGGCGAAGATGCAGCGCAAGACCTACGCGAAGAAGTAGAACTTGCACAAGGAGTTTATCCTGATTTTGATAAAAGCGCTTATATTGATGGCGATTTACAACCGGTATTCTTTGGCTCTGCTTTAAACAATTTTGGGGTTAGAGAACTTTTAGATTGTTTTATCACCATAGCTCCTCCTCCATTACCAAAGGTAAGCGAAGAACGCGAGGTAAAACCGGAAGAAGAAAAATTTACCGGTTTTGTTTTCAAAATTCACGCGAATATGGATCCTAAACACCGTGATAGATTGGCTTTTGTTAAAATAGTATCGGGAAAATTTGAAAGAAACGTACCCTATCTGCACGTAAGGAATAATAAAAAATTACGCTTCTCGAGTCCTAATGCTTTCTTTGCGGAAAAAAAGGAAATTGTAGATGTATCTTATCCCGGAGATATTGTTGGTTTACACGATACCGGAAACTTTAAAATTGGCGATACTTTAACCGAAGGCGAACAAATGCATTTTAAAGGTATACCAAGTTTCTCTCCAGAACATTTTAGGTATATTAATAACGCAGACCCAATGAAATCTAAACAGCTGGAGAAAGGAGTAGATCAATTAATGGATGAAGGCGTTGCACAATTGTTTAAATTAGAGATCAATAATAGAAAAATTATTGGCACGGTTGGGGCTTTACAGTTTGAGGTAATTCAATACAGATTAGAGCACGAATATGGTGCAAAATGCACCTATGAAAACTTAAATGTACATAAAGCCTGTTGGGTAGAACCCGAAGATGAAAAAAGCGAAGAATTTAAAGAATTTAAACGCGTAAAGAACAAGTTTTTGGCAAAAGACAAAAAAGGGCAACTGGTATTTTTAGCAGATTCTTCTTTTTCGTTGCAAATGACACAACAAAAATACCCGAATATTACCTTTCATTTTACTTCAGAATTTTAATAAGTAAACTTGTTGTAAAAACAAAATCCGAAGTTTAAAGCTTCGGATTTTGTTTTTGTTAGGCCTGACCTGTAGGGCCAAAATTTAATGGAATATTAGGTTTATCGTAATCTCTTATTTCGCCGTGGGCGTTTTCAAACTTTTTAATATTACCACCTAAAGCTTTCAATAAACGTTTGGCGTGTTGTGGCGTTAATATTATTCTAGACTTAACCTTGCTTTTTGGCGTACCCGGCATAATGCTAACAAAATCTATAACAAATTCTGAAGCAGAATGATTTACAATTGCCAAGTTGCTGTATTCGCCCTGAGCGGTAGCCTCGTCTAATTCGATATTTAATTTCTTTTGATTATTTTTCTTTTCCTCACTCATTTCACTGTATTTAATTACTAATGCACTAAAATAAAAAAAGCGCTGTTAATAACAGCGCTTTTTCGTTTTATTATGGAAGATTAATTGTAATTAACCTCTTGTTTTTCTTCCATCATTTCTTCAAACTCTTCCTTAGAGCCTACAATAATATTATCGTATTCACGCATTCCGGTTCCGGCCGGTATTTTGTGTCCAACAATAACATTTTCTTTAAGGCCTTCTAAATTATCTACTTTACCGCTTACAGCAGCTTCGTTTAATACTTTAGTTGTCTCTTGGAAAGAGGCAGCAGAAATAAATGATTTTGTCTGCAACGATGCTCTGGTAATACCTTGTAAAATTGGCGTTGCCGTAGCAGGTTGCGCGTCTCTTGCTGTTGCCAAGGCCTTATCTTCACGACGCAGTAAAGAGTTTTCATCTCTTAATTCTCGCGCTGTTAAAATTTGCCCCGGTTTAAGATTTTGACTATCACCGGCATCTTCAATTACTTTCTTACCAAAAATATCGTCGTTTTCTTCGATAAAATCAGATTTATGTACTAATTGATTTTCTAAGAAAATAGTATCTCCCGGATCTTGAATTTTAACTTTACGCATCATTTGTCTTACAACAACTTCAAAATGCTTATCGTTAATTTTCACTCCCTGTAACCTATAAACTTCTTGTACTTCGTTTACCAAATATTGCTGTACAGCGTTTGGACCCTTGATGTTCAAGATATCTTCTGGAGTAATAGAACCATCAGATAATGGCATTCCTGCACGAACATAATCGTTTTCTTGTACTAAGATTTGGTTAGAAAGTTTTACTAAGTACTTTTTAACTTCTCCTAGTTTAGACTCTACAATTATCTCGCGGTTACCACGTTTAATTTTCCCGAAAGAAACAACACCATCAATCTCGCTTACTACGGCAGGGTTAGATGGGTTACGTGCTTCAAACAATTCTGTAACACGCGGTAAACCACCGGTAATATCTCCCGCTTTAGAAGACTTACGTGGAATTTTAACCAAGATTTTTCCAATCTTAATTTTCTCTCCATCGTCTACCATCAAATGCGCTCCTACAGGCAAGTTGTATGAACGAATCACTTCGTCTCCTTTACCCATGATTAATAAAGTAGGAATCTTTTTCTTGTTTCTAGATTCTGAAATTACTTTCTCTTGAAAACCTGTCTGCTCATCTGTTTCAACTTGATAAGTAACACCTTGTTCAAGATTTTCGAATTTGATTTTTCCTGCAAATTCAGAAATAATAACTCCGTTATACGGATCCCACTGACAGATTTTGGTTCCTTCAGTAACTTTATCTCCTGGTTTGATAAACAATTCAGCACCATAAGGAATAACATTGGTACTTAAAACAATACCTGTATCCGGATCTACAATTTTAACTTCAGAAGTTCTAGATATAACAATTTCTGCTTTATCTCCTTCTGCGTTTTCTCCTTTTACAGTTTTTAAATCGTCAATTTCGGCAATACCGTCAAATTTGGAAATCACCTTATTATCTTCAGAAATGTTTCCTGCAATACCACCCACGTGGAAGGTACGAAGCGTTAACTGTGTACCCGGCTCTCCAATAGATTGCGCGGCTACAACCCCAACAGCTTCTCCGCGTTGAACGGTTTTACCGGTTGCTAAGTTTCTTCCGTAACATTTTACACAAATACCTTTTTTAGCTTCGCAGCTTAAAGCGGAACGTACTTCTACAGCATCTAAAACAGACTTTTCTATTTTAGCTACTATTGCTTCGTCAATTTCTTCTCCTGCTTCTGCGAAAAGTTCTTGTGTTATTGGGTCTATAATATCGTTAAGAGCGGTTCTACCTAGAACGCGTGCTCCTAAAGTTTCAATTACTTCTTCGTTTTTCTTTAAAGCTTTTACTTCTATACCTCGCAAAGTACCGCAGTCTTCTTCGCCTACAATTACATCTTGCGAAACATCTACCAATCTACGGGTTAGGTAACCTGCATCGGCAGTTTTAAGTGCGGTATCGGCAAGACCTTTACGCGCCCCGTGTGTAGAAATAAAGTATTCTAAAATAGAAAGACCTTCTTTAAAGTTAGAAAGAATTGGGTTTTCAATAATTTCTCCTCCTCCGGTGTTCGATTTTTTAGGCTTAGCCATCAAACCACGCATACCGGTAAGCTGTCTAATTTGTTCTTTAGAACCACGAGCTCCAGAATCTAACATCATATAAACGGAGTTAAACCCTTGTTGGTCTTCTCTAATTCTCTTCATAGCCAACTCGGTAAGGTTAGCATTAGTAGCCGTCCAAATATCAATAACTTGGTTATAACGTTCGTTATTGGTAATAAGACCCATATTATAGTTACCCATAATACCATCTACTTGCTCATTGGCTTCTTTAATCATGTCTTCTTTTTCTTTTGGGATAATAATATCTCCTAAAGAGAAAGAAAGTCCGCCTCTAAATGCAAAGCCGTAACCAAGGTCTTTAATTTTATCTAAGAATTCTCCGGTTTCCGGTACGCTGGTTACTTTTAAAATTTTACCAATAATATCTCTTAGAGATTTTTTGGTCAAAACTTCGTTAACATAACCTGCAGCTTCCGGTACTTCTTCGTTAAAGATAACGCGCCCAACGGTTGTTTCTACCAGTTGCGACACCAACTCGCCTTTATCGTTAAAGTCTTTTGTTTTAACTTTAATCTGCGCGTTTAAGTGAACGCGTTTTTCGTTATAGGCAATAATTACTTCTTCCGGAGAATAGAAAGTTAGACCTTCTCCTTTAATTGGCACTTGCTCGGTAGACTTACGCAATTTGGTCATATAGTAAAGACCTAAAACCATATCTTGCGATGGTACCGTTACCGGGGAACCATTTGCAGGGTTTAAGATATTATGAGAAGCCAACATTAATAATTGTGCTTCTAAAATAGCTTCCGGCCCAAGTGGTAAGTGAACCGCCATCTGGTCACCATCAAAATCGGCATTAAATGCAGTACAAACCAATGGATGTAACTGAATTGCTTTACCTTCAATTAATTTAGGTTGGAAAGCTTGAATACCTAAACGGTGCAAGGTTGGCGCACGGTTAAGTAGTACCGGATGTCCTTTTAATACATTTTCTAAAATGTCCCAAACTACCGGTTCTTTCTTATCTATTATTTTTTTGGCAGATTTTACTGTTTTAACAATTCCTCTTTCGATAAGTTTTCTAATAACGAAAGGTTTGTATAATTCTGCTGCCATATTTTTTGGAAGACCACACTCATACAACTTCATTTCCGGGCCAACTACAATTACAGAACGTGCTGAATAATCTACACGTTTACCTAATAAGTTTTGACGGAAACGTCCTTGCTTTCCTTTTAAGGAATCTGATAGCGATTTTAATGGTCTATTAGAATCTGTTTTAACGGCAGAAGATTTTCTGGTATTGTCAAACAAAGAATCTACAGATTCTTGCAACATACGTTTTTCGTTACGTAAGATAACTTCAGGAGCTTTAATCTCCATCAATCTCTTTAAACGGTTGTTACGTATAATTACTCTTCTATATAAATCGTTTAAGTCTGAAGTTGCAAAACGTCCTCCATCTAACGGCACCAAAGGTCTAAGTTCTGGGGGAATTACAGGAACCACTTTCATGATCATCCATTCCGGCAGGTTTTCTTGGTTTTCGTTTGCATCGCGGAAAGCTTCTACTACTTGTAACCTTTTTAAGGCTTCCGTTTTACGTTGTTTAGAAGTTTCGTTGTTTGCTTTGTGACGTAAATCATAAGAAAGCTCATCTAAATCTAATCTTTTTAAGATTTCGATAAGGCATTCTGCTCCCATTTTTGCGATAAATTTGTTAGGGTCTGAATCTTCTAACTGGTAATTTTCTCGCGGAAGCTCATCTAAAACATTTAAGTATTCTTCCTCCGTAAGGAAATCCATTTTCTTTAATGGTTCTCCTTCTTCATTTTTTGCGTTACCGGGTTGTATAACTACGTATCTTTCGTAGTAAATAATCATATCTAATTTCTTAGATGGGATACCCAATAAGTAACCTATTTTGTTTGGCAAAGAGCGGAAATACCAAATATGCGCTACCGGCACTACCAAATTGATATGCCCTACGCGATCTCTACGAACTTTTTTCTCTGTTACTTCTACTCCACATCTGTCACATACAATCCCCTTGTAACGAATTCTTTTATATTTACCGCAAGCACATTCGTAGTCTTTTACAGGACCAAAAATACGTTCGCAAAACAAACCGTCTCTTTCTGGTTTGTGCGTACGGTAGTTAATAGTTTCTGGTTTTAAAACCTCTCCTCTCGACTCCGCCAAGATCGATTCTGGAGATGCTAAACCAATGGAGATTTTATTAAATCTCTTTTGTGTATTCTTATCATTATTTCTTGCCATAATCTATGGTACTAAAAGAATTATTCTAAAAAATTAACGAAAACTATTACCTCCAAAACTGGTTTGGAGGTAATGGTTTTACTCTTTAAGTTGTATATCGAGTCCTAAACCTTTCAATTCGTGCATTAACACGTTAAAAGATTCGGGCAAGCCGGGCTCTGGCATTGGTTCTCCTTTTACGATAGACTCATATGTCTTAGCCCTTCCTATCACATCATCAGATTTTACGGTCAATATTTCACGTAAAGTGCTTGACGCGCCGTAAGCTTCTAAGGCCCAAACTTCCATCTCTCCAAAACGCTGCCCACCAAATTGTGCTTTACCACCTAATGGTTGTTGCGTAATTAAAGAATATGGTCCAATAGAACGTGCGTGCATCTTATCTTCAATCATATGCCCTAATTTAAGCATATAGATTACCCCAACTGTTGCCGGCTGATCGAATCTATCTCCGGTACCGCCATCATATAAATGGGTGTGACCAAATCTAGGAATACCGGCTTTATCTGTCAACTCATTAATATGGTCTATAGTTGCACCATCAAAAATTGGAGTAGCATATTTCTGCCCTAATTTTTGTCCTGCCCAGCCTAAAACCGTTTCATAAATCTGACCAATATTCATACGTGATGGTACCCCAAGTGGGTTTAACACGATGTCTACCGGCGTTCCGTCTTCTAAGAAAGGCATATCTTCTTGACGTACAATACGTGCTACAATACCTTTGTTACCGTGACGTCCCGCCATTTTATCTCCAACTTTTAATTTACGTTTTTTAGCAACATAAACCTTAGCTAGTTTGATAATACCAGATGGCAACTCGTCTCCTACAGTTATGGTAAACTTCTCTCTTCTTAGGTTACCTTGTAGGTCGTTTTCTTTAATTTTATAATTGTGCAATAAATCTGCAACCAACGCATTTAAATGCTCGTCTGTTGTCCACGTACCGCTGGTAAGGTGCGTATAATCGTCTACGGAGTTAAGCATTTTTAAGGTATATTTTTTACCTTTTGGCAATACATCTTCTCCTAAATCATTTTGCACTCCCTGTGCGGTTTTACCACCAACAATTGCAAAAAGTTTATCGATTAAATCAGATTTTAAAGCTTCAAATTTAACTCTGTACTTGTCTTCTAAACGTGCAATATCTTCTTTATCTTGCGCTCGTTTACGCTTATCTTTGATAGCACGTGCAAAGAGTTTTTTATTAATTACCACTCCTTCTAAAGATGGAGAAGCTTTTAAAGATGCATCTTTTACATCTCCTGCTTTGTCTCCAAAAATAGCACGTAGTAATTTCTCTTCAGGTGTTGGGTCTGATTCTCCTTTTGGCGTAATTTTACCAATTAAAATATCGCCGGGCTTAACCTCTGCTCCAATACGAATCATTCCGTGCTCATCTAAATCTTTAGTAGCTTCTTCAGAAACGTTTGGAATATCGTTAGTCAACTCTTCGTTACCTAATTTGGTATCACGCACTTCTAAACTGTATTCGTCTATGTGAATAGAAGTAAAGATATCTTCTCTTACTACCTTTTCGGAAATTACAATTGCATCCTCAAAGTTATACCCCTTCCAAGGCATAAAGGCAACTTTCATATTTCTACCCAACGCAAGCTCTCCAGCTTCTGTTGCGTAACCTTGACATAAAACTTGCCCTTTTTTAACGCGATCTCCTACTCTTACGATTGGTTTTAAGTTTACGGAAGTACCTTGGTTGGTTTTTCTAAACTTAATTAAATCGTAGGTTTTAGAATCAGAATCAAAGCTTACCATACGCTCTTCTTCTGTTCTATCGTATTTTATTGTAATTTTCTGTGCGTCTACATATTCTACAGTACCGTCTCCTTCTGCATTCATTAAAACACGAGAATCTGAAGCCACTTGACGCTCTAAACCGGTTCCTACAATTGGAGAATCTACTCGTAATAATGGCACCGCTTGGCGCATCATATTAGAGCCCATCAAAGCACGGTTTGCATCATCATGTTCTAAGAACGGAATTAAAGAAGCCGAGATCGAAGAAATCTGGTTAGGCGCCACATCTGTAAAGTGCACCTCTTTAGGATCTACTACCGGGAAGTCTCCTTCCATTCTAGCAATAACTTTATCTGTATTGATGGTACCGTCTTCTTTAGTAGGAATATTTGCTTGTGCAATTAACTTTCCTTCTTCTTCCTCTGCAGAGAAATATACCGGTTCGTTTTCCATATCCATCTTTCCGTCTTCTACCTTTCGGTAAGGCGTTTCAATAAAGCCCATACCATTTACTTTGGCAAAAACAGAAAGCGAAGAAATCAAACCAATGTTTGGACCTTCTGGTGTTTCTATAGGACAAAGTCGTCCGTAATGTGTATAGTGAACATCTCGAACCTCAAATCCTGCTCTTTCTCTAGATAAACCTCCCGGACCTAATGCAGACAAACGACGCTTGTGCGTAATTTCTGCAAGCGGGTTGGTTTGATCCATAAATTGTGACAACTGGTTGGTACCAAAGAAAGAGTTGATTACAGAAGATAAAGTCTTTGCGTTAATCAAATCTATTGGTGTAAACACTTCATTGTCTCGTACATTCATTCTTTCACGAATGGTTCTGGCCATACGCGCAAGACCTACTCCAAATTGTTGTGATAATTGCTCACCTACTGTACGTACACGACGGTTAGAAAGGTGGTCAATATCATCTATCTCTGCTTTGGAGTTAATAAGCTCAATTAAATATTTAATAATGGTAATAATATCTTCTTTGGTAAGCACTTGCTTATCCATTTCTATATTAAGACCTAATTTTTTATTCATACGGTAACGACCAACTTCGCCTAAATTATAGCGTTGATCTGAAAAGAATAATTTATCTATTATTCCTCTAGCCGTTTCTTCATCTGGCGGCTCGGCGTTACGTAATTGTCTGTATATATGCTCTACCGCCTCTTTTTCTGAGTTGGTTGGATCTTTTTGCAAGGTATTGTGGATAATTGCATAATCTCCGGTAGAGTTGTCTTCTTTATGTAAAAGTATCGTTTTGGTTCCTGTTTCCAGAATTTCCTCTATATGGTCTTTCTCCAGCTCTGTATCACGATCTAATACAATTTCGTTTCTTTCTATAGAAACTACTTCCCCGGTGTCTTCATCTACAAAATCTTCATACCAAGTATTAAGTACACGGGCTGCTAATTTACGACCCAATACTTTTTTAAGACCGGTTTTGCTTACTTTAACTTCTTCAGCAAGGTCAAAAATTTCTAAGATATCTTTATCTCTTTCAAAACCAATTGCACGGAATAAAGTAGTTACCGGTAATTTCTTTTTACGATCAATATAAGCGTACATTACGCTATTAATATCTGTGGCAAACTCTATCCAAGAACCTTTAAAAGGAATTACTCTGGCAGAGTATAATTTTGTTCCGTTGGCGTGGAACGATTGTCCAAAGAATACACCCGGAGAACGGTGTAATTGTGAAACCACTACGCGTTCTGCCCCATTGATACAAAAAGTACCGCTTGGCGTCATATAAGGTATTGTACCCAAGTACACATCTTGTACAATAGTTTCAAAATCTTCATGTTCCGGATCTGTACAATATAATTTTAACCTAGCTTTTAACGGAACACTATAAGTCAACCCTCTCTCTATGCATTCTTGAATAGAATAGCGAGGAGGATCTACGAAATAATCTAAAAACTCGAGTACGAATTGATTACGCGTATCGGTAATCGGGAAATTCTCTTGAAAAGTATTGTACAAGCCTTCATTTCCCCTTTCTTCTGATTTTGTTTCTAATTGGAAGAAATCTTGAAACGATTTTATCTGTATATCCAAAAAGTCTGGATAATCAGGCTTATTCTTTACAGAAGAGAAATTCAATCTTTCAGTTTGCGTTTCTAACATCTATTGGACGGAATTTGAGGTTTTCAAAAAATAATTTTTGAAAGCATAATTAACTTAAAAAAATGTGTGTATTAACACGCTGCGCTTTTATACGCAAAATGGTTTAGACCTCCAGGAGTAATTCCTGAGGTCTAAACCTAAATAAAATTGCTCGGTAAGCTTATTATTTAAGCTCAACCTCAGCTCCTGCTTCTTCTAATTGTGATTTAAGTGCTTCGGCTTCATCTTTAGCAACACCCTCTTTTACTGGAGCTGGTGCACCATCTACTAAACCTTTTGCATCTTTAAGACCAAGACCTGTTAATTCTTTTACCAGTTTTACAACTGCTAATTTAGAACCACCCGGAGCTTTTAAGATTACGTCAAACTCAGTTTGCTCTTCTTCTTGGGCTCCTTCACCAGCAGCACCGCCACCAGCAACAGCTACTGCAGCAGCTGCAGGCTCTATACCATATTCTTCTTTTAATATATCAGCTAACTCATTAACTTCTTTTACTGTAAGGTTAACCAATTGTTCTGCGAATTCTTTTAAATCTGCCATTTTCTATCGTTTTAAAATGTGTAATTTAATTTATAATTGTTAAAAAGTGCGTACGTGTTATTCTTTTTCAGAAAGTGTTTTAAGAATACCAGAAAGTTTACTACCACCAGACTTAAGCGCTGAAATAACGTTTTTAGTTGGCGATTGTAACAATCCGATAATATCTCCAATAACCTCTTCTTTAGATTTGATGCTAGATAATGTTTCTAAGTACTCATCTCCAACATAAATTGCTTCATCAATAAAAGCACCTTTAAGAACAGGCTTATCATTTTTCTTTCTAAATTCTTTAATTACTTTGGCCGGAGCATTTCCGGTATCTGATACCATTATAGAGGTATTACCTTTCAAAACCGTTGGAAGCTCGCCGTAATCTACGCCAGACTCTTCCATTGCTTTGGCCAATAAAGTATTTTTAACTACCGATAGCTTTACATCAGCTTTAAAGCAAGCTCTTCTTAAATTAGAAGTAGTGTTTGCATCCAATCCTGAAATATCAGCTAAATAAAGCGTGGAAGTATCAGCTAACTGGGCAGTTAAATCTTTTATTACTTGTGATTTTTCTTCTCTTGTCATAATAATTTAATTATTGCTCAGTAAACCTTTTTGTATCAATCTCCACACTCGGGCTCATCGTGCTAGACATGTATATACTTTTAATATATACACCTTTTGCTGCCTGAGGTTTTAATTTTACCAGCGTAGTTAATAATTCCCTTGCGTTTCCTGCAATTTTATCGGCATCAAAAGATGTTTTTCCAACTGCTGCATGAACTATACCAGTTTTATCTACTTTAAAGTCGATTTTACCAGCTTTTACATCAGCAACAGCTTTAGCAACATCCATAGTTACCGTTCCTGTTTTTGGGTTAGGCATTAAACCTCTTGGTCCTAAAATTCTACCTAAAGGTCCCAATTTACCCATTACGCTAGGCATGGTTACAATAACGTCTACGTCTGTCCAACCGCCTTTGATTTTTTCTAAATATTCGTCTAAACCTACGTAATCTGCACCAGCTTCTTTTGCTTCGTCTTCCTTATCCGGAGTTACCAAAGCTAAAACCTTAATGTCTTTACCGGTACCGTGTGGTAAAGTAACCACACCTCTTACCATTTGATTCGCTTTACGCGGATCTACATTTAGTCTAACTGCAAGTTCTACAGAAGGATCAAAGTTTACGTTAGAAATATCTTTTATTACAGAAGAGGCTTCTGCAACTGTATACAACTTAGTGTTGTCTAATTTTGCTTGCACCTCTTTTTGCTTTTTTGTCAATTTTGCCATTTTACTTTCTTTTTGGATTAAAACGGTGCATCACCTTTTACAGTTATTCCCATAGAACGTGCGGTGCCGGCTACCATTTTCATAGCAGACTCGACAGTAAAAGCATTTAAATCTTGCATTTTATCTTCTGCAATAGCTTTTACTTGATCCCAAGTAACACTAGCAACTTTTTTACGGTTTGGTTCTCCAGAACCTTTCTTATTTTTAGATGCTTCTAGGAGTTGAACGGCAGCCGGTGGAGTTTTAATAACAAAATCAAACGATTTGTCTTTATATACTGTAATGTCTACCGGCAAAACCTTGCCTGCCTTATCTTGGGTTCTACCATTGAATTGCTTACAGAATTCCATGATATTTACCCCGGCAGCACCTAAAGCAGGTCCAACTGGTGGTGAAGGGTTAGCAGCACCTCCGCGGACTTGTAGTTTTACAACTTTACTTACTTCTTTTGCCATTTTTTAATTTTTAATTTGAATTAATCTAAAAGTGGAAGCATTAAGAATAATTCTAATTATATAAGCGTAACAACTTAAACTTTCTCTACTTGCATATAACTGAGTTCTAATGGTGTTTTTCTTCCAAAGATTTTCACCATTACCTCCAGTTTTCTTTTTTCTTCGTTAACGCGCTCTATAGTACCATTAAAACCATTAAATGGACCATCAATAACCTTAATTGTCTCTCCAATATTATAAGGAATTGCAACGCTGTCTTCTTGTACCGCCAACTCGTCTACATCTCCTAACATACGGTCAACTTCAGACTTTCTTAATGGCACGGGATCTCCTCCTTTAGTTTCTCCTAAGAAACCAATAACACCATTTATTCCTTTAATAATATGCGGAATTTCCCCACTTAGGTTAGCTTTAACCATAACATAACCGGGAAAATATACGCGTTCTTTATTAACTTTTTTACCTTTTCTGATTTGAACAACTTTTTCTGTAGGCACTAAAACCTCTTCCAAATATTCTTCCAAACCTTCGTGGGCTATTTCTTTTTCTATATAATCTTTAATCTTATTTTCTTGACCGCTTACCGATCTAACCACATACCATTTTTTCAACTTATCTTCAGCCATAAAAGCGATTTTTAAGATTTAACCCACTTAAAGTATTCCTCTATAATCTCACCAAACACCGAATCTACACCCCATATTGCCAAAGAGAAAATTACCGAAAATACTAAAACAATCACGGTTAACCGCTGCGCTTCCGCATAGGTTGGCCAGGTTACATGGTTTTTAAGCTCATCGTAAGACTGCGATATATAATTTACAAATCCTGCCATTTTTAAATTTTATTTGAGGTCAAAGAGACTTTCCAGTTTTTACTATAGAAGATCTCAAGCCGGTATTTTTAATATTTAAGTTCTATTATCTTTAAATACCTTACATAATTTTCTAACTTTATATTCTGAAGAAAATTTATGTAAAAGAACTTTATTTTTTTTCACTTCTATCGCGCTTTTCCGCGGAAGCTAAAAACTTACAATTCAATTGAAATTTATTACTTAATACTCAACAAAAAGAGCAAGAAAACAAATCACAATCTAAATTTCTATCCTTGCACGGGTTGAGAGGCTCGAACTCCCGACACCTGGTTTTGGAGACCAGTGCTCTACCAACTGAGCTAAACCCGTATTTTAGTGCTCTACCTCCCGATAGCTATCGGGATGAGCTAAACCCGTAAATAGTTTAGAATCTTATTAAGAAAGAAAACTAAACCATAAATACAAGTCAAGGTATTCCGTTTTCACGAAACACCTTAACCTTATACTTAGCTTACGCTTATTCTAAAATTTCAGTTACCTGACCAGCACCTACGGTTCTACCACCTTCACGGATAGCGAAACGTAAACCTGTGTTCATAGCAATTGGCTGAATTAACTCAACAGTAATAGTTACGTTATCTCCAGGCATTACCATTTCTACACCATCAGGCAAGTTAATAGTACCAGTCACGTCTGTTGTTCTTACGTAGAACTGTGGACGGTAGTTATTATGGAATGGCGTGTGACGACCACCTTCTTCTTTTTTCAAGATATAAACCTCTGCTTTAAATTTAGCGTGAGGAGTTACAGATCCGGGCTTAGTAATTACCATACCACGAGTAATCTGAGTTTTCTCTATACCTCTTAATAAAATACCTACGTTATCACCAGCTTCACCTCTATCTAATATTTTACGGAACATCTCAACTCCAGTAATAGTAGAAGTAAGCTTACCAGCCCCCATACCAATAATTTCTACAGGATCTCCGGTATTAGCAACACCAGTTTCTATACGACCAGTTGCAACAGTACCACGACCAGTAATAGAGAATACATCTTCTATAGGCATTAAGAAATCTTTATCAACATCTCTCTGCGGCAACTCTATCCACTCATCAACAGCTTCCATCAACTCCATAACAGTTTTAGACCACTTTTCGTCACCGTTTAAGGCACCTAAAGCAGAACCAGAAATGATAGGAGCATTATCTCCGTCGTACTCATAGAAAGAAAGCAAATCTCTTACTTCCATCTCTACTAATTCTAATAATTCCTCATCGTCAACTAAATCAACTTTGTTCAAAAAAGTAACGATTCTAGGAATACCTACCTGACGACCTAATAAGATATGCTCACGTGTTTGTGGCATTGGTCCGTCTGTAGCAGCAACCACCAAAATAGCACCGTCCATCTGAGCAGCACCAGTAACCATGTTCTTTACATAATCGGCGTGACCAGGACAGTCAACGTGTGCATAGTGACGCTTTTCTGTTTGGTACTCTACGTGCGAAGAGTTAATTGTTATACCTCTTTCTTTTTCTTCAGGAGCATTGTCAATTTGATCAAAAGCACTAGCTTCTGAATATCCAGCATCAGCCATTACCTTAGTAATAGCAGCAGTTAAAGTAGTTTTTCCGTGATCTACGTGTCCAATTGTACCTATATTTAAGTGCGGTTTGGAACGATCATAAGTTTCCTTTGCCATAATTAATACTTATTTATCTTAGTTTATATTAGTGTTCTATTTTATACAATACAAAAAACCTACTGTCATATCAGCTAGGTTACCTTAAACTTAACGCCGGAGTAATACCCCAAAACTAGAGCCAACGACGAGATTTGAACTCGTGGCCTCTTCCTTACCAAGGAAGCGCTCTACCCCTGAGCTACGTCGGCGTAAAACACACAACAACCACAAATTGGTTGTTTTCTAGAGCTAAAAGGAAATATATTTTCCACTATCACCTCACCTCCGAGACCAGCTTTTACAAGCTACTTCTTTACCACTCTACGAACCAAACCAAGCCCTGCCAGTAAAGGTTAGAGCGGGAGACCGGGTTCGAACCGGCGACATTCAGCTTGGAAGGCTGACGCTCTACCAACTGAGCTACTCCCGCATTACACTCTTTTTTTACATTATCACGATGCTCTACCATCCCGATAACTACCGGGAGAGCTAATCCCGCGTTACGCAACCTAAAAGATTGCTATTGTATTTTTACAAATCCAAACGATTTGAACCTTGCATTAATATTTTGCAAGTTTGTGGGGAGAGCAGGATTCGAACCTGCGAAGTCGAAAGACAACAGATTTACAGTCTGTCCTCGTTGGCCGCTTGAGTATCTCCCCAAAATATTTTACCTTTCAAAATTTCATAGAACAGAGCCGATGGAGGGACTCGAACCCACGACCTGCTGATTACAAATCAGCTGCTCTAGCCAGCTGAGCTACATCGGCAAATTGTTCAGCTTTTTAGTTTTAAAAAGCCCGTTGTTTCTAACGGACTGCAAATATAGAGTTGTTTATGTTTTATGCAAAACTTTTTTTTATTTTTTTTTAAATATTTTTAATCCCTCTGAAAAAAGCCTGTTTTAATGGAACTATTTTTTCCGTAAAGCACTACAAATCAATCACATTAAACGTTTGACGATTTTTTGCTAGAAAATATATTTTTCTTAAGTGTTTCTTGGATGTGCATTTTTATAGATTTCACTAAGCTCTTTTATATTGTTATGGGTGTACACTTGCGTGGAAGCCAAACTAGAATGCCCCAATAAATCTTTTACCGCATTTAAATTTGCACCTTCGTTTAAAAGATGGGTTGCAAAACTATGTCTTATTATATGTGGACTTTTTTTTACTTTGCTGGAAACGCGTGAAAAATAATTGTTTACAATTCTATACACCAAAGTTCCGTAAAGTTTTTCGCCTTTTTTAGTTAGCAGAAGATGATTGGCATTTGTCGGGTCAGCTATTCCCCTCCTTTTCTCTAAATACGTTTTTAAAATCTCTATAGAAGAAGAAAGTAGAGGAACAATGCGTTCTTTATTGCGTTTACCATGAATTTTAATTTGGCGTGCAGCTATGCCTACATCTGTTAATCTAATTTTTATTAATTCTGCCCGCCGCATTCCTGTAGAATATAGCAGCTCTACCACTAGCCTATCTCGCCAATCTTCAAAACTTTCTAGAGGTATTTCTTGTATGGCATTTTGAATTTCTTCTACCGAAAAGGGAGTCTGAATACGTTGCGCCACCTTAAGGGCTTTATGTTTGTTTAACGGAGAGACGTTAATTTGTTTGGTTTTGAGCAGGAATTTGTAATAAGTTTTTAAGGAAGATATTTTTCTGTTAATGCTTCTGTTCGAAGTTTTTGCATCTGACAGATATACAATATAGCTTCTAATTAAAGAGTAGTTAACTTTTTTTAGGTTGGTTTCTTCAAAATTTTCTTTTATAAAAGTTGCAAACTGCAGCAAATCTTTAGAATAAGCAGTCACCGTATGCACAGAATATTTTTTTTCGTGCCGTAGATAATCTTTAAATTGAGAAAAATCCATAAAAAAACGCTTACCTCGCAAAGTTAGGAAACTTTACAAAGTAAGCGTTTATTTTTGTGAACAAGCTATTATACGTTTTCTTGATCTCTTAAACTTTGTACGTAGGTAGCTTTCTGTCGCTGCGCTCTTTTTAGTACAGAAGGTTTAGAATAACTTTTACGCTCTCGAAGATTACGCATTGTTTTTGTACGATCAAATTTTCTTTTTAATCGTTTTAACGCGCGTTCTATATTTTCGCCGTCTTTAACTGGTATTTTTAACATAGTTGGTTCACCTCCCTTCCTTTAGAATTTTCAGGCGGCAAAATTAATTTTATTTTTTCACTTGACAAAGACCTCTATCACAATATTTTCATACCTACCTTGAGAGGAAAGAGAAAAAGAGGTAAAGAGGCAAAGAGGCAAAGAGAAAAAGATTTGCCTCATCATATACTATTTCGCTGCCGGCTTGTACTCCTTACCATCTATGATCATTTTGGCGATAATTTGAAAGACATTTTCGCCAAAATAATCAAAAAGACCAATTTCGCTGCAGGCTTGTATTCCTTACCATCTATGATCATTTTGGCGATAATTTGAAAGGCATTTTCGCCAAAATAATCAAAAAGACCTATTTCGCTGCCGGCTTGTATTCCTTACCATCTATGATCATTTTGGCGATAATTTCTCGTAAAATTTCACTTGTGCCTCCTCCTATTGGCCCTAGGCGACTATCGCGTAGCATTCTTGCCAGCGGATATTCTTCCATATAGCCATAACCACCTAAAAATTGCAAGCAAGAATTTATACCTTCATCCGCTATTTTTGTAGATAAAAGCTTCGACATACTGGCTTCTTTTACTACATAATGTCCTTCGTCCAATTGTTTGGCAACGGCATAATTAAATTGTTTGGCCATTTCTACTTCGCTGGCTATATCTGCAATCTTATGGCGTAGCGCTTGAAACTTATCTATTGTTTTACCAAATGCAGTTCGCTCAGACATATAGTTTAAAGTATATTCTAAAGCATACTCGGTTCTTGCGTGGGCGTTAATACCCATAATTAGACGCTCTAAAGCAAAATGCTGCATTATATATGGGAATCCTTGACCTTCTTCTCCCATCAAATTTTCAGCAGGGATTTCTACATCGTTAAATGCAATCTCTCCGGTATCTGAAGCGCGCCAGCCCAATTTATCTAATTTTGTTGCAGAAATACCGGGCGTGTCTCTATCTACCACAAAAATACTCATTCCTTTATTACCCTTTTCAGGGGAAGTTTTTGCGGCTACCACCAAATAATCGGAATAAATACCATTGGTAATAAAGGTTTTTGAACCATTTAAAATATATTTATCTCCTTTTTTTACCGCAGTAGATTTCATACCGGCAACATCAGATCCGCCGAAAGGCTCTGTAATACAAAGACAGCCAATTTTTTCTCCGGAAATACTTGGTGCTAAATATTCTTTTTTAATACGCTCATCGCCTTCTTTGTTTAAGTGCGTCATAGCCAAATAAGCGTGTGCCCACATAGCTGCAGCAAAACCACCCGAATTAATGCGCTGTAATTCTTCTAGAAAAATTACGGTATAAAAAAGATCTAAGTTTAAACCGCCGTATTCTTCTGGGTAGTTAAGACCAAAATAACCCATCTCGCCAAATTTTCCCCAAATAAAGCGTTCTATGGTTCCTGTTTTTTCCCATTTATCAACATGCGGCACTACTTCTTTTTGTAAAAAATCTCTAAAGCTTTTTCTAAAATGCTCGTGCTCTTCTGTAAAATACGTACTGTTCATTTATTATTTATTTTTAATAGCAATTTCTTGTTATAAACTGATTGCATCAAAAATAACAAGTATTCATAGAATATTGCTAACTTTTTGATTTTTTCTAATTTATTTGTACATAAAGTTTTATCCGCTCTATTTGGTAGGCCGGAAAATCTTCTATCTTGGCCAGTTCTTCAAAAGTTTTGATACCTTGGTGCAACTCTCTGTAATTAACGATTTCCCGAGCCAACTCATAATCAAAATAAGCAATTTCAGACAACTCTATAAGGCTTGCAGTGTTTATGTCTAAAACCTTTACGGATGGCGGAGTTTTTACTGTAAAACGTGCCAACAGTTTTTGCTCTGTTTCGTATTTTAATCCGTAAATATCTTTTATTTGAATGTCTGCAACAAAGCCACCTAGTTTACTGCGATAACGAAGTATACGTAAAGCTAATTTTTTGCCAATTCCTGAAATCTCTTCTAATTGCGCTGCAGTTGCCTCGTTTAAATCTGTTTTTTGGGTATACGGTAATTCTTTAGTTTGCTGTTTTCTTCTTTTCTTATTGTTATTTTGAGTAGTTACCCATTCGGGGAATTTAAAATACGGCGCTATCTTATTCAGTAAAGAATCGGATATTTTGGTAACTTCTTGAAAATCTTCTTTAGAATTAACCCATTGGTCTTTTTCGCGAAAAGCGTGTAACCTGTCTATTTCTTCCGGCGACATACCTAAAGTGTAGCCTTTATAATCTGTAATAAAGTTAGGATTAAACGGATAGATTTTATACGTCTTTTTTTGAATTTTTGCTTGTACTTTTTTTAAAGAGTCTAACTCTTTTTGCACTGCCAAAAACTCTTCTTCTTGGGTTTTGGTTAATTTATTTTCGGGGGTTTGTTTATTTACCCAAAACATTCCGCCAAGTAAAACAAGAATAATTAAAAACATAAAAAAAATCCCATTTCGTTGACTTCTAGTAAAGATGAAATGGGATTTATTAAATGACATATTTAAAAGTTTAAAACTGCATTACACCTTTTGCTTTTCCGGTTTGGTAAACAATTCGTTGGCTTTTAATTTTCTAAAATATTCTCGCAAATCTTCTCGAACCTCGCCAGACATTATATATAATCCAATTATATTAGGGAATGACATTGCCAAAATCATCATATCTGAAAAATCTAGTACCGCGCCCAAACTAATAGAAGCACCAACTACTACAAAAACACAGAAAATAACTTTATAGATAAACTCGGTCTTTTTACTTTTCCCGAAAAGGTAGGTCCAAGCACGCATACCGTAATACGACCAAGAAATCATGGTAGAAAACGCAAATAAAAATACCGCAGCAGCCAACACATAAGGAAACCAAGAAATAACACTGGCAAATGCTTGCGATGTTAACTCTACCCCGCCTATGCCTTCAACTTCGTGCATTCCGGTAAATATTAGCACCAACGCAGTAAGCGTACATACAACAACTGTATCTATAAATGGTTCTAATAAGGCCACAAAACCTTCTGATGGTGGGTGATGGGTTTTGGCTGCACTATGAGCAATAGCGGCAGAACCTACTCCTGCCTCGTTAGAGAATGCTGCCCGTTGAAAACCAACTACAAGAACGCCCAGAACACCACCTTTTAAAGCACTAGGAGAAAAAGCGCCATTAATTATTGCAGAAAAAGCAGCGCCAATATTTTCAAAATTAAATCCTATAACAATTAGACATCCAATAACATAAATAATTGCCATAAACGGTACTACTTTTCCCGTTACTTTAGCAATACTATTTATCCCACCAATTATTACAACACCTACTAAAATTGCGATTACCAAGCCAAATAAAAAGCCGTTACCTTCTAAGGCAGGAAATTGTCCTGATAAAATGCTAAATGACTGGTTAGCTTGAAACATATTTCCGCCACCAAACGAGGCTCCCACTCCCAACACGGCAAAAAGACCGGCTAGAAATTTTCCTAAACCACGCATATTTCTTTTTTCTAAACCGT
This sequence comes from uncultured Mesonia sp., assembly GCA_947494545.1. GTDB lineage: Bacteria > Bacteroidota > Bacteroidia > Flavobacteriales > Flavobacteriaceae > Mesonia. The sequence continues at coordinate 45,846 of CANLVH010000013.1, read as the reverse complement.
AACGTAAATAATTCATTGGTCCGCCAAAAATTCTATTTTCAGAATCTATAAAGCGGTATTTTACACCTAGTGTGCATTCTACAAATTTGGAAGACATACCTAAAAGACCAGCTACAATCATCCAGAAAGTTGCTCCTGCACCTCCTAAAGAAACGGCTACGGCCACCCCGGCAATATTACCCAAGCCAACTGTTGCAGAAACCGCAGTAGCAAGTGCTTGAAAGTGGGTTATTTTTCCCGGAGCACCAGGATCATCGTACTTTCCTTTTGCTAAAACTAAACTATGTTTAAAACCTCTAATATTAATAAAGCCCATTCTTATAGTAAAGAAAGTAGCTCCTAAAATAAGCCACACCACAATAAAAGGTATAGCATTTTCTTTAACATTGCCGTTAGGATGCGTTAAAGCAATTGGTTCGTCATATTTTATTTCTGCCAGGTGATGCGCACCTTGCTCTATTTTATGTTGTGTGTTATCTGGATTAAAAATAACATTTCCTTCCTGTACTAAATAAGTTAAAGTACCATTTGCAGGAGATGTTACGCGTAACTCTTCTCTACCGTCTTTTTGAACAATAGCAATTTCTTCTCCTCTCTTTACTTTAGAACCTTCTGGTTTTAACCATTTTTGCAAGACCGATTTTTTATCGGTTTCTGCGGACCAACGCGGAATAGGAATTTGTTTGCCTTCTGCATAAACCACAGGATCGTAGATACCTACTGCAGCAAATGGGTCCCAAAATAAAATTGCCCCCATACTTTCTACAATAGGAGCAAAAAAACCGTTAAAATGTTCGGTAACAGATTCTACTTTTATGCGGTAAGATTTTGTAATCGTGTTTTGATCTGCATCTGTAATTATAACTTGATACGGAATACCTTCTGTTAAATTTGATGCGGTGCTAGATCTTAAAGAAGTTTCCGGATTACTCCATTTGTAAGTATATGGCGGTGTACCGCCACTTACTTCTAAACTTATAAAACCATCGTTTATTAAATTAGACGGATTTTCAATTTTTGCATCAACTTTTAGCTCTCCACTATTTGCTTCTACTAAACCTTGTGCATTTCCAGTTAAAATACCCATACAAACAAGTAGGAACGAAAGCATATTATTTTTCATAAATTGTTATTGAAATTTAAAGTTTACGGCTAATTAAGAAATTTTTAACGGCACAATATCCTAAAAAAAAGACTTTTTAAAAAGATAAAACACTAAAAATTGAAGTAGCTCCGTAATTTTAACGCAAATAATTTACTTACAAATCAAAAACAGATGTTCTTTTGGTGTAAACTAAGTCTTTCAACCTCAACCAAAATGCCAACGTGAGGTAAAAAGCAAAACCAATTCCCAGAGTGGCAAAAGAAAGGTAGATAAAAAACAAACGAACACTTTTTACGCGCATACCAATTCTATCTGCTAATCTAGAACTTACGTAAAAACCATTGCGCTCAAAATAATAACGTATTCTGTACATTAAATTTGCCATAACACAAAACTACGTAATTCTATTTTCTTTTCAGCAAATTTAAACCCACTGCACAATGCAAACAGCGATTTTTATTGCAGTAATTATTTTTTAAATGTAAAATTGCTTGCGAAGCCATTGCATTAGTTGCGGTTTTTGGTCTAATTGTATTAAATTTTTGTACTACCGCATTTTGTTCTGTCGGCAAATCACGCATCCAACCAAAAAGATGCTCGGGAGCGCTTTTTCCTAAGCTTTGGTAATAAGAAAATAAAATTGGCACTATAGTATTTATTATTAGTAAATCTTTAAATTTTTGGCTTAAAGCTTTTTTACTTTTCTTACCGGGCGTTGCAAAAGAATAATGCGTTTGCCAGTATTCTCCGGCTGTACAATTTAAAAGCCGGTATAAATCTTTTTTGTTAGAGGTTTCTTTTATTTTACTGAATAAATTAGGCGTACTAACATACAAATGTGCCAATTGCGATAAACGAATAGTAGGGAAATTATGCGGTCGTAACCTAAAATATTGCACCCCAAAACCAAGTGGCGCTCTTAATTGGTATTTATGCCGAAGATAGAAATAGTCTTTTTGTAATTTTTGAAAATAAGCATCTTCTATTTCTTGGTCTAACATTCCCGCTTGCCCCATTAATAAAGCTTCTAAACTTTCTGCCAATTTTATTTTTTGTACCACTTGTATAGGGATACTTTCTGCCACCTGCAAAAAGGTGTTTCCGTTTTTATTTAAACCAAAATTTTTGGCGAGGCTTAAAAATAAAACCGCTTCCCAATTATTGCGCGTTTTCTCCAATAACTTAGCAATAAATTCGTGTTTTATTTCTAATCGTTCAACGTATAAACGCTCTATCCAATTATTCAGTAAAAAATCATCTATCGTAGAAAAATCGTTTTCGCAATTGATGTATTGTGGTTTTCCAGACAGTAATTTTTGATAATTATTTATCGCATTTTTCTCTACCAAAGCATTTAACTCTAAACAAGGAATTGGCGTTTCATCTTTTCTAAAAACCGCTACATCTTCTTCCCAAACCACATGTAAAATTACATTATCATATTTTGCATCTGTTTCGTGATAATGCGCGTACCAATCACTTGCTTTGAGATGTATTTCTACATTTCCGGCCCAAAGTTGCGAACCAATTTCAATCTTGGCATTAAAAAAATCCGGACCGCCGGCTTGTTGATTATGCATTCCAAAATTTATAACCCGAATTGCCTCTCCCGTAGTAGTTTTTGCATTTAAAAAATCGAATTTTTTAAACTTCCATACGTAATGTAAAAAATCTTCTTTCATAGCTTTTTACACATTTTTACCACCACCGGTTTTATTTTTTTTACCCATTGCGCATACATTTTTGCGCTTGGATGTAGATTATCTTCGGCAAGTAAACTTTTATCTCTTTTAGCTTTTACCGAAATTGGTGTAATATTTATAAAAGCAACCTTAAATTTCTTACTTATTTTACGCGCTATACGGTTGTAGTTTTTTATTTCTTTACGGATTTTATCGCGCTCTTTTTTAACAAATGGCGTAACACCATAATCTGGAATACTCACTACAAAAACGCCTTTTGCTCCGGTTTTACTTTTGGCAATAGCTTCTTTAACTAAGCTTTCAAATTCTTCTTTATACTGCGAAATTTCTTTGTCTTGGTACTGATTGTTAACACCGATTAACAGAGAAACCAAATCAAATTTTCCCTTTACGGAATTTTTTTCGATTGCTTTTAATAAATCGTCTGTTCGCCATCCGGTTTGGGCTATTATAAGTGTTTCTTGCACTTCTATTTCTGCCTTATTCAAGGCTTTCGTCAATTGTACCGGCCAACGATTTTTATGTTCTACCTTTTCACCAATAGTATACGAATCGCCTAAGGCTAAATAACGCAAATTTTGCTTTTCCTGACTTTGTAAATTTGTTAACCCAAAACAAATACTTAGAATAAAAATAAAGGAAAGTTGCTGCATATCATAAATTTATCTTTAAAGATAAACGAATTTTTTAAAAGTTTTAATTTTCGGTTTACCGAAAAAAAATTCATTAAAAATTAGTATGTTTAAGGTTTTAAATAAGCGGTGAGAATGCAGAAAGAGAAAGACGAAAAGCCTAAAGCAGAAACAAAAAAAAGTCAGCCTAAAAAAAATTGGCGACAAAGTGAAAATGCATTTTTACGCTTCTTTGGCAATGTTGGTTATTACCTATGGGTAGCAGCTTTGGCCATTGGCGGCTTTATTGCTTGGTTAATTTCTTTTTTGTTGATATGAGAAATTACAAACTGTTTTTTGTTGGTTGCGCAGTATTGGTTGGCGCGTACCAATTGGGTTTACAAAACGGTATAGATTATCCGCAATGGATGCGTGCTTATTTTATGGATTTACTCTGCATGCCAATTGTATTTGGAAGCATACTTTTTCTGCTGCGTTGGGTTAAACCTAATTTCTGGCTCAGCTTTGGCATGATGCTAAGTTTGACATTGATTTACAGCATTTATTTCGAAATTATTTTACCACCTATAAACCCTCGCTATACCGCAGATTGGGCCGATGTTTTCTGTTACTTTCTGGGGGCCGGTCTGGGTTATTTTGTGCAGCTAAAAGATAAACACCAGCAGAATTTCTTCCGTGGAAACGAAAAAATTTTGCGTTCTAAAAAACTTTAATGTCTAATCTACATTATTTAAAAATCAGATTATTATAAAACTCGCAGGCTTCAGGCAGATATTCTCAGATTGAGAATATTTTCTTAAATTTATAAAAAATAAGAAAAATGGAAATTGTCCGAATTGAAATACTAAACCCTAAGGCAAAAACGTTATTAAAAAATTTAGCCGACTTAAATTTGATTAAAATTAATAAGGAGAAGACGAAATCCAACTTCTCTACTCTTTTAGAAAAATTACGAACCAAGTCAGAAGATGCACTTTCACTTGAGGAGGTAACGAATGAAGTTGAGCAAGTGAGAAAGTCGCGCTATGAGAAATAAAAAAGTAATCCTGGACACAAATCTTTGGATTAGTTTTCTCATTTCTAAAAAATTTAATCAAATTGATCGTCTGATTGAAAGAAAAGAAATAACTTTAATTTTCTCTGACGAATTAATAGAAGAATTTGTAGACGTTGTAAGGCGTCCTAAATTTAAGCGACACTTTGCAAAAAAAGATATTGAGATATTACTTAAATACTTTGATCAATATGGAGAATTGATTAAGGTTAAATCTGACACTAAAACTTGTCGAGATAAAAAAGATAACTTTCTGCTTAATCTAGCATTAGATTCTGGTGCCGATTATTTAGTTAGTGGAGATAAAGATTTGTTAGTATTGGAAAAAATTGGACAAACAAAAATTATGACGTTTACCGATTTTATAGAAGACGTTATGCAAAATAGATTTTATATTCACACTTTAAAAATTTAAAAGTGAACTTCCTGAATAAAATCTCAAAAACTATTTCCGTAAAGTAAAAAAACAAAAACTGCTTTAAAAAGTAAGTTTATTATAAACACTTTTTAAAGCAGTTTTATTTAAAATTCGTTAGAAAGCTTTTATTAAGCTTTTGCAAATTTAGGGTTCACTTTTAATTCGCCATTTTTAAGTTTTTGCCAGTAAGCTTTCATATCGCTTCTTACTTCAGAAGACATAATGTATAAACCAATAATATTTGGGAAAGACATAGCTAAAATCATCATATCGGCAAAGCTCAATACCGCGCCAAGGCTTACCGATGCGCCTATTACAACAAAAACTAAAAACATTACTTTAAAAATCATTTCAGATTTTTTACTGCGCCCAAATAAATACGTCCACGAACGCATGCCGTAATACGACCAAGAAACCATGGTAGAAAAAGCAAACAAGAAGACGGCAAAAGCCAAGACTGCCGGGAACCAAGAAATTACACTTCCAAAAGCATCTGAGGTTAACTCTACTCCGCCAAGACCGCTAACTTCGTGCATTCCCGAAAAAATAAGAACCAAAGCCGTCATTGTACACACTACCATTGTATCTATAAATGGCTCTACCAAAGAGGTAAAACCATCTGCAATAGGATTGTTGGTTTTAGAAGCACTATGCGCAATAGCCGCAGAACCAACGCCGGCTTCACTAGAGAAAGCTGCACGCTGCAAACCAATTATCAATACGCCTATAAAACCACCTTTTAAAGCATCTGCAGAAAGCGCTCCGTTAAAAATGGCAGCAAAAGCGCTCCCAATATTTTCTATATGTACGCCAATAACTATTAGACAACCAATAATATAAACGGCCGCCATAAATGGCACTACTCTACCGGTAACGCGGGCAATACTGTTTATACCGCCAATAATTACTACGCCTACCAAAATTGCGAACATTATCCCAAACCAAAAACCGTGACCTTGTAAAAACGGCAATTGTTCTGATACTATTTTAAAAGCTTGGTTAGATTGTAACATATTTCCGCCACCAAAAGATGCGCCAACGCCTAGGACGGCAAAAAGTCCGGCTAAAAATTTTCCTAAGCCTTTTAGGTTACGTTTTTCTAGACCGTAACGTAGATAATTCATCGGACCACCAAAAATTCGGCCTTCTTTGTTAATAAATCTGTATTTTACACCAAGTGTACATTCTACAAATTTTAAAGACATGGCAAAGAAACCTGCCATAAACATCCAAAAAGTAGCGCCGGCGCCACCTAAAGATATCGCTACGGCAACTCCGGCAATATTTCCTAAACCAACGGTTGCAGAAACTGCCGTTGCCATTGCTTGAAAATGCGTAATGGTTCCTGGCGCTGTAGGGTCGTCATATTTTCCTTTTGCCAATTCTATAGAATGTTTAAACCCGCGAATGTTTACAAAACCTAAACGAAAAGTAAAGAAAATACTTCCTAAAATAAGCCAGATTACAATAAACGGAATGGTGTTCTTTTTTATATCGCCGTTAGGGTGTAAAAGTGGTTGCGGCTCATCGTACTCTATTTCTGCCAGCATTTGTGACCCTTGCTGAATTACATCTTTAGTATTATCTGGATTATAAATTACGTGACCTTCTTTAACCAAATAAAAAAGTTTTCCCTTTACGGAAGAAAAAACATTGGTTTCTTTGCCAGTATCGCTGGTAATTATTGCTATTTTATCGCCTTCTTCTACATTAGCATTTTCAGGAAGTAACCATTTTTTTAAGGAATAGGTTTCGTTACTGGTAGCGTCCCAATTAGGAATAGCAATTTGCCGTTTTTTGGTATAGACTACCGGATCGTAAATTCCTAAGGTAGAAAAAGGATCCCAAAACAAAATACCACCCAAAACGTCTACAGCCGGTTGTACGTTGCTGTTAAATATTTCTGTAATAGATTTTGCCGGAATTTGAAAAGTTTTAGAAACCGAATTTCCATTTGCATCCGTAACGCGTATATGATGCTGCATACCCTCTATCAAGCCGGTAGATTTTTGCGCATCTAAAGCTGTACTTTGGTTGCTCCATTTATATTGGTAAGGAGGTTTTCCGCCGCTTGCTTCTACTCTGGCAACTGCATCGTTTATCTCACGCGAAGGGTTTTTAAGATCTATACTTACTCGTAAACCGGTATCTTCTGTAATTTTATCTTGCGCATTGGTCATGGCTGTTAGCATTAACAAAGTTGTAGTAATTAGCCATATATTTTTCATAAACTTATAATTGTTTCTATACATTAAAAAAAGACAAAAAAAATCCTGCAACATAGGCAGGACTTTTATTTTTTATTCTATAAAACCTTGTTCTTTCATCCACTCATCGTTAAAGATTTTTCCTACATAACGACTTCCGTGATCGTGAAATAAGATAACCACCACATCGTCTTTAGAGAAATGTTCTTTTAACTGTAAAAGACCTTTTATAGCTGCGCCGGCAGAATTACCTAAAAACATACCTTCTTCTTCGGCTAATTTTCTAGTATAAACGGCCGCATCTTTATCGGTTACTTTCGTAAAACCGTCAATAACGTCAAAATCTACATTTTTTGGTAAAATATCTTCGCCTATTCCTTCTGTGGTGTATGGATAGATTTCGTTTTCGTCAAACTCCCCGGTTTCGTGGTATTTTTTAAAAACGCTTCCGTAAGTATCTACTCCCCATACTTTTACATTTGGATTTTGCTCTTTTAAGTATTTTCCTACGCCAGAGATTGTTCCGCCGGTACCAACGCCCACCACAAAGTGCGTTACTTTCCCATCTGTTTGGTTCCAGATTTCTGGTCCCGTGCTTTCATAATGCGCTTTTGTATTAGAAAGATTATCGTACTGATTTACATACCAAGAATTAGGTGTTTCTTCCGCTAAACGTTTGGAAGTAGAGTAATAAGAACGCGGATCGTCCGGTTCTACATCTGTTGGGCAAACCACTACTTCGCTACCAACAGCGCGTAAAATATCTATTTTTTCTTTACTCTGCTTGTCTGCGATAACGCAAACCATTTTGTAACCTTTTACAATTGCTGCAAGCGCCAAGCCCATTCCGGTATTGCCGGATGTTCCTTCAATAATAGTTCCGCCGGGTTTTAGTTTTCCTTCCTTTTCTGCGTCTTCAATCATTTTTACTGCCATCCGATCTTTTACGGAGTTACCCGGATTAAAAGTTTCGTATTTGGCCAAGACCAAAGCAGGAATGTCTTTGGTCAAATTGTTAATTTTCACCAAAGGCGTATTGCCAATGGTTTCTAATATATTTTCTTTGTAGTCCATTTCTTTTTTTTAAGGCTGCAAAGGTAAGAAAGAATTTAAGAGTAACGAAATTATAGGATTACCTACTCACTATCAAGGCTTTATGTTTTTCGCTTCCGCGGAATTGGAAGTTGCTTATTAAACTTAAAAAATTAAACTCTACTCAAACTTAATAGCTTTGGTAGGTGTTATTCTCGTAATTATAACAGAAGGAATAAGCAGCATTAACATACAAAGTAGAAGCGTACCCAGATTAATAAGAAGAACATAATCCCAGTTTATATAAACCGGCGCTTCGGTTACGTAGTAAGTTTCGGGGTTTAGCGGAATTAACTTCAAGTATTTTTGCGCAAAAAGCAAGCCCAAGCCTATTACATTTCCGTAAAGCAAACCTTTTATTATCAAGTATGCCGCATTGTATAAAAATATTTTCCGCACGCTCCAATCTGTGCTGCCCAAAGCTTTTAGCATCCCAATCATTTGCGTGCGTTCTAAGATTAAAACCAATAGCGCCGTAATCATATTTATGCCCGAAACAATAATCATTATCCCAATTATCAGTCCGATATTAAAATCAAATAACGACAACCACTCAAAAATAGAAGGATACATTTGCCGAATGGTTTTTGCATCTAAAAATGAGTCGATTGCGCGGTAAACTTCGCCCCCCTTTTCATCTATTTTAGTAAAATCGTCAATAAAAAGTTCAAAATTGCCAACTTCGTCTTTTTTCCATTTGTTTAAACGTTGCAATTGCTTAATATCTGCAATAACATAGGTTTGATCAAATTCTTCGAAACCGGAATTAAAAATACCAACCACCTCAAAAGCAGTTAAACGCGGGCGTTCTTCTTTCTCGTTGTTCATAAAATAAATAACCACCTGATCTTCTAAAGAAAAACCCAGACGCTTGGCTAAATACTGAGAGATAAGAATTTCTTTACTATAGCCTTCCTTCTTAAATTCCGGCAAACGGCCTTCTACAAGATATTCGTTAAAAAAACGCCATCTATAATCTGTCCCGACGCCTTTTACCACAATACCTTCAAAATCTGTTTCGGTACGAATTATACCGTATTTTGTGGCAACCGCTTGTATGTGTTCTATACCTTTTACCGAATTAAACTGTGGATAGAATTCTTGATTGGTAGAAATTGGCACCATTGAGACTTGCGAGTTATTATTGTCTAAGTTACCAATGGTAATATGCCCGTTAAAAGCCGCAATTTTATCGCGTATTTTTTGCTGCAACCCAACGCCCGTTGCCACAGAAACCAACATCATAATTACCCCAATGGCAATTGCACTTACCGCAATTTTTATTATTGGTGCGGAAATACTACTTTTATAATCTTTTGTGCTGATTAAGCGCTTTGCTATAAAAAATTCGAAATTCAAATGCTGTCTCTATTTAAACGATTGTTCAAAAATACATTTTTTATTTTTCTGCTCGCGGTATTTTCGTGTCAAGCACAAACAAAATCGCCTAAAACCGATTCTACACAAGAACAAGTTAAAAATCCAAGCAAAAAACCAATTCTTGGTGCCAACCAAACCGAAGCCTATTTACCGCTTCTAAAAAATAAAAATGTTGGAATTGTTGGTAACCAAACCTCGGTTATTTTTAAAGAAGATGGCAGTTTTACGCACTTGGTAGATTCTCTATTGGCTAGAGATATTTCGGTATCACGTGTTTTTTCTCCGGAGCACGGTTTTCGTGGAAAAGCAGATGCCGGCGAAAAAGTTATAGACGGTATCGACCAAAAAACAGGCGTACCAATTATTTCGCTTTACGGAAATAATAAAAAGCCATCCCCAAAACAGTTAGAAGGCTTAGATATTATCGTATTTGATATTCAAGATGTGGGCGTTAGGTTTTACACCTATATTTCTACTTTACATTATATATTAGAAGCTTCCGCGGAAGCGAATATTTCTGTTTTGGTATTAGATAGGCCAAATCCTAACGGCAACTATATTGACGGCCCTATTCTAGAAAAAGAAAACAAAAGTTTTGTAGGAATGCATCCCGTGCCAATTGTACACGGAATGACCATAGCAGAATATGCACAAATGATTAACGGCCAAAATTGGCTCCCGAATAATCTTACGGCAGATTTGATGGTAATTCCTATGAAAAATTATACAAAAAATACCGTTTATGATTTACCGATTAAACCATCGCCCAATTTGCCCAATGCCAAAGCCATAAACCTGTATCCGAGTTTATGTTTTTTTGAAGGCACCAACGTAAATGCAGGACGAGGCACTAACAAGCAATTTCAAATTTTTGGTTCGCCTTTTTTAGATAGAGATTTTTATTCGTATTCCTACACACCAAAAGCTAACGAAGGCGCTAAAAACCCCAAACATAAAAACGAACTTTGCTTTGGCAAAGACCTTAGCAATGCACCCAAACTTTCTGCCATAAATTTGCATTGGTTAATAGAAGCCTACCAACACACCAACAAAAAAGAAGCATTTTTTAATAGTTTTTTTACCAAACTGGCGGGCACCAAAAAATTGCAAAAACAAATTGAAAATGGCATAAGCGAAGAAAAAATTAAAGCCGGTTGGCAAAAAGATTTGACGCAATATGACAAAATGCGGCAGCAATATTTGCTATATCCCTAACCTAAAGATTATTCCATTTCCATAACAATATTATAAAGCAAACAAAACCTACACTAGTTTTTTATTCCGCTTAAAGCAAATTCATCGTTGTTAGTTTACAACTTATTGGCTAAGCGCTTTTTCATTTCTTCTACAATATTATAAGCCGCGGGACAAATAGCCACGTTTTTCATGGTTAAGTTAGAGATTTGTTGAAATTTACGGCGATTGGTGTGTGGAAATTCCGCGCAAGCTTTTGGTCGCACTTCATAAATCAAACATTTATTGTCGGGACCTAAAAAAGTACACGGTACGCTTTGCAAAACATAATCTTTTTCTTCGTCTATGCGCAAATATTTGTCTATAAATGCTTGCGGTTTCAGCTTTAGAAACTTAGCAATACGCTCAATATCTTTGTTGGTAAAAAGCGGACCGGTGGTTTTGCAACAATTGGCGCAAGTAAGACAATCTGTGCGCTCAAATTCTTCTTCGTGCAATTCTTGCATTAATAAATCTAAATGCTTTGGCGGTTTCTTTTTTAGCTTTGCAAAGAATTTTTTGTTAGACTTCTTCTTATCTTTGGCCAACTTTGGCAGTTGTTTTAAAAAATCTTCCATAGCGCAAATATACTAATACCAACTATTTATTGTGAATTCACCCGACATTTTTGGACAAGCCGTCCTAGACTATTTTCAAAACGGAAAAGCTGTAGATATTCTTGTAAAAAGCCAAGATTTTGATGACGATATCATTCCGGTAAATTATTTATTTAGGAATTATAAAGAAATGCCAAAAATAGAGCAACGCGCTTTAGATTTGACCAACGGCAAAATATTAGATGTTGGCTGTTGCGCCGGGAGTCACGCCTTGCACTTGCAAGAGCAAAATAAAAGCGTTCTTGCCATAGATGTTTCTGAAGGTGCCGTAAAAACAAGCAAACTTCGCGGGGTAAAAAAGGCTGAAGTACAAGATTTCTTCAGTATAAAAAAACAAAAATTTGATACTGTTTTAATGCTAATGAACGGTAGCGGAATTATAGGCAAGCTAAAAAACCTCAACAATTTTTTTACACATCTAAGAAATATTTTAAAACCCGAAGGCAAAGCATTACTAGATTCTTCAGATTTGCGCTACCTTTTTGATACCGACGAAGATGGCGGCATTTGGGTAAACCCGGGCCAATATTATGGCGAGTTGACCTACCAAATTGGTTATAAAAATAATTGGTCTGCTCCGTTTGATTGGCTTTACATAGATTTTGAATCGTTAAAACTTGCTGCCACAGCAAATAACTTTACTTGCGAATTAGTGCAAAAAGGCACGCATTATGACTATTTAGCGATGCTAAAACCTTCTTAAAAGTTTATTCTATGCCATTTAAAAAAGCTTATTTTGATAGTAAAGAAAAGCTTTGGTATGTATAAAACTGTTTTTTATTTAATTTTTGGCTGCTTTTTCTTGGCAGCTTGTAGCTCTTCTAAAGATGATGAAGAAGTTGCTGTTTTTGGAAACGATTTGCCTGTTGGCGCTTCCGCGGAAGAATTTTTGCTACAACAAGAAGAGTTTCCTACCATAGAAATTGAAGTGGCTTACACAGAGAATTTTCAACCCTTGCCGGAAAGTCTTCAAAACTTGCGCGATTTTGTAGAACAACATACCCAAAAAGAGGTAATTATAAGTCCGAATGAAATTATGCTGGATACGCAAGAATCTTATACCAAAACTGCTATTGAAGCCATTGAAGAACAATTTCGCGTAAGCGAAAACGAACCGGAAAAAATTAGCACTTTTATACTTTTTTTACCGGGTAGTTACGCGCAAAATACAGCAGATTCTATACAATTGGGTTTGGCGTATAAAAATACTTCTATTGCGCTTTTTGAAAAAGATATTTTGAATATTACAAACTCTAAAGCCAACCAAGAAAAAGTAGAAAGTAGGTTGGCAGCGCATCACTTTACGCATCTTTTAGGTTTGGTAAACCAAGGCGTACCAATGATAAGCAACCACGAAGATCCGCAGTTTTCTAAGCATTGCATTACCGAAAATTGTTTGCTGCAAGCAGCTACAAATTTTGCAAATAATAGCGATTTTTTGTTAAGCAATGATTTACAACTAAAATCGTATTGTTTAGAGGATTTAGCGGCCTTTAAAAACGCTAATTAGTAAAAACTTTTTCGCCATTTATAAAAGTAGCTTCTACTTTAGTTTTTAAAATATTTTCGATTGGCGTTTTCATAATATCGTGGTCTAACACAATAAAATCTGCCATTTTACCGACTTCCAAACTCCCTTTTTCTTTTTCTTCAAAATTGGCATAAGCCGCCCAAATTGTGATTCCGCGTAAAGCTTCTTCTCTAGATAAAGCATTTTCTGGTTGAAAACCATTCTCCGGCCAAGCTTTAGCATCTTTTCTTGCTACAGCTGCATAAAAAGTCAAAAACGGACTTACCTCTTCTATAGGAAAATCTGTTCCCAAAGCTATAATGCCCGCTTGGTTTAAGAGTTTTTTGTAAGCATAAGCATTTTTTAAACGCTTTTTACCAAGGCGTTTTTCTGCCCAATACATATCGCTGGTAGCGTGGGTTGGTTGAACAGAAGGAATAATATTTTTACTGAAATAATCAAAATCCGGAGCATCTATTATTTGGGCGTGCTCTACCCGCCATCTTTTATCTTGGTTTTTAGACAACAAACTATCGTAGGTTTTTAAGACCAAAACATTGGCAGAGTCGCCAATGGCGTGTGTATTTAACTGATATTCTGATTTATACACGCGAGCAGCCAGTTTTTTAAACTCTTGCGGACTCATAAGCAAAGCGCCAAAATGCTCAGGCTTATCAGAATATGGTTTTTTTAAAGCCGCGCCACGCGAGCCCAAAGCGCCATCTGCATAAGCTTTTACCGAACCCACGTGCAAGCGTTCGGTTTTATAAATGCCTTTATCTAAGAAATAATCTAAATCTGCTTTATTACTGCTTACCATTGTATAAAGCTTGGTTTTTAGAACATCAGCTTGCTGTAAACTATCTATTAATTGAATGGTATTTTTGTTTAGACCGGCATCTACAATTGTTGTTAAACCGTAAGATAAAGTGATCTTTTCTGCGGCTTTTAAAGCATCTATTTTATCTTCTTTATTTGGTTCCGGAATTATATTTTGAATTTGCGTCATTGCATTGTCTATCAAAACACCGGTAAGTTTTCCGTTTTTTTTGTAAAATTCGCCACCTGCTACCTTACTGGCATTAATAATATTTGCCATATCTAAAGCTTTTTGATTGGCAAGTAAAGCGTGGCCGTCTATTCTGGTAATTGCAACCGGCGTGTTAGGGAAAAGTTTATCTAAAGTATCTTTGGTAGGAAAGTTTTGCTTTTTCCAATCGTTTTGATCCCATCCTCTACCGGTAATAAATTCTACTTGGTTTTCTTTTTGAAATTTGGTAATTCGTTTTACTACTTCCGTAAAGCTGTTGGTACCGGTAAGGTTAACTTTTCTTTGCTGCAAACCCAAGCCATAAAAATGGGCGTGAGCATCTATAAACCCCGGAAAAATAAATTTACCTTCGGCCTCATAAATGCGTTTGCTTTTATACCGAATTTTTAACTCTTCAATATCTCCAGCCAGAGCAATTATTTTACTATTGTTAACGGCCATTGCCTTGGCTACTTTAAAATTATCGTTTACCGTATAAATTTTGGCGGCACTTACCAGTAAATCTATTTCTTCTTTCTTTTGACATCCCACCAAAATCAAAAGAGTAAAAACAGTAAGTAATTTTTTCATTTCGTAGTTTTTATCAAAAATAAGAAGTTAGCGAGTAATTTAGGTAATCAAAAGTATTTTTTGAAAAATAAGTGATATAGATGTTCTTATAATTTATAGCTTCTGAATTGCATTTGATGCTATTTTGGTGTAAATTTACATCAAAAAGGATTAATTATGCCTCGACAAAGTATTTCGTTTACGGAACCAAACAACAAATGGCTGAAAGAACAAATCAATAGTAAAGAATACGCTAGTAAAAGCGAGTTAGTCAATGATTTAATTCGGCAAGCAAGAAACCAACAAATAAAAATTGATTGGATAGCTACTAAACTTGAAAAAGCTGAAAACAGCGGTTTCACAACCAACAGTAAAGAAGAAATATTAAAGCAAGCAAAGGCTGCAGTAAATGGCTAATTATAAATTGAGTAATATAGCCAAAGAAGATCTAATAAGGATTCACCGCTATGGGGTAAAAAAATTTGGAGTAACGCAAGCAGATAAATATTTCTATTCTTTTTTTGACTATTTTGAAATTATTGCAAAGCAGCCCTATTCATTTGAATCCGTTGAATATATCAAAAAGGGTTATAGACGTTGTGTTTGTGGTTCTGACAGTATTTATTATAGGCTCAATAGTCATAATACTATAGAAATTATGACAATAATTGGAAGACAAGATTTGCGAAATCTATGGTGATTTTTAGAAATTTCTATTAGACAAAAAAAGTCGGCCAAGAATTTTATATTTTGGCCGACTTTTTTTGCTTGAATGTATTCATTTATACGAATACACGATTATTTCATTACAAAACCTACCAATCAAATTGGTAACTTGCGCCGCCCATAAACTGTATGTCTTGCACAGAATATCCCATCCAACGTTGGTAATTGCCTTCTGCTAAATTATTTCCCATTACAAAAAACGATAATTGATTGTTTAGGTTATAACCCAGTTTTAAATTAGCGTCTAAATATGCACCCAAATCTCTTGTGAAAAGCCTGCTTAGCCCGTCAACTGCTGCTTGGCTAAAATCATGACGGTCTTTGCGTTCTCCTACATAGAAAATGCTGGCATTAGCAAACCACTTTTCACTAATTTGGTAATCTGCCGTAAAACTTGCTTTTACTTCGGGTAAGTTCCACGCTTCTTCTCGTTTATCCGTGTCGTAAGTTTTTGCTTCGGCGCTAAGCCTTAAATTTAATTTTTCGTTAGCTTGATATTGCAATTCGCCGTAAACTCCCAATGTTGTAACATCGTCATATACAACACCAAAAGAATTAAAATTTTGATAATTCTCTTGCGAATTGGCAGGTTGATATGGATTGTGCATAAACAAAGCTTTATTCTTTTCTGAAGTATAACTGGCTTTTGCGTTATAACTTAAAGCGCTGGTAAATTTACCTTTTACCCCAGCGTAAATATCGTATTGCTTGTCTGTTGGAGCAATCGCTAAAGTTGGCGAAACAAACGGATTTTCTTGGGCGAAAGCATAATAGGTATTTTGTTTTAAGCCGCCTTCTGCCCCGGCATAAAGACTAAGATAATCTCCTGCAATTGGGTAACTGGCTTTTACTTTGGGATAGATGAAAAAATCGTTGTCATCGTTTTCAGAATCTATAGAATAAACTAGTTGCGCTCCTAATTCTACATTCAAATCGCCTTGGGTTAACTGAATGCTTGGTAAAATACCTAAATTTAGATAACTGTAATTTAGTTCTTCTTCCGTAAAGTAATTTCGGTCAAATTTTCCGCCAAGGTAATCTACTGAAAGTTCTGTATTTACAATTTCGTTGCCGGCATAAAACTCAAATTCTGGGGTTAAAACTACGTGATTTTCGCCACTGCTATAGTTGTCTCCAAATCTTCTGTATTGTAAATCTGCTTTATTAAAAACACCTTGGTCCATATTAATGTTGGCGCCGGCGGCTACCGCATAAAAGGTATGTTGCGGATCTATATCTTCGTATTCTGCCGGCGTTAACGGAAGAAAATCTGGCGCGCCGTACCAATTATACACTTGGTGTTGCACTCCAAAATTGGCGCCCCAACTAAATGTTCTAGCTTGCGCTTGGTAATCTACATCTAATTGAGTATCGTAATATTTATCGTCTAAAACTGCATTTTCAATTCCGCCTTGCGAGGAATTATGTTGTAAGGCAAGATTTACTTTTTCGTCACGGTTTAGTTCTACCGTACTGTAAAATTCCGCCATAGCGTTAGAATAATTACCGAAACCAAGCGCGGCATAATTGTCGTATAAACGCGGACGAGGTTTTATTTGCACTCCAGACGCTTTCCCTTTGGCGGGCGTAAAAGTAGAAGCTACCGGAAAAGAAAATATTTTATAATTTACTTCTTTTGGCTGCTGTTGTAACGAGTCTGTTAATTTTGGCATCTGCTTTACCTTAAAAGCATCGCTTACCGTGGGCGAGTAAGGTTTTACAATGATAAGACGTTCTGTATCTATTGTATTTTCTTCATCGTCTTCTTGGGCAGAAAGCGTGTTAAGGCTAAATACTGCCAATAAAAAAACTGCGAGTTTACTAAATGATAGTGCGTTCATATATAGCAAGAAATTTTTCAGGGGAATTTAGTTTTGCTCTGCTTCTACAGATGCGTTTGTTTTTGCTTCTTCTGTTTTTATGCGTTGCAATTCGGCTTTAGCTTCTTCTACAACGTCCGGATAATTTGTTGCGCTATTTATCAAGTTTTCCAAAATAACGGTAGCTTGGTAGGCATCTTCTAAATTGTAATAGTTTTTAGCCATTAGCAATAAACCTTTAATAGAGTATTTTTTATAACCGGAGTATTCTTTTGCTAAAACTTGCACCGCGGCATTTGAAGCCTCATACTTGCCTTCTTTTCGTTTGAAGTAAGCATCATAATATTGCGCTTCTGCAGCTAAAGAGCCGTTTGCAATCTTTTTAACTTCTGCGTAAGCTTGTTTAGCACGATCTTCGTTTCCGGTTTTTATAGCCGAACGAGCAATAAATACTTGCGCATCACTCTTTACATCATTATCTACTTTTTGATTGGCTAAAACCTTATCTGCATATTCTTGGGTTTTCTGGTAGTTTTCTTTTTGGTAGAAAGCTTTCATCAAATTAGATTGTGCAAAGGTTATATTTTGCGGAAAATCTGCTTCGGTTTCTAAACGTTGTAGTACCGGAATTGCCTCTGTATACGCGTTTTCTTCTAAATAAATCTGCGACAAACGCGCTAAAGCCTGCTCTGTATATTCGTTTCTTCCTTTTTCTACAACAAATTTATAATGGGGTTTAGCTGCAGCTAATTCGTTGTCTTTAAAGTGCATTTGCGCCAAATAAAAATGGGAAGATAAAGCGTAAGATCCGTTAGGGAAATCTCTCAAATACTTCTCGAAACCTCTTTTGGCGGCTTTTGTATTATTTTCTATAAATTGTTGTTCGGCTGCTTCGTAGGTAGCATTTTCTATATCAGAATCAGACACTTCTACAAAATCTAAGGTTTTTACCCAAGAAGCATATTCGTCTGTGCGCTCTAAATCTACATAAACTACACGGGCGTTTTTTACGGCTTGCGAAGCTTCTTCTGTATTAGGATATTTTGCAACCACTTGCTTAAACTTCTCTAAAGCTTGGTTGCCGCGGTCGCTATTATAATAAATCAAGCCTTGTTTTAGAAGCGATTTTGCCACAAAAGAACTACGCGGTTGGTGTTTTACCAAATTGCCGTAAGCTTCTAAAGCTTTTTCGGTTTGGTTTTCTGCTACGTAGGTATTTCCTAATTCGTATAATGCGTCGTCGCGGTAAATAGATTTTGGATATCTATTTAAAAATGCCTGCAAATCTTCTATTTTACGGTTGTTTCGGTCTACAAAACCATAACTAATCGCTTTTTGAAAATAAGCATAATCACTATCTACCCCTTTCATTGCAATGGCTTTATTGTAAGCTTCCATCGCGGGCCAGTAATCACTGGTTACAAAATGACTGTCGCCAAGTCGTAAAAGTGCATCGTTTACCTGCTCTATAGGTTGTTGGTGGGTGTTGGCATAGGTTTTAAAATGCTGAATGGCGTTGGCGTATTCTTTCTTTTTAAAATAAGCATAACCAATATTATAATCTATGTCTTTTAATTCTTGCGTGCCTTTTGCAGCCTGCATTCCTTTAAATTCTTTATAGCCAATTAATGCTTCGTGAAAATTGCCAAGGTTATAATCTGTTTCGGCTTTCCAAAAAGTGGCTTTGGCGGTGATTTTTTGATTGTTACGCTCGTTTAAGGATTTTTCAAAATTCTCGCGCGCTTTTTTATAATTGGTTGCTCGGTATAATTCTAAGCCACGTAAAAAGGCTACTTTCTGGTAAACTTTTTTATCCGCGTAAGCGTTAGAACCTTCTAGCAACTCCATTGCTTTTTTATAGTTTTTGGAAGTAATATAAGAGTCGACCAAAAGTTCTTGAATCTCTTCGCGCTCGTCTGAGTTTGGATATTTCTCTAAAAAGTTGGTGAGCACCTCCGGGATACTTTTATAATTGTTACCAATATCATAACTCAATTTGGCATAATTAAGCGCAGCGTTTTCCTGAATTTTTTTATCGAAATTCATTTCGGAAGCATTTTTAAATGCGTTTAAGGCTTGCTGCTTTTTTCCTAAATTAACGTACGATTCTGCCAAATGGTAATAGGCGTTTTGCGCAACAGAATTTTTACCGTCTATAATTTTATTGAATTCTGAAACAGCTTTTTGGTACTTGCCTTGTTTGTAGTAGGCGTAACCCAATTGGTAATAGTCTGTATTGTTCCATCTGCCACGTTTGCCGCGATACTCTTTTAGGTAAGGAATAGCTTGCTCGTATTGTTCTAAATTGAAATAACTTTCGCCAATAATCTTGTTTAACTCAGATCTTTCCATACGGTTAGAACGCTCTAATTGCTCTTTGGCAAGCTGAATGGCTTTTTCGAATTTTCCTAATTTAAAATTCATATCTGCCTGAAAATAAGACAGGTTTCGGTCTTGTGTAGACTCGTTTTTTACTTCTTCAAACAACTCGTCTGCTTCTTCATAATCGTCGCCTTCATACGCCATAAAACCAATGTAATATTTGGCTTGCGAACCATATTCTTGTGAGTCGCGCACACGGTTTAAGTATTTTTTGGCTTGGGCAGTACGACCAACTTTAAACAGGGCATAACCATTTTTAAAATAAAATTCTTCTAATTCTGCCCGCGAAAGTTGATTTTGATTTACTTGCTGAAACCAATTTAACGAGCGACTGTATTGTCCGCTTTCAAAATAATAATTG
Organism: uncultured Mesonia sp.; assembly: GCA_947494545.1. Lineage (GTDB taxonomy): Bacteria > Bacteroidota > Bacteroidia > Flavobacteriales > Flavobacteriaceae > Mesonia. The sequence goes on along the minus strand of CANLVH010000013.1, from coordinate 26,006 downwards.
GCAACATTTGCATAAGCGGAGTTGCGTTTTGGACTGTTAGGATAATCTCGAACAAAATCTTGCATTAATTCTTCTGCATTGCGTTGCCCCAATCGTACTGCCGCATTGGCAATATAATAAGCAGCATTAGCTTCGATTTCTTGCGATTCGGCCGAGTTTTTTACCGATTTAAAGAGCGTGATAGAAGCTTGGTACTGTTGTTTGTTGTACAATTCTAAAGCCCGATTATAATCTACTAAATTATTGGTGTAAATGGCAGATTGTTGAGCAAAAACCTGCAAGTTGAAAGCAAGCAGTAAAAACGCGATTAAACTTATTCTAAAAGGCATGCGCATAGTGAATTTTAAAATTTGGTTTCAAAGATAATTTAATATCTATTTTAATAACGAATGGAAGTTGTAATAATTATGTTAATCTTGTTTTTCCGGAAAATAGTTGATGTGTTGATGCGTTGATACGTTGATACGTTGATGCGTAAAATTTATTTCAAATTGCAAATCTCAAATTTCAAAATTCAAAATTAATCCGCTTAGCGTATAGCTTACGGCATACAGCTTATAGCTTTTTTCTTCTTTCTATTCTCTATTTTCTATTTTCTTTGTTCTCCAAGCCAATTTCAAATTCCTAAAATTCAAAATTCAAAATTAATCCGCTTGGCTTATAAATTATGGTCACTCCAACCTTCTACCTAATCTCCTACAACCTATTCCCTCCTACCTAATTCCTTAACCGCCATTTTTTATTTTAAAATAAAAACCTACCTTTAGAGCTCAAAAATCTAGGCATGGCAAACAGCATTTTAGAACTTCATAACGCCGCTATTTATCAGCGAGAAAACCTAATCTTATCGGAAGTTGATGTAGAAATTAAAAGAGGCGAATTTGTTTACCTTATCGGGAAAACCGGTACCGGAAAAAGTAGTTTTATGAAAACATTGTACGGCGACATTCCTTTAAAAGAAGGCGAAGGCAATATTGTAGGTTTCGATTTACGGAAGTTAAAAGAAAAGCAAATTCCGTTTTTGCGTAGAAAATTAGGTGTGGTTTTTCAAGATTTTAAATTGCTAAACGACCGTACAGTAAAAGCCAATTTAGAATTTGTTTTGCGTGCAACCGGCTGGAAAGACAAGAAATCTATGGAAAATAAAATAGACGAAGTCTTAAATAAAGTAGGTATGAAAACCAAAAGTTTTAAATATCCGTACCAACTTTCCGGCGGCGAGCAGCAACGTATTGCCATTGCACGTGCTTTGTTAAACGATCCCGAATTAATTTTGGCAGACGAACCCACGGGAAATTTAGATCCGCAGACCTCTGTAGAAGTTATGGAAGTTTTACGCGAGATTAACAATAACGGTCGTACCATTTTAATGGCAACCCACGATTATGCACTCTTGCTTAAATATCCTTCCAAAACCTTAAAATGCGACGGACAAAAAGTTTTTGAGGTAGTTCAAAAAAGCGCTTAAAGCTTTAAAATTCTCCTATGATTTCTGTACTAATTCCTACTTTTAACTATCCTATTTTTCCTTTAGTTCAGAAAGTACACGAACTTCTTATTGCCGAAAAAGTTGATTTTGAAATTATTTGTTTGGACGATTGCTCAACTAAAATTTCTTTTATAAATCAAAATGAAGAGATTAACTCATTAGAAAATGCTTCTTACCAAGTTTTAGAAGTAAATATTGGTAGAAGTAAAATTCGCAATCTTCTGGCCGATACGGCAAATTATGATTGGTTGCTTTTTCTAGATGCCGATGTAATGCCTATTAAAGATAATTTTATAAAGAACTATCTTAAATTTATTTCCGGGGATTACGATATCATTTACGGAGGCATTAAATATGTGCCTAAAAAACCTGATGCTTCACAACTTTTACGTTGGCATTACGGAAATGTAAGGGAAGCTTTAGATACCGAAAAACGAAGCAGAAAACCATACATATCTTTTCTTACACTTAATTTCTTAATACGAAAATCGGTGTTTGAGAAAGTTCGCTTTAATGAAAACATTCCTAACCTAAGACACGAAGACACTCTTTTTTCTTATCAACTTCTAAAGGCAAAAATACCTATTTTACATATTGAAAACCCGGTATACCATTTAGGAATTGAGAGCAGTAAAACGTTTCTAAAAAAATCTTTAGAATCTTTAAAAGGTGCTTTATATTTTAAAGAAAACCAACTTATTGACCCCAATTATATCAAAATTTTCGCCTTTCACAATAAATTAAAGAAGGCAAAACTAGATCGGGGGATTGCTTTTTTGACCAAAAGAAGTTTACGCCGCATCGAAAGAAATTTATTGGGACCTAAACCCTCGCTGCGTCTTTTTGATCTTTACCGACTTTATTATCTAATTCAACTTGAAAAAGATGCCTAGATTTTCTGTTGTTATAAGCGTTTATAATAAAGAAAAGTATATTTATAATACGCTACAAGCGGTTTTACGGCAAACTTTTCAAGATTTTGAAATCGTGGTTTTAGACGATGGCTCTACAGATAATAGCAGAGAAGAAATTTTAAAGATAAAAGATAAACGCCTTCGTTTTTTTTCGGAAGAAAATAAAGGTGCCGGCGCAGGAAGAAATTTTGTTATAAAAAAAGCCGTTGGAGATTATATAGCTTTATTAGATGCAGACGATTATTGGTATCCTTTTTACCTTAGCGAACAAAATAAACTAATAGAAAAATACCCCAACGAGGCGGTTTTTGCTACTGCCCAAGAAATAAAAAAAGGCAAGCACGCTTATCCAAAAGAATACGCTCTTACACAAGAAAAAAAACATTTGCTGGTTAATTATTTTGAAGCAAGCACCTTGGCTTCTGTTTTACATAGTTCTTCTACGGTTTTAAAAAGAGATATTTTTAAAAAAGTTGGTTATTACAATTCCACAATAAAAAGCGGTCAAGATACAGATTTGTACATTCGGGTGGGACTTGCTTATCCAGTGGTTTTTAGTTTAAAGATTTGTTCTTCGTATCGTATTTCAGAAAACAGTCTTTTTAAATCTTCTTCTTCTTTAGAGGAAAAAATAAAATTAGACCGTTATGCTAAGTTAGAAAATGAGAATCCGGCTTTAAAAAAGTTTTTGGATCTCAACCGTTTTTCTTTGGCGGTTTTTGCGAAAAAAAATAACGATAAAGACGGATTTAATAAATTTTATAAAGAAATAAATTTAGAAAACCTGAATGCCAAACAAAAAATAATTTTACAATTACCGGGTAAATTATTACAATTGTTATCTGTTTTAAAAGACCACTCAGAAAAATATTTAGGTTGGAAAATTGGGGTTTTTAAATAAATTTTGATGTGCTGCTTACTATTTACTTTCATAAAGGTATAAACAGCTTCTTATTTAGATTTTTATTTCTTGTTACTTACGCTTAAATGCCAGAAAATCTTGGTAATCACGAATGTAATCTTCTTCAGCATATTCTGCTGAGACAACCGCTAAACACACACTACCTGAAGAAAAATTTTCTAATTCGCGCCAAATTCCGTTTGGAATGATGAGCGCCTTATTGGGTTTATTCAAGGTGATAATTTTACGCTCGCTACCATTGTCAAGAACCACCTCAAAACTGCCGCTTAAGGCAATTAAACATTGCTGCAGCTCTATGTGCGCGTGGCCTCCGCGAGAAGCGCTACTGGGCACATCGTACAAATAATAAACTCTTTTTATAGGAAAAGGTAAAACCTCTTTTTCTATTACTGATAAGTTGCCGCGCCCATCGGGGTCGGCAATTTTAGGAATATCTATAATCTCAATTTCCTGCATCATACTAATATTTTTGCCCATTCTTCTGCAATTACTTCTTGTTCTAAATGTGCTACACTTTGCTTTGTGTTTTCTTTACAAGTTTTGTAGAGTTTTTTATTTTCGAATAATTCATTTATTGCCCGACCAAAAACTTCTTTATCATAAGAATTTATCAAGAGACCGTTTATTTTATCTTGAACAATTTCTGATGGACCGCTTTTGCAATTTACAGAAACTACCGGGGTTCCTAAAGAAAGGGCTTCAATAATCACTCTAGGAAAACCTTCATAATTACTGGTTAAAACCAAAAATTTTGCAGCTTTAATATAGCTCTGCACTTCTGGTGTGAAAGCTATTCTTTCTACGTGTTTTTCTAAATTTAGAGCTTTAATTTTTTTATTCACAAAGACCTCATCCGGGCCGCTTCCTACAATTTTGAGTTTTACGCCTTTTTCTGCTAAACTAGAAAATTTATAACTTTCTAAGAGCAGACTTAAATTCTTCGATTTTTCTTCAATTCTTCCCAAAAAAAGAATATAACCTTCGTCTGAAAAACCAGTGTTATTAGTAACACAAAAATTCTCTATGGGATTATAAATACCAATGGCCTTTTTTGTAGAAAAACCTTTATTTACTTCTTTGGCAATAGCTTTAGAAACCGCAACCAGTTTATACACTCTTTTTATAATTAGGTCCACTACCCACGTAGAGAAAAATTTATTCTTTATAGGAAGGTATTTCTCTAATGTCGAGTTTCTTATTACATAAATTAATTTTTGCGACGTATAAATATATTTTAAATAATATAATTCTCTTAAAGCATTGTTTTTAGGTCTATTATCTATTATATAATCAAATTGATTTTCTGCCAGATACTTTTTTAATTTTCTAAACCTACGCAATCGTTGAAACAAATTATCGTTACGGTTTTTAAATTTCCCCAAATTAAATAGTTTTCCTTTATAGGCATAATCTATTTTATCGGTTAAAACCACCAAATGCACTTCATAACCTTTTTTCTCAAGTAATTTTGAAAGCAAAGCGGTAGAACGTTCTGCGCCTCCCCCGCCCAAGGAAATTGTAACAAGACATATTTTTATTTTTTTATCCAGCTTGGAAGCGCCCATACAATACTCATTTTTTTTCTATAAGTTTACGTTTTCAAAAGTATAACTTTATGCGCATATTATTGGTAGGCGAGTTTAGCAGATTGCATAATTCCTTAAAAAAAGCCTTGCAAGAATTAGGGCACGAAGTTGTATTAATTGGCGATGGCGATAGTTTTAAAAATTATCCGGTAGATACTTCTTTGGCTGCCAATTTTTTAAATCGTTATTTTCTTTTAAGAAAATTTAAAAACGCTTTGTTCCGCTTTACTTCTATCAATCTGGAACATTACGAAATTTATTTTAGGTTTTTAAAAGTAAAAAAAAGTTTAAAAAATTTTGATGTTGTACAATTTATACACGGGAATGCTTTAAAACTGCCTTTAAATTTGCAGCTAAAACAAATGCAATATTTACATAAACACAACAAAAAACTTTTTCTTTTGGTTTGCGGTAACGACTACCGCACCGTCAAATTTCTTCAGAAGAAAACCTTAAAATATAGTGTCTTAACGCCTTTATTTACTAATGAAGTGAAGAAAAAAGCTTATCAAAGCTTGTTGCCTTATGGCGAAAAGAAATACGAAGCCTACTACTTAAAAATTGAGCGCTTAATGCATGGCTTAATCGCGTCTGATATAGATTATTTTTTGGTAATAAAAAACCATAAGAAAAGTTTGGGAATGTTGCCCAATCCTGTAATAATACCTAGAAATAAATTAGTAAAACCTTCAAAAAAAATACAATTATTTTTAGGCATTAATCAAAGTACAAAGATTAGAAAAGGAATAGGTTTCTTTGAAAAAGCTTTGGAGGTTATTGCAAAAAAATATCCTAAACAAGTAGAAATAACGATTGTAGAAAATATTCCGTATCGAGAATATATCAAACTTTACCAAAATTGCCATATATTTTTAGATATGGTTTATGCTTACGATCAAGGTTACAATGCCTTGGAAGCAATGGCGCAAGAGAAAGTAGTTTTTACCGGAGCAGAAAAAGAATTTTTAGATTATTATGCTTTACAAGAAGACCAAGTTTGTATTAATGCCTTGCCGGATGTAAATTATTTGGTAGAAAAAATGAGTTGGCTAATAGAAAATCCGTATAAAATTGAGGAAATTGGCAAAAATGCACAACAGTTTGTAGAGCGTGAACATCATTTTTTAAAAATTGGAAAAAAATATTTAAACACTTGGGAAGGTTAAGTTCGGTTTTTAAAATAATCAAATACCAAAATTACCACCAAAACAAAATATAGAACATAGCGTATTAAATTAGCCATAACTACCCCTTCTACGCCATAGATATTGCTCAAATAATAAGCCGCGCCAAAAAATACGGCCAGCGAAAAAATTTCGGTAAAAATAAAACTTCGTACCATTTTTTTAGCTAAAAATTGGTTTGCCAAAATAACAGACATCAATTTGATAAAATCTCCCATTAATTGCCATTTAAACAAGGGCGCTAGACCGTCAAAGTCAGGATAAATAAGTTGTATTATATATTCCCGTAAAAAATAGATAAGAAGCATTCCTACCCCAAAAATTGGTAATAAGGTTTTGTAAATAGAAAATAGTTCTTTTTTAAATTCTATACCAGAAAAGATGCCACTAAACTTGGGCAAAACGTATAAAGAAAATAAAGAGGCAGAAAAAACCATATAATTTCTCGAGATATTTGTCATAGCAGTCCAAATTCCCGCTTCGGCTTCTGAAATTTTATTTACCAACATAGAGCGGATGCCTATTTCTACATAATTTAATAAGACCGTAGAAAAAAAAGCCATTAAAGAAAAAGACAATAAATTTTTGCCGAACGAAGGACGCCAAGTTAATTTAGAAAATTGTACATACTCTTTTAAGGTTTTAAAAAACAAGAAAATTAATACCAACAATTGTATTACAGGAGATAGCATTACGGCAATTAACACCATATCTATATTGTAATGAAACAAAAAATACAAGGTTAAAGCAGTAGAAAGCAGGTAACCCACTAAATCTATTACGGCAAATTTTTTGTAACGCGATAGACCGTTTATTACGGCATAAAAAATGCTATGAATGCCAATGAAAGGAACAATAACAGCAAAAAGTTTTATGAGATAGGCATATTGCGTTGTAGCAAATAAATAATCGCTTATAAATGACGCACTAAAAAACAAAACGCTGGTAGTGATAAAAGATCCTACGGCTATAAAAACAAAAGAAGTAGAAAACAGTTTTTGCAATTGTTTTTCGTCTTCTTTGTATTGTGCAATATATTTCACAACCCCTTTAAAAACCCCTACTGAAGAAGTTGCCGTAGCAATTTGAATCAAATTGCGTAACTGCCCGATTTTAGATATTCCCGTCTCTCCAACAAATTGCGCCAAAAGTCGCTGCACCACCAAAGAGAGTACCAGCCTTATCCCAATAACCACCGCGTTGAGCGAAGTCATTTTTAGCAATAAATTGGTTCTTATTTTTGTAGGAATTTTCAATTAATAAGCATTTAAAATTGCAATTACTTTAGACACTTCCTCTTCTTTCAATACCGGACTCATAGGAATACTCAGCACTTCTTGACTAATTTTTTCCGTAAAGGGAAAATTACAATTTGAAAACGCTTGTAAGGCTTTTTGTCTGTGCGGCGGAATTGGATAATGAATTAAAAACCCGATTTCATTTTTTTCTAAATAACCACAAAATTCTGCGCGATTTTTTACCCGAACTACAAATAAATGAAACACGTGATTCTCACTTCCATCCCAAAAAGGAAGCTTAATTTTTTCGTTTTTAATTTCAGATAAATAGCGCTTTGCAATAGCTCTTCGGCGTGTATTATCTTTATCGAGATTGGGAAGTTTTTCTAATAAAAATCCGGCCTGCAATTCATCTAAACGTGAATTTACGCCCACATAATCATTTACGTATTTGGAGGAAGTACCATAATTTCTAAGTTGGGAAATTACAGTTGCTAATTTATTATTGTTAGTTGTAACTGCTCCACCATCGCCCAAAGCTCCAAGATTTTTACTTGGATAGAAACTAAATCCTGCGGCATCTGCCAGACTTCCGGCTTTATTGCCGTTCACGTCTTCTGCGCCGTGGGCTTGGGCGGCATCGGCTAATAGAAGTAGATTATTCTTGTTAGAAATTTTCCGTAAAGTAATCATATCTGCTAATTTTCCGTAAAGGTGTGTAACCAAAACAGCTTTTACAGATCTGTCCAAATGTTTTTCTACCGCTGCCGGATTTAAATTAAAGGTTTTCTCATCCGGCTCTACCAAAACGGGTTGTAAGCCTGCTTGTTTTACTGCCAAAATAGTTGCGATATAGGTATTGGCAGCAACGATAACTTTATCTCCTTTTTGCAGTTTTCCTAATTTTATATAAGCTTTTAAAATTAATGTGAGCGCATCTAAACCGTTACCTACCCCAACGCAATGTTTAACGCCACAGTAAGCTGCAAATTGCTTTTCAAATTCTTTTACTGCACTGCCTAAAACATAATAACCAGAAGCTAAAAATTTATCAAAACTTTGTTTAAAAGCTTTTTCGTAGGGACGATTAATTTTGTGAAGGTTTAAAAACGGAATCATATAATTTTAAAAATAAAAAAACCACCTAAAGTTAAGTGGTTTTCAAATTTAAATAAAAATAGTAATGTTAATAAAAAAGCATTTAATTATTTTGAGTTATTTTTTAATGATAGATTTAGTCAGCATCTTTTGATCTTCAAATATAACTTTAAGAAAATAGTTTCCGGTATTAAATTGCTCCATATTTATTAATGAGGACTTTAACTTATTTTCTCCTAAAGCACCTTTTAGCTTTACATTACCATTAATATCCATCAAATACCAATTGTTCATCCTAACATCACTTTCAAAAGTAAATTCTGAAATTACAGGATTAGGATAAATATTAATCTCTCTTGTCGTTTCACAGTCCGTCATACTTTTACTTTTTCTTGGAATTGTAATCCCTCTTGCACGATCTTCATTTGAACTACAACCGTCTATATAGGCTAAAAAATCTGCCCCTTCCTTAGCGTAAAAACCAGGTTTCAGGATAACACTACTACCTGCATCATACTCTGCAGTAGCATTAGCAGTAATCACATTAGTAGCAATGATAGTGTTGAATGTGGATTGAAAGTCAATTTGACCGGCTTGTACATCATCTTCACGAATACTATTAGCAGGACAAGGAGAATCACTTATTGTTTGGGGTAAAAAACCGAGTTTACCATCTAAATATTTTAAGTTTTTACCATTAAGATAAACATAATTTAATAAAAGTGTAGAATTATAATAAGAGTTTTGATTTTCGATTTTATGTAAATACTTATTATAGTCATAATAGTTAAAGTTTGAAGCCACTAATATCTCGTGATTTGGATCTTTTTCTAAAAAAAGCATATCTTCACTATCATTAGTGCTATTATTAATTTTTACAACTCTTTCACTTCCTCCTAAAGAATTGATATTCTTTACTACAATCGATCCATTTTTAACTATATAAACATTTTGGGAATTATTTGATATCTCAAAGTCGGTCAAATTTACATAATCTCCCAGATTATATGAGACATAATTATTAAACTCACCTGTCTGCTTATTGAAATTCATTTTATAAATCGTATTTCTACCATTATAACCTATTCCAATTAATTTATCACCTTCTGGAGTAAATTTAATAGTTTCATAATCTTGTACTGGAGAATAATCGCTATAATTAATTGTGCTTTCAATCACATTATCACTTACTCCGTTTGAATCAACTTTAATACTCCATAATTTACCTAATTTTCTTAGGATAACCCAATAATAATTACCTGACTCTACATAAATTGCAGTCATAGCACCTCTCCTATCTTTATTCCACACGCCAGGATCTATTTGATCCTTAATTAAGGTAAAATCTCCATTGACATTATTAGAAAAATCGACTAAGCCTATCCCGTAATGGCCATGCGCACAGCCTCCACATAAATATTCAATATTAATGAACGAAAAAACAAAATATTTATTAGCATCCCCAGGATGAGGTACTGATAAAACATTTTGTTTTATTTTGGCCGAATCCATTTCTAAAGCATAATAAAAAGGATTATCTAAAATCTTCGAATGATTTTGGTTCCAAATATTGATACCATCTGTATAAAATAATAAATCCCCGTTAGAGTCACTCATAGTAGAGTAACCGTAATGAGATGTATAAGCGTAATCTCCATCATCAGAAATATTTGTGTTGCTTGCTACAGGTGGAACATTACTAAAATCAAATGCCAATGTTCCCAATTGCCAGTAGTTATTAACCTGTGCTATGCTTAGATGATAGAAAAAAAACAATATAACACCGAAAACAAGTTTACTTCTTTCAATAATCATATCTTATTCTTTTAATGAGTTAATTTTACCCTTTAAAACTCGAATATCTTTCTGTAATTGTTGATATTGCTTATCCTTTTCAATTAAATAAAGCGTCAACTCCTCAATCTTTTCCAATAATATTTTATTAATCTCTCCTAATTTCACCCCATTTTCTTCTACTTCTTTAGCGCTGGGTACATTTTTAAGATGACCGTACTTGTTAATAAAATCTTCTACTTCGCTTAAGGGAGATAAATTGTAGTTATCTTCAAATACATAATCTGCCCATCCAGTATATACTTTTACTTCTGTAGCCCTAATTTTACCATTGACATTCAGTTGATAATATTCTCCGTTATCGGTATAAGAAGTAGTGCCAATCATAATATGTGAATTACTTTTGGGCAAGATCATCCTAGTACGTCCATTACCGTTTTCTGTAACAGAGAAAATATTAGATTGATTTTTATCATGCATAAGAAATTCAGAAGCACTTCCTTCTACAGCCCTCATAGTAAACCTTCTGGCATCTGCTCTATCGGTTAAACTAAACCAAAATGTAGGAGCACTATCATAATTAGATTCTGGAAAATCAAACAGATTTAATGTTCTTGATCTAGAGGTTGGGTTAATTAAATAGCCAGCCTGTAAAACACTACTTGTTACTACTCGGTCAGTATTATTATTAAAATTATAAACACCGGTAGGCGCATTTGTAAATGCCGCATTTTCTGCTTGAATAGTACCCTCCACTTCTAATTCTTCACTTGGTGAAGTAGTACCTATCCCAACATTTCCAGCAGAAGGAAAGGTATTTTGAGATTTAACACTAAAACAAGAAATAACAAGTAAAGTAAATAATAATTTTTCCATTTTTAATCGATTTTAAAGTTAATATTTTAACCAAAAATAACATTTTAATTTATTAAAATTAAGATAATCCTGTTTTTTTTCATTTAAACGAATTACAAGCTCAATTGATATCTATCTAAACTAATAGGTATTCCGCCCAGCTCTTCTTTGTAATTAGTAAGACCGCCGTTGTAACTATAACCATCAGCCTCGTTGGTAATTCCCAAATCAAAATAATTAAACCCTAATTCTTTGTATTTTTTTATCAATTCAAGGTACAAGAAATCTAAGGCTTTTAAACTTTTTCCTTCTTCGTTTACCGTGCCATATTGCGACTTTACCACTTTTTGTTGCTGTTCTATAAACAAAGTCATTCCTGCAACAAGTTTGTTTTTGTAGTATAAATTAAATTGTTTAATATTTTCTGGAAATCGCGCTGCCAGCATTTCTATTTCTCTTATGCTATGCACCGGATCTGCGTTATATTTCTCTTGTAAAATTGGTCGGAGTAATTTTTCCCAAAAAACAGCAAATCCGTTTTCTTGTTGTATTGAAAAATCTTTTACAAAATCTTTATTGTAAATTTTCTTCTTGTTTTTATGCTGTTTGGGGTTTCGCTGTAGCGGAATAAAAAAATTCATATCTCTACGAATAAGTTTAGCCCGGTGTTGAAACAACAAATACTCTAACGCACTGCTTTGAAAATGGTTATACTTAGAAGGTAGTAACTTTAAAGTAAAGGTTTTTAAATCTTCTTTATTCAAAAAATTTAAAACAGCTTCAAAAATTTTATTTATCTGCTTTACCTTGGCAAAATTTTTAAAAACAATACCACCATAGGTTAAACCTTGATGCGAAAAAATTTCATCTTCTACTCTATTGGCGGGTAGAACGGCAAGTAATTTTTTCTTTTCATAAACCATTATAGAATAATCTGTAAAGCGATTTTGATGATATTCCATAAAATCGCGATAAAACAAAAAAGTTCCGTTTTTGGAATTACGGATAAAAGTATCCCAATCGGTTTTTTTTTCTGAATTGTACAGTATTATCTCCAACAAAAAACTACTTTTAGACGAAAATAAGCTATTTTTCTTGTGTGAGCGATAGTAGTGGCATCCTTTTTTTACTTTTTAAAAAAGTAAAAAAAGATATAACGGATAGCGCGACCCGGAGGGGCACACCCAAAACACGAACAACTGGTTAAATATTTATTTTGCTTTTATTGACATCAAAAAAAATGACGTAAATGTGTTTTAAATGGTCTTTTGTTGTGAAGATACTTAGTAATCTAAGTTTGTTTTAATCTTTCTCAATAGAAGTTTATAAAACAATAGAAATTTTGCGTTTTAAGAAACATTGTTCATTTTCTTTGCTCGTCCAAAGAAAATGAACCAAAAGAAAAGACGCTTTTTCTTAGGTATTTTTTCGCTTAGAGCGAAAAATCGCCAAGCTTTTCCTAAATTTTTTCCAAGGCTTCAAAAATTTTTCACGGAAAAGCTTAGCTATACTGAAGAAAAAGAAGAAAATAATTTAAATTCTACATCCATCCCGCGTTACTTAAAAAATTGATGCGCTATCGCTTTTCATATTTCACTCAAAGTTCTGTAGATATATGAACAAAATATTATCAAGCATCCGGAGGGGCACACCCATAAAAAAACCCTCTATCTAAAAAAATAAAGGGTTTTTGTTTTGAAAACGCTAAAACTTAGACAATTTTATAACGCTTACGGTCTACTTCTTTTAAATATATTTTACGTAAACGTAAGTGGTTTGGCGTTACCTCTACGTATTCGTCTTTTTGAATGTATTCTAAAGCTTCTTCCAAACTAAATTTGATTGCCGGAACAATTTTGGCTTTATCGTCTGCACCGGAAGATCGTACGTTAGACAGTTTTTTGGTTTTGGTAATATTTACCGTCATATCGTCTTGGCGGGAATTTTCGCCAATTACTTGTCCTTCGTAAATATCTTCTCCGGGATCTACAAAAAACTTTCCGCGATCTTGTAATTTGTCTATAGAATATGGAATGGCGGTTCCTTTTTCCATAGAAACCAACGAGCCGTTTAAACGTTGCGGAATATCTCCTTTTAAAGGTTGGTATTCTTTAAAACGGTGCGCCATAATTGCTTCGCCGGCAGTGGCAGTAAGCAACTGGTTTCGCAAACCTATAATACCGCGAGACGGAATTAAAAATTCACATACCATACGATCGCCACGGGCTTCCATACTTAGCATTTCGCCTTTACGAAGACTTACCATTTCTACCGCTTTCCCAGAAACTTCTTCTGGTAAATCTATGGTCAGCTCTTCTATTGGCTCACATTTTACGCCGTCTATTTCTCTAATAATTACTTGCGGTTGCCCAATTTGTAATTCATAGCCTTCTCTACGCATTGTTTCTACCAAAACTGCTAAGTGCATTACGCCACGGCCGTAAACATTAAATTTGTCTGCGCTGTCTGTTTCTTTTACGCGTAAAGCCAAGTTTTTTTCCAGCTCTCTATACAGGCGTTCTTTAATATGCCGCGAGGTTACGTATTTACCGTCTTTCCCAAAAAATGGCGAATCGTTAATGGTAAATAACATACTCATTGTAGGCTCGTCTATACTAATGGTTTTTAAGCCTTCGGGGTTTTCAATATCGGCAATGGTATCGCCTATTTCAAAACCTTCCAAACCAACCACAGCACAAATATCGCCTGCTTGTACTTCTTCTACTTTTAGTCTTCCTAAACCTTCAAAAGTATGTAATTCTTTAATTTTTGTTTTTTTGATGCTGCCATCGCGTTTTACCAAAGAAACTTGCATTCCTTCTTTTAAAGTACCGCGTTGCAAACGACCAATTGCTATTCTTCCGGTAAACGAAGAAAAGTCTAAAGAGGTAATTAACATCTGTGGTGTACCAACTAAATCTACTTTTGGCTCCGGAATATGTTCTAAAACCATATCTAATAATGGTTCTATGCTATCGGTTTCTTTTTTCCAGTCTTCAGACATCCAATTATTTTTTGCCGAACCGTAAACGGTTGGGAAATCTAATTGCCATTCTTCTGCGCCCAACTCAAACATCAAATCGAACACTTTTTCATGCACTTCGTCCGGGGTACAGTTTTCTTTGTCTACTTTATTTACCACCACACAAGGTTTTAAACCTAAATCTATGGCTTTTTGCAATACAAAACGGGTTTGTGGCATTGGGCCTTCAAAAGCATCTACCAACAAAAGTACGCCATCTGCCATATTGAGTACCCGCTCTACTTCTCCGCCAAAATCGGCGTGACCGGGAGTATCTATAATGTTAATTTTGGTATCTTTATAAGTAACCGCTACGTTTTTAGAAGTAATGGTAATACCACGTTCCCGCTCTTGATCGTTATTATCTAAAATAAGATCTCCGGTATTTTCGTTGTCTCTAAACAAACGACAATGGTACATAATTTTGTCTACCAAAGTTGTTTTACCGTGGTCTACGTGGGCAATAATTGCAATATTTCTAATTGCTGTCATATAAGCTATTTTTTAAAGGCTGCAAATGTAGAATTATTTTTTTTTAATAAATACACATTTTTTACTTTTCTGCATTTAGCTTAAGCTACATATTTTATTGATTCTTTGCAACTTAGAAGAAATTTTTATCACGCCAATCATAAATCCAGATTTGAATTTTGAAGATTACCGTCTAAAATTTGAGTTTTTTTCAATTTTTATTACTAAGATTTATTATATTTTCTTTACGGAATTTTTACGGGAAATTAGTTGGTGAGTAAAAAATTTCAAAATGCAAATTTTCTATTTCAAATTTGCCCAGCAGCATACAGTATTTAATTTACTGAACAAGCTTATAACGTACAGCTTAAAGTATTAAGTTTAGGTCTTAGAAATTTCTAAATTCAAATCTCAAAATTCATCATTCAAAATTAGTTCATATAGCCTTTCCTTTCAATTATCAATTTCCTTTAACTAATTCTCAAAAAGCTGAGATTTCTGTATCTTTGCACTTAAAAGGAAACTACTATGAAACTCGATTTAATTCCACAACTAAAACATACCAATAAAAACAACTTTTTCCTACTGGCCGGGCCTTGTGCCATCGAAGGGGAAGATATGGCTTTGCACATTGCAGAAAAAGTTTGTGCCATTACCGATAAATTAGAGATTCCGTATGTTTTTAAAGGCAGTTTTAAAAAAGCCAACCGTAGTAGGTTAGATAGTTTTACAGGAATTGGCGATGAAAAAGCTCTAAAAATCTTACGCAAAGTTTCAGAAACCTTCCAAGTTCCTACCGTTACCGATATTCACGAAGTAAGCGATGCAAAATTGGCTGCAGAATATGTAGATATTTTGCAAATACCGGCTTTTTTAGTGCGCCAAACAGATTTAGTTGTCGCTGCCGCCCAAACCGGAAAAGTAGTAAACCTAAAAAAAGGGCAATTTATGAGTTCCGAAAGCATGCAACACGCCGTAAAAAAAGTAACCGACTCCAACAACCAACAAGTAATGCTAACCGATCGTGGAACGATGTTTGGCTACCAAGATATGATTGTAGATTTTCGCGGTATTCCTACTATGCGCCAATATGCACCAACGGTTTTAGACGTTACTCATTCTTTACAACAACCCAATCAATCTAGTGGCGTTACCGGCGGAAGACCGGAAATGATAGAAACTATTGCTCGCGCCGGGGTAGTAAACAAAGTAGATGGTTTGTTTATAGAAACCCATTTTGACCCTGCCAACGCCAAAAGCGATGGCGCCAATATGTTAGATTTACAGTATTTAGAGCAATTGCTTACACGTTTGGTTGAGATAAGAAAGTTGACTGTTAGTCTTGAGTCGTGAGATGATGAGTTAGTATTGAGTACTTAGTATTGAGTATTGATTGCAAAAATTTCAAAGTGCAAATTTTTCATTTCAAATTTCAAATTTATGTGACATTATACAATATTCAGTATACATCATACATTTGCTTACAGCTTATTGCTTACTGCCTACGGCGTATGGCTTACAGCTTAAAGCATCCTCGCATCTTGTTTTATTTTTCGTAGTTGTGCCTCAAAATCAATTTCATTTGTTTAAAAATTTACAGAATTTGTTGTAAATTTCGTGCTTATTCTTAAAAAACCAACTCATGCAAAAATCCACATTTTTACTTTTGGCAGGTAGCTTATTTTTTACTTTTGCCTGTCAAAATGATCAAAAAGACAACCAACCCGAGGGGAAACAAATTGGTAATTTACATCTAAAAGATTCAAAGCCACAGCCCGGAAAAAACTTAGCTTTACAATACGATAACGATGCTTCGGAAGTAGAGGCAGCTTATTACTATATGAAAGACGGCAAAACCTACGCAGAAGATTTATCTTTAAAAGATTCTGCCAATACTTGGGTTGCCAACTTTAAAATACCGGACTCTGCCAAAGCTCTGGCTTTTAGGTTTAGGACTGCAGACAGCTTAGATAATAACGCGGCCAAAGGTTATACAATGGCTTTATATAATGAAGAAGGCGAAGTTTTACCGGGAAGTAATGCACATTTAGGCATATATTACCAAGGTCTGGGCGCTAATCAAAAGCTAGAAATCTCTAAAGATTCTTCTATGGCTTTAATAGAAAAAGACTTGGAGAAAAACCCAGATTTACATAAAAACTGGGACAGAAAGTATTTACAATTTCTTAGACAACACAAGCCTGAAAAAGCAGAAAGTTATGCAAAATCACGAACGGCATCTTACGAAAAGCGTCAAGATCTTACCGAAGATGAAGCCCAAACCTTAATGAGTATTTATACCATTACCGGAGAAAAAGAAAAGGTAGACTCTTTACGTAGGCAAATCACTAACAATTACCCTGACGGGGAATTGGCGCAACGGGCCTTAATTCAGCAGGCTTTTGCTGCACCAAATGTAGAAGAAAAAGTGAAAATTTTAGAAGACTACGATGCAAAAGTAGATAATCCAGAAATTGAACGTGATTTTATTTTACGAGCTATTGCTACCGCTTATCAAGAGCAAGGCAACTGGGAAAAAATGCAAGAATATGCGCAGCAAATACAGCATATAGGCATAAAAAGTCAGGTGTACAATTCGGTTGCTTGGCAAATGGCAGAAAAAGGAGAAAATTTAGAAATGGCAGCCGAACTTTCTAAAGAATCACTCGATATTTTAGAAAAAGAACAAGAAGAACAAAAAGATAGAAGAGAAATGCTCACCCCTACAGAGTATAAAGAAAATTTAGGCCGAAGTTGGGGTATGTATGCAGACACCTACGCTTATATCTTATACAAGCAAGATAAAATTGATGAAGCTATTTCTTACCAAGAAAAAGCCATAAAAGATATGCAAGATGCAGAAATGCACGAGCGTTTTATTCAATACTTAATGGAAGCTGATAAGTATGAAAAAGCTGCAAAGAACGCCGCAGATTTTGTAAAAAATAACCAAGCTACCGCAAAAGTTAAAGATTGGTACCTAGAAGCCAAGCAAGAATTAGATAGCTCTAAAGAAGAGGCAGAAAAAGAATTGGCTTCTTTAGAAGACAAAGCAGACGAAGCTTTAAAAGATGAATTAAAAAAAGAAATGCTTTCTAAAACTGCCAGTGATTTTAGTCTGCAAGATTTAAATGGTAAACAAATTTCTTTAGAAGATTTAAAAGGAAAAACTGTAATCTTAGACTTCTGGGCAACTTGGTGCGGACCTTGCTTAGCCTCGTTCCCCGGAATGAAAAAAGCGGTAGAACAATACCAAGATAACGAGAATGTAGAATTTGTATTTGTAAATACTTTAGAAAACGGCTCGATGGAAGAACGTAAAGAACGCGTTAGCAACTTTCTCGAAGAGAAAGATTATCCGTTTTGGGTGGTAATGGATGAGCCGGTAAAAGAAAAGTTGCGTACTTTTAAAACCGCCCAAGATTATGGCATAGAAGGCATTCCTACTAAAATAATCTTAGGTCCCGATAATAAAATTAAGTTTAAAAAAGTAGGTTATAGTGGCAATAATGACAAGCTGTTAAAAGAAATAGAAATGATGGTAGAGCTTATTGAAGAAGAGAAATAAGTCACCTATCTGCTAAAAATTCTAATCGTTTTTACATTAAAATGTCCTGTCGTAATTGGCAGGACATTTTTTATTTATTAAATTTTTCCAAGTATTCTCTCTAATCGATTTGAAATTACTTCCAGAAATTTTCAGTCACCACTTTTTCAGCTACCGTGATCCTAACCATATTCATTTTTTATGCTTAAAAAATAATTAATAAAGATTGCTTAAATATTTTACACAATAACCACTAATAATACGCACAAAACTCTTAATTTAATAAATATTAAACATTTATATTCTTTTAATTTCAATAAATTGCAAATCTAACCTGAAAATTAAAAAAGTATTATGGAAAATCAGTTACAAAACATTTGGATTAGTATTACTAACTACGTACCCGATATTATTGGGGCATTATTAATTCTGCTCATAGGTTGGCTAATTGCCAAAGGATTAAAAGCCGTGGTGGTGCGTTTACTCAAAAAAACAAACTGGGACGAAAAAGTTTTCGGTCGGTCTGATGTAAAAGACACCAATTCCTTTCTAGGCAACATTGTTTATTACATTGTAATGATAATTGTTTTGCTACTAGTTCTCGAGGTCTTAGGTATAAAAGAGGTTTTACAACCGCTAGAAGAAATGGTCACTAAATTTTTAAGCTTTATTCCTAATCTCATTGCCGCTATCTTAATTGGTTTTATAGGTTATATTTTGGCAAAATTTGTTTCCGGGTTGATTAACCTTAGCGGAAAATTTTTAGATAAATTGGTAGATAAAACCGGCTTTAAAGACACCGATAAGCTGATAAATATTATTAGAAAAATAGTATTTATCGTAATTTTTGTTCCGTTTTTAATTCAAGCGTTTAACGCTTTGCAGATGGAAGCAATTTCAGAGCCTGCCAACGATATACTTTATAGCTTTACGGAAATGATTGGTGAAATAATTATCGCCGGGCTTATTCTAATCATCTTTATATGGGGTGGTAAATATTTGGCAGATTTTTTAGAAGACCTATTTAAAAGTATGGGCTTAGACCGTGCCGCAGAAAAAATTCAAATTCAGAATATGATTGGTGCCAATCAGTCGCTATCTAAATTAATTGCCAACCTTATTTATTTCTTTTTGGTTTTCTTCGGAATTATAACAGCCGTAGAAATTTTAAACTTAGAAAACTTAAGTGTCGTTTTAAATCAAATTTTAGAAATTACAGGTAATATCCTGTTTGGCCTATTTATTTTAGCTATAGGAAATTACATTTCTATCTTAATTTATAACACGATGGTAAAAGCAAAAGACAACCGTTTTATAGCCAATGTAGTTAGATGGGCATCACTAGCATTGTTTATTGCAATTGCATTAAGAACAATGGGTATAGCCAACGAAATTGTAGAATTGGCCTTTGGTCTTATTTTAGGAGCAATTGCTGTGGCCGTAGCTTTAGCTTATGGCCTTGGCGGACGCGAAGCTGCCGGCGAACATTTTAAAGATATTATAAGTAAATTTAGAAAAGAGGCCAAAGACGCAAGCACAGCAAATGAGCCTACTAAAAAATTACCGAAAAGCAAGCCATCTGATAGAAATGATTTAAACCCGGATGATAGACCAAACATTTAAAAGAAACACATAAATGTTAGACAAAAAAAGCGGGAATTGATTCCCGCTTTTTTTATTACTGTCTTTAATTTTATTCCTTACCATCTACAAAATCTTGTAAATATTCATAACGCGGTGTTAGTTTACCGTTAAAAGTCATTAGCGCTCTAATTAAAATACCGTCTTTATCGTCGTTATAAAAAGCGGGCATTACGTGTTCTAAAAACATTTCTCCAAAACCTTCGCTGGCATCTTTTGGTAATTCGCAAGGCAAATTATCTACTGCCATTACAGTAATTGCATCGGGAGCATCAAAAGCAACTTCTTTTTCGGATTTTGGGTCGTAGCCGTAAAAAGGCTCTGCAATGGTAGACGGTTTTATAGTACTAGCTATTGGGCCATCTATATCGCAACTAATATCTGCAATCAAATCTATTTTAAAATTCGGGTTACGAGCGTCTTCTGCGGTAAAAAATTTTGGTGCGCCATCGCCATAAAAATGTCCTGCTATAAACATATTAGACACTTTGGCAAAGCGCATAAAGTTAGACTCGTAATTCTCCGGATTGTTATAAAAGTCGTACTTATCGCCAAAATTACTTTTGTTTTTGGGTTTGTTATAATCTAAGACTTCAATTTGACAAAAAACCGGTTCGTTAAATGTATTTACCAAATAATCTTGCACATTTACTTCTTTTAAATTCAAATGTTCTAAGATTTCTTTGGCACCGTTGGCCACTTTTCCGCCACCGGTAAGTATAATTTTATAGTTGTTAGGTAGCTTTACTTTTTGCAATTCTGTTATTACGGCTTTATAATCGCTTAGGTTTTCTACTTTGGTCAAGTTAAAAGTACCTTCTCGCAAACCTAAAGCGCGAAAACCGTTATAAGCGCCAACAATTCCGGCATAACGGCCAAAGCCAATTAAACGGTGGCCGGTGTGATCTGTAATAACTTCGTGGTCGTAAAGTTGTATGTTTTTTTCTAAAACAGCCCGCAATAAATCGCGATTATAAGGTTGCTTTTTTATGGTATGCGAAAAGAAAAAGTATTTTTTTTCAGGAATTAAAGCTTCTATGGGCACTTCTTTTACACCCAGTAAAACATCGCAATTAGAAAGGTCTTCTACTACCGGGATTTCACGTTCTTCGTATTGTTTATCGGGAAAAATCCGGATGTTAGAACTTTCTACGCATACTTCTGTTTCGGGAAAAATTTCTTTTAATTCGGTTAATTTTTGTGGAGAAAAAACCACTCTTCTGTCGGGTGGCGTTTTGCGTTCTTTAATAATTCCTAATCTCATATATTTTGTAACTTTTTTATCTTTTATGCAAATACTGGCATACACTTTGCTTTTTTAATGGCGGGTGGTAAAGATAAGATTTTATTGTATCTTTGCCACGCTTCCGCGGAAGGAAGTAAAAAGTTCTTTTATGGCAGTGGGTTTTATTTTGCGTTAGGGATAGCAGTGGAAATCCCGCAGCTTTAACGCTTTTTTTTAGCGTTGAAGCGAGGAATTGCAACGGATAGCCCGACCCCAATTTTTATTGGGGTAACGCCCAAAAGATAACCTTGTTCTTTGATAAAATTACTAAGATTAGTTGTTAGGTTGGCGTTTGTAATTATTATTTTATAACCGTAAACCAGAAAACTTTTGACTTAAATAAATAATAAATCTGCTCTTTGCAGGGAATATGTCCTGCAATGGCTGTGAAAAAAGATTCCTCCCTTCGCAGGAAATGGTTGCGGAGGGAAGTGAAAAAGATTCCTCCCTTCGCAGGAAATGGTTGCGGAGGGAGTGAAAAAGATTCCTGCCTTCGCTCGGATTGGTTGCGGAGGGAAGTGAAAAAGATTCCTCCCTTCGCAGGAATTATTATGGGGTCGACTTGGTTTTGACAGCGAGTCTAATTGAGTAGTAAGCACGTCGAGCGCTGGGATATAGCTCGTAAATATCATATTTCACACTTTTTTAAACGGCGAAAATAATTACGCCTTGGCTGCGTAATCTGAATTATAGTAAGATTACCTTAGTCCCTGTAAGACAGGGAACCAAGATGTCTCGCGAAGGCCTTAATTTACGGCATTCGCACCAGAGGCACCGATAAAGTAAATTTAGGTATTCTGACACCTTTAAGGAATACCGAAATTGTAAAGGTTACGGAAAAATTAGGAGGTTTTTTGCCAGATTTTTCCCGACAATTGAAGTAAAAACTAAACGTGTAGAAAGCTATTGAATTGCTTGTTTGGACGGGAGTTCGAGTCTCCCCGACTCCACTATTAACCGTCATAGTTCTGCTTTAGAGCTTTGACGGTTTTTTTATTTGTAGGGTAATTGGTATAAGTTTATTGCATTTTTTTAAAGTGATGGTTACGAGTCATTAGAACTTATATATTCCGTACGGAAGTAATAATAACACCATCTAAACCTTTTAGCATTTTTTGAATAGCTTTAGATAAAATAAGTGAGTACTCGTCTGAAAAAGAAACAAGTTGATTCTATTAATTTCAATTGTGCGTTGTTTTCTTAAAATACCTTCTGGCTTCTTTCATAACCTTCGGAGCTAAAATTATAGTTGCGATCATTGTTGGGATAGCCATTAAAGCAAAAAAAGCATCAATAAGGTTAATCATTGCACTTAGCGAGGTTGTTGCCCCCAACAAAATACTTACTATATAAATATAATTGTAATAATGCTTATTCTCAGCTCCAGCCAAGTACGAAAGACATTTTGTCCCGTAGTAAGAGAAAGAAAATAGAGAAGAGATACTAAAAGCAGCAATACAAAACAGTAAAAGATATTCGCCCACGTAGGGAATAGAGTCCTCAAATGCGGCAGCAGTTAAACTTACGCCGTTAACATCTGTGGTTTGCCAAATGCCGGTTACCAAAATAGAAAGGGCGGTTAAGGTACAAACAACCAAGGTATCAATGGCAGGTCCTATCATAGCCACCAATCCTTCTCGGATGGGCTCCGAAGTTTTACTGGCTCCGTGTGCCATAGTGGCAGTTCCTATACCTGCTTCGTTAGAAAAAGCTCCCCTACGAATTCCCAAAATAATTAAACCTCCTAAAACTCCACCAAAAATGGGTTCTCCTTTATAATGTTCTGCAGCAAAAGCATCGGTAAAGATCATTGCAAAATATTGTGGTACCACCTCAAAATTAACCACAATAATAATTAGTACAGAAATAAAGTAAAGCACTACCATTGCCGGCACCAGCCGGGAAACCGTTTTACTTATTCGTTGCAAACCACCCAAAATCACTACTGAAGTTAAGATGACAAGAAGGAGGCCTATAATGAAGTTAGTGTCAAAACCCGTAGGAATATTGTTGGGCTCCAGTAAAATAAAATTAATGGCTTGTGTTAACTGGTTTACATTAAAAACCGGAAGGGCGCCAATTAAACCGGCGATGCTAAATAAAACAGCCAGAAACTTCCATTTCTTTCCCAAGCCTTCTTCAATAAAATACATGACCCCACCTTGAATGTTTCCTTGGGTATCTTTTCCGCGGTACATAACTGCTAGGGTATTGGTAAAGAACTTTGTGGCCATTCCCACAATAGCGCTTACCCAAAGCCAGAAAATTGCACCTGGACCACCTAAAGCAATTGCCACTGCAACACCAGCAATATTTCCCATTCCCACGGTGGAAGAAAGCGCGGTAGAAAGGGCTTGAAAATGATTGATCTCGCCCGGATCGTTTGGATTATTATATTTTCCGCGTAGAAGATCTAAGGAATGTCCGAGGTATCGAAACGGTAAAAAATTTGATAGTATGAGCAGGTAGAGTCCGCCGCCTATTAACAAGATAACGAGCGGAATTCCCCAAACTGCAGATGCGAATTCCGAAATAAATTCATCTAATGCATTCATAAACTATAATTAATCTGAAAATATATGAAATTAAGCGGTATTAATCTGTATTTTGAAGCTTTTTGATTGACAAAGATATGCATCCGAAATAGTCTTAAAATGCAATTTGTTCAATTTAAATTAATTTAAGCGTGCTTACTAGCTATAGATTGGTTTTAAGTTGAAAGAAAAGGATACACTTTCCTTTAAATATCTTTTATAAATATGTATCTTTACTTGTAGTGAATAGCAGAAAATTTGTAAGTTTTAAAAGTTAACTAATAATTAATTACCCGCCTTTAAAGTTTTAAATAAAACAGTATGAAAAAAACAATTCTTACCGCGACAATTCTTTCCGTTTTAATGCTTGGCTGTAAAGACAACAACACTAAAAACGAAACTTCAGAAACTACTCAAGAGGTCCAAAATCATAACGAGGAGATTACTAATGCATCTGATGATGAAGCGGTAGTTTATAATAATGCCTGGGTTAGTGAAATTGAACTTGACAACGGAGACAAATGGCAGGCCAACCTAGAAACCAACGAAGGTGTAGAGAAAATGCTCGAATTGGTTGAATCTAGTGAACCAAAAACCGTAGATGACTATCAC
This sequence comes from uncultured Mesonia sp., assembly GCA_947494545.1. GTDB lineage: Bacteria > Bacteroidota > Bacteroidia > Flavobacteriales > Flavobacteriaceae > Mesonia. The sequence continues at coordinate 1,814 of CANLVH010000013.1, read as the reverse complement.
AATCTAGCTGCAAAATTAAATGAAACGAAAAATTTTGTGGTTAAAAAATGTACTATGGAAGGACCTTCCCATGATAATCTGCACGTTTTTCTACATCCGCTTATTGAGAAAATTGCAGCTTTAGGAAAAGTTTCGTCTACAGAAGAAGGAGCTAAGGTTACAGCCCATATCAAAGAAAACCTGGAAGCCTATTACGATTATTTTAAATAATTGTACAATTGATAAGTTTTGGCAGATAAGCATTGGTAGACATATTGCTAAAAACAACGCTGAAAGTTCGCATATTTATTTAGTGCAGTTATGATGGACTATCTATGAGGTACCTATGGAGTATATATGGAGCATCCCAAAAACATTATTTGCAAAAAATAACGCTAAAAGGACTTTTTATAATACAAGAAGGAAGCTTAGTGACTTTCGCCTCTGCGCCTTTCTATATTCTTGTAGAAAATCTTATCAAAGCGATTAATAAAAGAAAAAAACACTTAACTCTATTATTTATTCCGGTTTGTTTTTGTTGTTTTCTTCATCAGGATCGTTTATGATACTGTTTATATAGTTCATAATCTCGTCTTTATCTACTGTTTCATAGAGTTCCGTCTCTTCTGCTGCTTCTTTAATATCTTTTAACTCTTCTTGTATTTCCTTTTCTTCAAAGCCGGCAAAAGTCATTTCGTAAAGGCAATGCGCGATAATTTCTGGTTCTGAAAACTCTTCTAAACTTTCTGCACTAATTTCCATTCCTAACCATCTGTTCCAAGGAGTAAATTCTAGCGCCATAGCCGCTTTATCTTCCTCGGTTTTGGGATTTTTGTATCTTCCGCCAACGTCTACATAGTGTTCTCCATCAAAATCGTCGGTTACATTTTTTAATTCAATATACATATCAGATTCTTCCGGATTAAGGACTTGCAATTTTTCGAAGACTAAGGCATAGCCTTCTATATTTTCTTCTTCTTCCGGATAATTTTCCAACAAGATTGCAGAAACGCCTAACCAGGTATTGTTTTTTATAATTTCGTTAAAGATCATATATACAGTAAGTTTGTTGCTTTTCTTTTGAAATATAGCATTTTTTTGAAATTATTATTCGATGAACTTTAGAAAATCTTCCGGATGGTCTAAATAAAAATCGAGAGATTCTAGCACCGGCGTTTTGCTTTTTAGTCGGATTAATTCCGTATAAAACTTCTTTTTACCCTCTGCTAACTGGTAACATTTTACGGTAATTACATTTCTTCCTTCTTTAGTAAATACAGATTGAAAATCTTCTATATTACGAATTTCTTCTAAGAGATCGTCTATCGTTGCCTGATTGTAAAAGGCTCTAAACTCTTCGAATTCTTCTATTAAATCGTTTAGTTTTTCGCGTTTGTTAGGCAAAGCGCGTTTAAAATACCAGCTATGGCTTTGGGTGTTTTCTATTTTTTGTTTTAGACCTGCATAGGAAATAATAATATTGGCAAGAGTAGATTCGTCTTTCTTTTTTAGTAGTAAATTTTCTATTTGATCGAGATTCATGATAATGGTGTTTAGTGGTGGGTGGTGAGAGGTTAGTGGTTAGTGGTGAGTGAATGTTTTATTGCATATTTTGGAGACTATTTTAAGAATTGGAAATAAACATTTAAAGTCTCCCCTCCTATCCCGCTACTGCGAAAATTTTGGAGGGAAGATCTTGAAATGGTTTTAAGACACTATCCCGCTAAGTGTGTAAGTTGCTTATAGCTGGTTTCAGCCCTTTTAGCTATAACCTTACCCTTTTTTCATAGATCGTTAAGAACTGGTTTAATATTATGCCCCAGTTCCTGACTGGC
>CANLVH010000012.1 GCA_947494545.1 uncultured Mesonia sp. | reverse complement strand
ATATTAAAATTAAAAAAATAGCTGGGGCCGGCCCCAGCTATTTTTTAACTTACACACTTTGTAAGATAGTCCCTTTTATTGTCTTACCAAAGTCATTTCTGCAGACATATTTACCTCTCCTTCGGCCCCATCTGGCAAATCGGGCATAGCTTGCGAGTAATCTTCTATGATTAATTTTAATGTATTACCATCAATCATTTGCATAGTAGCTTGGCCTTCTTGTCCTGTGGTACCGTCTTGGGTTATTAAAGTATTACCATCTACTTCCCAAGTACCGCTTCCGTAAACATCGTTTAGCGTATGGGTCTGGGTAGATTCTTGTCCCATCATAGTCATTGTCATTTCAATCTCATAGCTACCAGAACTGGTGTAAGTATTATCTTCGTTAAAAGTTACCACGGCATTATCAAAATTCTGTCCTTGCGCATCGTAAGTAATAGTAAGGCTTTCACCGTCCATTGTTGTAGTGGTTTCACCACCGTAATTAAACGTAGTAAGTTCCCAAACTCCGGTAAGTTCAGAATTAGTTGGCACTGCAGACGTACTTTCGTCATCACTAGAACAGGACATAAGAGTTACCATAACAATGGCTACAGCCATTAACATAATTTTTTTCATAATAGGTTTAAATTTTAGTAGTTTGCAGGCAATATAAAAGCTTTTATTTTAACATTAAAATATTTTATTAATAAATTTTTAAGATAATTATTATTAGACGTTAATATTAAAAATTATAAGATAAATGGCAGGACACAGCAAATGGGCCAACATAAAGCACCGCAAAGGCGCTCAGGATAAAAAGCGAGGAAAACAATTTACGCGTGCAATAAAAGAAATTACCGTAGCCATAAAAGAAGGTGGCGGAGCAGACCCGGAATATAATGCTGCTTTGCGTAACGCTATTGCCAATGCAAAAGGGGTTAATATGCCTAAAGATACTATAAAACGTGCTATAAAAAAGGCTAGTGGCGCAGATGCAGATAATTATGAAAACGTAACTTTTGAAGGTTATGGTCCTCACGGCATTGCATTTTTTATAGAATGTACTACAGATAACACCAATAGAACCGTGGCTTCTGTACGTTCTATCTTTACTAAAAACGAGGGAAGTCTGGGCACCAACGGTTCGTTAGAATTTTTGTTTGACCGTAAAGGGGTTTTTACCATAGAACGCGATAAAATAGAAACTTCTATAGAAGAATTTGAGTTGGAAATAATTGAAGGCGGCGCCGAAGAAATTGAAGAAGAAGGCGATTTTATTATTGTTTATACAGATTTTACAGACTTTGGGAAAATGTCTGAAACCCTCGAAAAATTAGACGTAGAAGTAAAAAACTCTGAGCTGCAACGCATACCTTTAAATACCAACGAATTGCCGTTAGACCAAGCCAAAGAAATTATGAACTTGGTAGATAAATTTGAAGACGATGAAGACGTGCAAAATGTTTTCCATAATATGGAAATTACAGATGCATTGGTAGAAGCTCTAGAAGAAGACTAACTTTTGTCTTCTTCCTGCTCTTCTTGTTTTTCTGATTGTTTGATGGCTTCATCTATACCATCGTCTTCCTCATCTTCAGAAATCGTGTCGTCTAAATCTGTCTTTTCGGCGTTGTTTTCTATTTTTAATTCCTTACCTAAATACACCAACATATAGCCTTCTTCTATTTCTACTTCTTGGCTATGCGAAGGAATAATACTTAAATCGCCATTGGTATTTTTAACAAAAAGCGGAATTATATCTGAGTCGGTTTTTGTAATTTCTATCAACCCGCTATAATGTTCTTGTGAGTTAATACGAACTTCTTGTATTTTAGGATGTTTTCGTGCTACATCCGTAAGTTTTACATAGTCGTCTGTAGGAGAAAAGAGACCTTCTTTTGGGTTGTTTTCGGGGTCTGACATTTCCTCCGGAGAGAGAATTCTAAAAGAGCCGTTTTCGCCAAAATGTTTTTGAAACTTATCTATTGCCGTTTTATTAATATCGCTATTTCCGGTTAATCCCATCAAGTAACCAATATCGTTAAGCTCTATATTATTCATAAGTTCGTCTTCGTAAACACTGCCTTGAATAGCGTCTAGACCTAATTCTTTGGCCTTTCTAATATTATTGCGGTTGCTGTCTAGCAAAACAACATGGCGTTTGTTTTTCTTTAAATAAGTAGCGATTAAACGCGAAATTGAAGATGCTCCAATAATTAAAATACCTTCGGGGTTTTTAAGAAAGACACCCACCAATTTTGCAAACATTCTTGCGGTAGTAGCATTCAACAAAACCGTTCCTAAAACAATCATAAACACCAAAGGCGTTATATATTCTGCTCCGGGAACACCTTGGTTAGCCAAATTTAGTCCAAATAAAGAAGCAATACCTGCGGCCACAATACCACGCGGTCCCACCCAACTTATAAAGAGTTTTTCGTTTAGTTTTAAAGAAGAGTTTATACTGCTCAAAAATACACCTGCCGGTCGTATTACAAATACAACCAAGACAAATAGAAGCACCGCTTCCATATTATATACTAAAAGTAAATCTTCTATATTGATGTTGGCTGCCAACAAAATAAACAGGATAGAAATTAATAAAACGCTAAGCGATTCTTTAAAATATAGCAATTCTTTTAGGTTTGGAAGGTTTATGTTTCCTAAAACCATCCCCATAATTACTACTGCCAATAAACCACTTTCGTGCGCAAATAAATCTGCCAAAACAAAAACACCCAATACCGTAGCAAGCGTAAACACATTTAATAAATAATGCGGAATTACATTTTTCTTTATAGAAAAAGCAAGTGCATGCGCAAACGTAAAGCCAAAAGTAAATCCAAAAAGCACGATTTTACCAAATTCTATCAAGGCAGTAGCAGTATATTCTTCGCCTGCGCCTGCGCTAATAAATTCAAATACCAAAACGGCCACTAATGCTCCTATTGGGTCTATTAAAATACCTTCCCATTTTAAAATAGCCGAAACATCTTTCTTAAGCGGAATATTTCGTAAAATAGGCGTAATAACCGTAGGACCGGTTACAATAATCAAAGCCGCAAATAAAAAGGAAATCTCCCACGATAAATCAAAGATAAAATGTGCTGCAATACCAGAACCTATAAAGGTTACAATAACCGCAACAGTAATTAGCTTTACAATTACGGGGCCTACATTTAGCACTTCTCCGCGCCGCAAGGTTAAACCACCTTCAAATAAAATTATACTAATGGCTAAAGACACAAAATAAAACAAACTTTGCCCGGGAAATAAACCGGATTCGCCATTCCAGATTGGTTCTATAAGTTTGCCGCCATCTTCAGTAAAAAGAGTAGCAATTGGGCCTACAGCCAAACCAATTAAAATAAGAGGTAATATAGCGGGAATTTTGAGTTTCCAAGCAGACCATTGGGCTAAAATTCCTAAAATAATTATTCCGGCAAGTTCTAACATACGGTAATTTTTACCGCAAAATAACTTCTTTTTGATAAAAAAAAACGTTTTTTTTACAGAATTCGATTTTTTTTCGTTTTTTACGGAAAGTACTGTTAAAACCGCATTAAAAGAGTGCAAGTAATTGTTGTATTTTATAATTTGCAGCGCGCAGCATAAATCCTAAATTCTTTGCAATGAAATTATATCCAATCGAAGCCGGAAACTTTAAATTAGACGGTGGCGCCATGTTTGGAGTAGTACCCAAATCTTTATGGAGTAGAACCAATCCGGCAGATCAAAATAACATGATAGATATTGCCGCACGATGTTTATTGATTGAAGATGGCAATAAACTAATTCTTGTAGATAACGGTCTGGGAAATAAGCAAAGCGAAAAATTTTTTAAGCATTACTATCGTTGGGGAGAGCATTCTCTAGATATATCTTTAAAAGAAAAAGGTTTTCATAGAGACGATATTACAGATGTTTTTTTAACGCACCTACATTTTGATCACTGTGGTGGAAGCATACAATGGAATAAAGATCGCACCGGTTACGAACCGGCTTTTAAAAATGCAAAATTCTGGACTAACCAAGAACATTGGGAATGGGCAACAAATCCCAACGCACGAGAGAAAGCATCTTTTTTAAAAGAAAACCTGCTTCCTATGCAAGAAAGCGGACAACTCAATTTTGTAGATCGTAACGAAAATGGCTCCAATTTTTATGAGCATTTAAATTTTGGCGTTCTTTTTGTAGATGGTCACACCGATAAACAAATGATACCGCATATACAATACAAAGGGCAAACAATGGTTTTTATGGCAGATTTATTGCCAACTGCCGGCCACGTGCCTTTACCTTATGTTATGGGTTACGATACACGACCTTTATTAACGTTGGCAGAAAAACGCGCTTTCTTAGAAAAAGCTGCAGAAGATAATTTCTTATTATTTATGGAGCATGACGCGCATAACGAGATAATAACCGTAAAAAGCACAGAAAAAGGCGTACGCTACGACCAAAGTTATACATTTAACGAAATTTTTAATTACTAATATAAACCGATGAAAAGAACATTTTTTAAACCTACGGCCATCGCTGCTTTTATTGCGGCAATTTTGGCTACCGGTTGTGGAACTACCGGCCCTACCATTACCTCGACACCTATAGAAAATATAGATCAGCAACCTTTAAAAACCTCAGATTTAACCGATAATGAACTAAAAGGTTGGGGCGGCGCAGACTTGGTAAACGATACTATACCGGGAATGAGCGTTCAAAAAGCTTATGACGAAATTATAAAAGACTACGAAGGTAAAACCGTAATTGTTGGTGTTATAGACAGCGGGATAGATATTGAACACGAAGATCTAAAAAACGTTATCTGGACAAACCAAGACGAAATACCCAATAACGGTATAGACGATGATAACAATGGTTATGTAGACGATATTCACGGCTGGAACTTTTTAGGAGATGCCGTTAAAGAAAATCTAGAGTTTGTTAGAATTCTTAAAAAATTAGAACCAAAATACAAAGGGAAAAGCGAAGCAAGCGTAAAAGCTTCAGACAAAGAAGAATTTGCTTTATACCAGCGTGCTAAAGAAAAGTACGACGAAGAGTATAGCGAGGTAGTTAGAAATAAAAACTATTACGGTCAATTACAGCAACAGCTAGAAACTTCTATACAATTGGTTTCCGATAAAATTGGTGAAGATTTTTCGCAAGATGATTTGGAAAATATGGAAGCCAACACAGAAAAATTACAACAATCTAAAGCCTTTTTGTTGAATATAATGAACAACATTGGCGACTTAGACGATGCTAAAAAACAACTAAGTGGCGGGATGGAATATTTTCAAGGACGTTTAGACTCGCACTTAAATAAAGATTTAGACGGTCGTGCTGTAGTGGGAGACGATGTAGACGATATTACAGATACAGATTACGGTAATAACGATGTAGACGGTCCAGATCCTAAAAAAGAAGACGCAAAACACGGTACGCACGTAGCAGGAATTATTGCTGCAGAGCGCAATAACGGTATTGGTATGAATGGCGTTGCTAATAATGTAAAAATTATGGCAGTTAGAGCCGTACCAGATGGCGATGAGTACGATAAAGACATTGCGTTAGCTATACGTTATGCTGTAGATAACGGCGCAAAAGTTATAAACACAAGTTTTGGTAAATATTTCTCTACGCACCCGGACTGGGTTCGCGATGCAATAAAATATGCAGCAGATAACGATGTATTAATTGTAAACGCGGCAGGGAATGATGCTTTAAATATGGATGAAACTGATATTTATCCTAACGATCAATCTACCGAAACTCCGCAAGAATATGCCGATAACTTTTTAACTGTTGGTGCTTTAAATTATAAATATGGCTCCGGTTTGGTTGCAGGTTTTTCTAATTACGGAAAAACCAACGTAGATGTTTTTGCACCCGGTACAAAAATTTGGTCTACCACGCCCTTAGATCAGTACGAATATTTGCAAGGTACTTCTATGGCGTCTCCTGCAGTTGCGGGCGTAGCAGCAATAATACGTTCTTACTATCCTAAACTTAGCGCTGCGCAAGTTAAAGAAGTAATTATGAAAAGTGGTCTAAGCTCTCAAGCAGACGTAATGGTTGGCGGTAGTGCAGACGATATTAAACCATTTTCAGAACTATCTGTTTCCGGGAAAATGGTAAATCTATACAACGCGCTTATCTATGCAGATAAAATGAAGTAAATAAATTGTATATCCGTTAGTGTCCAGTTTATTAAATAATAGTTCTAATGTCACATCGAGCGGAGTCGAGATGCTTTTGATCAACCTTTCGACTGCTCAAGGTGACAAAAGCTACTTATAGGAATGAAAGCGGAATAAATAAATTTCTATAATTCAAAAACAAGGTGTTCTATTTTAAAGTAACTTTTTAAGTCTTAACTTTATATTTTAGAACACCTTTTTTTATTAATCAAAAATTAAATTTTCATGCGTAAACACCTAAAGCAAATTTGTCAAGTTGGACTTTTATTTTTTATCTGTTCGGCGGCTTTTGCACAAAACAACACTTCCTACTGGCAACAACACGTAGATTATACGATGGAAGTAGATATGAATGTAAAAAACTACCAATATACCGGGAAGCAAGAACTGGTTTATACCAACAACTCGCCAGACACTTTACAACAAGTTTTTTATCATTTATACTTCAATGCTTTTCAGCCCGGAAGCGAGATGGATGTACGTTCTAGAACCATTCAAGATCCAGATTCTAGAGTAGGAAGCAGAATTGCAGACCTAAAACCAAACGAAATTGGTTACTTAAAAGTAGATAAATTATTACAAGATGGTAAGAAAGTAGACCATAAAACCGTAGGAACCATTTTACAGGTAAGCTTAGACAAACCCATTTTACCGGGAGAAAAAACCACTTTTAAAATGGACTTTAACGGTCAAGTACCCAAGCAAATTAGAAGATCCGGAAGAAATAGTGCAGAAGGCGTTGCGCTTTCTATGACACAATGGTATCCAAAATTGGCAGAATACGATTTTGAAGGTTGGCACGCCACCCCATACATTGGTAGAGAATTTCACGGCGTTTGGGGAGATTTTGATGTAAAAATAACTATAGATAAAGACTATGTTCTTGGCGGAACCGGTTATTTGCAAAACCCAAATAAAATTGGCCATGGTTACCAAGATAAAGGAGTCAAAGTGAAGCACCGCGGCAAAAAATTAACATGGCATTTTAAAGCGCCAAAGGTTCATGATTTTACTTGGGCGGCAGATCCAGATTTTATTCACGACATCCGTAAAGCAAAAGACGGCACTACTTTACACTTTTTATATAAAGACAATCCTTCGTACGAAAAAGAAAATAACTTTACGGAAAACTGGAAAAAATTACAACCAAAAACAGAAGCTTTGTTAGATTTCTTTACGGAACATATTGGGCCGTATCCATATAAGCAGTATTCTGTTATACAAGGTGGTGATGGCGGTATGGAATATGCTATGTCTACCTTAATAACCGGTAACCGAAAGTTTGGTAGTTTAGTAGGCGTAACCGCACACGAATTAGCGCACAGCTGGTTTCAGTTTTTACTAGCAACCAATGAGACCAAACACGAATGGATGGACGAAGGTTTTACCACTTACATCTCTAGTTTGGCTATGAACGAAGTAATGAATGAGCAAAAAGAAAATCCGTTGGCAGGAAGCTACCGTGGGTATATTTACTTGGCAAATTCCGGTAATGAGCAACCGCAAAGCACTCACGCAGATCGTTATAATTTAAACCAAGCTTATGGTTTGGCCGCTTATTCTAAAGGTGCAGTTTTCTTAGGACAATTAGGTTATATTATTGGTCAAGAAAACCTCTCTAAAACTTTACACCGTTATTATAACGAATGGAAATTTAAACACCCAACCCCAAACGATTTTATTCGCGTGGCAGAAAAAGTTTCCGGAGCTAATTTAAGTTGGTATTTGACAGATTGGACCCAAACCACCAACACAATAGATTATTCTATAGAAGAAGTTACTGCAAAAGACAATAAAACAGAAGTACAATTAAAACGCAAAGGTTTAATGCCAATGCCTTTAGATATAAAAGTTACTTATAAAGATGGTAGCAGTAAAAACTATTATATTCCTTTACGGATGTTGTATTTTACCAAACCCGGGGCAGAAAATGTACAACAAGATTGGCCTTGGGCAATGCCAACTTACACGCTTAACCTAGATAAAAACAAAGAAGCTATTTCTAAAATAGAAATAGACCCATCGCAACTTATGGCAGATGTAGATAGAGAAAATAATGTGTACCAGAATTAAAGCTTAACCGAATATTTGTATTAAAAAATCCTCTTTTCCTTCAATTATGGGAAAGAGGATTTTTTTATAAATGCTTTTTGAGCTATTTATTTTCCATTCCTTAAAATAACAACCGGCATTCTTTTTCTATCTTTACACCTATGAAGCAAAGTTTTGGGAAAAACGAAAAACTAAAAAGTAAGATTCTAGTCAATAAACTCTTTACGGAAGGGAAATCTATCAAAAAATTTCCGCTTAAGCTTATTTATATTCCGCTAGAAACTTCCGAAAAGCAAACATTTAAAACCGGGGTTTCTGTACCTAAGCGCAATTTTAGATTGGCCGTAAACCGCAACCGGATAAAACGCCTAATGCGTGAAGTTTTTAGAAAAAATAAGTATATTGTATATTCGTTGGGGCAGCCTTATGCATTTATGTTTATTTATATTGGAAGAAAAGAAGAAAGCTACCAAAAATTAGAGCAAAAAATGCAAGCGCTCTTAACCCAATTTGCTACCGATAAAAAACAAGTATGAAAATCAATAAAAAACGTTTATTACTACCAATTTTGGCCATTGGTATTTTAATAACTACCACCAGTTATAAATCAGATTTTTTTGCCATTGCCAAACAAATAGAAATATTTACTTCGCTTTTTAAAGAATTGAATATGAACTATGTAGACGAAACCAATCCGGCAGATTTGATGGATACCGCCATTACTGCAATGCTTAACGATTTGGACCCGTACACAAAATTCTGGAACGAGCAAGAGGTAGAAGCGGCGCGCATTCAAAACTCGGGAGAATATACCGGCATTGGGGCATCTATAAAAACCCGCGACCATAAAATTACAATTGTGCAAGCCTATAAAGATTACCCGGCAGACAAAGCCGGTTTAAAAGCCGGAGACGAAATTACAAAAATTGGCGATGTAGAAGTAGCAGATTTTGATGACGATGCCGGAGAATTGCTAAAAGGCTCGCCGGGCACTTCTGTGCAACTTACTTATTTACGCCAAGGAGAGAAAAGAACTACCACTCTTAAACGGGAAGCTGTGAGTTTAAAAGCGGTGCCATTTTATAAACTAATAAACAGCGATATTGGTTATATTGTTTTGTCTAAATTTAATCGTAAAGCTTCCGCGGAAACGGCAAAAGCCTTGCAAGAACTCAAAAAAGAAGGAGCCACCAAAATAATTTTAGATTTACGGAATAATCCCGGCGGTTTACTTTCTGAAGCCGTAAACGTTACCAATATTTTTGTAAACAAAGGCGAAACCATTGTTACCACAAAATCTGTTATAAAAAAATACAACCAAACCTATAAAACCAAGAAAGACGCGATAGATACGCAAATTCCATTGGCGGTTTTAATCAATGGCAAAAGTGCTTCTGCCAGCGAAATTGTTTCCGGCAGCTTACAAGATTTAGACCGCGCAGTAATTATTGGCGCCCGCAGTTTTGGAAAAGGTTTGGTGCAACGTCCAAAGAAACTTACCTATGGCACGCAGGCAAAAATCACCATTTCACGTTACTATACGCCAAGTGGCAGATGCATACAAGCTTTAGATTATTGGCACCGCGATAATAACGGAAAAGCCGTTAGAACAAAAGCAGAAGATTATAACGAGTTTTCTACCCGCAATGGCAGAAAAGTGTACGACGGTGGCGGCATTGCCCCGGATATAAGCTTAAAAACGTCTGAATATAGCGGTATTACCAATGCGCTTTTAGAACAAGATGCTATTTTTGATTATGCTACGCAATACTATTATACGCATTCGCTAGAACAGCCAAACGAATTTAATTTTAGCTCTGCAGATTATAAAGCGTTTAAAGATTTTTTACAGAAAATAGATTTTGAATACAAAACCCAAACTGAAAAAGAATTACAAGACGCGCTAAGCAGCGCAAAAAAAGAAGGTTTTAACCAAGCTATTCAAAAACAATACAGCAATCTGCAAAAAGCGTTAAAAACGGCAAAAGAAGAAGCTTTAGACGAGAAACAAGAAGAAATTACGCATTTGATTACTAGTGAAATTATTCCCCGTTATTTTTATGAAGATGGCTTGTACAATTATTACATCGCCCATAATCCGGAGCTTTTAGAAGCTCAACGTATTTTAAACAATAACAAAGAATACAAATCTATTTTAAACTAAAGCTATCCAAAAGTTGTGGCAACAATACCAAGGTTTTATAAAAACTCCTGAACTTTGGGAAAATAAGTTGTTTGACTTGGACCAATTTATTCTTCCGCAAGTGGCCGCGCCAGATGGGAGGCAGTTAGAAGAAATAGATCCGCGCTTGGTTTTAGGAAAACGAGCCGAACATTTTTTTAGTTTGGCTATACAAAATTCTAAAGACTACGAATTACTAGCCAATAACCTTCAAATAATTCATAAGAAAGAAACGCTGGGCGAATTTGATTTTTTTCTTCGGAATAAAAACAGGGAAGAAAATTTGCACGTAGAATTAGTTTATAAATTTTATGTATACGACCCTAATTTTGAAATGGAAATGAACCGATGGATTGGTCCTAACCGGAAAGATAGTTTAACCCGAAAAGTAAAACATCTTAAAACACATCAACTGCCATTATTATTTGCACCCGAAACTGCAGAAAGTTTACAAAACCAAGGTCTAACTACCGAAAATATTGTACAAAAAGTATGTTTTAAAGCCAATTTGTTTGTGCCTAATAACCTTCGGCGAAAGCCTATAAAATCTTTAAATTCGGCTTGTGTAATTGGTTATTATCTAAGAAAAGAAGAATTTACCAAAGAAGAATATGGCAATTTTAGCTTCTTTTCTCCCAAAAAACCAGATTGGCCAATTCTGCCACAATACCAACAAGAATGGTTTTCTTTTACGGAAATAAAACAGCAATTAGAAAAACTCTTTGCCCATAAAAAATCTGCTTTGCTGTGGATTAAAAAAAACGAAACCACGTTTGAACGTTGTATGGTAGTTTGGTGGTAAGTGTTTTCTTCTGATTTACTTTTCCAAGTAAATAATATTGTCACGGAAAATTTCAAAGTTTTTAAAAGCAAATTTCTCGCATATAAAAGCAAAGCTTTTTTTGTGGTAAAAAAATACGTGCGTAGGATCGTTTTTGTAAAACCAATTTTTAAAATCTATCTTTTCGGAAAAAAGGGAAGTTTGGCAAAATAGTTTTCCGTTTGGTTTTAATAAGCTACTTAAAAAAGCAAACTCTTGTTGTGGTTTATGAAAATGCTCGATTACTTCGCAACTAAAAATAAAGTCGTATTTGTTTTCTAAAATTCTTTGTTCGTCTTTAAAAAACGGATCGTACAATTGTATATCGTAGCCTTTTTCTCGCAACAATTTTGCCGCCACCGGACCGGTACCACACCCATAATCTAAGCCTTTATCGCTTGGATTAGTATTTTTAAAAATTTGCTGTACGAGCGGTTTTACAAAATTTTGATAACCGGCATTATTAATATCGTTTTCATGGGCTTGGTAACGCTCTTTTTCTTCTTCTGAAGATAGAAAGTAAATGGAAGGCACAAAAACGCCTAAGCATTGCGAACATTGAAAAAAAGAACGCTCTGCAGCACTAAAAAACTTGGAAGCTTTTGAAAAACATAACGGACAAACTTGCATGGTGTAAAAGCTAGATTATTGCTTTAAAATACACATTAATCGGAATGTGACCTTAGTTTTTTCACTAAAGGTTACAAGGGGTTAAAAACCCCTTGTTAAAACCGCTTGTTGAAAAGAGAGTTTTTTTACAAGAGGTTAAAACCCCTTGCTGGAATGCTGTAACCCCTTGTAATTCCGTAAAGAAATTATACGTCATCTACTACCACTTTATAATGTGGATCTTCTATGATATTTACATCTATAATTTTATCGGCATTATGTAAAAGTTTACGGCAATCCGGACTTAAATGTTTTAAATGAATTTTTTTACCTTGTTTTAAATAGCGCGCGGTAAGTTTGTTTAACGCTTCAATGGCAGACATATCTACCACACGGCTTTCCGAAAAGTCGATTACCACTTCTTCGGGATCGTTTAAAACATCAAATTTGCTATTAAAAACTGTTGTAGAACCAAAAAATAAAGGTCCGTAAATTTCGTAGTGTTTTACGCCATTTTCGTCAATATGCTTGCGTGCTCGTATTCTTTTGGCATTATCCCAAGCAAAAACCAAAGCAGAAATTATTACTCCAACCAATACGGCCAAAGCCAAATTATGCAAAAATATAGTTACCAAAGTAACCAAGACCATTACTAAAATATCTGATTTTGGCATTTTGTTAATCGTGTTTAAACTTGCCCATTCAAACGTACCAATAGCAACCATAATCATAACGCCGGTAAGCGCTGCCATTGGTAAAAGCGAAATTATACCAGACCCAAACATGATAAAAATTAACAACATTACGGCTGCTACAATTCCAGACAAACGCGCTCTTGCCCCGGAAGAAACGTTAATTAAACTTTGGCCAAGCATTGCGCAACCGCCCATACCGGAGAAAAAACCGGAAAGCATATTGGCAGAACCCTGCGCAATACATTCTTTGTTACCATTACCACGGGTTTCGGTAATTTCGTCTATAATGTTTAGAGTAAGTAAACTCTCTATCAAACCAACGCCGGCCATAATTGCCGCATACGGAAAAATAAGGCTTAAAGTTTCCCAATTAAATGGCACCATTGGAATGTGAAATGGCGGAAAACCTCCTTTTATAGAAGCTATATCGCCAACGGTTCTTGTATCTATATTAAATGCTACCACCAAACCAAAAACCACTAAAATTGCCGCTAAAGAAGAAGGAAAAACTTTGGTTAATTTTGGTAAACCCCAAATTATAAGCATTGTAATACCAACCAAACCTAATAAAACATACAAAGGCGTACCGGTTAACCAATTGCCACTAGCGTCTTTAAATTGATCTAGTTGCGACATAAATATGATTACCGCCAAGCCGTTTACAAAACCGAAAATTACCGGATGTGGTACCAAACGCATAAGTTTACCCAAGCGTAAAACTCCCGCCAGAATTTGTAAAACCCCGGCTAAAATTACGGTAGCAAAAATATATTCTGCGCCGTGCGAAATAGATAAAGCTACAATAACCACGGCTACAGCTCCGGTTGCTCCGGAAATTTGCCCGGGACGCCCACCAAAAATGGCAGTTATCAAACCCATTACAAAAGCAGCATATAAACCGGTTAGTGGTGATAATTCTGCAATAAATGCAAAAGCAATAGCTTCGGGAATTAAAGCCAAGGCTACGGTAAGTCCGGCTAAAATTTCGGTTTTATAATTTACTTTCTGCTGAAAATCAAATAGGTTGAAAATTTTTTTCATGTACTTTTTGTCTATTTTTATACTTTAGAACACAAGAAAAATACCTGTCTAAAATAGCGCGCAAAAGTAGAGATAATATTTTTTTTAGACAAGCCCGGAAAGTTGCCTATAAAAAGCTGTAAAGAAGGGAAGATTAATTAGTTTTCTGAAGTTTTAAACGCACTATATTTCTTTGGAAAGACTTTGGTCTATTAGAATAATATAGCTATAAATTACTTTTTTTGCACATAGCTATATGCGGAATGCCGTCTTCTAAATAGCCTTTACCGGTAATTACAAAACCGTGTTTTTCGTAAAATTTAGTAAGATATTGTTGGGCAGAAAGTTTTATGGTAGTGGTGTGGTAAACTTGTTGTATAGCTTGTAAGGAAGCTTTCATTAATTGATGCGCAAACTCTTGTTTACGTTCCTTTTTGCTTACCAAAACCCGACCAATAGCTGCTTCTTCAAAATAAAAACCCGGAGCAAAACAACGCGCATAGGCAACAATTTTATCGTTTTTTTTACCAATTATGTGTAGAGCTTCGGCATCTTTACCATCTATATCTTGGTAAATGCAATCTTGTTCTACCACAAATATTTCTGAACGCAATTGCAGGATTGCATATAATTCCGTTAAGCTTAATTCTTCAAATTTTTTAAAGCTAAATTTTAATTTCATTCGTCTTAATCTTGTACAATTATATCTTTACTATCCGGTTTATTGTATTCTGGCTGAATATTAACATGGTTAATACCGAATTTTTGGCGTAACATTTCTTCTATTTTTTCTAAAATTTGGTCAAATTCAGACAGACGAATATTGTTTAACAAATCTATATGCGCTTCCAAATGCAATTCTTCTTCGTTTAATTGCCATATATGTATATGGTGTATGTTTTTAACACCGTCTATTTTAGAAGTTTCTTTTACAATGTCTTTTATAATAATTTCGTTGGGGGTAAAAAGCATTAAAACTTTAAACGAAGATTTTAATAAATCCCAACCTACAATTATTAAATAAACAGCAATAGCCGCGGTCAAAACGCTGTCTAACCAATAAATTTGGTAATATTTCATTAATAAACCACCTATCAAAACCGCCACAGAAGCCAACATATCTGTTAACAAATGCAAATAGGCAGAGCGCATATTCATATTGGCTTTGCTGTCTTTTTTCATTATCAAGACACTAATACCGTTACCAGCAATTGCCAAAATTGCCAGCCAAATTACCAAGCTAGAATCTATTTCTTGCGGATTGATAAAACGGGTAATGGCTTCTTTTATAAGTAAAGTAGCAATTACCATTAAGGAAGCAGCATTGATAAACGCAGCAATAATTTCGGCGCGCTTATAGCCAAATGTTTTATTTAAAGAAGCATCTTTTTTGGCCATTTTATTAGCCAATAAACTTATAAGAAGACTAACTACATCTGTAAAATTATGAAGTGCATCAGAAAGTAACGAAAGACTACCACTTACAAAACCACCAATAACTTGTGCCACGGTAATTACAACATTTAAAACAATAGAAATAACTAAATTTTTACTGCTTAACGCGGAAGAATGTTGGTGCTCGTGGCTCATGGTGTTACTTATTTACAAGCAATTTTATCTACGCGACGCTCGTGACGGCCGGCTTCAAAATCTGTAGATAAAAACACTTTTAGCATTTCTAAAGCTTCGTCTTCAGAAACGTATCTGGCAGGTATGCTAAGTACATTAGCATTGTTGTGTTTTCTGGCCAGCTCGGCTATTTCTGCGTTCCAACATAATGCTGCTCGCACGTCTTGATGTTTGTTTGCCGTCATAGCAGCGCCGTTACCGCTTCCGCAAATTATAATACCAAAATCTACTTTTTTATCTTCTACTTCTTTTGCCACCGGATGCACAAAATCTGGATAGTCTACACTATCTTCAGAATCTGTACCGTGATTATTGGTGGTAATATTTTGATGTTTGAGATAATTAACAAGGGCTTTTTTGTAAGCCGTACCGGCGTGATCGTTACCTATTGCAATTTTCATAAGTATAGTATTTATAGTGTTTTACAAAGGTAAAGAAAGCATTTTCTACCCACAATTTTTAGCTTGTTAATTAAAAAAGCTAATCTGTTAGTTTTCATAGGGCTAACAATTAACAGAAATTGTGCATAACTTGGGATTAGTTTTGATAAGCTATTTTTGTTTATTAGAAATATTTTTCAATAGGGACAAATTTTCGGTATATCAAAATAGATTTGTTAGAAATTCTTGAGAAGTTATAAAGAACCAAAACCTACTTATAAACATCTATTTTTAACTTAAAGAGTAAACAATTTTAACCTTCATTATCCATAAACAAATGTTGATAAAGTTTATAAAAGCCTTTGTTTTCAAGTATTTACTATTAACATTTTTATAACACTTTGTTTATGCATTAGTATTATTTAAAATTCCTAATAAAAAATGCTATTAATATCCCGCTATTAACAAGCAATAATATACATCATTTAAGTTTTAAAAATTTATAAAAAAGAAAAGATGATGATATATAGTGTTAACAACATCTAAACTTTTTTTAAAGGAGATTGATTTTTAAAATCGGTTAAAATTTGCGTAGCTACGCCCACATCTTCCGGATGAACTTTTAAGGCAATTCCGCCTAAAGCGTTAGAATAAAAAGGAGCGATGTTTACCAAGGTTTCGTTTTCAAAATAAAAGCGCAGACCCTCGCGCTGCAGTAAGAGTTTTAAAACAGCATACTCAAAGGTATACGTAAACCTTGCCAAACAAATGTAGTTATGCATACAAATTTTCTGCTAAAGGTACGCAAAAATAAAAAATTAAGAAGTATAACTTACAGAAGCCGAAGGGGTTTGGCGTGTAACTTCTGTAGGAGTAGTATTGTTTAAAGAAATATTAATATATACCATTACCGTTACCAATCCTACCAAGAAGATAATTATAAAATATAAAAGTAGTTTTTTGGACTGTGACATAACGGTCATAAATTATATAACTACAAATTTATAAAAAATTAGTTTAATTTTAACAAAATATTAAATTATTTTTAAGAGTAAATAAGAAATCACTTTATATATCACGCGTTTAATTGCTATTTATAAAGTTTTGGTAGTATTTTTATAATAATAATACCATAATCTTTACTTATTTTTGAAGCATTGCTAAAAATAAAAACAATGATTTTTTAATCGGTAAACAAAGCTTGTGCTATACTTTACGGAAAAGTATTTTTGCGTCTTAAAATTTCCAACTAAGTTAGCCTAAAACCAACCTATACTTAACAAAACTTTAATGGCAAAGCCATTTCAAATCAAATTTAAACCGTACTTTTAAAAAGGAAATAGAATTTTATAAATGACAAGAAATAACAAGAACAAAAAGAAGAATGCCAAAATAGCCAATCTGAGTAAAAAGATTTTAGATATACTCCGCAAAGAGAATAAAGCGCTAAACTACAAACAAATAGCCGCAAAATTAAAGGTAGACGATGCTAACAGCCGGAACCAAATTATTAGAAAGTTGGCGCATTTGGCCGGTAAAAAGCAAATTTTAGAAACAGATAAAGGCAAGTTTAAAACCAACCAAAAACGAGATTATGTAGAAGGTATAGTAGATCTAACTTCTAACAGAGATGCATATATTGTTGTAGAAGGTTTGGAACAAGACATTTTTGTACCCAATAAAAACCTAAACAAAGCCTTTGATGGTGATTTGGTGGAAGTTTATATCTACAAAAGACGCGGTAACCGCAATAACGAAGGCGAAGTAACAAAAATTTTACAGCGTAATAAAAACAAATTTATAGGTATTTTACGTATGCAAAAAGACTTTGGCTTTGTAGAGGTAAAAGGCTCTAAAATGTATACCGATATTTTTATACCTAAAAAGAAAACCAAAGACGCACCAGACAATACAGTTGTAGTTGCAGAAGTAGAAGATTGGCCAAAATCTGCCGATTCACCCTTTGGTAAAATCGTAGAAATTTTAGGAGAACCCGGCGTACACGAAACAGAAATGCAAGCCATCTTAGCAGAAAATCAATTACCGCACGATTTTCCTAAAGAAGTAGAAGAATACGCTGCCAAATTAGATACCTCTATTCAGGAAAAAGAGATTAAGAAAAGACGCGATATGCGTGACACGCTTACCTTTACAATAGACCCTAAAGATGCCAAAGATTTTGATGATGCTTTGAGTTTTGAAGTTTTAGAAAACGGCAATTACCAAGTAGGTATTCATATTGCAGATGTAGCTTTTTATTTAGAACCCGGTAGCATTTTAGACCAAGAAGCGTACGATAGAGCAACTTCTATTTATTTGGTAGACAGGGTAATACCTATGTTGCCGGAAGTACTTTCCAACAACGCCTGCTCCTTACGGCCTAACGAAGAAAAATATACTTTTTCGGCAGTATTCGAAATAGATAAAACTGCCAACGTAAAAAACCAATGGTTTGGTAGAACGGTAACCTATAGCGATGCCAGATTTGCCTACGAAGAAGCGCAACATATTATAGAAAATAATAATGGTGATATTCCGCCAAAAATTGCTATAAACGGAAAAGCCTATACCGTAGATCCTAAAATTGTAGGAGCAGTTTCTACTTTAAACGGCTTAGCGCGAAAAATGCGTGCGAAACGTATGAGCAAAGGAGCTATTTCTTTTGATAAAGTAGAAGTTAAATTCAATTTAGACGAAAATAAAGAACCCATTGGCGTTTACTTTAAAACCGCCAAAGAAGCCAATAAATTAATTGAAGAATTTATGCTGTTGGCCAATAAAAAAGTATCTGAGTTTGTAGGAAAAATGAAACCTGAAAAAACTTTTGTTTATCGTTGTCACGATGAGCCTGATGGCGAAAAATTAGTGGCTTTACAAAATTTAGTGTCGCAATTTGGGCATAAACTCAATTTAAAATCTAAAAAGAATATTAGCAGTTCTATTAACGGCTTGCTAAAAGATGTAGAAGGTAAAAAAGAGCAAAATTTGGTAGATACTTTGGCAATTAGAACAATGAGCAAAGCTTACTACAGCACCAAAAACATTGGTCATTACGGTCTTGCTTTTGATTATTATTCGCATTTTACATCGCCCATACGTCGTTATCCGGATGTAATGGTGCATCGTTTATTGCAAGATTATTTAGACGGCAAAGAATCTAAAGACCAAGAAAAATACGAAGAAAAATGTGCGCATTGTAGCGATATGGAAGTCTTTTCTACCAATGCAGAAAGAGATTCTATAAAATACATGCAAGTAAAATTCATGAAAGATCACGAAAACGAACAGTTTTTAGGCGTAATTTCTGGCGTGACAGATTTTGGTATCTTTGTAGAAATAGAGCAAAACAAATGCGAAGGCATGATAAGATTGCGCGATATCAAAGAAGATCATTTTGATTTTGTTCAAGAAAAATATGCCATTGTAGGAAGAAATACTTTAAAAACCTATCAGTTAGGAGACGAAGTTTACGTAACGGTAAAAAATGCAGATTTGGTAAAACGCCAATTAGATTTTAATTTAATAGGCAGTAAAGAAGAGGTAGAAGTTTAAAAATAGGAGCTTTGAAGGTTAGAAACATTTTTTTGGTACTTGGGGTAGCTTTACTCTTAAATTTGACTTCCTGCCAAGTAGGCAGGTTTATCGTATATAATTTTGCAGATGTAAAAGACCATAAAAAATTTCCGGCAAGAAACATTAAAGCTCCCGCAACTACTTTTCACTTTACGGAAACTACAAATGCCAAAGTTCCTAAAAAATACAAAAACGATTCTACAGGAGTAGAAATGTCTTTTGAAAAGTATTTAGAAGAGCAAAACACGCTAGCGTTTCTTATTATAAAAAACGATACAATTCATTACGAAAAGTATTTTGACGGCTACGAGCAAAAATCCGTTGTACCCTCTTTTTCAATGGCAAAATCGGTTATTTCTATGCTTATTGGTATTGCCATAGAAGAAAAGTACATCAATAGCGTAAACGATTCCGTAGGAAAATACGTAAGCGATTTAAAAGACGAAAAACTGCAAAACACTAAGCTAGAAGAATTACTGCAAATGACTTCCGGTTTAGATTTCAGCGAAAGCTATTACAGCCCGTTTGCAGATGCCGCCGCTTTCTATTACGGCAGAAATTTAGATAAAAAATCTAAACGCTTAAAAATAAATCCCAAAGCAGAAAACACGTTTGAGTATACCAGCGGTTCTACGCAATTACTAACTATGGTTTTAGACCGGGCTTTGGGCAAGAAAACAGTTTCAGAATATTTAGAAGAAAAAATCTGGCAACCAATTGGTGCAAAATACAACACCAGTTGGAGCTTAGATAAGAAAAACGGCATAGAAAAAGGCTTTTGCTGTTTAAATGCAACCGCAATAGATTATGCCAAATTAGGAAGATTATACCTTAAAAAAGGTAAATTTCATGAAAAACAAATTGTACCAAAATCGTGGGTAGAACGCTCAACAAAAATAGATACTAGTAATGGCAGCGCGGCTTATTACCAATACCAATTTTGGTTACCAACCAGCAACGGCGATTTTCTAATGGACGGTTTTTTAGGGCAATACGTCTATGTAAATCCGGAAAAAGAATTAATTATTGTACGTTTGGGTAAAAAAGAAGGCGATGTAGATTGGTGGAAGGTTTTTCCATATTTAGCCAGTAAATATTAAATAGACAACAATGAAAAATATACTTGCTTTATTACTGCTTTTTATTTGCACTTTTACAGTAAATGCGCAAAATGTAGAGTTTTTTATAGATAAAGACTTTACGGAAATTAAACTCTACAGCAAAATAGAAGCAAAATTGATAAAGAGCGACCAAAATAAAGTTGTAGCACAAAATATGGTAAAAGAAGACTTAAAGGTAAATGTGAAAGATGGCACTTTACGGATTAAATCCGGCTTATCTGAAATTTTTGAAGACGATATAATTCAAATTAAAATTTATTATACCGGGGCAAAACTGTTAGATGTAAACGAAGGTTCTGTTCTTGAGGTGCAAGATAAAATTGTCCAACCGCAACTTACTTTATCTGCCCAAGAAGGTGCACAAATTATCACACAATTAGAAGTAGACAAATTAATAGTTAAGGTTTATAGTGGCGGTCGTATATTAACCAAAGGTAGTGCAAAGCAACAAGAAGTTGCTGTAAAAGCCGGCGGTAGTTATGAAGCCAAAGAGTTAGAAAGTCTAACCACGCAAGTTAAAGTTAGTGCCGGCGGTAGCGCAGATATATTTGCCAGCAAATCTTGCGATGCTAAAGTAACCGCAGGCGGCACAATTTATATTTATGGCAATCCTTCTACTTTAAAACAAAAAACTACCTTTGGCGGAACAATTATTAGTAAAAATTAAAACGCGCTAAAATTTACTTTTAAAAAGATATAATTTAATGTTTCAAGACATACTCTCAGCCATACCCTTGGGATTTTTCTTGGCTTTTTTATTAGGCCCGGTTTTTTTTGTATTGTTAGAAACCGCTGCTATAAAAGGTTTTAGAGCTGCTGTTTTTTTTGATGTAGGGGTTATTTTATCGGATGTGGTATTTTTATCTATTGCTTATTTTAGTACTAGTAAACTTTTAAATAGCATTAAAGACGACCCGGCTTTGTTTGTTTTTGGTGGTTGCATATTAGCTACTTACGGCATTATAACTTTTGTAAAAGAGAAAAAAATTGTTCCCAACCCCGAAGATACGGAACTACGAAAACTTAAAAAAAGCGATTTTATCGGGCTTATAGTAAAAGGCTTTTTACTAAACTTTGTAAATATTGGTGTTTTGGGCTTCTGGCTAGGTTTAATCATAGTTTTTGGTCCTACAATGAATATGGATCCCGAGCGTCTTTTGGTGTTTTTTATGACCGTAATGGGGACTTACTTTGTGTTAGATTTACTAAAAATACTCTTGGCAAAAAAATTAAACCATAAATTAACCCCAATTCGAATTTATCGTATTAAAAGAGGAATAAGCATTGCAATTATGGTATTTGGAGCTGTTTTAATAAGCAGAGGCTTGTTTCCTTCTGAGCTAGAACAAGTAGAAAACCAAGTAGAAACTATATTGCCTAATGGCGAAAAATAAAAAAATCCCTTAAAAAATAAGGGATTTTTTCTGAGGTGCCGAGCGGATTCGAACCGCTGTAGATGGTGTTGCAGACCACTGCCTAGCCACTCGGCCACGGCACCTTTTGTAAGAGGAATGCAAATGTAATAAATTTTTACAAATAGCAATAAAATTATCGCTCTTTAGATACACAAATTGTAACATACTCTACGTCTCCACCCAATGGCGGATTTAATTTAGAGACTTCAACATCTGCTTTTATCACTTCTTCTTCTTCTTCAAATATTCTATCTAAAATACGTTGTGCCACATGTTCTAACAATTTAGAACGTTTGGCCATTTCTTCTTTTACTATTTTATTAAGCGAGACGTAATCTATGGTATGCTCTAATTTATCGCTATAAGCAGATTTTTCTAAATAGCCGTGCACAGTTAAATTTACCAAATAATCGCTACCAATTTTTTCTTCTTCTTCTAAACAACCGTGGTGGGCATAAACCCTAATATTGTTTAAACGTATCTTTTCCATAACAACTACTTCTTTTGCGTACTAAGGTAGCTTTTTCTAAGCGTTTAACCAATTAATTTCTCGCCCACAATACCAATTAAAAATCCTAAATTGGCGCCTAATGCCGGCAACCAACTTTGCTCTAATTTGGCTTGTGGAGCAATATCTTCAAAAATTAAATATAAAATACCACCACTTGCAAAAAGCATTAAAGAAGAAGTAACTTCCGGTTGGTCTTGCAAAAAGAAATAGCCAATTAAAGAGCCAACAATACCACTAAAACTCAACGCAAACATAAGCCATAAGGTTTTTTGGTTACTGAAGTTACTTTTGCGCAAATCTTGATAAGAGTTAAAGGCTTCGGGTAGGTTTTGTAAACCTATAAAAATAGCCAGCAAAATACCGGTTTTGGTATCTGTAGCAAAAATGGCGCCTAAGGCTATAGACTCCGGAATAAAATCCATTAACATAGCGAGAAGTTGCGCTATTTGTCCGCCTTTTTTTTCTAAAAACCTATCGATAAGAAAAAAGGTTAATGAACCTAAAACAAACCAAATTATAACCGGTGCTAAACTTAATTCTTCCATTCCTTTTGGCACCAAAACCAAAGCTAAGGCAGAAAGAATTATTCCGCCACCAAAGGCGGTTATACTGTGGTTAAAAATGGTACGATGTTTACTTTGTTTATATTTTTTGGTAAAATAGTGCGCTAAGAATCCGCCTATAATTACGGTTATACCCGAAAAACCAGCGTATAATAAAATCTCACCCAATTCACTCATAAACTATAATTTTAATGGTTCTACTTTTTAAAAAATTCCGCGAAAGCGAACTTGAACACTTATTTTTCTAACTTCTTTTATCTTTAAGTTGGGGTAAGGGTTTAAAATTAAAAATTTTATGCGCGGATGTATATTTATATAAAGTTAAAAATTCTGGTAGTAATAGTCGCTGAAATCTTAAATGGAGTTGGAAAAAACAGTTGAGCTATAATTTTACTGAAATAGGTTTTTTTCCGTAAAGAAATCTTCCGTAAAGAAAATAGCAACATCTTTATACTTTTCTGTTTATATTTTGAAAATACTTTAAACCTAACATTCTACAAGTTTTTATTTTTGATAACTTTGTTGCTTATACCTTGTACTTATGACAGAGCAAAAAAAATCGCTTAATTTTATTGAGCAAATTATAGAAGAAGACCTAAAAAACGATTATAAAAAAGAAGATTTAAAGTTTAGATTTCCGCCGGAACCCAATGGTTATTTGCATATTGGGCACGCATCTTCGATAAATCTTAATTTTGGTTTAGGATTAAAATACAATGCGCCGGTAAATTTGCGTTTTGACGATACCAATCCTATAAAAGAAGAACAAGAATATGTAGATTCTATAAAACGCGATGTAGAGTGGTTGGGTTTTAAATGGGAAAAAGAATGTTATGCTTCAGATTATTTTCAGCAGTTGTACGATTGGGCGGTAAAGTTTATTAAAGATGGCAATGCGTATGTAGACAGCCAAACATCTGATGAGATTGCGCAACAAAAAGGAACGCCTACAGAACCGGGAAAAGAAAGTCCGTACAGAAATCGTAGTGTAGAAGAAAATCTAGAACTTTTTGCGGCCATGAAAAATGGCGAAACCAAAGAGAAAGCACACGTTTTACGTGCAAAAATAGATATGGCTGCCGGCAATATGCTTATGCGCGATCCGGTTATGTACAGAACTTTACATCAAACGCACCACAGAACCAAAGATGCATGGAAAATTTACCCAATGTACGATTGGGCCCACGGCGAAAGCGATTTTATAGAAAGCATTTCGCACTCGTTTTGTACGTTAGAATTTTTACCGCACCGCGAATTGTATAATTGGTTTTTAGAAAAAATTAAAGAACCGGGAGACTTTTTACCAAAGCAACGCGAGTTTGCCAGACGTAATTTAAGTCATACCGTTGTAAGTAAGCGTAAATTGGCACAATTGGTAGAAAAAAATATTGTAGAAAGTTGGGACGACCCAAGAATGCCAACCATTTCTGGCTTACGCCGAAGGGGTTACACGCCGCAATCTATAAGAAAATTTGCCGAATCTATTGGCGTGGGAAAGCGCGAAAATATGATAGATATGGCGCATTTAGAGTTTTGTGCTAGAGAAGACCTTAATAAAACCGCCCCGCGGGTTATGGGCGTTTTAAATCCGCTTAAAGTAGTAATTACAAATTACGAACAAGAAGAAGAGTGGTTGGAAGCAGAAAACAACCCGGAAGACGAAAGCGCCGGAAGCCGTAAGTTACCATTCTCTAAAGAAATTTATATAGAGCAAGAAGATTTTAGAGAAGAAGCAAACCGGAAATTTTTCCGCTTAAAGCTAGGAAAAGAAGTACGTTTAAAAAATGCTTACATCATTAAAGCGAATGATTGTGTAAAAGACGATGATGGCAACGTTATAGAAGTACATTGCACCTACGACCCAAAAAGTAAAAGCGGAAGCGATTTTGAAGAAGCTAAACGCAAAGTAAAAGGAACCTTGCATTGGGTATCTATAAAGCACGCTTTACCGGTACAAATTAATAACTATGACCGTTTATTTAATGTAGAAGATCCAACGGCAGATAAAGAAAAAGAGTATTTAGAATTTGTAAATCCGGACTCGCTAAATGTTACAACCGGGTATGTAGAACCAAGCTTACAGAATGCAAAAGTTTTAGATAGATTTCAATTTCAGCGCATTGGCTATTTTTGTGTAGATAAGAAAAGCAGTGCAGAAAAATTGGTTTTTAATAAAACGGTGGGCTTGCGTGACTCTTGGGCTAAGAAAAAATAATTAAGAATATTTTAGCATAGCCATTTAAGATATTAACCGGTTATTAACAGCAAGAATACGAATGTTTTGTACTTTTGATACAAATATATGTTAACTTAATAAACATTAACCATGGCAAATTCAGGAAATACTTTCTTAGCATTAATAACCGGAGCAGCAATAGGTGCCGGAATAGGTATGCTTTACGCACCGGACTCTGGTGTAAAAACCCGAAAGAAACTTAATAAAGAAGCAAAAAAAGCTAAAGGCAGATTTGATAAGCAAATGAAGGAAACAACTTCACAGCTAACTGATACCGCCCAAAAAGCCAAAGTAAATTTTGAAACCCGCTTAGAAGAAACCTTATCTTCTGCAAGTTATAAAGCAGACGACATCTTAAAAGCGATGGAAGGTAAACTGGAAGAATTACGCGAAAAAAATGCACGGTTGCAAAAAGAAGTTCAGAAAGAAGAAGCAAAAACTAAAGGTAAAAAACTAGCATAAGCAATCTATGGGTCTTAGCAATCTAACCAACCATATTAACGACCTTAATGAAAATATTCAAGCATACGTACAAAGTATGCTTGAATATTATAAGTTGGATGCTTTTAAGAAAATTACAAAATTTTCTTCTGCTTTAATTAAGATTTTATTAATGGGCAGTCTTTTCTTTATGTTTCTGGCCTTTATATCTGTAGCCGGCGCATTTCTTATTGGTAATGCAATAGGGAGTTATACGTTGGGCTTTTTGATTATGGGAGGTATTTATTTCTTACTTTTTCTATTTATTTTACTTTTCGGAAGACCTTTGATAGACAAAATTATACTCGAAAAAGTTTCGGCCTTATATTTTACAGCAGATCAGCAGGAAGAAGTTTTAGATAAGACCTTAGAAAATCAGACCGTAAATAACCAAGAAGAACCGGACGATGAAAACTTATAAATCTTATCACGAAGTAGACCACGACCTTAAAATTTTACGTTTGCAAACGCAAATAGATAAGGAAAAAATCAAACTTAGCATCAATGATGTAAAAGAAGATTTATCTCCGATTAACATTGCAACAAACGTAGCTGTTTCTATCGCAAAAAAAGCTTTAATATTAAAAGCGGTTAATAAAATTTTAGGTATACAAAAAGCTAAAATTGTAGGTAAAACCCGGAGCTAGGTTTTGCTTGCTTTATTGCATTCAGGGCTTCGATTGCGCACCGATTGATATTGGTATTAGAATAAACCTTTTTTATCTTTTGAAAATTCTTAGACTGTGCTCAGATTTACACCTAGAATCAACTTTTACTAAAGCAAAGCTAGTTACAGATCTTTTTTAACTTCCTAAATTTTATTGCTCTTCGTTCTCATTGTAGGAGCTGTCATTATCTTCCTCATTTCTTGTATTCTCCCGTAATTTTTTCTTCCCTTTATCTTTTCTATTAACAATACCTTTTGCTTTGTTTTGTTCTTTCATTTTTTCGCCAATTTGGTTAGATGCGGTAAAAGATGCAATCATATTATTTAACATGTCGCTCCCCGCTTGCGGCGAGTTTGGTAATAAAATCAAATTCGTATCGGTTTCTTCTCCTATAGATTGTAGCGTGTCGTAATGTTGGGTAACCACAATGAGCGCAGAAGCTTCTTGCGAGTTTATACCTACGTTGTTTAAAACATCTACAGATTCTTCTAAACCACGCGCAATTTCACGACGCTGATCTGCAATTCCTTGTCCTTGTAGGCGTTTACTCTCTGCTTCGGCTCTAGCCTTTGCAACTATCTTAATTCGCTCTGCTTCGGCTTCGTATTCGGCTGCAACCTTTTCTCTTTCAGAAGCATTAATGCGGTTCATAGCAGCTTTTACTTGCACATCCGGATCAATATCGGTAACCAAGGTTTTAATAATGTCATAACCGTAATCTATCATTGCGTCGTTTAATTCTGCTTTTACGGCATTAGCAATATCGTCTTTACGCTCAAAAACACTATCTAGTTTCATTTTAGGAACTTCTGCCCGCACCACATCAAAAACATACGAAGTTATTTGGTCTTGCGGACTTTCTAATTTGTAAAAAGCATCGTAAACGCTATCGCGCAAAACTTGAAATTGTACAGATATTTTTAAACGCACAAAAACATCGTCTTTGGTTTTGGTTTCTACCAAAACATCCAATTGCTGAATACGAAGGTTTATACGTCCGGCAATTTTATCTATAATAGGTATTTTTAATTGTAGTCCTGAGTTTCTAATACTCAAAAATTTGCCAAAGCGTTCTACAACTGCGGCAGTTTGCTGTTTTACGGTAAAAATTCCGCTTATTATAATTATTAATCCTAACAAGACAACAAAGCCCAATAAAAACATTCCCATAATAGTGTAGTTTAAAAACGTGGTAAGATAGTTAAAATATTGTTAGGAAGTATTTAAAAATATCGGGTTTATAAACAGTTTAAAAGCATTTTTTTAACGGGATAACTTGCTTTAAAATATTTATTTTATGCTTCCGCGGAAAGTTTTAATCAAAAAAAACCGCTCTTATAAAAAAGCGGTTTTCAGTTCTGTCAATGGAATAAACTTTTTCTAATCAAAATAATTTATGGCATAATCTATTCGTTTTAAGGTTTCTTCTTTCCCTATAGAAGCCATTATATGAAACAAATCCGGCCCTTTCATTTCGCCAACTAGTGTTAGACGTAAAGGTTGCATAACTTTACCAAAGCCAATACCTTGTTCTTTTATCCAAGGTTTTAAAGTATTTGCCAAACTATCTTCCGAAAAATCTTCTATTTTTTCTAACTGTTCTTTTACCTGCAACATTATTTGGCTAGTATTTTCTTTCCAGGCTTTTTTGGCAGCTTTGGGATTAAAATCGGTTGGCGCTTCAAAATAAAAGGAACTTAAATTCCAAAAATCGCTTACAAATTCGGCGCGTTCTTTAATAGTTTTTACTACTTCGGTAACATAATCTATAGTGGTTTTAACGCCTTTTTCTTCTAAAATTTGTAAATATTGGGTAGCTAGTTTTTTGTCGTTTTCCTGTTGCAAATAATGGTGCTGAAACCATTTTGTTTTTTCCGGATCAAACTTAGAACCAGATTTAGAAACATGCTCCAAACTAAAAGCTTCAACCAATTCTTGTAACGAATAAATTTCTTTCTCAGAACCTTCTCCTTCGTTCCAACCTAGAAATGCTAACATATTTATTACGGCTTGCGGCAAGTAGCCTTCTTCACGATAACCACTGGCAATATCTCCGGTTTCGGGATTTTTCCATTCTAAAGGAAATACCGGAAAGCCCATTTTATCGCCATCTCTTTTGCTCAACTTTCCTTTTCCCGTAGGTTTTAGAATAAGCGGTAAATGCGCAAATTTGGGGGCTTCCCAACCAAAAGCTTTGTAGAGTAAAACGTGTAAAGCCATAGAAGGCAACCATTCTTCTCCACGAATTACATGCGAGATTTTCATTAAATGATCGTCTACAATATTTGCCAGATGGTAAGTTGGCATGCCATCGCTTTTAAACAAAACTTTATCGTCTAAAGTGCTGGTATCAATTTGTATTTCTCCGCGAATTTCATCGGTCATATGCAAGGTTTCATTTTCGGGAGTTTTAAACCTAATAACATACGGATCGCCGTTTTTTAATTTCTCGTGTACTTCTTGCTGCGTTAAGGCAATAGAGTTAGAAAGTTGCTTGCGGTTATGCCAATTATAAATAAAGGTTTTCTTTTCTGCTTCATAATTTACGCGTTGCAAATTTAATTCTTGTGCGGTATCAAAAGCATAGTAAGCGTGGCCGCTTTCTAAGAGTTTATCGGCATATTTTGCATAGATTTCTTTCCTGTCGCTTTGGCGATATGGCCCATATTTTCCTTCTTTTTCCGGCCCTTCATCATAGGGTATATTAGCCCAAGCTAAAGCATTTTTTATGTATTCTTCGGCTCCTTCTACATATCTATTGGCATCTGTATCTTCTATTCGCAAAATAAATTGACCGTCGTGGTGTTTTGCAAATAAATAATTAAAAAGTGCGGTGCGTAATCCGCCAATATGTAATGGCCCGGTTGGGCTAGGAGCAAAACGTACTCTAACTGCTTGCATAATTTCTAATTTTTAACAAATATACAATCTTCTCGTTATTTGAGCGGTTGTAATTGCACGAAGCAACTTTTCAGAACTTTTTTATTCCTTTACGGAAGAATGGTTTTTTCACTTAAACATTCTTAATTTACCCTTTACGGAAATTATTTCGGCTTAAGCCAATTTGATAATCTAATAATTTATTTTCTGGTTTCTTGCTGGTAAATTCGCGTAAGCATAAATACTACTTTTATTGTGGCATTTTATTTGTATTTTTATAAGTTTAAGTAAACAAGGCAAATGGCTCGATGAACAACTACACGTATATTCTTCAAAAATTACAAGCTTTTATAAAAAAGTTTTATGTAAACCAACTTATTAAAGGCGGTATTTTATTTTTTGCCATAGGCTTATTGTTCTTTATCATTATAGTTGGAGTAGAATATTTTTTATGGTTGAATTCTACCGCGCGATTAATTCTCTTTTCTATTTTAGTGGCTTTCGAAATTGGTGTCTTTATTTGGTTTATTGGTAATCCGTTAAGCAAATTGTTTCGGTTGTCTAAAGGAATAAATCATTTCCAAGCTTCCAAAATTATCGGGAAACACTTCCCGGAAGTTAACGATAAACTTCTTAATATTTTACAGCTTAAAAAGTCAGAAAGAACTAATCAATCTGAATTATTAGTTGCTAGTATAGACCAAAAGGCAGAAGAATTAAAACCTATACCTTTTCAAAAATCTATTGATTTTCGCACTAATCTAAAATTTCTAAAATATGCGTCTATTCCGTTATTGGTAATTTTAGCGGTTTATATTTCGGGTAATCAAGCGCTATTTTCAGATGGTTATACGCGTGTTGTAAATTATAAACAAGCCTATCAACCACCTGCACCATTTAAATTTTTTATTGTAAACGAAGATTTAAAAGTTAATCAAAATCAAAATTTTGAGCTAAAGGTGCAAACCTTGGGTAAAATACAACCGGAAGATGTAAAAATTGTTTATGATCAAGAGACTTATTATCTTCAAAAGTTTAATAATCAATACTTTAAATATAATTTTGTTGGGCTAGAAAAAGATGTTTCTTTTTATTTGGAAGCCAATGGCGTACGTTCGCCACAATATACTTTAGAGGTAACCGCAATTCCGCAATTAGTAGATTTTGAAATGTATTTAGATTATCCGGATTATTTAGGGAAATCTAACGAAACTTTAAAAGGAACCGGAAATGCTACAATTCCTGAAGGTACAAAGGTTAATTGGCAATTGCGTACGGCCGCAACAAATTCCGTAAAGCTATTTTATGCCGATACGTCTTTACAGTTTGAGCAACAGCAACCCAAGTTTACACTCGAAAAACAAATTTTGTCTAATTTTCCTTACGAGATCACTACTTCTAACCAATCTTTAAAAAATTATGAACGTTTAAATTATCAACTAAAAGTCATTAAAGACCAATTTCCGGAAATTGAGGTAGAGATGAAACGCGATAGTTTAAATACAGATAAATTATACTTTAAAGGCAAGCTTAGTGACGATTATGGCTTGCAGAGTTTAAAGCTGGTTTACTATCCTACCAAAGAACCTAACAGGCGTAAAACCGCCAATATTGCCATTAAAAATACATCTATAGATCAATTTGTGTATGCTTTTCCCAATGCTTTGGAAGTAGAGGCGGGCAAAAATTACCAATTATTTTTTAGGTTATTGGATAACGATCGTGTAAATGGTTTTAAGGCTACTAATTCTACTGTTTTTAATTACCGAAAGTTAACCGAAAACGAAAAGCGTGGCGAACAGTTAAATCAGCAAGAAAAAATGATTAAAGGCATGGATAAATCTATGTCTAAAATGCGCGAGAGTAGGGAAGAGTTTAAGGAATTGGATAGGTTACAAAAAGAAAAAAAACAACTTAGTTATAACGACCGTAAAAAGCTAGAGTCTTTTCTGCAACGCCAAAAACAGCAGGAAAAAATGATGCAGGAATATGCTAAGCAAATGAAAAAGAATTTAAAGGAAGCGCAAAAAGAAAAGCCCGATGCTTTTAATGAAGAATTGCAAGAACGTTTAGAACGAACGAAAAAGAAGCTAGAGGAAAAAGAAAAGTTGCTAGAAAAAATAGAAAAGTACCAAGAGAAATTAAACAAGGAGCAACTCAATCAAAAATTAGAACAACTTTCTAAAAAGAACGAAAATCAGCAAAAAAACTTGGAGCAATTATTAGAATTGACCAAGCGTTACTATGTAGAACAAAAGGCGGAGAAAATAGCGTCTGATTTGGAAGAACTGGCCAAAAAACAGTCACAACAAGCTAAACAAGACAAAAAAGATAACACTGCCGAAAAGCAAAAGAATTTAAACAAAGAATTTGGCGAGATTCAAAAGGAATTAGACAGTTTGCAAAAGGAAAATGAGGCGTTAAAAAAACCAATGGATATTCCGCGCGATAAAGACGAAGAAGAATCTGTAAAAGAAGATCAGGAAGAGGCTACAGAAAACTTAGAGAAAGCAGAACAGGAAGAAGAGAATGCACAAGAACAAAACAAGTCGCCCTCTTCCCAAAAAGCAAAACAAAAACAAAAAGATGCTGCAAAAAAAATGCAGCAAATGAGTGCCAAAATGCAACAAATGATGATGCAAGGCGGTATGGAGCAACAGGCTGAAGACGCCAAAATGTTGCGACAAATTTTAAAAAATTTACTGATTTTTTCTTTTGAACAAGAAGATCTGATGGAGGTTTTTAAGAACATCAATAATCGTAATCCGGACTTTGGTAAACAGTTGCGCAGACAGAATCTTCTTCGAGAAAACTTTGAATTTATAGACGATAGTTTATACGCGCTGGCCTTACGTAATCCTATAATTTCCGATAAGATTACTGAAAAAATCGTGGATGTTGAATTTAATATGGAAAAAGCCTTAGACAGGTTGGCACAAAACGAGATTAGAAAAGGTGTTTCTAATCAGCAATACGCGTTAACCGGCGCAAACGAACTGGCAAATATGCTAAATGAGTCTTTAGACCAAATGAATGCGCAAATGCAAGCCAATAGTCCCGGGCAAGGAAATTCTAAACCGGGAAAATCCGGTAATAGTCCCGGCAAAGGTTTTCAGCTGCCTGATATTATTAAAAAGCAAGGAGAGTTAAGTGAGGAGATGAAACAAGGCATGCAGCAAGGTAAGGGGCAACAACAAGGAAACAAAGAAGGAGGTAAAGAAGGTCAAGGCAAATCGAGCGAAGGACAATCTGGTAAACAGCAAGGTGAGGGGAAAGGTAAAGGTGAGCAAGGAAACAATGGCGAGGAGCAAAGTAAACGTTTGTATCAGATCTTTCAAGAACAGCAAATGCTGCGGATGCAATTAGAAGATATGATTCAAAAGGAAGGTTTAGGAAAAAATGCTAAACGTCTCGCTAAAGAGATGGATTTTATTGAGAATAAATTGCTAGAAGAAGGCTTTAATCCCGCTACTCAGAAACGTATGCAAAATTTGGAACATCAATTGCTAAAATTAAAAGAAGCCAATTTAGAACAAGGTAAAGAAAATAGAAGAAGAGCGGAAACTAATCAGAAGCAATATCAAAACACCTTAAACGAACAGCTAAAAAAGGCAAAAGAATATTTTAATACTACTGAAATTTTAAATCGTCAAAGCTTACCTTTGCACGAAAATTACAAAATTATTGTGCAAGATTATTTTAAGACAAATTAATGATTAATTTTTTTAGTGAAAACAACTACCGTTTATCGGAAGCATATAAATATCGCGAATGGTTAGATAAAGTGGCCAAGACCGAAGATTTTGTAACTGGCGAATTAAACTATATATTTTGTGACGATTCTTATCTACTTACCATCAATAAAAACTATTTAAATCACGATACTTATACAGATATTATTAGTTTTGATTATGTGGAAGGAAGCTTGATAAACGGCGATATATTTATAAGCACAGAGCGGGTAGAAGAAAACGCCCAAAATTTTGGTGTGACTTTTGATGAAGAGCTGCGGCGGGTTATGGCGCACGGCATCTTACACCTAATGGGTTACAAAGATAAAAGTGCTCCCGATAAAGAAATAATGCGCAAAAAAGAAGACGAAAAAATTAAATTGTTCCACGTGGAACAATCCGAATAGAAAATTTATGTTTGAAAAGGAATATGATGTAATTGTTGTGGGAGGGGGTCACGCCGGAAGCGAAGCTGCCGCTGCCGCAGCTAATATGGGAAGCAAAACACTTCTAATAACTATGAATCTGCAAAATATTGCCCAAATGTCGTGTAATCCGGCAATGGGCGGTATTGCTAAAGGTCAGATTGTACGGGAAATTGATGCTTTGGGCGGTTACAGCGGCATCGTTTCAGATACCAGCGCCATTCAGTTTAAAATGCTTAACAAATCTAAAGGACCCGCAATGTGGAGTCCGCGGGTGCAAAGTGATAGAATGCGTTTTGCAGAAGATTGGCGGTTAATGTTAGAAAAAACCGAAAATCTTGATTTTTACCAAGAAATGGTTGCCGGTATCTTGGTGGAGAATAATAAAATTAGCGGCGTAAAAACTTCGTTGGGCTTAGAAATTATGGCTAAAACGGTAATTCTAACCAACGGTACTTTCCTTAACGGATTAATACATATTGGCGATAAGAATTTTGGTGGTGGCCGAAGCGGTGAACGTGCCGCAACCGGAATTACCGCAGATTTAATAGAATTAGGGTTTGAATCAGGCAGAATGAAAACCGGAACGCCTCCGCGTGTAGATGGAAGAAGCTTAGATTTCTCTAAAATGATAGAGCAACCCGGTGATGATGTTCCTGCTAAATTTTCTTATTTAGATATAACAAAACCGCTAACAGAACAACGCTCTTGCCATATGAGTTACACTTCTCCCGAAGTGCACGAAATTTTAAAAGATGGTTTTGATCGTTCTCCTATGTTTAATGGAAGAATTGAGAGTGTTGGACCGCGTTATTGCCCGAGTATAGAAGATAAAATTAATCGGTTTGCAGATAAAGATCGGCATCAATTGTTTGTAGAACCTGAGGGGTGGAATACAGTAGAATATTACGTTAACGGATTCTCTACTTCCTTGCCGGAAGACATACAATTTCAAGCATTAAAATCGGTTAAAGGTTTTGAAAATGTAAAGTTTTTTAGGCCCGGTTACGCAATAGAATACGATTATTTTCCGCCAACGCAATTAACGCATACCTTAGAAACAAAACTGGTTAAAGGTCTGTTTTTTGCCGGACAAATAAATGGTACTACTGGTTATGAAGAAGCAGCTTGCCAAGGTTTAATGGCAGGAATCAATGCTGCTTTGCAAGTTCAGGAGAAAGAAAACTTTGTTTTGAGCAGAAATGAAGCATATATAGGCGTTTTAATAGACGATCTTATCACGAAAGGCACAGAAGAACCTTACCGCATGTTTACTTCGCGGGCAGAATACCGAACGCTTTTAAGACAGGATAATGCCGATTTCCGTTTAACGGAAAAATCGTATAAGATAGGATTGGCTTCCGAAAAGCGCTTGCAAAGAATGCAATATAAAAAAGAGCAAGCAGCAAATTTTGTAGAGTTTTTTAAAGAAACCAGCGTTAGTCCGGAAGAAGCGAATCCGGTTTTAGAGGCAAATAAATCTGCTCCTGTAAAACAAAGTGGAAAAATGTTTAAAATCTTTGCAAGACCCCAACTCGATTTATCAGATGTTAGAAATTTCCATAAAGTGGAAGAATATATTCGTGAAAACAATTTGGATAATGAGATCTTGGAGCAAGCAGAAATTCAAGTGAAATATTCGGGATATATCGAAAAAGAGAAAAATAATGCTGATAAACTAAATAGGTTAGAAAACTTGAAAATTCCTGCAAATTTTGATTATTTCAAAATTCAATCTATGTCTATGGAGGCGCGCGAGAAATTGCATAAAATTCAACCCAAGACGGTTTCACAAGCTTCGCGTGTTAGCGGCGTTAGTCCTAGTGATATTTCTGTTTTATTGGTTTATATGGGACGTTGATTCTAAAATGTTCCACGTGGAACAAATACGGTAAAAAATGAAAAAACTAGTATTCTTGGTAGTAATTTTGGGTTTGCAGTCGTGTTTTTATGTGCACAAGGCTCCGGAGATACCTACTTATAAAATTGTAGAAAACCAGGATAATCCGGATGTTTTAAATGCTTATATTTTTGAATATAATGGCGCTTTTGCACAAAAAACCAGAATAATTGAAGATTTTTTTGTTTTATCAGAAACCCAAAATCCTTACTATTTTACGACCACCAATTTGATTGAAGGAAAAGAATTGCGCGTAGATATAAGTCCGGTTTATGACTATGATAAGCATTTTAATTTGTTGGAAGGTATTTTAGATGCTTCTGGAAAAAAGGATAATCAATCGCACGAAGAAAAGAGGCGGCAAGCCATTCAAGATGAAAAAGACAGAGCACGTAAGGAAAGACAAAATAAGCATCAATATTTACACATTCGGGTTATGGGAGAAAATGGCGAAGATCTTTTAAAAGGAAAAAGTTTAGAGAAAAGAATGGTTCTTCTCCGTTTACATGAATTCCGAAATATTTTCAGTCGTTAATATGAAATTACTTCAGCCATCTGACTTCGCATTTAGTTGTAAAGATTTCAGTCTAACGCAGGAAAATTTTGATCTTTACCATAATGAAGATAAAACCATTCTGATTACCCACCCGCAACTTCCTGAAGAAAAACTTGCCGATTATTATAAAAGCGATACATATATTTCGCATACAGATTCTTCAAAAACTTTTACCGATAAAATCTATCAAAAGGTAAAACATTATATGCTAAAGCGAAAATTGCGACTGTTAGAGACGCAAAACACACGCGAAAAATCGCTATTAGATATTGGTGCAGGCACTGGCGACTTTTTAGCTTTCGCGAAGAAAAATAATTGGAAGGTAAATGGAGTGGAGCCAAACGCAAGAGCACGAAATCTTGCAAAAGAGAAAGGCATAATTTTACAGGAATCTTTAGAAGCCGTTCAAAATAAATTTGCAGTAATTACTTTATGGCACGTTTTAGAACATTTACCAAATTTGGAAGAGCAAATACAAAATATAAAAAAATTGCTGCAAGACGATGGAAGTTTAATAGTTGCCGTTCCTAATTTTAAAAGTTACGATGCAAAATATTATAAAGAATTTTGGGCTGCTTACGATGCACCCAGACATCTCTGGCATTTTTCGCCTAGAGGCATAAAAAACCTATTTTCTAAATTTGATTTAGAATTAGTCAATACAAAAGCTTTACCATTCGATTCTTTTTATGTCAGCTTACTTTCCGAAAAGTATAAAAACAAACGAAGCAATTTTTTGAAAGCAATGCAAATCGGATTAAAAAGTAATCTTAAAGCTAAGAAATCCGGTAATTACTCTTCTTTAATCTATGTTTTTAAGAAAGAGCCAAATTAAGCCGATTTAAGGCGTTATTGTATTTGAAGTGTCTTAATATATTCCGTAAAGATAAAAATCTGTTTAAAAGCAAATTATAGCTTCACTTCTGATAGTATAAATTTATAGATAGTACAAATTAAATAGTAAATATTTATTCTTATTTAAAAGCTTATTTTTAATGTAGGATGCTTATTTTTGCTAACAAATTAAACACAATCATGAAAAAAATAATAGTAAGTATTGCAGCAGTGGGATTTTTAGTTTCTTGTAACCAAACAGAAAAAACCGCTTATGTAGATAATACCGAGTTGATAAAAGAATACAAGGAAATGAAATCTACCGAAAGTAGGTTTAATAAAAAAATGGAAAAGCTCAAAACAGAGTTAGATTCGGTTGCAAAGGGTTTTCAGCAAGAAGTACAAGAATACCAGCAGAAAGCAGAAAGCATGTCTATGCAGGACAGGCAAAAAAGAGAACAAGAATTGATGCAAAAACAACAAATTTTGCAACAGCAACAACAAATGCAAAGCAACAAATTGCGTCAAGAAAGTGATGCAGTTATAGATTCTTTAATAGACGTGGTAAAAGATTTTGTAGCCGATTATGGAGAAAAGCATAATTACACCTATATTTTTGGTTCTAACGAAACGGCCAATATAATGTATGCCAAAGAAGGTAAAGACATCACAGACGAGGTTTTAAAAGCCTTAAATAAAGAAGAAAATAAGACAGAGAACGCAGAAGAAACTAAAGAGTAGTTTTTTGGTATTGCAGCTTAGTGTTTTTAATTTAAAATGCTAAGCTGTTTCTTTTTTATGTAATAAACGGGTTAGTTTTATAGACAAATCTGTAAGTACCATTTTAGAATTGGTATTACGTTCTATATGAAAAATAGCTTCTTCCAGTTGGTTTACAATTTCTATAATATTAGCGCCGTGCACAAAGGGTGCAAATTTTTCTAATTGAAATTTTTTCTCATTGGGCTCTAAATAAACCAATTTTCCTACGGTATAATTTTGCAAAAGAGCTTGTCTAAAAAAGTCTAAACAATAGTTTAAAAAGCGTTTTTGTACTTCGCGGCCTTCTTTAGAAATTTCATCGCTCCAATTTAATAAAGCATTAATGGCGTTTTTATTTCCTTTAGCTCTAAACGCCGTGCGTACCCATTTTATAAACCATTCTTCAAATTGCGCATCGGTATCGTCTTTTTCTAAAAT
Source organism: uncultured Mesonia sp. (assembly GCA_947494545.1). Taxonomy (GTDB): domain Bacteria; phylum Bacteroidota; class Bacteroidia; order Flavobacteriales; family Flavobacteriaceae; genus Mesonia. Next base: position 58,722 of record CANLVH010000012.1, on the reverse strand, counting down.
CCGTAAAGCATTTCTATAATTTCCTTGGGCTTGGTGAGCAATTTTTTTGGCCTCTTTTTCGTTTACTTTTTTAAAATTGCTAAGAGCTTCTTCTATTACTTTTTCGCCTAAAGGCGGAAAATGAATTACCTGACATCGCGAGCGAATGGTTTGTAAAATTTGCTGCTCGTTATCGGTAATTAATAAAAAAACTGTTTTTGCCGGTGGCTCTTCTATAAGTTTTAGCAATTTGTTAGAAGCTTCCATGTTTAGTTTGTCGGCGCCCCAAATTAGCATTACTTTATAACCACCTTCGTAGGCTTTTAACGATAAAGATTTTACAATATCTTGTGCTTCGTGTACGCTAATGTTGCCTTGTTTTTTTTCGATTCCTACGGCTTGGTACCAATCAAATAAATTTCCGTACGGATTTTCTTTTACAAATGTTCGCCATTCTTCCAAAAAGTAACTAGATACCGGTTTGGTTTGTATTTTTGCAGTAGAAGCCACCGGAAAAGCAAAATGCAAATCCGGATGCGCTAGTTTTTCAAACTTTAGGTTACAGGCTTCTTTTCCGGTAGTATTTTCTGCGTTGGTATTTTTACATAAAATATATTGCGCATAAGCTATTGCCATAGGTAAAGTTCCGCTGCCGGACTTGCCTACAAAAAGTTGCGCATGCGGGATGCGACCTCTGTCGGCACTTCCGCAAAGGTGATTTTTAAGATGTTCTAAACCTAAAATTTCCGAAAACAACATATTCGGCTAAATTAGCCATTTTTAATTTATTTTGAACCCATAGAAAAGCAATAATTCTTTAAATTTGGAAAAATTCAAAACCAATGAAAACCTTAGACAATTATAATTTCAGTAATAAAAAAGCTTTAATTCGTGTAGACTTTAACGTGCCGCTAAACGAGAATTTTGAAGTTACCGATGCCACAAGAATAGAAGCCGCAAAACCCAGCATAACCAAAATTTTAGAAGATGGTGGCGCCGTAGTTTTAATGTCGCATCTAGGAAGACCGGTTGGCAAAGAAGAAAAATATTCTTTAAAGCACATTACTTCTAAGGTTTCTGAAATCTTGGGCGTACAAGTAAAATTTGTAGATAACTGCGTGGGCGAAGAAGCTTTTACCGCATCAAAAAATTTGGAGAATGGCGAAATACTTTTACTAGAAAACCTGCGTTTTCACCAAGAAGAGAAAGAAGGTAGTGATGATTTTGCACAGCAATTGGCCAAACATGGCGATATTTATGTAAACGACGCTTTTGGTACCGCGCATCGCGCGCACGCTTCTACTACCGTTATTGCCAACTATTTTGAAAACAAATGTGCCGGCCGCTTGTTAGAAAAAGAAATTAATAACCTAGACAAGGTTTTAAATGCAAAAGAAAAACCGGTAACAGCAATTTTAGGTGGCGCAAAAGTTTCGTCTAAAATTACGGTTATAGAAAATATTTTAGAAAAAATAGACCATCTTATAATTGGTGGCGGGATGACGTTTACTTTTATAAAAGCCCAAGGCGGAGAGATAGGAGATTCTTTGGTAGAAGAAGATAAACTCAATTTGGCTTTAGATATTTTAAAATTGGCCAAAAAACAAAACGTAGAAGTGCATTTACCTGTAGATAGTGTGGTGGCAGATAAATTTGATAAAAATGCCACTACCAAAACAATGCCGGTAAATGCTATAGAAAACGGCTGGATGGGATTGGATATTGGCACAAAAAGTGTTGCTAACTTTACGGAAATAATAATGGCTTCTCAAATTATTTTGTGGAACGGCCCGATGGGCGTTTTTGAAATGCAAAAATTTGCAGAAGGCACCATTAAAATTGGCGAAGCTATTGCCAGAGCAACCCAAAACGGTACTTTTTCTTTGGTTGGCGGCGGAGATAGCGTTGCAGCTGTAAAACAATTTGGTTTAGAAAATCGCGTTAGTTATGTTTCTACCGGCGGCGGCGCTATGTTAGAAATGTTAGAAGGCAAATCTTTACCGGGCATTGCAGCCTTAGAAAATTAAAACACGAAAAATCCCTTTTATAAATTATGAGAAACGTACTTTTTATTCTTTTTTTCTTGCCTATAGTTGTTTTTGGTCAGAAAGAACTAAAAGATCAATCCACTTCTCCACTTAAAGAAACCGCCGCTCAAACGGCAAAACCAGATAGTACAGATTTGCTAATACCAGATTATACTACTATTTCTCCCATTCCTGAGATTTTAAAAGATTCGGTGGTTTTTGCTCTAAAAGATTATAAAAAAACTGCCGTAATAGATTCTTTATGGATTAAAGAATTAGCCAATTCTGATTTGTATCCGCAAATGCAGAAAACTCTAAATAAAATTGCAGCTAATGAAGAGTTAGAGATAGAAGAAGAAATTATAAAGCACGTTTCTACAGATACTTTAAAAAAGCGTTTGGCTACTTTAGATGCCAAAACCCCATTTAATATTAATTACAACACATCTCTAGAAAGTGTTATTCACTATTACCTTAAACGCGACCGCGAATCTATGGAGCGTTTAATGGCTTTAAGCGCTTACTACTTTCCTATGTTTGAGCAAAAGTTAGACAAATACAACATTCCGTTAGAGATGAAGTATTTGGCAATTGTAGAATCGGCTTTAAATCCGCGTGCAAAATCTCGCGTTGGCGCTACCGGTTTATGGCAATTTATGTTTGCTACCGGCAAAATGCACGATTTAAATGTAAGCAGTTATGTAGACGAACGTATGGATCCTTTAAAATCTACAGAAGCAGCAGCGCAATATTTAAAAAGGCTTTACGGAATGTTTAACGACTGGGATTTGGCTTTAGCCTCTTACAACTCCGGTCCCGGCAATGTTTCTAAGGCTATAAGACGTAGTGGTGGCAATACCAACTATTGGGAAATGCGACGTTTTTTACCGCGAGAAACCGCAGGTTATGTGCCGGCATTTTTGGCAACAATGTACATTTTTGAATATGCAGAAGAACACGGTTTTAAACCGTATAAACCGGAAGTTACTTATTACCAAACAGACACAATTAAGGTAAAACAGTTATTAAAATTTGAGCAGATTAGTAAAGTAACCGGTATAGATAAAGAATTACTTTCTTTTTTAAACCCGAGTTATAAATTAGGTATTATTCCTTTTATAAAAGGAAAAGACTACGCAGTGCGATTGCCTTTAAAAGAAACGGGCGTTTTTGTAGCTAACGAAGATGTTATTTACAATTTTGTAGAAGAAAAACTAGAAGAAGAAAAAGAAAGTTTGCCGCGTTACGTAGAAGCAGATGCAAAAATTCGTTATCGCGTTCGGAGTGGAGATTATTTAGGAAAAATTGCAGAACGTTATGGCGTTGGGGTAAGTAAAATACGCAGGTGGAATAATCTGCGCGGCAACAGAATTAGAGTAGGGCAATACCTAACCATTTATCCGCGTAAGCCCGCTACAAATGTAGCCGTTACCGCTTCCAAAAAAGAAAAGAAAAAGAAAAACACGATAGACCAAAAAATATATACGGTAAAAAGTGGTGACTCGCTTTGGAGCATTTCTAAAAAATTTCCCGGCATTACGGTTCAAAATATTCAAAAGTGGAATGATATTCGCGGGCATAAGCTAAAACCCGGAATGAAGCTAAAAGTTTCTGACGGGTAATTAACTATTCTAAACCTGTTATTATGAAAAAAACACTGTTATTGTTGGGAGTGTTCTTAAGTTTGTTTGCCTGTAAAAATGGCGAAAAAAACGAGATTGTTTTATCTACCTCTACCGGCCGTATTAATCATTTAACGGTAATTACTGATAATGATTTGTGGCAAGGCAGAGTAGGAGAAGTTTTACGCGACACGCTGGCCAGTCCCGTAGAAGGTTTACCCCAACAAGAACCTTTATTTACCATTAGTCACATTCCGTCAAAAGCTTTTAAAGGTTTTGTAAAAACAAACAGAACCTTCCTTAAAATAGAAAAACGCAACCAAGCTTCTTTTAGAATTGTAAAAGATACTTTTGCCAAACCCCAAACCGGAATATACATTGCCGGTCCCACTTCAGACAAAATTATTTCGCTTTTTAGAGAAAATAAAGAGAAAATAATTAAAGCTCTAAAACAAACCGAAATTTACGAGCAGCAAAGACGAATTTCTAAATCGTTGGAGAGCGATGCTTATTTAAAAGAAAATTTGGGAGTTTCACTACGTTTTCCTTCGGCTTACCGTTATGCAAAAAAACAAGATGATTTTGTATGGATACGTAAAGATATTCCCAACGGGAGTATGGAAATGTTGGTGTACGAAATCCCGATGCAGGTTATAGATAAAGATACCAACGTGATTGCCAATATTATAAAGATGCGCGATTCCATCGGTAAAAAATACATTCCCGGGCCTAATCCCGGTAGTTATTTAAAAACAGAAGATGCCTACGCTCCGTATTTGTTTGAGTCTAAAGTAGACGGGCATTTTGCTTACGAAACAAAAGGTACTTGGGATGTAAAAGATGCATTTATGGCGGGACCATTTATAAACTATGCTATTAAAGACGAAGAAAACAACAGATATTTGGTTTTAGAAGGTTTTATCTTTAGACCTTCGGCCAGCAAACGCGATCATATGTTTGAGTTGGAGTCTATTTTAAAATCTGCGCGATTAGAATAATTTAAAAAAACTAATTGCTCTTTCTTTACGGAAGAAACTCAGGTAGAAGAAATAAATGTTGAAATTTTTGTACTTTTAAATCCTTCCGTAAAGCCTTAAAAAATAAATAAAAAAAGCTGAATAATGATTTTTCACTATTCAGCTTTTTTATTCCTAAAATAATCTATGAAGATTATTAAGAACTATAAATTAAAATATAAAATTAACTTTTATTTTCTTTCACTTTTTGTTCTCCGCTGTCTTCATCGTCTTTAGAAGCGTCTTTAAATTCTTTAATTCCGCTGCCAAGGCCTTTCATTAATTCGGGTATTTTTTTACCTCCAAATAAAAGTAAAATAACAACACCAATAATTACGTATTGCCACACCCCAACGACTAAAAATATTCCTAAAGTCATAATTTCTAAGTTTATTGTAATCACAAAATTACTAATTAAAATTTAATTCGTAGGTAATACCAAGCATAAATCGTTCACAATTATAGAATATCCTATATTTGTAGAGTAAAATATAGCAATGCAGAAAAAAAAGCCCAAAAAGAAGTTAACAAAGAAATTACTGCATAAATATCGTTTAGTAATTTTAAATGAAGATACTTTTGAAGAGCGGTTTGCTTTTAAGTTAACCCGTCTAAATGTGTTTGTTAGTGTAGGGCTTTCGGTTATAATCTTAATTGCGCTTACCATTTTGCTAATTGCGTTTACACCTTTACGCGAATATATTCCCGGATACTCTTCTGCGGCTTTACGTGTAAAAGCTACTAATTTGGTTTACAAAACAGATTCTTTGCAGCAAGTTATTCATAAACAAAACCAATACTATAACTCTATTAGAAAAGTATTAGCAGGAGAAATAAGTCCGGCAGAAATACCTTCTGAAGATTCTATAGAAGCATTAAAAAATCAAAATTTGCCCAAAGATATAGATTTGAGTGCCTCTGCGGCAGATTCTATTTTACGCCATCAGGTAGAACAAGAAGACAAATACAATGTCTTTGAAGAAGCCGTGGCAAAAACAGAGTTTAAATTGTTTGCGCCGGTAAAAGGTAAAGTTACGCAAGAATACAATGCTGCAGAAAAGCATTTTGCCGTAGATATAGCCACTAAAATAAATACGCCCGTAAAGGCTACAGCAGATGGGACGGTAATTTTTTCTGAATGGACAACCGAAACCGGTTATGTAATTATTTTAGAACACAGTTACGGATTGATTTCTGTATACAAACACAACGCTTCTTTAACAAAAGAACAAGGAGAGTTGGTAAAAGCAGGAGAAGTAATAGCAATGGTTGGTTCTACCGGAGAGTTTACCACCGGTCCGCATTTGCATTTTGAATTGTGGAGTGACGGATATCCGGTAAATCCAACAGATTTTTTAGAATTTGAACAATAAGTATGTCTGTAAAAACATTTGCCGCCAAAATATTTGCAAAAATCATTAAAGCCCAACAAAAAAAATGGGCTTCTAATCCGGTAATTACCCAAGAGAAAGTTTTTAAACAGTTGGTAAAAACCGCGCGTAGAACCGCTTTTGGTAAAGATCATAATTTTGGCACGATTCATAATTACCAAGATTTTGCAAACAATGTTCCCGTGCGTGATTACGAAGCTTTAAAACCCTATATAAATAGGGTTGTAGAGGCAGAAGAAGAGGTTTTGTGGCCGGGAAAACCTTTATATTTTGCCAAAACCGCCGGTACTACCAGCGGTTCTAAATACATTCCGTTAACCAAAGCATCTATGCCCACCCACATAAGCGGAGCCAGAAATGCCATTTTAAATTATATAGAAGAAAGCGGTAATGCAGATTTTGTAAAAGGAAAAATGATTTTTTTACAAGGCAATCCGCAATTGCAAGAAAAAAATGGCATAAAAACAGGAAGATTATCGGGCATTGTAGCGCATTTTGTTCCACCTTACTTGCAAAAAAACCGTTTGCCAAGTTGGGAAACCAATTGTATAGAAGATTGGGAAGAAAAAGTACAAGCCATTATAAAAGAAACCTTACCACAAGATATGACGGTTATTAGCGGCATACCTTCTTGGGTGCAGATGTATTTTGAAGAAATAAAGAAAAAAACCGGCAAGAAAATAAAAGACGTTTTTCCTAACTTTAATCTATTTATCTACGGCGGCGTAAATTTTGAACCTTACCGCGAAAAGTTTGAAAGTATAATTGGAAAAAAAATACCAAGTATAGAACTTTTTCCGGCTTCCGAAGGTTTTTTTGCTTTTCAAGATAAACAAGGTCAAAAAGGCATGCTTTTGCGTTTAAATGCCGGAATTTTTTATGAGTTTATAAAAGCCGATGAGTTTTATGATAAAAATCCCAAACGCTATACAATTGGCGAGGTAGAAACAAACATAAATTATGTAATGATAATTTCTACCAATGCCGGGCTTTGGGCCTACAACCTTGGCGACACTATACAATTTACTAGTACAAAACCTTATCGGGTAATAGTTTCCGGGCGCATTAAGCATTTTACCTCTGCTTTTGGAGAGCACGTTATTGCTAAAGAAGTAGAGTCTGCTATGCAAGAAGCTTCCGCGGAATTAAAAGTAAAAATCAATGAGTTTAGCGTGGCACCGCAAACCAATCCTAAAACAGGTTTGCCATATCACGAATGGTTTATAGAATTTGATAAAGAACCCGATAATATAGATATATTTGCCCAGAAGTTAGATAAAGCTTTGTGCGAGCAAAATTCGTATTACGCAGATTTGATTTCCGGTAAGATTTTAAAACCTTTGGTAATAACAAAAATAGAAACCAATGGTTTTCAAAAATACATGAAATCTGTAGGAAAACTGGGCGGTCAAAATAAATTACCACGTTTATCTAACGACAGAAAAATAGCCAACCAATTAAAAAATTGGAAAGTATAACAATTTTATAGTTCTTATGAGTAATATAAAACAACAAGGCAGAAACAGAGCGCAAGAAAGCTCTAATGCAATAGAAAGGCTGTACATTACTATGCGGCACTTGTTTAACCGTGGTTTTTATAAACCTATGGGCGTTTCCGGAGAAACCCTACGCGAAGCTTTATTAACCCTAAGACCAGAAATATATGGCTCTGTAGGCGAAGATAAAATGGAGTTAAGCGGACTGTTATACGTAATAGACCGTTTGCCAATAGGTATAGAAGAATGTAGGTTTATAAACCTGACTAGTGATGAGGGTTACGGCAACTCGCATTTTAAACCGATTATTCCTGCAAAAAGAAGACGCAACTGTTACCGTATAGACCAAGAGCAGATGAATATTGAGGTAACTCGCGGTAGATCTGAAATTTACGATATACTTACCCACTTTACGTTTTTATTTATAGAGTCACATAAAATTATGCGTCGGGTAATGATAAATGAAAAAGGAAGTGTTACCAGAGATTGGAAAAAGTTAGAAATTGCCGTAAAGCAAAAAGAACTCAGCCAAGCAGAAAGAGAAGTAGCGCTAACCCATACAGCTAATATTTTGGGCAGAACGTTTGAGCAGGTTACCAACATTTATCCGCAATTTAGCGTGCCCGGTAATAACGATAGGTTTTTAGAAATTATTTATAATTTAGGAAAGTTAGCTATAGATGAAGTGGTAAATAACAACAAACGTATTGTTACTTTTAGTCCTGTATTGCGGGAGCGTTTAGGGCACCACCTTCACGGAGAAATTTGGGCCAACCACATAAAAGAAAAGCTTGCACAAAACGGTCTTCTTAATAGAGAAATACATATAATTAGTGCCAACATGCATAGTGTTATGAACACGCTTTTTGCACCTTTAGCATTAAAAGAAGAGTTAAAAGAAAAACCGCTAAATAGTATTTACGAAGCCTTGAGCAATTCCGCCAACGGTAATTTGCGCAATAAGCTTACAAAAGCTGCTTTAGATAACGGTATGATTTACTTAGAAGATAAAAGCGGCACCAATATAAACGTTCAAATTTTTGACACAGCCAAAACAAATTATCCCGAAAATCGTTTTCAAACCAAAGTAGAAAATGCGCCCGTAATTGTTGTGATGGATTATGCTTTTGGAGAACAAGCTTACGAAACAATGGACGAGCTTTTAAAACCTTTTGAGACAGGCAATAAGAAAATTCATCTAGACGTTGGCTCAATTTCCATAATGGGAAAAGCCGGTATTTTAGAAGGAAAAAAAGGCGATATTATGATTCCTAACGCCCATTTATTTGAAGGCACGGCAGATAATTATCCGTTTCAAAATGAATTAAAGAAAGAAGATTTAGACGGCCAAGGCATAGATATTTGCAGTGGTGCAATGATTACAGTTTTGGGAACTTCTTTACAAAACAAAGATATTTTACGATTCTTTCACGAGTCTACTTGGAATGTTATAGGTTTGGAGATGGAAGGCGCACATTATCAAAAAGCCATTCAGGCGGCTTCTAAATTACGTGGCAATATTAAAAAAGACGTAAAAGTACGCTACGCATATTATGCTAGTGATAATCCTTTAGAAACCGGCAGCACATTGGCATCCGGAGGTTTGGGTACGGCAGGGGTAAAACCTACTTACTTGATAACCGAGAAAATATTAGAACAAATTTTTTTAGATAGAAATGGAAAATAATAAGTCCACTCAAAAACAGGAAGAAGAAATAGATCTGGGAGATTTGTTTCGGTATTTAAAAAACGGCTTCAACAAACTAGGAGAGACACTATTGCATTTTATCAACTTTTTACTGAAAAATGCAATACTATTAATTATTTTAATTGTTGTAGGGGTAGTTATTGGTTATTTTCTAGAAAAAAATACAAAAGAAATTTATAAAACTGAAGCAGTTGTAGCCACAGGTTTTGGTAGTGCAGAATATTTATATAGCGCTGTAGACGAAATTAATTTTAAATTTAAAAAGCAAGATCAAGCATTTCTAGATAAGCTGGAAGTAGAAAACTTCAACGGGTTTACCTTAAAAGTAAAACCAGTAGTTTCTTTGGATAACACGACCAATGAACAGCAAAATTTTTACGACCTTATTAAGGAAAGTGAACTGTTAGACAAAGAAAACCAGCGAATGGTAATTGCTACCAGTTTTGAAAAACATAACTTAATTTTATACCATCCGACAGATGCAGCTTCTCAAAAAATATTAAAAAATATTATAGCGTATTTACGGGATAACGATTACTACCAAACTTTTCATAAAGACTACTTAGCCAACGTTGAAAGCCGTATTAAAGAGAATAATTTAATGATTCGTAGAATAGACAGCTTGGTTGGTGGTTATACCAGAAGTTTAAAAGACACTCCTGGCGCATATCAACAACTGCAATATTATAACGCTGACAATTCTTTAGATCTCGGAGAAGTGTTGGCCAATAGGTTAACTTTACAACGAGAAAACAGAAACTTGATACAAGACCGGTCTATGTATTCAAACTTTTTGAATATCATAAAAATAGGCTCTCCTAAAGAGTTAGATAAAAAAGGTATTTCTAGCAACTGTATTGTATTTATTCCTATTTTATTAATAGTACTGTTCTTTGTTTTTATCTTGTTACGAATAGTTTTCCGTAAAGCACGAGCAATAAAAAATTAATTTCTATGAAAACAATTTTAGTTACCGGTGGGGCCGGATTTATAGGTTCTAATTATATAAATTATCTTTTGCAAACCGATAAACCGGTGCAAGTAATAAATTTGGATAAACTCACTTATGCCGGGGATAAAAACAATATAGAAAATCCTGATCATCCTAATTATACATTTGTAAAAGGAGACATTTGCGATATAGAACTGTTAAAAGAACTTTTTGATAAATACCAATTTCAAGAAGTGGTGCATTTTGCAGCAGAGTCGCATGTAGATAACTCTATTTTAGATCCTTCTGCTTTTATAAAAACCAATATAGACGGTACGTTTAATTTATTGCAGACCGCTTATAAACTATGGATGGAAGAGCCTTTCCGCTTCAGTAAAAACTTTGAGAATGCTCGTTTTTTACACGTTTCTACAGATGAGGTTTATGGTACTTTAGGGAAAAATGGTTTGTTTACAGAAAAAACACCTTACGCTCCCAACTCGCCGTATAGTGCTTCTAAAGCAGCTTCAGATATGCTGGTGCGCAGTTATTTTCATACCTATGGTTTGCCGGTTGTTACTACCAATTGTTCTAATAATTACGGTCCGCATCAACATGACGAAAAGTTGATTCCGGTTATAATTAGAAAAGCTTTAAACGAAGAAGAAATTCCCATTTATGGCGATGGTAAAAATATTAGAGATTGGTTGTATGTAACAGACCATTGTAAAGGTATTTATATGGTTTTGGAAAAAGGAAAACTTGGCGAAACTTATAATATTGGCGGCAAGAACGAAAGAGAAAATCTATACATTGCCACTACTATCTGTGAGATTTTAGATGAAATAAATCCGCGAAAAAACAACCAATCCCACAAAGACTTGATTAGTTTTGTAAAAGACCGTCCTGGCCACGATTTTAGATATGCCATAGACGCTTCTAAATTAGAAGACGAGTTAGGTTGGAAAGCAGACGAAACCTTTGAAACCGGAATTAGAAAAACCGTGGCTTGGTATTTAAATAAATATAAATAATATGAAAGGAATTATTTTAGCAGGAGGTTCAGGCACCCGTTTACACCCATTAACCCTATCGGTTAGCAAACAATTAATGCCGGTTTACGACAAACCTATGATTTATTATCCTTTGTCTACATTAATGTCTGCCGGGATTCGGGAAATTCTTATCATTTCTACCCCAAAAGATTTACCACTTTTTAAAGATTTACTGGGCGATGGTAAAAATTTGGGTTGCGATTTTCAATACGCCGTACAAGAAAACCCAAACGGTCTTGCCGAAGCTTTTATAATTGCTGAAGATTTTATAGGAGACGACAAAGTAGCGCTTATTTTAGGCGATAATATTTTTTACGGCACCGGTTTAAATAAATTATTACAAAGCAATATAAATCCAGACGGCGGTATTATTTATGCTTACCACGTGCACGATCCAAAACGTTATGGCGTGGTAGAGTTTGATAAAGACGGAACAGCGATTTCTATTGAAGAAAAACCAAAAGAACCAAAATCTAATTATGCCGTGCCTGGGATTTATTTTTACGATAACGAGGTTGTAAAAATTGCAAAAAATATTAAGCCCAGCGATCGTGGCGAATTAGAAATTACAGATATTAATAACGCCTATCTTAAAAAAGGAAAATTAAGCGTAAGTATTTTAGATAAAGGAACCGCTTGGTTAGACACCGGCACGTTTAAATCGCTTATGCAAGCCTCTAATTTTGTACACGTAATAGAAGAACGTCAAGGCTTAAAGGTTGGTGCAATAGAAGAAGTAGCTTTTGAGATGGGTTATATAAATGCACAAGAATTAAACGCTTTGCTAAAACCATTAACCAAGAGTGGTTATGCCAAAAACATCCGCTAATTTATGCAGATAGAAAAAACACCATTAAAAGATTGCCTATTAATCACGCCTCGTGTTTTTACGGATAAAAGAGGTAGCTTTTTTGAGGTATATAACCATAAAAAATTTATAGAAGCGACCGGATTAGAGATAGATTTTGTGCAGGATAATCAATCTTCTTCGCAATATGGCAGCTTACGCGGTTTGCATTTGCAGGTGGGAGATTATGCGCAGGCAAAACTAGTTAGAGTAGTAAAGGGAAAAGTTTATGACGTTGCGGTAGATTTACGGAAAGATTCGCCTAGCTTTAAAAAAATTTACGGCGCAATACTTTCGGAAGAAAATAACAAGCAATTGTTTGTGCCAAGAGGTTTTGCTCATGGTTTTGTTAGCCTTTCTGAAGAAGTTGTTTTTGCTTATAAATGTGATAATTACTACCATAAAGCTTCCGAAAGGGGAATAATTTATAACGACCAAGATTTAAATATAGACTGGAAAATACCTAGAGAAGATATTATCCTTTCCGAAAAAGATGGCGAATTACCCACTTTAAAACAATTTTTACAATGAAAAGTGTTTTAGTTACCGGCGCCGGAGGTCAGTTAGGCATGTGTTTGCAAAAAGCAGCAAAAAAATATCCGCATTTAAAGCTAATTTTTAAAACCGAAGCAGATTTAGATATTACTTCCGCAAACCAAGTAGAAGAAACCTTTGCCCATTACCAACCCGATTATTGTATTAATTGCGCTGCTTACACTAACGTAGAAGAAGCCGAAAATGCAAAAGAAAAAGCTTTTAAAATAAACGAAAAAGCTGTAGAAAATATAGCAAAAGCTTGTCAAAAAAACGAAAGTGTTTTACTACATATTTCTACAGATTATGTTTTTGATGGGGAAAATAAAGATCCATATAAAGAAACAGATACTCCTAATCCCATAAATATTTATGGTGCTTCTAAGTTGGCGGGAGAAAAAGTGGTGCAAGAAAAGTTAGAGCGCTATTTTATTTTAAGGACTTCTTGGTTGTATTCAGAATTTGGACATAATTTCTTTAATACAATGCTTCAAAAAGCAGAAGAAAAAGACGTGGTTTTAAAAATTACTACAGAGCAAAAAGGAACGCCCACCAATGCCAATGACTTGGCAGTGGCTATTTTAAAAACAATAGACTCCGGCTCAGAAAAATACGGTTTATACCATTTTAGCAACGACGGAGAAGCTACTTGGTATAGTTTTGCAAAAGCAATTTTTACAAATGCACAAAAGTTAGATAAGGTAAATTTAATTGCAAGCAACGCGTATAAAACCAAAGCAAAAAGACCGGTAAATAGTGTTCTTTCTAAAGAAAAAATCAAATCAGAATTAAATATCAAGATTATAGATTGGCAGGAAAGTTTAAAAAGTTTACAGGGAAACTAAATTTAAAAACTCTCGTAGCAAGGCCGGATGAATAGAAAAATATCGCAAAAACGTCATATTGCAAAAACCATAACTTGGCGTATGGTTGGTACTATAGATACCATTTTGATAACTTGGTTGGTATCTGGCGATTTTATGGTGGGATTGGGCGTTGGCTCTTCCGAAACTGTTTCAAAAATTATATTATATTATCTGCACGAGCGGCTTTGGGTACGGGTTAACCTTAAAAAACTTTTAGGCTCGCAAGAAAGCAAAATAAGACACCTTACCAAAACCATAACTTGGCGTATAATTGGTACCACAGATACTATAATTTTGGCGTGGGTAATTTCCGGCAATCCGTATACGGGATTAAAAGTAGGTTTTATTGAGGTAATTACAAAAATGCTATTATATTACTTGCACGAAAGAGTATGGTATAAAATAGATTACGGTCTAAAATACGAACGTTCTACAGAAGAAGAAAGACAACATGAGCACTAATATTGTTAAACAAGACTATAATGTTACCGTCAAGCAAAGACGAGAGCAAAACAAGCATAACTCCAAATTAATTTGGTTTACCGGCCTATCCGGTTCGGGTAAATCTACTTTGGCCAATCAAGTAGAAATTTACTTGCATAAACAAGGTAAAAAAACCTATGTTTTAGATGGCGATAACATTAGAGGCGGCTTAAATAAAGATTTAGATTTTACGCCGCAAGGCAGAGAAGAAAATTTACGACGCATTGCAGAAACCGCAAAGTTGTTTATCGATGCGGGAGTTATTACCTTAGCAGCTTTTATAAGTCCGATGCAAAAAGACAGGGACAAAATAAAACAAATTGTTGGTACAGAGAACTTTATAGAAGTGTTTGTAAATGCCAGTGTAGAAGCTTGCGAAAAGCGTGACGTAAAAGGTTTGTATAAAAAAGCGCGGGCGGGAGAAATTCCTAATTTTACGGGAATTAGCGCGCCTTACGAAAAACCCGAAAACCCAACAATAGAAATTAATTCGGATTTTGAAAGTATTGAAGATTCGATAAAAAAAGTTATTGAAATCATTAACCCGGAATTAGAATTACCCAATCATGAGTAAATATTATTTAAACTATTTAGATGAATTAGAAGCGGAAGCCATTTATATTCTTCGCGAAGTGTATGCGCAATTTCAAAATCCGGTAATATTATTTTCCGGAGGTAAAGATTCTATTTTAGTAACACATTTGGCAAAAAAAGCATTTTATCCCAGTAAAATTCCGTTTGCTTTGATGCATGTAGATACCGGGCATAACTTTCCGGAAACTATTGCTTTCCGCGATAAGCTTATAGAAGATTTAGACGCGCGATTAATTGTTGGTTCTGTACAAGAATCTATAGATAAAGGTCGTGTTGCCGAAGAAAAAGGTAAAAATGCCACAAGAAACGCGTTGCAAATTACCACGCTTTTAGATGCCATAGAAGACAATAAAGTAGATTGCGCTATTGGTGGCGGCCGTAGAGATGAAGAAAAAGCGCGCGCAAAAGAACGTTTCTTTTCGCACCGGGACGATTTTGGCCAATGGGACCCAAAAAACCAACGCCCGGAGTTATGGAATATCCTTAACGGAAAATATTTTGAAGGCGAACATTTTAGAGCTTTCCCAATAAGCAACTGGACAGAAATGGACGTGTGGAATTACATTCAGCGGGAAAACATTCAAATCCCTTCGCTTTATTTCGCCCACGAGCGCGAAGTAGTAAAACGCCAAGGTTCTTGGATCCCAAATTCTGAATATTTAAAATTAGAAGAAAACGAAGAAATCGTAACCAAAAAAATACGTTTTAGAACTTTAGGAGATATTACCATTACCGGCGGAATAGAAAGCGAAGCCGATACAGTAGAAAAAATAGCAAAAGAAGTAGCCGCTATGCGCGAAACCGAACGAGGCAACCGCTCAGACGACAAACGCTCTGAAACCGCTATGGAAGATAGAAAGAAAGAGGGGTATTTCTAAAATGGTTAATTAGAGAATAGAAATTGGTGATTAGTAGGTGATGTATATTAATTTTGAAAGTTTAGAATGTTGGAAAGCTTGCAATGAGCTAAAAACTTTTATACGATTAAATGTACTTTCAAAACTGCCTGCATCAGAAAAATACCAATTACACTCTCAAATATTAAGAGCATCTAGATCTTTTACAGCTAATATTGCAGAAGGTTGGGGAAGGTATCATTATAAAGAAAATATTAAATTCTTATTATTTGCCAGAGGTTCTATTGCCGAAGTTTTAGATCATAGTTTAGAAGCTTTAAATTGGAATTACATAAACTCTAATACACTAGAGGAAATTAGAAAACTAATAGAAAAAAGTACAAAATTAGTAAATGGTTACATTAGATATCTAAGAAATAAAGAAAATACCAATTAACCAGTTTACCAATTAACAAATTAACGATCATGCATATAGATAAAAATCAATTATTACGGTTTACCACGGCCGGGAGTGTAGATGATGGCAAAAGTACCTTAATTGGGCGTTTGCTTTTTGACTCGAAGTCTATTTTTGAAGACCAGATGAAAGCCGTAGAAAATTCTAGTAAGAAAAAAGGGCACGAAGGCGTAGATTTAGCCATGTTTACAGACGGTTTGCGCGATGAGCGCGAGCAAGGTATTACCATAGATGTTGCTTACCGCTATTTTACCACGCCAAAACGTAAATTTATTATTGCAGATACGCCCGGGCATATTCAATATACCAGAAATATGGTTACCGGGGCTTCTACGGCAAACGCAGCCATTATTTTGATAGATGCACGCCACGGAGTTATCGAGCAAACCAAAAGGCATGCTTTTATCGCTTCGTTGTTGCAAATTCCGCATATAATTGTGTGTATCAATAAAATGGATTTGGTAGAACATTCTGAAGAAACCTATAACAAAATTGTAAGCCAGTTTGAAGAGTTTTCTTCCAAACTAATTATAAAAGACATTCGATATATACCAATTAGCGCTTTGTATGGTGACAATGTTGTAAACCGCTCAAAAAATATGGACTGGTACCAAGGTTCGCCATTATTGCACGAGTTAGAAACCATACATATTGGTAGTGATATTAATAAAATAGACGCGCGTCTTCCCGTGCAAACGGTATTGCGCCCGCAACGCGAAGGTTTTATAGATTATAGAGGTTATGCCGGTAGGGTTTCTAGCGGTATTTTTAGACCGGGAGATCAAATTACCGTTTTGCCATCCGGATTTACTTCAACCATAAAAAGTATTAACCTGCACGAGAAAGAAGTAGAAGAAGCCTTTGCGCCAATGTCTGTGGCCGTAACTTTAGAAGATGATATAGATATTAGTCGGGGAGATATGATTGTTAAAACCAACAACCAGCCACAAACTTCGCAAGATATAGACGCAATGATTTGTTGGTTAAACACAGACCCGGCGAGACCGCGCGCAAAATATACCATTATGCATACCTCTAACGAGCAAAAAGCTTTGATAAAAGAAGTGCTGTATAAAATAGATATTAATACCTACGATAGAATTACAGACGATAAAGATTTTAAAATGAACGATATTGGTCGGGTAAAAATAAGAACTACCAAACCTTTAATGGCAGACGAATATCGCGATAACCGTGACACCGGAAGCTTTGTTCTAATAGACGACAACACCAACGAGACCGTTGCTGCAGGAATGATTATCTAAAATAAATGCTAAATCTACCAGTCGGCTAAAAAAATGCGCTATCTTTTTGGCTTAAAAAAAAATTGTTATGAATGTAAAAGAATATATTCCCTTAATTATAGACGCGGCTAGAGATGCCGGCATAAAGATTTTAGAAGTCTACAACTCTGACGATTTTGGGGTAGAAATTAAAAAAGACGACAGTCCGCTAACCATTGCAGACAAAAAAGCAAACGATGCTATTGTTGAAAAATTAAAGCAAACAGATTTTCCTATCCTTTCGGAGGAAGGAGCAAAAATTCCGTACAGCGAGCGTAAAGATTGGGAATATTTCTGGATGGTAGATCCGTTAGACGGCACTAAAGAATTTGTAAAACAAAATGGCGAGTTTACTGTAAACATTGCTTTAATACATAAAAACACCCCAATTTTGGGCGTAGTTTATGCGCCGGTTTTAGATAAACTTTACTTTGGCGGAAAGGAAATAGGCTCGTTTATGGACGAAAATATGGATCCGCAACACAAACTAGAGCTCATTAAAAACGAAACCGGTAATATACGTATTGTGGCTTCGCGTTCGCATTTAAACGAAGAAACCAGAAATTATATAGAGCAATTTGAGAATGCCGAAACCGTTTCTATGGGTAGTAGCTTAAAATTTATGCTTATTGCAGATAGCGAAGCAGATATCTATCCGCGTTTTGCGCCAACAATGGAGTGGGATACCGCCGCCGCACACGCAATTTTGAAAGGCTTAGATTTGGAAGTTATAAATATGGAAGATGATAAACCTTTGCGTTACAACAAAGAGAATTTACTCAATCCAAATTTTTTGGTGAAACGATGAAATGAAAGAACGGCTTCAAAAACTACTACAAGATACAGATCAAAAAGAAATCCTTACTAAAGGATTTTCTTTTTTGGGGTTTAGAGTGGGCGGCACCGCAATAGGCTATCTTTTTACAGTTTTTATCACAAAAAATTTTGATGCAGATATTTACGGAATTATCGCCATAGGTTTTTCTATGTTTTTAATTCTAAGCGTTATAGGAAGGCTTGGTTTAGATATTAATTTAGTTCGCTTTTTTTCCGATGAACACAACGATTCCGAAACCGGTATTTTCTATAAATCTGTTCTTAAATCTTTTTTAGTCAGCGCATTTTTAGCGGCTATAATTTACTTTTTAAGAGAGCCAATTGTTTTACAGCTGTTTCGGGAGCCAAAACCGGAGTTGTTGCCGTATTTGCCATGGATTTTGGCTGCAGTACCTTTTTGGTCTTTAGCTTTGGTAAGTTCTAGTTATTTTAGGGCAAAAAAACAAAACAATATTTTCGCTTTTTTCGATAATCCTAGTCGGTTTTTGTTTTCTCTCTTATTGTTAATTGTTTTTTATACTTTCCGTAAAGACCCTATAATTATCGTGCAAGCGCATTTTTATGCTATTTTAATTACCGGTTTATCCAGTTTGGGTTTGGCAGCTTATAAGATAAATTCACTTAGTTTTAAGACCAAAAACAATTCTTGGCATTTTTTAAAAGACTCGCTCCCTATGCTGCTTTCGTCTTCTATTTTGGTCTTATTGGGCTGGATGGATACGTTTGTAATGGGTATTTATGAAGAAAGTAGCAATGTGGGTATTTATAATGTAAGTTTAAAAGTGGCCACGCTTACCACTTTTACCCTACAAGCTATCAACTCTATTTTGGCGCCCAAGATTGCGCAAAATTATGCTGCAAATAAAGAAAATGTCTATAAAAAATTAATACAATTTTCTACCAAACTCAATTTTTTGATTACCCTGGCGGTTTTGACGATTATTATAATTTTTCACGATTTTCTACTGGGTATTTTTGGCGATGAATTTAAAGCCGGTTATATAATTCTATTTATATTTTGTGCCGGGCAATTATTTAATTCCCTCTCCGGTTCTGTTGGTGTTATTATGCAAATGATTGGCAAACAAAAGGTTTATCAAAACTTTGTTATCACGGCTTTATTTATCAACTTAGTCTTAACTTTTACATTAACGCCTATATATGGTGGTATTGGTGCTGCTATTTCAACAGTAATTAGCATGATTTTTTGGAATGTTGGCTGCGCTGTATATTTAAAGAGGAAAATGAATATTAGGTCGTATTATAATTTTAAATGACAATGAGTTCAAAACATAAAATTAAACCTAACACGCTATTAATTGGTGCACAGAAATGCGCAACTACTTCGGTTTATAATTGGATTGCACAACATCCTGAAATATGCGGGCCAAGCACCTTAAAAGATTATGCTTATTTTGTTAACGATGGTTTTTTTGAAAAAGGAATAGATTTATTTGAAAAAGATTATATAAACGAAGGCTATAATGATCAAAAAATAATTTTGCACGGTTGTGTACACTACGTATATTTCAAAAAAGCTATAGACCGTATTTATGATTTTGATCCTAATGTAAAGTTACTTTTAGTTTTAAGAAATCCGGTAGATAGGGCGATATCTGCTTATAGATATGCAAAAAAAATGAATATCGAAAATCTTGATTTTAAAACTGCATTAGAAAAAGAGAGCGAAAGATTAACCGGTAGTTTGAGCGAAAAATCGGAGTTAACCTATGTATCTCATAGTAAATATGGGGAGCAATTGGAATACTTGTTAAAGAAATTCCGTAAAGACCAGCTTTGTGTTGTTTTTTATGAAGATGTTAAAGATAATCCGCAAAAAGTGGTTACTAGTATTTTTAGTTTTTTAGAGGTAGATACAAATTACATCCCCGATTTTTCAGTATTGAATAAAACGGGAAAAATCAAATTCAATTCCTTACAGAAAATTGTTTACAGCCAGAATAAATATAAAAAGTTATTGGTTCAGAAAATCATAGATCCAGTATTACCTTTATCAAAAAGAATTAAAATTAAAAATGCCTTTAAGGAATGGAATACTAAAAATGCTTCGGATAAGGAAGATTATTCTAATTACAAAAAAATTCTGAAACCTCTTTTTGTTAGCGACATTTCTAAAACAGAAAAACTGCTTAACGTCAATCTTGACCATTGGAAGTAAACTATAACTATAAAAATCAGCAAAATAAACTTAACGATAAACATACAAGTCTTGAAAAAGGCGGCTATAATTTTACCTTTTATAATCGTTTTTATTGGGGAGATCTTAAATTTTACGCATCCCTCGGCCGGTAGTATTACCAAACTGCTGGCAATTGTATATATGGCCGGTTTTGTTTTTATAAATAATAAATACGGTAAAAATTTAGTTGTAGCAACCTTCCTATTCTTACCTTTTTTAATTGTTGGAATTTTAATCTCTTTTAATCTTTTTGCCGCTTTAGAAGCTACATTAAGGTATATGTTTCCTATAGTTGTTCTCTTTTACAGTTTTTCAATAAAAAATTATGCAAAATTAGTCTTAACTATAATAGTCGCTTATGCGTTATTAAGTAACATTTATCAAATTTTTATTTATATACAATGGGTAAATGGAGTATCGCCTTTGTGGTTTTATAATCATATTGAGGTAAACGGAAGAAATATTTATTGGGCAAATACAACTATGGGTATTTTAAGGGGAGTGGGCTTAACCGGTTTTTTTGCGTTATACGGTTTCCTCAATTTAATAGCTTTTTTTATTATTAAAATTTTATATCATGGCAAATTTAAAAATGCGTTGTTAGTTATTTTCTTTCTGGGCTTGTTTGCTAGCTTATCTTTTAAAGCCATAGGGGTTTTTTTCTTTATCCTTTTTATTACAAGTAAATATAAGCTTAACTTTCTTATAGGTTTTATTGTTTTTTTAGTGGCGAGCATTACCATAATACCCGCTAAAACCAAAGATTTTACAGAACAGCTAATATTTAGAATAGAAACCTATATTACAGAAGGAAATTCGGCTCGTAGCGATTCTTATCGTGTAATGTTTGAAGATATTGCCAATTTTAATTTAATAGGGAGAGGAGCAGGAAGTTTTGGTGGTGCGGCATCTACCAAATATGACTCGCCAGTTTACGCAAAGGTTAATTTCAACTGGCATGGTTTAAACCATTTAGCAACTACAGATACTTACTACCCACATTTGTTTGTAGAATTAGGAATTTTAGGAGCATTAACGTATCTAATTATTTTATTTACCCCTTTAATACACGGTACTTCGCGAGAAAAATGGCTTGTTATCATAGCAATTTATTTAGCTTTACTTTTTGACAGTTTATTTTCATTTGCTTTAAACAATCTAGCGTTTTTAATGCTATCTCTTGTCTTACTTTACCCTATTCTCAATTATAAAATTTCAAAAAGTGAAACGTAATAAAATAGTATATATAGGCATTATAGACGACGGTCTTGGTAAGATAGTTGGAGGTTTTGCTACTGCAAATAAAAGAAATGTTGATGAATACAAACGAAGACAGTTTGACGTCACTTGCATTGCATATCCCATCCTAAAAAATAAAAATTTACTGGGTTTTATAAGCTATCTTTTCAATTGGTTTCGTTTCTTTTTTAAGTTAATAAAAACAGCATCATCAACTCCTAAAAATACTATTGTTCATTTTACGCCGCTCTATAAATATTTTATTTACATAGAATATTTCATCATCAAAATATTGACAATTAATAAACTCCGTATTCTGTTAGATATCAGAGCAGGGTCATTTATAAATTATGTTGAAAACGGGAGTTCTTTTTACTTTTCAACATTAAAAAATGTGATAAATAAAGCTGATTTAATAACTGTCGAAGGTGAAATTTATTTATCCTATATCGAAAAAAAGTTTGACTATAAAAATGCAATGTTTTACTATCCAAACTATGTTTTGGACAAAGAGATTGTGACGAAAAAAATCATTAAGGATTTAAATACGATAAGAATCTTATATTTCGGTAGAATAAATTACGAAAAAGGGATTGAAACAATACAAGAAGTACATCGGTTGTTATTAGAGAAAAATATTAATGTTGAAACAACTGTTATTGGCAGTTTTGAAAATGAAGAATTGGAAAATGAATTTTTGTCAAATAACAATTTATCAAGCTTTAAATTCCTGCCACCTCTAAATAAAAAGGAAATAAATAAAATAATGAAAGAGTCCATTTTCTTTATCTTCCCAACAAAACACAAAGGTGAAGGACACTCCAATGCCTTGACAGAAGCAATGGCGTATGGATTAATACCTATAGTTACAGATAATGGTTTTAATAAGCAAATAGTTAAAGATTCAGGTTTGATTTTAAATAAAGAAGCAACTCCGGATGAATATGTTGATGAAATTTTAAGAATCTTAAATATTCAAGAGATTAACAGACTGTCAAAATCTGCTATTGATAATATTAAGAGCAGGTTTTCTCAAGAACAAGTCGTCAATAACTTCTTTCAAAAACTAAACGAAAAATGGGAAGCCTAATAATTGCTGGAGATGTCGCATTAGCTGATCATCAGGTTGATATTTCATCATTAAATAACAGTCTGTTATCTAATGAAAATGACACGCTAATATTTAATTTGGAAGGACCTCTGGCGGAGTCAACAGCTGATTTAAAACCAGTGAAAAATGATAAATTTAATCTTTATACGAAAATTTCAAATATCGGAATTTTCAAACAGAAAAACATTCTAGTATCTCTAGCTAATAACCATATCAACGATTTTCACGGAAGTTTAAAACAAACAATTTTTAATTTAAATAAACTAAAGATTAATTATTTTGGTACGGATAAAGTTAAGTACCAAAACATCGTCATTGATGGAAAGCAATTTATCATATTTGGCTACAATAGTCAATTGACTTTGGCTTCTTCTAATAAAAATATAGCAACAATTAAGAATTTGAATTCAAAAGAAATAGAAGATGCTAAAAAAAATAACCCTGAAGCCACAATAATAGTTTTACCTCATTTTGGATTTGAATTAAAAGACAACCCTATTCCGGCAGATAGAAAGTGGTGCAGAAAAATGATAGATGCCGGCGCTGATTTTATAATAGGTTCTCATCCTCATATTGTTCAGTCTTACGAAAATTATAATGATTCGCATATTTTTTACTCTGTAGGTAATTTTATTTTGCCTCAGAAACAATTTTTAGATAAAAAACTTATTTATAATGATTCAAAGGTAAACTCAGGATACATCATTAAGATTAAGTCAAAAAACGATTTTGAGTTACACAAAATTCAAATGAATGAAACACAAGATAAAGTTGAATACAATGGTGAAGTACCAGTAAAAAATATAGAAAGTTCTGTGGAAAACTACCTTTCTTATTATAAAAAAAATAATAGTTTACCGAGATATTACCCGATTTTTAAAACCTATGATAACTTTGAGTTTAAAATTAAATACTTTTATGTAAAATTAACGCAAGCTGTAAGAGGCTCTTTAATGTATTTAAACTTATATAATCCTTATAAATAAGTTATGGTCAACGCTTATTCCTTTTACAAAATAGCGCATAAGCTATATAAAAATAAAATCCCGCTACTTCCTAAACTTATAAAGTTAGTATGTTTTTTAATTTATAATTCAAGTATTCCTTATGAATGTGTTTTAGGAAAAGGGACACAATTTGCTTATAACGGTATTGGTGTTGTATTACATAAAAGAACAATTATTGGTAAAAACTGTGTGATTGGCACTCAAGTAACTGTTGGTGGAAGATCAGGACATTATGAAGTTCCCGTAATAGGTGATAATGTTTATTTGGCTACAGGATCTAAAATTTTAGGCCCAATTACTATTGGTAATAATGTGACGGTTGGCGCTAATGCAGTTGTCATAAATAGCGTACCAGATAATTGTGTAGTTGCGGGCATTCCAGCTAAAATCATTAAAAAAATAGAGGAATGAAAGATTTTCTAAAATTTCATTTACGACATAATTTTTTACTGGAAAAAGAAATAAAAAAAATTAATAATTATTTCCAACTAGACTCTTTAGCTGAAAGACAAAATGAGGAATTTTTAAAAATCATTGAAGCTGCAAAAAATACAAAGTTTTATCCTGAATTTTATGAGAAAAATGAGGTAGATATTCATCAAATACATTCCTTAGATGACTTAGAAAAACTACCAATTCTACGTAAAGAACACATTAAGGAAAATCCTATACTATTTTTTTCTAAAAAGAAAAACATCACCTCCACAAAAGGCTACACAAGTGGTAGCACAGGTTCGCCGCTTGTTGTATATCGTGATTTTAAATCAATCCTCAAAGAAAACGCATACGTTTGGTGGTACAGAAAAAGATCTGGCTTAGCAATTAAAGATAAAAAGCTTTCCTTGAGAGGAGATTTAGGTAGAGATAAACTGTTTTATTTTGGCAAATATGCAAACACACTTTTTATTTCCAGTTATCATTTAAATGAAAAAAATCTTCCTAAGATTATAGATAAAATTATAGATTTTAAACCAAAAGCATTATTAGCTTATCCAAGTTCCGCATACACATTAGCTACTTTATTAGAAAGTGCGAGTAAAAAATTAATTATTCCATTAGTTTTCACCAGTTCTGAAAGTTTATTAGAATTTCAGAAAGATAAAATTCAGGAGTGTTTCCACGCCAAAGTCTTTGACTGGTATGGCACTGCAGAAAGAACGATAGCTTTATATTCTGAAAATGAAAAATATTATGAACCACCATTATATTCCGTAAACGAATATAAATCTGATAAGATTATAACAACTGGCCTTATCAATAAATTATTTCCTTTAATCCGCTATGAAGTTAACGATGTCGTTCAACATCAAAATAAATACGATGACAAACATAAATCATTAGAAATTGATGAAATTCAAGGAAGAGTAGAAGATTATGTTTTGCTTCCCGACGGATCAAAAATAGGCAGAATGGATGTTGCTTTTAAAGGAATAAATGGCATTAAAAAAGCGCAACTCATTCAACATTCTGTGTCTGAAATAGAAATTCTTTTAGTGACTGATCATTTTGAAACAGCTGAGAAAGTCAAGCTTCAAAAACAATTAACAGACAGACTTGGTAGCGAAATTAAAATCATCATAAATGAGGTTCAAGAAGAAGATTTACAAAAGTCTAAAAACAAGAAGTTTAAATTTGTAATCTCTAAAATTAATTAAAATACTAAGGTTGTGAGTAGAACAATATATTTTGCTTTAAGCATTTTCATTTTGGTTTTTATGGCTTGTGAAGATAACAAGCATTTAAAAGAAGAAACATCTGTAGAAAAAGTAAATACTTTAGGGAATTTTTTCATTAAGACGGAAAGTGACAAAATAATTTTTGCACCAAAACACGGTGAAATTAATGCGCCTTTGTTGTATAAAGATGATTATTCAGATTTTAATTTTAACGGTTATTATCGCATCAAAACGCAAGATGATAAACTTGGCTATTTTCGCTTTGGCTGGATAAATTACAAAGACTCAACAAGCATTATGTCAAATGTAAATTGGTTCTATAAAGAACCTTTACTTATTGATAATTTTGAAGAAGTGACAATTGAAACTATCAAAGCGGCATCAAGCCAAGATGGAAATCTCAGGGTTTGTACGATTGGCGACAGTCAAACTTGGTGGTCTTCAGCTTCTAAGCTAAGAAAAAAAATGGAAGAATTAAATCCTGATTTTTATTTTACAGGAAGTAACACTGACATTTATGGTTTCCCTCACGAAGCAGAAGGCGGTAATTCTACAGAAAAAGTTTTAAAAAGAATTGATAAAATACCAGAAGCTGACTTTTATACCCTATTAATTGGCACTAACGATTGGAAGAAAGATATTTCTGTTGCTGAGAAAAATATAAAAACAATAATGAATAAGCTGATCACAAAATATCCTTCTTCAAGAATAATTTATATCACTCCACTACCGACAACCAACACAAAAAGAGATCAATTTAATAAAGCATTAGCAGAAAGAATAACAGCATATATAAAAGGCAAACCACAGCTTTTAAAACTTTCTGTGGGAGAAAAAATGAGAGAGAATGCAGATTGGGCAAAAGATTATTTGAGTCAAGACGGATTGCATCCAAACAATAAAGGCGTTAACTTTCTAGCGAAAGAAATTACAAGCTTTATCGAGCAACAAACAGAGTAATAACTAAGCTTATGAAACCACAATTAAATAAAATACTTTGGATTACTTTTTCTGTTTTGGTTGCTTATCTAATTTTTGATTTTTATAAAAAATTAGAAGACAACTTTTGGCAATTCAATTATGCTTGGGAGCAAGAAAAAATTATTGAAGAAATAGAGCTAGATTCTATTACAGAAATTAATTATGATTATATAGAATTTAGCACTTCGGAAAAACTATCTTCTAATTTTGAGACAAATAATGCTCTTAAACTTACTAAAGATAAACAGGAGTATTATTTTCTTTATAATAGTTTGCAGAAATCTCCTAATAAAGCAAAGTTTACAAGTGGTTTTTGGTTATTAGAGAAACCTGACGGCATTAAACAGGCCAAATTACAGCTCGTTAATTTGCCTTTAAAACAAGAAGGGGATATTAAAATTTGCACAATCGTAGATTCACATTTGTTATGGAGAGGAGGAAGGTTTTTTAGGAAAGATATGTTTGAGGCCAATAAAAACTTAAGCTTTGTTGGTAACAAAAAAGATGTTTTTGGCTTTCCTTATGTAGGTGAAAACTTAAGCAATACAACCAAAGTTTTAAACAAAAATATTCCAAAAGCAGATTATTATATCATTCTATTGGGGCAACACGATAACATAAATGATTTTAAAAATAATTTTGAAAAACTCAACAATAAAATTACAAATATCGCACCTCAATCTAATATTATTTGGCTTACTGTGCCTACCAATTATACTAAAAACAAAAGCCATTTAGAAATCAATAAATTCCTAAATAACAAAAACGAAAAAGGTAATGTCGAAATCGTTAATTTTTCAAATTTTGTCAATTTAGAGGATAAAGATAAAATGAATAAAGATAGCATACATTATAGTAGAGACACCTATAAAAAAGTAGCTGAATTCCTTTCAAAAAAGATAAATAAATGAGAATTAAATTTGAAAAATTATTTATTTTTTCAATAGCGTTATTGCTGTTAACCCTGCCTATGCCCAAATACAACTTAAGTACGCAGGCATTAATTTTACTGGTTATTTCTTGGTTTGGAGTCAATTCCTTTCAAAAGAAAAAAGAATTATTTATTAAGAATCTCAAAATCATCACTTTATTAAGCTCAATCTTTCTGGTAATGCTGTTTGGTATGATCTATACTGAAAATCTAGCTGGAGGAATAGAGCAACTAAAAGATAAATTACCTTTTTTGTTATTACCTATTTTAATAGCTACTTCTCCTTCTACTTTACTATCCAATAAATACAGCTTTATCAAGATATTTAGCTTATCGGTAATTTTAATGGCAGTGTTTGGTCTTTTAAAATCGCTTTATTTGTACTACACTGGCATGGGTAATTATTTTGTTTACGATAAATTATCGTTTATTCTTAATAAACATACCACCTACTATTCTCTTTACTGTGTAATTGCTATTAGCTATTTTTTATACGATTTACTTTTTATTAAAAAAACTCCAAGAATAATATCTGTTTTAAGTGTATTATTTTTACTCTTTTTCATTTACTTATTGAGTGTGAGAATTGCCATTGTTGCGCTTATTATAATCGCTATATATTTTATTAAAATTAAAATTACCAATAGGAGTAACAAGGTGTTTTTAAGTTTATTGGTAATTCTGTCTTTAGTCAGTACCTTAATTTTCAGCAGTAATTATGTAGAACGTTTTGAATCTATAAAAAACAATCCCGACAAAATAGCTGAAAATAATGAATTCAATACGCGCATAATTCATTGGAAATCTGCTTTACAAACCGTTTCGGGCATTGACTATTTTATAGGAAAAGGCACAGGCGATGGAAAAAAGAATTTATATAAACAATATAAGAAAAACGGTTTTTTAATAGGCTACGAAAAGAAATATAATGTTCATAATCAGTATTTAGAATTTTTATTGAGCAATGGCTTAATTGCAATATTAGCTTATATTTCCATTTTATTAATTACATTGGTTTATTCTATAAGAGTTAATGATATCTTTGGAATTTTAGTAGTATTACTTTTTGTGGTTTACTCCCTAACAGAATCCATCTTAGAACGTCAATCTGGTATTTTTATAGTAGCAATTTTATGCAACATACTCTTTTTTAGTAATCGAGAAGTAATAAATAAATTAAATAAACAAAACTGATTTGCACACAGATTATATAAAGAGTTTTAACAAACTTAAAAATTTTTGTGAAAAGGAAAATTTCAAAGGTTGGGATCCGTTTGACGGATTAAATAGTGAAGTTTTTCAACAATTACCTTTCTTTAAAAATAGCAGGTTTTTTAGACTCGCCTGGATTCAGTTTCATAAACGATTACCGGTAAATACTAGAAAAATAGTTAAGGTAAAAAAAACACATAACCCCAAAGGTTTAGCTCTTTTTTTAATAGGATACTGTAACTTATACAATCAAAATCCGAAAAAAGAATATTTAAATTATATAAAAGAATTAACCCAATTAATTTTAGAAAAGAAAACTACCGGATATTCTGGTGCATGTTGGGGCTATAATTTCGATTGGCAGGCACGTGCTTTTTTTCAACCAAAACACACGCCTACTGTCGTTGCCACTTCCTTTATTACCGAGGCACTTATAAAGTCCTATAAAATTACTGGAGATAACGAAGTTCTTAAAACTCTAAAAAGTATTGAAAACTTCATCACAAAAGATTTAAACAAAAGTTACGATGATAACGGAAATTTCACATTATCCTATTCTCCATTAGATAAAACGCAAGTATTTAATGCTGGTTTATTGGGCGCCAAAACGCTTTGTTTGCTGTATGAATTTGTAAAAGATGAAAAACTTTTAAGCTTTTCAAAAAAAATAGTTCAATACGTTTGCGATAAGCAACAAAATAACGGCGCTTGGGCTTATGGGACGTTGCCTTTTCATCAATGGGTAGATAATTTTCATACCGGTTATAATTTAGAATGTATTTATATTTATCAAAAAATTTCAGGCGATAAATCCTTCCAAAAAGAATTAGATATTGGACTAGATTATTATCTCAATACCTTTTTCACTAAAGAAGGAATGTCTAAATATTACAATAATAAAACCTATCCGATTGACGTACACGCGCCGGCTCAGCTTATAGTTACACTAAGTAAACTCGAAAAATTAAAAGAAAATAAAGCCTTAACAGATAAAGTTTTGTCTTGGACAATTGAAAATATGCAATCTAAGGAAGGCTATTTTTATTATCAGAAAAGAAAAAAAATATCGTCTAAGATTCCCTATATGCGATGGGCGCAAGCTTGGATGTTTTATGCTTTTACTTATTATTTTTTAGAAATAGATGAAAAAAGATAGAATCCACATTCTCAATACTTATATAGACAACCTTAGCATGCAAGAAACCCTGGCCTTGATAGATGCTAAAATTCAAGCTGAGGAATCTTTGCATCATACTGTTGTAAATGCCGGCAAAATTGTTGCGATGCAAAAAGATGAAAACTTACGAAAAAGCGTAAACGAAGCAGATCTCATTAATGCCGATGGGCAAGCGGTAATCTGGGCATCAAAAATTTTAAACAAGCCGTTAAAAGAGCGCGTTGCCGGTATAGATTTATTCGAAAATTTAATCGGTTTGGCGCAAAAGAAAAAGCACAGCATTTATTTGCTTGGCGCGAAAGAAGAAGTGGTAGGCAAACTGGTAAAAATAATCCAGAAAAAATACGGCAAAGATGTAATTGCCGGTTTTAGAAATGGTTATTTTTCGGCAGAAGAAGAAAAGAAAATAGTAGAAGATATTTTGGCTAGCAATGCAAATATGTTATTTGTAGCCATGAGTTCTCCTAAAAAAGAGATATTTTTGCACCAGCATAGAAAAGCCCTAAAGTCTGTTAATTTTATAATGGGCGTTGGAGGTAGTTTTGATGTCTTGTCCGGAAAAACCAAAAGAGCGCCACTTTGGATGCAGAATGCGGGCCTTGAATGGTTTTATAGATTTCAACAAGAACCAAAACGTATGTGGAAAAGATATTTGGTAGGAAATACAAAATTTATAAACTTAGTACTAAAAGAAAAATTTAAAGCATGAAAATAACCGTAGTAGGAACAGGCTATGTAGGTCTGGTAACAGGAACTTGTTTGGCAGAAACCGGCAACAAAGTAGTTTGCGTAGATATAGATGAAGCAAAAGTAGAAAAAATGCGTAATGGCGAAGTGCCAATTTACGAACCGCTTTTAGAAACCTTGTTTGAACGTAATATAGAAGCCGACCGACTTAGTTTTACAACCAATCTGCATGAAGGTTTAGACCACGGCGAAATTATTTTCTTAGCTTTACCAACCCCGGACGGCGGCGATGGCTCGGCAGATTTATCTTTTGTACTTAAAGTAGCAGAAGATATTGGTAAATACATAACTTCTTACAAAGTTGTGGTAGATAAAAGTACCGTTCCCGTTGGTACCGCAGATAAAGTACGCGAGACAATTGCTAAGTTTACGGACACAGAATTTGATGTGGTTTCTAACCCCGAATTTTTACGCGAAGGTTTTGCCGTAGACGATTTCCTTAAACCGGAACGTATTGTAGTAGGTTCCGAAAGTCCGCGCGCAATAGATTTGATGGAGCGTTTATACAAACCTTTTGTACGCTCGGGTAATCCTATTTTGATTATGGATGAAAAATCTGCAGAGCTTACCAAATATGCGGCCAATTCCTTTTTGGCAACCAAGATTACCTTTATGAACGAGATTGCCAACTATTGCGAAAAAGTTGGCGCAGATGTAGATAAAGTAAGAATTGGTATGGGCACTGATTCTCGTATTGGAAAACGCTTTTTGTTTCCCGGTATTGGTTATGGCGGCTCTTGTTTTCCTAAAGATGTAAAAGCCTTAAAAAATTCCGGAAAAGAAGCTAACTACGATTTTAAGATTTTAGAATCTGTGGTAGATGTTAATACGAAACAAAAGACCAGTTTAATTCCGAAAATAAAAGAATATTTTGACCAAGATTTAAACGGAAAGACTATTGCTTTATGGGGCTTGTCTTTTAAACCCGAAACAGACGATATTCGCGAGGCGCCATCTTTATATATGATAGAAGAATTGCTGGCCAACGGCGCAAAAGTAGTTGCTTTTGATCCTGAAGCAATGCAAAATGTAAAAGATAAAATTGGTGACAAAATAACCTACACTTCAGATATGTACGCAGCCTTAAAAGATGCAGATGCTTTGGTTATCGCTACGGAATGGAGTATTTTTAGAACACCAGATTTTAAACGAATCAAAGAAAGCTTGGTAAATCCGGTAATTTTTGACGGGCGTAACTTGTACGAAATAGAAGAAATAAAAGAAGCAGGATTTCAATACTATTCTATAGGGAGAAAAACAGTATAATGATGAACAAACGCATTTTGATTACCGGTGCCGCCGGATTTTTGGGTTCGCATTTATGCGATAAATTTATAAGAGAAGGTTATCGCGTAATCGGAATGGATAACCTTATAACTGGCGATTTAAAGAATATAGAACATCTTTTTGGCGACGAAAATTTTGAATTTGCTCACCACGATGTCACTAAATTTGTGCACGTTCCCGGTAAATTAGATTATATCTTACATTTTGCCTCGCCGGCAAGTCCTATAGATTATTTAAAAATTCCTATCCAAACCTTAAAAGTAGGGAGTTTAGGCACGCATAATTTGTTGGGCTTGGCCAAAGAAAAAAATGCAAGAATATTAATTGCCAGCACGTCAGAAGTTTATGGCGATCCATTAGTGCATCCGCAAACCGAAGAATATTACGGAAACGTAAATACCATTGGTCCGCGCGGCGTTTATGATGAGGCCAAACGTTTTCAAGAATCTATCACAATGGCGTATCACCGTTTTCACGGATTAGAAACACGCATTGTCAGAATTTTTAATACCTACGGCCCAAGAATGCGCCTAAACGATGGTCGCGTAATTCCCGCATTTATTGGTCAAGCTTTGCGCGGAGAAGATTTAACGGTTTTCGGAGACGGCTCACAAACCCGTTCTTTTTGCTATGTAGACGATCAAATAGATGGTATTTATAAACTTTTATTAAGCGATTATAGTAACCCGGTAAACATTGGTAATCCGTACGAAATAACCATCAAAGATTTTGCCGAAGAGATTATAAAACTTACCGGCACGCAGCAAAAAATAACCTATAAGCCTTTACCAAAGGACGACCCAATGCAACGCCAACCAGATATTAGCAAAGCCAAAGAAGTGCTTGGTTGGGAGCCAAAAGTAGATAGGGAAGAAGGTATGCAAAAAACTTACGCTTATTTTAAAACCTTATCTGTAGAAGAATTGCAGAAAAAAGAGCACAAAGATTTCTCTAAGCACATAATTAAGTAGCCAAAGAATGCTGATAAAGCAAGGAAGATATTCGGGATATTTACGACCCTTGGCTTATATCATAGATTTGGCCATCATTCTTGTATTTGCTTTACAGTTTAATTTTGGTCTGGTAGATTATTTTAACTACGCCATTTTTGTATCTATTGGTTGGTTGGTGCTTTCGCTAAAATCTAACTTTTACGAAGTTTATCGCTTTACCGGTCTCACCAAAATACTATCGCTTAGTTTTTTACAATTCGTTCTTTTCGGACTTATTGTTTTTTCCTTTTTCGGACTTTTTGAAGAATTAAGTAGACCTGCCTGGCGAATTTTTAATTACATCGGCAAGGTTTTTTTACTTATTGTGGCTTTTAAGCTTACCGTTTTTTATCTGCTAAAACCCTATAGAAAACTTTTGGGCGGTAATTTTAGAAAGACAGTAATTATCGGTAAAAACAGTAAAACTAGGCGTCTTAAAGATTTCTTCGATAAAAATCCGGTTTACGGTTATAAATGCGATAAGGTATTTGCTTTAGATCAAGACGAAAATTTTCTTATAGAAGATTGTTTCGCCTATATTATAGAAAACAATATAGACGAAATTTACTGCTCTATCTCAGAACTTAGCAACGAGCAAACGCACAAAATAATAGACTTTGCAGATAACAATTTAAAAGTGCTAAAATTCTTACCGGACAATAAAGATATTTACTCTATGCAAACCAAAATGGAATATTACGGCTATTTGCCTATTTTATCTTTACGGAATATTCCTATAGAAGACCCTATAAATCAGTTTCTAAAACGCAGTTTTGATATTTTGGTTTCGCTTTTTGTAATTGTTTTTATTCTCTCTTGGCTAACACCCATTTTGGCAATATTCATCAAATTGGGTTCTAAAGGGCCCGTTTTTTTCCGCCAACGCAGAAATGGCTTAGATTATAAAGAGTTTTATTGCTATAAATTTCGCTCTATGAAGTTAAATCCGCAAGCAAATTTGCATCAAGTATCGCGCAATGATAAACGCATTACCGGTATTGGCAAATTTATGCGGAAAACTAGTATAGACGAGATGCCGCAATTTATAAATGTTCTGTTGGGCGATATGTCTGTAGTTGGTCCGCGCCCACATATGGTAAGTCACACACATATGTATGCAGAACGTATAGATAAATTTATGGTGCGTCATTTTGTAAAACCCGGCATTACCGGTTTGGCACAAACCAGCGGTTTTCGTGGCGAAGTAGAAAGCGATTACGATATCATAAACCGCGTAAAATACGATATTTTTTATATAGAAAACTGGTCATTATTACTCGATTTAAAGATTATTTTCCAAACAGTTTTTAATGCCCTTAAAGGGGAAGAAAAAGCGTATTAGATGAACGATAAAGTCTCGATAATAACGCCAACTTATAACTCTGCAAAGTTTATTCTTCAAACCATACGATCGGTGCAAAACCAAACGCATCAAAACTGGGAAATGCTGCTTACAGACGATTGCTCTACAGATAACACGGTAGAAACAATAAAAACCGAAGCAGAAAAAGACCCAAGAATCAAAGTTTTTACCTTAACCAAAAACTCAGGTCCGGCCGTTGCCAGAAATAATTCCATTAAAAATGCGACGGGAAGATATATGGCTTTTTTAGACGCAGACGATATTTGGTTTGAATATCATTTAACCAATAGCATAAAAACCATTCAAGAAACCGGCGTAGGTTTTGTTTTTGCCTCTTACAAGCGTTCTAACGAAGCTTTAGAGTTTGTACATACAGATTTTATAGTACCGGAAAAAGCTACATATACAGACATTCTAAAATCGAACTCTATTTCTTGTTTAACCGCTTTTTTAGATTTAGAAAAATTGGGTAAAAAATATATGCCGTTGGTTAGAAAACGCCAAGATATGGGACTTTGGCTTAGCTATTTAAAAGAAATTCCTCACGCAATAGGCATAAAAGAATGCCACGCCATTTACCGGATGCGAGATGATTCTTTATCACGCGATAAAAAGAAGCTCATAAAATACCAGTGGGAATTTTATAGAAAGGTAGAAAAGCTCAATCCAATTCAATCTGCTTATTATTTAATGAATTGGATGTATTTAGGCTATAAAAAGTATAAGAATTAAGCTTTTTTATTTTCTACAACTGCAACTTTCACAATAAAAAGCTTCTTCTTTCAGATTTACGCTTTTAGAATTAGTATTAATTGTTTAAACGGCATACAATTCCATTAAAAGCTTTACAATTCTCTCCGAAGTTTTGCCGTCCCACAATTTAGGAGCAGAAGCTTCTTTCCATTTGCCGGCATTTAAAGTTTTAAAAGCTTTTTTAATTTTATCCAAATCAGAGCCGACCAATTCGTTTGAGCCAATTTCGCAGGTTTCTGGTCGCTCGGTAGAATCTCTAAATGTTATGCAAGGTATGTTCAACATCGTGGTTTCTTCGGTAATTCCACCGGAATCGGTTAAAACTGCGAAGGCATTTTTTATCAAATAAATAAAATTAAGGTAACCTTGGGGTTCTACATAATGTAAATTATCGTAGTTGAGGTTTAAGTTCTGCAATAACTTTTTAGTACGCGGATGTACCGGAAAAACAATTGGTTTTCCATTAGACTTTTCTACAATCGTAGAAATTAACGACTTTAGTTGAGTTTCTTCGTCTACATTTGACGGTCGGTGCAAGGTCATTACAAAATACGATTTTTTCTGCAAATTTAGCTCGTCATAAAAACTTGGTTTTTCTATACGTTCCAGATTTTTAAAAAGCGTATCTATCATTACATTTCCTACCAAAAATAGTTGCTTTTCGGTTTTACCGGAAGTCAACAAATTTTGATTTGCTAGCTGTGTGGTCGTAAAAAAATAATCGGTAATACTATCGGTTACAATTCGGTTTATTTCTTCGGGCATTTTCATATCGCCAGAACGTATTCCGCCTTCTACGTGAGCAACATCGGTGTGTAATTTTTTGGCTACAATAGCACAAGCCATCGTTGAGGTTACATCGCCAACAACCAAAACCAAATCTGCCGGATTCTCAAGAAGTTCCGCTTCAAACTTGGTCATTATTTGCGCAGTTTGTTCGGCCTGCGAGCCACTTTTTACTTCCAGATTAATATTTGGATGCGGAATGTTGAGTTCTTCAAAAAAAGTAGCACTTAGTTTTTTATCGTAATGCTGGCCGGTATGTACCAAACGGTAATCTATATTTTTACCTTGGGTTTTTGCATTCTTGATAGCAGCAATAATTGGAGCTATTTTCATAAAATTGGGCCGCGCCCCGGCAATGATGGTTATTTTAAGCATCTTGTTTTACTTTTGATATAAATTGTTTGAGTTTACCACTCTTAGAACGCTCTAACTGATCAAACCTTTTAAATTTTAAATTTAATCCAGGTTCTAAATAAGTGGCAATTGCTTTTGTTATTTGCTCTTTTTTTGAAACTGTTAATTCTTTTTCTGCACAGTATTCTATATGAAATTCAGATGGGGTTTCTTGTATTATTTTTATTTCTTTTACCAAGCCAGCATCTTCTATAACAGATTTGGTGACGTAATAAAAACTGAGTGCCGGTACTTTTTTGCCGCTCGGTAAAACTGCAAATTGATTGGTTCTTCCTACTAGTTTTTTTAGAATTGGTTTTTGTGGCGTGCTTTTTTCGTCTAAAACGCCAATATCACCAATTTTATAGCGTATAAAAGGATGCGCTTTATTATAAAGCGAAGTAATTACCACAGCCCCTTCTTCGCCGTAAGGCAAAACCTTTCCATTTTCATCTACAATTTCTACAAATAAAGTTTTATTGTTTACCAGCCAATCTCCTTTTGGATTTTCAAAGGCAATAATGTCTAATTCACTTGCGCCATATTCGTTTACAATAGGAACGCCTAATTGTTTTTGTAATAAAATTTTATCGTTTTCAAAAAGCATTTCGCTAGTGGTGATGCAAACTTTTAAACTAGGACAGACTTCTTTTAAAACAATGTTCCCTTTTTCTAGAAATTTAGCAAATAGTACAATAGAGCTGGTGTAGCCATTAAGAAGTTCGAAAGGTTTTTGCTGAAAGCGTTTTAAGAAAAGCGCTAACTTTTCATCGGATAAATCAAAAATATCCAACCGAAAACGATTGGCCATAAAATCTTTCAATCGCTCTTTATAATACCCTTTAAAATCTTTCGGAATTCCGTAAAAACGCGCTTCTAAAGAAGAACCCATTTTTATATTGTACTGCGAGTAAAGCCAAATAATATGCGCCCAAGTTAATGCGTGTGCATATTTGTCTTTTGCAAAAACAAACGGGTTACCGCTAGAACCAGAAGTTTTGTTTATAAAAACGTCTTTTTTCTTGTAATTTTCACTTAGTCGTTCGTTTAAAGGTTTTTGTAAATCTTGCTTGGTCATTATAGGAATTTCCGACCAATTTTCAGGGAACTTGCCATTTAATAAAGCTCTAAAATGTGGATTTTTATCAAAGTGAAATTTTGCGATTTCCCACTTTTTCCGTTCGCTATAATCTTCAGAATTAATCTCTAATTCCTGTCTTATTTGCCGCAATTGCTGTTTTGCTTCCGTTAACGGAAAACCTTTTACTTGCAATACTTTTTCAAACAGATTAGACAATTTTTCCCATAATTTAATTAGTCTGGCAATTTAC
Source organism: uncultured Mesonia sp. (assembly GCA_947494545.1). GTDB lineage: Bacteria > Bacteroidota > Bacteroidia > Flavobacteriales > Flavobacteriaceae > Mesonia. The sequence continues at coordinate 21,553 of CANLVH010000012.1, read as the reverse complement.
AAACAATTATTTTTGAAGCCATAACCAAAACACAACAAAAAATGAATATCCTTATTTTAGGTTCTGGCGGCCGCGAACATACTTTTGCGCACCAACTGGCAAAAAGCAAGCAATGCAAAAACCTGTATGTCGCTCCCGGAAATGCAGGAACCGCGCAAATAGCAGAAAACATTAGTTTAGATCCTACCAATTTTGATGCTGTAAAACAATTGGTGTTAGAAAAGGATATAGAAATGTTGGTGGTTGGTCCGGAGCAGCCATTGGTAGATGGTATCACAGATTTTTTTAAAAAAGACGAGAAATTATCGCATATAAAAGTCATCGGACCCAGCAAACGCGGGGCGCTTTTAGAAGGCAGTAAAGAACGCGCCAAAGAGTTTATGGCAATGCACAAAATTCCTACTGCGGCTTACGAAAGCTTTACGGAAAAAAGTCTGGAAGCGGGCAAAAAGTTTTTAGAAACTTTAAAATCGCCATACGTGTTAAAAGCAGATGGCCTTGCCGGCGGAAAAGGGGTTTTAATTTTAAAAGATCTATCCGAAGCTAAACAAGAATTAGAAAATATGCTTAGCGGAAAATTTGGCGCTGCAAGTAAAACTGTGGTAATAGAAGAATTTTTAGACGGCATAGAACTAAGTGTTTTTGTGTTAACCGATGGTGAAAATTATAAAATATTGCCCAATGCCAAAGATTATAAACGTATTGGCGAAGGGGATACAGGTCTTAATACCGGCGGAATGGGCGCAATCTCTCCCGTGCCTTTTGCAAACGAAGTTTTTATGGAAAAGGTAGAAAACCGAATCGTAAAACCAACTGTAGAAGGCTTACAAAAGGAAGAAATAGATTATAAAGGATTTTTATTTATCGGTCTTATTATGGTAAACCAAGAACCTTATGTAATAGAATACAACGTACGAATGGGCGATCCCGAAACCGAAGTAGTTTTACCAAGAATTAAAACAGATTTGGTAGAAATTTTAGAAAAAACCGCTACGGGAAATCTAAAACAAATAAAGTTAGAAATCCTTCCGGAAACGGCGGCTACTGTAATGACAGTTTCCGGCGGTTATCCCGAAGCTTACGAGAAAAACAAAGAAATTACCGGTTTAGACAAAATAAAAGATGCTATTGTTTTTCATGCAGGAACAAAACAAGAAAACGAGAAAATACTAACCAATGGCGGTCGCGTATTAGCAGTTACGGCATTTGGAGAAGATTACCAAAAAGCACTAAAAAAAGCCTATCAAAACGTAGAAAAAATACATTTTGATAAGCTGTATTATAGAAAAGACCTAGGAAAAGACCTAGCTTAAAATTTTCTTGTTACGAACGAACTCTTCTTGCAGAAGGATCGTTATTATTATCTTGTTCTTTTTTAAGTTGCATTGTCCAGTACACAAAAGCGGCAGCGGCAATAAGCATAAAAACAAAATTAAGAAGGTTGGCAGCCCACCAACTATCTAATTCTAAAGAGCGCAAAGCATCTAATGGTATAAATAAAAAATCTTCAAAAATAGAAGCGATAAATTCCCAGAAATCTCTCATGATAGCAAACTTTGTTATAATTTTCTACAAAAGTACGAAATTAACCTATGTTAACAAGTTTTTTTAAAAAATCTAAACCCATCAATTTTTTATTGGTAGCGGTATTTATGAGCTTTTTTTACATATATGTCAATTTTTCTGGCACCGTAAAAAATTTTAGCTGGAGTTTTGGCTTGCAAAAAATAGTGGTTTTACTCCTGTTTTTTATGCTAATGTTTCTGTTGAACTTTATTGTAAAACGCAATCAAGTAACACAAAAAAACACCTTTACTATTGCATTATTCGCCGTATTCACGGCTATGTTTACGCCACTTTTAGAAAATGGTAAATTATTGTTATCTGCCTTTTTGGTAATGTTGGCTTTAAGACGCATTGTAAGCCTTCGTTCCGGTAAAGCCATAAAAAACAAAATTTTTGATGCCGCTTTATGGATTGCTCTTGCGGCGGTTATTACTCCTCCTACATTTTTATTTCTTGGTTTAGTATATTTTGGCATTGCCCTTTTTTGTCCTACCAACGGGCGCAATTGGTTTTTACCACTACTTTCGGTAATTACAATTTTTATTTTAAAAACCTGTTGGAATTTGTTTTTCGTCGATCAATTTTATATTCCGTGGCAATCTTTTACACTAGAAAATATTGGTTTTGAAGTTTACAATGACCTCAATATTTTATTACCCTTAAGTGTATTTTTAGCTTTTACAATTTGGGTTATTTTTCATTACTTTAAAAAATTACAAAATCTGGGAAGAAAACAAAAACCTACCTATTATCTTATTTTAGCCAGCGTGCTAACCGGCATTTTTTGTATTTTACTCACACCGGAAAAAAACGGTGCAGAAATTTTGTGGCTTATTTTACCGGTAAGCATAATTGGTGCTAATTATTTTCAGAAAAAATCAGAAAAATGGTTTAAAGAATCGCTTTTACTCTCTTTAACCATTTTGTGTTTTATCTTTCTATTTATAAACTTTTGAAGTACGATATTTTTCATATAGAAAATCAATTGCAACAACGTTTGCCATACGCCTACATTTGGGGACAAAAACAAAACGACCAATGGGACAAATACTCTAATTTTATTTACGATTTGCCCAATTGGGATGCTGTTGTACAAGCCATGCAGGCAACTTTAGAAGTATATCCGCTAAACAAGCGCGACTTTTTTAATTATGCCGCCAACCGTTGGTTTAACTTTTGGAGCGCAATGGCAGTGGAGCAAATTTTTTGCGAATTAGAAAATGTAATCCCATCGCAGAACCACAAAAACAGATTGGTAGATTTTAGCCTTAACGGAATAGATTTTGACCATAAAACAAGTGTTTATCCTAAAGGATTTAAACAAACCTTACATTACGGGCAAACGCACGAAGAAGAACTATTGCAATGGCTGTATAAAAACCAAAGTCAGCAGCAACGCAAGCATTTAGAAAATCGTTTATTTTTAGTCGTTCACGCTACAGATGGCGAGCATTGGAAATTGAAAGCAGAAATTACTTGGCTAAAAAGTAAAGTAGAAAATTACGTCAAGAATTTTCAACCAACCCAACTAAAACAATTGCAGTTAGGAGACAAACACACGGCATTTGCAGATATTATTTGGGCTGTAAAATAGCAAGTATTGTTTTTTGGGCGTTTCCTGCTCAGAAAAAGAGCAGGTCGGGCTTTCCGCACTCGCTTACCAATTGCTATCGCATTGGGAGAGCTCAAACAAACGCTGCAATCCCTAACGCGGGGATAATTGACAGAATCTTTTTTAGTAACAAATATCCTGCAAGTTTTTAGAAATTCTGCAGGTTGGTTTTTTTTGCAATCCTGAATATCCTGCAAGGTTTTTTTAACCTTGTAGGTATTTTTAAAATAACCGCTTTCGGTTTAACTAGCAATCGCTATTTTTGGCGTTTAAACTAAAATTCGTTTTACTTGAATTACATCGGCTCTAAAAATAAGCTCTCTTCTTGGATTATAGACAGCGTACAAAAAACAATTCCGCAAAGCTTAGAAAATATGGTTTTCTGCGATTTATTTGCCGGCACCGGGATTGTAGGCCGAAAGTTTAAACCCTTCGTAAAACAAGTCATCGCTAACGATGTAGAATATTATAGCTACATTTTGTTGCAAAATTATATCGGTAACAACCAAAACTTAGGAAATTCCGTAAAGCGGATAGACTTTTTAAATCAACTGCCGCCTAAAAAAGGCTTTATCGCCAAAGAATACGGCGAAAATGGCGAAAGCAATCGCATGTTTTTTTCGCAAGCAAATGCCGAAAAAATAGATGCTATACGCTTGCAAATAGAAGCTTGGAAAAACGCAGAAGAAATTACGCAACAAGAATACTATTTTTTCTTGTGCAGTCTACTAGAAAGCGCAGATAAAGTTGCCAATACTGCATCTGTTTACGGCGCTTTTCTAAAAAAAATAAAAGCATCGGCGGTAAAACCACTTGTTTTAAAAGCGGCCGAATTTCAAAAAACTACCGGTTCTCACCAAGTTTTTCAAGAAGATGCCAATAGCTTGATTAAAAAGATTTCAGGAGATATTCTATATTTAGATCCGCCGTATAATGCCAGGCAATATGGCGCAAATTATCATTTACTCAATACCATTGCCAGGTATCAAAATTTTGAACCTAAGGGCAAAACCGGGTTGCCCAATTACTATAAATCGCTTTATTGTAAAAAAGCAGAAGTTGGTAGGCAATTGGAAGAATTATTAAAAAATGCCGACTTTAAATATATCTTTTTGAGTTATAATAACGAAGGGCTTTTGTCTTCCGAAAGCATAAAACAAATTATGGAAAAATTTGGAAAATATAGTTTAGAAACCACCACTTACCAGCGTTTTAAAGCTGACAAAACCGAAAATAGGCAGCATAAAGCAACTGGAACAACAGAGTTTTTACATATTTTACAAAAGTAGTTGCAAGATTTGTAATCGCTTCAAAATTATTCCATAGAAAAAGCAATTTTCGTTTAAAATGAAAAATATATGCTTATTTTTGATAAAACCCGAAAAAGACAAAAACATTCAGTAACCCAATAGTGCCTAAAAAGGTGCTTTTAGAAAATAGTTTATGAAAGCAGAAAAGACAAAATTTTCAGATAAAGCCAATCGCGTTTTTAAAGAAGTTATAGAAAAGTACCACGAAATAAATACGGTAGATCAGCCTTTTGAAAATCCGTACAACGATAAAAATGAACTTATAGAACATTTGTTGTACAGAAAATGTTGGATAGACACCGTACAATGGCATTACGAAGATATTATTCGCGATCCTAAAATAGATCCCGTAACGGCTTTGGAAATAAAACGTAAAATAGATGCTTCTAACCAAGATCGTACAGATACGGTAGAATATATAGACAGCTATTTTTTAGATTTATTTAAAAACGTAGAAACCAAAGAAGACGCAACAATTAATACAGAAAGTCCTGCTTGGGGCGTTGACAGACTTTCTATTTTGGCTTTAAAAATTTACCATATGAACGAGGAAGCCAATAGAAAAGATGCTAGCCAAGAACACCAAATGAAATGCCAAGCAAAATTGGATGTTTTGTTAGAGCAACGCGTAGATTTATCTATGGCCATAAACCAATTGCTAGAAGATATTGCTGCCGGCAGAAAGTATATGAAAGTTTACCGCCAGATGAAAATGTATAACGACGACGAATTAAACCCGATTTTAAGACAGAAAAAATAAGTCGGTTTTTATGGCGCAAAAACCCAAGCATATTTTGGTTATTCGCTTATCTGCTATGGGAGATGTGGCAATGTGCGTGCCGGTTTTACAAGTATTTCGGCAACAACACCCGGAGGTTGAAGTTACGGTTTTAACCAAAGCTTTTTTTAAACCAATTTTTGAGCAAGTTCCCGGGGTTTCGGTTAGAATTGCTAAAGTAAAAACAGAACATAAAGGTTTGGGCGGTTTGGTAAATTTAGCTACTACTTTACGGAAAGAAGTTGCCTTTGATGCTGTGGCAGATTTGCATAACGTGTTGCGTACCAAAATTTTAGGCGCGGTTTGGGAGCTTTACGGAATAAATTCCGTAAAGATAAATAAAGGCCGTAGCGAAAAAAAAGCATTGACCGTTTTAAAAAAGAAATCTATAAAAGCTTTACAAACCACGCACCAACGTTACGCCGAAGTTTTTGAAAATTTAGGTTACCCAATAGATTTAAGCCTGAAAACCGATAAAAAAAAGTTGGAATTGCCAGCGGGAATAAAAGAGGTTTTAGATTCTAAAAAAAAGTGGATTGGCTTTGCGCCCTTTGCAGCGCACCAAGCCAAAATGTATCCTTTAGATTTGTCGGAAAAAATAATAGGCTTACTAGCTAAAAACCCGAACTACGAAATTATCTTGTTTGGTGGCGGAAAAGAGGAAACTTCCCAACTCAAAAAATTGGCAGAAAACTATAAAAGCGCATATTTTTTTGGCGAAGAATGCAATTTTGAAGAAGAGTTGCAAGCAATTTCTAACTTAGAATTAATGCTTTCTATGGATAGCGGCAATGGGCATTTGGCGGCAATGTTTCAAGTGCCGGTAATTACTTTATGGGGTGCAACGCATCCGTATGCGGGTTTTGCACCTTTTGGGCAGTCGGCAGAAAATCAGTTTTTGCCGGATAGGGAGAAATATCCTTTATTACCAACTTCCATTTATGGGAACAAAGAAGTGGCCGATTATGAAAATGTAATGCGTGATATTGAGCCCGAAAAAGTAGTAAAACGAATTAAAGAAATTGTAGAATAAAACAAGCTTTATGGAATTTTCTAACCCAATTTTAACCTACGCCATTTTGGGCATATGTATTTTGTACATTGGTTTTAACATAAGCCGTTACCAGCACTTAGATAACAACCAAAAAAGACGTTTATATATAATAGGTGTGGTTTTTGTTTTGTATGTAATTGTAAAGTTCTGGCGGGTTTTGGTGTAATTTTTGCTATTTTATGTCTCTTTTCAACAAGTATCTTGAAGAGTGGTGAATGGTTAAAATATCAATTCGGGCTTCCGTTATTATTCTATATATAATTCCATAATTTCCTTCAAAAACTTAGCGAATATTTTCGTCTTGAATTTCAGGAACCTTCCTACCGGAATAAGCTTGAGATTTTAGAATAAGTGTACGGTTTCGAATTTTTAAAACTTGTCTTTTTGCGTACAGTTTTGAATCTTTAGAAATATAATTGACAATATCCTTTAAATCATTTACCGCTTGAAGCGTCCACTTTATTCGAACCATTTATTTATTTCTTTGTCTAAGTCTTTTTCGCTTAAAACTTCATTTTTATCAGACTGTTTCTTTCCTGTTCCTATCTTTTCGATTAAAATTAAACGTTCGATTAATTCATCAATAGAAAATTGTTCGGGAAAACTATCTATTTGTTCTTGCAACTTCTTTTTGGTAATCATAATTCTATTTTCTATAAATATAAGAAAGTTTTCCTTAAATATTTTTACTCCTTACTTAGCAAAAAACTATTCGATAAACAAATTTATAAACCTCAAGGTAAGCTACGCTTGCTTACTCAAAAACCTATATTCCAAAAGAAAAGATTTTGCCAACGTTAAGATGACAACTTATCACAACTGTAATAACTTTATTAAACTTCCGCTAAGAAAAAACCCTACACATCATCGTAATCTATGGTTAGTTTAGAAGAAGTTGGATGCGCTTGGCACGTTAAGGTTAAGCCTTCCTCTATTTCCTCATCGGTTAAGATTTGGTTTTTGGCCATTTCTGCGGTTCCTTCTTTAATGCGTGCAATGCAACTGGAGCAAATACCGCCTTGGCAAGAATAGGGTGCGTCTATATCTTCGTCTAAAACAGCATCTAAAACGCTGGATTTTTGATCCATTTCAAATTCAAATTCCTCGTCATCTACCAAAACTTTAATTTTGGTTTTTCCTTCAAGATTAGCTTCTACTTCGCCTTCTTCAGATGAGGTAAACAATTCAAAATGAATGGCTTCTTTCGGGATTTCTTTTTCTTGTAAAACTTCAGAAACCAAATCTATCATTGGCTCAGGGCCGCAAAGGTAAAATGCTTCAAAGCGGTGGCCTTTAAATTTATTTTTAAGCACGTAGTTTATCGTGCTGCGTTCAATTCTGCCAAAGAAAGAATCTTTATCTTTTGCTTGGCTGTAAACAAACTCTACAAAAAACCTGTCGGGATATTTTGCTTGCAGCGCTAATAATTCTTTAAAATAAATGGTTTCTTCGGGAGATTTATTTCCGTAAACCAATACAAATTTGCTGTGTTCTTCTTGGGTAAGGGCTGTTTTTATTATAGACATAACGGGGGTAATTCCGCTACCGGCAGCAAAAGCCGCATAATTTGCTTGTGATTCCGGAGCGTGGGTGGCTTCAAAGGTAAATTTGCCTTCCGGCGGAAAAACATCCAGTTTGTCTCCTATTTGCAATTGGTTATTTACAAACGAAGAAAACTTCCCGCCAATAACTTCTTTAACGCTTACTTTTAATTCGCTGCTGTCTGGCGTAGAGCAAATGGAGTAAGAGCGCCGTATTTCTTCGCCGTCAAATTTATGTTTAAATGTAAGGTATTGCCCGGCGGTAAATTGAAAAGTTGGCTTTAAATCTTGTGGCACTTCAAAAACGAGGCTTACAGCTTTTGGGGTTTCGCGGATAATCTCTTTAACCCGTAACGAATGAAAGTTTTTCACGTTGTTTTCTTTTTCTACAAAAATACAAAGATGATTTAGCTTAACGTAAAATCTAACTTGAAAAATTTATACCTAAGAATCTTAGGTATAAAAAAATAATTATATTTGTGTTAGTATTTGATAGTTAGATATGAGCAACTCAAAATTATACAAAGGCAGTTTAACTACCATTATCTTAAAATTGTTAGAAGATGGCGGTAAAATGTATGGTTACGAAATTACTCAAAAAGTAAAAGAAATGACCCGGGGCGAGTTGCAAATTACCGAAGGCGCTTTATATCCGGCTTTGCACAAATTAGAAGCAGACGGCTTGTTGCAAGTAGAAGTGAAAAAAGTAGATAACCGCTTGCGAAAGTATTATAAACTCACCCAAAAAGGTGACAAAGAAGCAAGCCGACAATTAGCCGAATTGGAAAAGTTTATGGAAACTATGCAAACTATGCTTTTTCCCAAACCTAAATTCTCTTAAAATGGTGTTAGATAAACCACAAATAAAATTTATAGATAATTATCTTACCAAATCAGGGGTAGATTTTTTAGACATCCGTATGGAAATGATTGATCACATTGCCAGCGCGGTAGAAGAAAAAATGCAAAAAGAAAACCTAAATTTCTACGATGCCTTTAAAAGCTATATGCTTAAGAACAAAAACGAACTTTTAAAAACCAGTAGAAAATACCGTTGGAGTTTAGATAAAAGGTTGCTGCTGTTAATTGGTAAAAACCTGTTTTTGGATAAAAGTTTATTGTTGTTACTTGTACTGGCGGCAATTACGCATTTTAGTACGGTGCAAAATATTTCTTGGTTGTATTCTGCTTTGGTGCTTTCGCCTTTATTTTATTTGGGTGTTCCGGCTGTAATCTATCGTAAATTTAAATTCTCTTTTACACAGCGTTTGGGTTTGTTTTCTGTAATTGTCAATAATTTTACTTATTATATTTTTATAGATTCTTTGGGCGGAGAAACTACCAACTTTTATGTACTTCTCGCAATATTTTGGATTAATATAAGCATTGCTTTTACGGCTTATAAAACCATAAAAAACTATTACCGGCAAGCTGCTTTAGCATGAAAAGACTAAGTAAACAACAAATAGAGCGTTTATACAATTTTACCGATGCGCATTTTGTAGAATACCAAGAAGTGCAAAACGAATTGGTAGATCATTTAGCAAACGCCATTGAAGCACAATGGGAAATAAATCCTGACAAAGATTTTGAAACTGCTTTACAAGAAGAATTTAAAAAATTTGGCGTTTACGGATTTCTAGAGGTGGTAGAAGAAAGGCAAAAAGCCATAGAAAAACGCTATTATAAAATTATACTACGCGAAATTAAAACATTTTTAAACATGCCGAGAATAGTATTAATAGTTGCTTGGTTTTTGCTTAGTTTTAATCTGTTAACTAAATGGCAATACGGTAGTTATGTTCTACTTGGTATTTTGCTGACGCTGATAACTCTTAGCTTAGTGAAAATGTTTAAATCCCGAAAAAGCCAAAAACGCCTCGCCCAACAACAAAACCGAAAACCTTATTTGTTAGAAAATTTAATAGCCCAAGCCGGACATTTAGCCATATACGCAAACTTACCGGTGCAAATTTTCATTTTTTTACCGGATAGTTTATTTGGTAATTTTTGGTTTGGCTTGTTCTATAGCTTAGTATTTACCGCTTTTTGTTTGCTATTATATGCAACGCTGGTTTTGCTTCCGCGGAAGCGTGAAAAGCTATTAAAAGAAACCTACCCGGAGTGGAAATTTTACGGATAATATTTTTCTTCTTGCAATTCTGTAAATAATAAGAAATAATTAACATTTTTTATTACTTTTATCGCTAATTCTAATTGGAAACCAATTCTATGTTTAGGCGTTTTTTAAGTTTTGAGTGGAAACAGTTTTCGCGTTCGGCGCATTTTCAAAAAGGTATTGCTATTAAAATATTACTGGCTTTTGCAGCCTTATATTTTATAGTTTCATTTTTGGCCCTGGGCGTTTTCTCTTATTTTATGCTAGAAGAAATGCAACCGGAAAGAGATCCGTTGGTGGTAGTAAATAATTACCTTGTTTTCTGGTTTTTGATAGATTTGGCCATTCGGTTTTTTATGCACCAACTCCCGGTTATGAATATTAAACCTTATATGCTTATTCCCATAAGGCGTAAAACCGTAATTCATTACCTACTTGCCAAAACTACTATTTCGTTTTTTACCTTTTTACCGTTGTTTTTCTTTGTGCCGTTTAGCATCGTATTACTTACGCAAGGTTACACGCCCATAAATGTGATTGCGTGGTTTTTTTCTATGCTGTTTTTTAGCCTCTCGCTTAACTTTCTTAATTTCCTAATCAATAAAAACAATGCTGTTTTTTATACTTTGTTAAGTATTTTATTGCTTTTTGCCGGCCTAAAATATTTTGGTATTTACGATATTACGCAGGCTGCCGGCGTATTTTTTAATAAATTTTATACGCTATGGTATGCGTTTAGCATTCCGCTTTTGTTACTTATACTTTTATACAGAAGAAATTTCAGCTTTATGCGGCAAAGTTTTTATCTAGACGATGCTGTCCGTAAAGAAACCAAAGAAGCGAGCGCTACAGAGTTAAGCTTTCTAAACCGTTTTGGTAAATTGGCGCCATTTTTAAAAAACGACGTCAAACTTATTATCCGTAACGCACGCTCAAAGCAAGTTTTGCTTATGTCTTTTCTGTTTTTATTTTACGGACTTATATTTTACACCCAAGACATTTATAGAGATATGCCGGCATTTTTGGCATTTGCTTCCATTTTTATAACCGGCGGTTTTTTACTGACATTTGGACAATTGGTGCCCTCTTGGGACAGCGAATATTACCAATTGTTAATGAGTCAAAACATTCCGTACCGGCAATATTTAGAATCTAAATGGTTGTTAATGGTAGTTGCAGTGGTAGTTTCGTTTATTTTGAGCACGCCTTATCTTTATTTTGGTTGGAAAATTTACGGAATGATTGCTGCCGGTGCTTTGTTTAATATTGGCTTAAACTCTTTTATCACACTTTTTGGTGGCGCTCTAAATCGCGTGCCGGTAGAGCTTAACGTAAAATCAAAAGCTTTTGGCAATACACAAGGTTTTAATCCAACGCAGATGCTTATTGCTTTGCCAAAAATGGCCGGACCAATGCTTATTTTTTACATTCCGTATAAAATTATAAACTTTGAAGCCGGACTTATAGCTTTGGCGCTTAGCGGTTTGTTGGGACTGGTTTTTAAATCGTTTTTTCTCTCTAAAATAGAAGACGTTTATCAAAAAGGAAAATACAAAACCATTGCAGCATTTGACGAAAAAAAATAATATGATTAAAGTAGAACAACTTAGCAAAAAATACAACCAAACCGAGGTTTTACATATAGAAGAATTGGAAATTCCCAAAGGCCAAAGTTTTGGTTTGGTGGGTAATAACGGCGCCGGAAAAACCACTTTTTTTAGTTTGCTGTTAGATTTGATTCAGCCTAGCACCGGCCACATCATCAGTAAAGATATCCGCATAGACCAAAGTGAAGATTGGAAGCCTTTTACTTCTGCCTTTATAGACGAATCTTTTTTGATTGGCTATCTTACCGCAGAAGAATATTTTTATTTTATTGGCGAATTGCGCAACCAAAGCAAAGCAGATGTAGATGCGCTGTTAGAAAGCTTTACGGATTTTTTCCACGGCGAAATTCTTCAGCAAAAAAAATATTTACGCGACCTCTCTAAAGGAAACCAGAAAAAAGCCGGAATTGTAGCTGCTTTTATCGGCAATCCGGAAGTGGTAATCCTAGACGAACCTTTTGCCAATTTAGACCCAACTACGCAAATTCGCTTAAAGCAAATTATCAGAGATTTGGCAAAAACCAAAGGCGTAACCGTCTTGGTTTCCAGCCATGATTTAAGCCACGTAACAGAAGTTTGCGAACGCATTGTTTTGTTAGATAAAGGCAAAGTGGTAAGAGATATGATGACCAACGAGGTAACTTTGCAGGAGTTGGAAACTTATTTCGCAAAATAAAAAGTTTTTCGTAATGTCAACAAGGGTCTTCAGTCCCTTGATTATTACTGTTATTTACCAACACCGAAAGAGCGGGATACAAAAAAAGTAATCAGGCTTTTATAGCGTTTTGAGTTTTCTTGAAATACCTCAAGTTAAACTTCGGTAAGTAGATAATTACAAATAGAATCTATAGAATATTCAAAAAATAGACGCATCTTTAGCCGATTTCTTAAAAGAAGCGTATTTTTACGCCCTATCATACTAAAATAGACAATATACAGTTATTCTAAATACATGAATTGGAAAAACTATAACCCATATCTGCCCCTTAAAATACTTTGCGTTGTTTTTGCCGTGGTTAGCCTTGCTGCTTGTTCTAGAAAGAAAAACAAGTGGGTAAACCGCAATTTTCACGCTATGGGCGCTTATTACAATACCATTTATAATGGCCAAATGGCTTTAGAGCAAGGTAAAGAAGAATTGGCGCAAAATTACCGCGATAATTATTGGGAAGTTTTACCAATAGAAAGAATGCAGGTAGAAGAAGAAGTTACCAAACCCGGAGAGTCTAAAAATCCAAATTTTGAGCGCGCCGAAGAAAAAGCCAATAAAGCTATTCAGAAACATAATATGAATATTCAAGGGCGAGAGTATAATCCGCAAATGGATAAAGCTTTTATTCTTTTAGGAAAAGCACGGTATTACGATCAGCGTTTCGTGCCGGCTTTAGATGCTTTTAATTATGTGTTGAATAATTATCGCCAAAGCGACCAATTGGTTGAGGCTAGCGTCTGGCGCGAAAAAACCAATATGCGTTTGGGCAATAACGAGTTGGCTTTAGAAAACCTACACGAATTACTAAAATCTGGTGTAGAAGTAGAAGAGGAGGTAATGGCAGAAACTTACGCTACTTTGGCGCAAGCTTACCTAAACTTAGAAGAGCAGCAAAATGCTATAAAACCATTAAATTTGGCTATAGCAAGCGAGAATTCTGACGAAAAAAGAGCGCGTTACCTATTTATAAAAGGACAACTTTACGAGCGTTTGGGAAAAATAGATAGCGCTAATGTGGCTTTTAATCAGGTTATTGAATTAAACCGAAAAGGTCCGCGCGTTTATATGATTAGTGCCTATCTAGAAAAAGCAAAAAACTACGACCTTACTAAAAAAGATAAACTTGCTTTAGAAACCCATTTACACGAATTGGCAGAAGACCGCGAAAACCGACCTTTTCTAGATCGTATTTATCATAGAATGGCAGAATTTTACAAAACCACAGACTCTATTGATGCTGCTATAAGTTATTATAACCAATCTTTACGAACCAATACTCTGGATAGAGTTTTAAAATCTAAAGATTATTTACGCTTAGGAAATATTTATTTTGACAAGGCAGAATATAAAGATGCCGGTGCTTATTACGACAGTACTTTGACCAACTTGGCAGAAAATACCAGAAAATACCGCGATATCAAAAAGAAACGCGAAAACTTGGTAGACGTTATTAAATACGAAGAAATTGCCCAAGAAACAGATAGCATTTTAAGCTTGGTAGCAATGAAGCCGGAAAGCCGCAGAGCTTATTTTAAAACCTATGCAGACAGTCTAAAACAAATAGCAATAACAAGTATTAAAGAAGCTGAAAAAGCTGGTAAAACTCCTACCTCGGGTACACCCGATTTTGGAAAGTTAAACGAAACCGGACAAACAAGCCGTGAAAATTCCGGACAGTTCTATTTTTATAATACCTCTAGAGCAGCGCGCGGAGAATTGCAATTTTTTAGAATTTGGGGAGATATAGATTTGGCAGATAATTGGCGTTACAAATCGTCTAAAAGCGGTGGTAGCAAAGCAAAAGAAATAAACCAAACCGATGTGCAAATTGCAGAATTAGATTTAGACCCACAATACCAAGCACAAACCTATATAGATAAAATTCCGCAAAAGAAAGAAGTAATAGATAGCATTAAAACAGACCGCAATTTTGCTTATTACCAATTGGGGGTTATTTATAAAGAGAAGTTCCAAGAATACCCGTTAGCTATAGATAAATTTGAAAAGCTGCTCAAACAAAATCCGGAAGAACGTTTAATTTTACCTTCTAAATACAACTTGTTTAAAATTTACGAAGTAACCGGCAACAGGCAAAAAGCAGAGGTTTGGAAACAAGATATTTTAACCAAACATCCCGACTCTCGTTACGCTAAAGTTTTAAGAAATCCGGGAGCTTTAAAAGACGATAAAAACAGTCCTGAAGCAATTTATAAAAACCTTTACCAAGCTTATCAGAACGAAAAGTATGCTTACGTTATTACGGAAGCTGAAAAACAGATAGAGCGTTTTACGGGAACAGACATTGTTCCAAAATTCGAACTCTTAAAAGCTACAGCCACGGGTAGATTATATGGTTTTGAAGCTTATAAAAAAGGTTTAAATTATGTAGCTTTAACCTATCCGCAAAGCGAAGAAGGAAAACGCGCCGAAGAGATAATTCAAAAATCTTTACCGGCTTTAAAAAACAAAACCTTTACCAAACCCAAGCCTGGTCAAACAGATTCGTATAAACTGGTTTATCCCTTTACGGAAAATAACCGGGAAAAATTAGTAGACTTGCAAGCGCAAATAGACCAAGCAATCGCAGATTTAGGACTTACCGGTATAAAAACATCTATAGATAATTATACGCCCGATAAAAACTTTTTGGTTATACACGGGCTCAAAAGTAAAATGGGGGCAGAAGGTTTTGGCGAGCGGCTTTTAGAAGATGAAAAAATTAAAATTTCGCATGAGAATTTTGGTATTTCTGCCGTTAACTACCAAACCCTCCAAGTACACAAAAATTTAGAAGAATACTTAGAGTTTAAATCCCAATAATATGTTTTCAGAAAAAAAAACAAAAAAGACCTTTACGGAAGGAGTAAACGAACAAAATAAAATATCACAAGGCACTATTATAAAAGGCGATATAGAAGCCAAAGGCGGCTTTCGTATTGAAGGAAAATTAATAGGAACCTTAAAAACCTCCGGTAAAGTTGTGGTAGGAAAAACAGGATTTATCGAAGGAGAATTAATCTGCGAAAATGCCGATTTTGAAGGTAAATTTGACGGCACCTTGCAAGTCAACGCTTTGCTTTCTTTAAAAGCATCTGCACAAATAGAAGGCGAAGTTAGCGTAGGTAAACTAGCCATAGAACCCGGTGCAGATTTTAACGCAACCTGTGTAATGAAAGGAAATGTGAAGAATCTGAAGCATGAACAAGCAAAAGAAAGAAAACAAAAAAAGCAAGCTTAATAAGCCGGTAAAAAACTGGGCGGTATTTACTAGTATTGCTATACAAATGGCAGTAGTAATTGCCGGGGGCGTTTTTTTAGGTATTTGGTTAGATGGCAAATTTCCTAATAAATATGCTGCTTTTACTATAATATTTTCTTTGCTTGGCGTATTTGTTGGGCTGTATCAAGTATATAGTAATTTAAAAAACTTTTCCTAAACTCTTAATAACAGTACTCTTGCTAAAAAAATTTCTTATTTACCTGCTACCTTTTAGTATTTTATTATACGCTTTACATTGGGTAGCTATGTATTTTGTTACGGCTGATTTATTTTATCCTTTATACTTAATATATTTATTTTTAGGCTTAATAAGCTTAGGTATGTATGCTTTATTACTTTGGATTTCTAAAAACTTTCCCGATAAAACCGGTTACGCGTTTATGGCGATGGGCTTGTTTAAAATGTTTTTGGCCGTATTGTTTTTATTACCTTTGCTGCTAGACCAAGAGCAAGTACCGCATCTTTTACTCAATATTGCTAACTTTTTTATTCCCTATTTTTTATACCTGTTTTTAGAGACCTTTTTTGCGGTAAAACTTCTCCGCTCTAAATAGTTGATATACATTAAACTATTTCCTTTCTTCAACAAAGAATATTTTTTTTATTTAGGGTTTTTAGATATGTATTAAAAGACTATCTTTGCACCGAATTTTTGAAGAGCGTAAATTAAGTCGAGCAAATATGAGGACAACCTACCTATCGTTTAAACTTTTAGTGGTTTTAACCCTGGGTTTATTCGTGCATCCTTTTACTT
This sequence comes from uncultured Mesonia sp., assembly GCA_947494545.1. Lineage (GTDB taxonomy): Bacteria > Bacteroidota > Bacteroidia > Flavobacteriales > Flavobacteriaceae > Mesonia. The sequence continues at coordinate 5,220 of CANLVH010000012.1, read as the reverse complement.
CTTTTGCACAAGAAGGTGATTCGGAGTCAGAAGAAGCATTTAATGCTACAGATATGATTATGCATCACATTAGCGATGCGCATAGTTGGCATTTCTTTGGCAGTGGTGAAGATGCTGCCGTACTGCCACTTCCCGTTATTTTATATACAGATGATGGTTTGGTAAGTTTTATGTCGAGTGAATTTCACCACGATGTAGAAGCAAAGCATGTGGTAGAAAAAGATGGTAAGCGCTTTGTAAATTATCACGAAAAAATTTACCAGTTAAACGAAGGTGAGGAAACCGTAGAGTTTAATGCAGAGCATTATCCTGCAAATGCAGAACGTCCCTTAGATTTATCTATTACCAAAAACGTAGCCGCTATGTTTTTAACGGTAATAGTAATGTTGGTATTCTTCTTTAGCTTGGCAAAACACCACAAAAAGAACGAGAAAGCGCCACGCGGACTTAACAATGCTTTAGAGAGTTTAGTGCTTTTTGTACGAGACGATATTGCTATCCCACAAATTGGCGAAAAGAAGTATATGAAATTTATGCCATTTTTGTTAACGGTGTTTTTCTTTATCTGGATTACTAACTTGTTAGGCTTACTTCCCGGAGCGGCAAACGTAACCGGAAATATATCAGTAACCGTTTCTTTAGGAATGTTTACGCTAATATTAATTGTAGTAAACGGAAACCGAGATTACTGGAAACATATATTCTGGATGCCGGGTATTCCTACTTTTGTAAAGCCTATTTTAGCGGTTGTAGAAGTTTTAGGTTTAATCATTAAACCGGTAGCATTAATGATTCGTTTGTTTGCCAACATAACTGCGGGTCATATTATTATCTTGAGTTTGTTGGGCTTAATATTTATTTTAGAACACGTAGGAGTAGCAGGAATTTCAGTTCCTTTTGCTTTCTTTATAATGATATTGGAGTTATTGGTAGCGTTTCTTCAGGCATTTATTTTTACTATGCTATCGGCACTGTTTATTGGTATGGCGGTGCAAGAACATGAACATCATTAATTTTTAATTTTTAATTTTTTTTTACTATGGAATTATTATATGTAGGATTGGCAGCTTTAGGAGCTGGTTTAGCAGTTGTTGGAGCGGCAATTGGTGTTGGTAAAATTGGTGGATCTGCGATGGAAGCTATCGCACGTCAGCCAGAGGCATCAGGTAAAATCCAAACAGCAATGATTATTGCAGCAGCACTTGTAGAGGGTGTAGCACTTTTTGGTGTAGTAGCAGCTTTATTAGGTGTGTTACGTTAAAAATTAGAAAATGAACCCTACTTTGTAACGGTTGGTTGCAAAGAGGGTTCTTTTAAAAATTAAGGATAAACCGTAAAGGATTATGGATTTAATAAAACCGGAAATAGGATTATTTGTTTGGCAAACCGTAGTGTTGCTAATATTGTTGTTCGTGTTGGCAAAATTTGCTTGGCGACCAATTTTAGGCTCAATCCGTAAGCGGGAAGAGTCTATAAACGAAGCTTTAGATTCTGCTAAAAAGGCACGTTTGGAGATGGAAAATCTTCAAGCAGACAACGAGAAGTTGTTGCAAGAAGCCAGAGAAGAGCGTGACGCTATCTTAAAAGAAGCGCGCCAAATTAAAGAAAAAATGATTAGCGATGCATCGGAAGAAGCAGATAATAAAGCTAACGCTATTATAGAAAAAGCCCAAGAAAGCATTCGTACAGAAAAGAAAGCTGCTTTGGCCGAAATTAAAGCGCAAGTTGCCAACCTTTCTATAGAAATTGCAGAGAAAGTTGTGAAAAAAGAATTGGACAACAAGCAAAAACAAATGGAGTTGGTAGATAATATGCTTAACGACGTTAAGTTAAACTAGTATAAAACAGTAGCATGGCAAATTTAAGAGCAGCCCAACGTTATGCAAAAGCATTGCTGGATTTATCGCAAGAAAATAAAAATTCTGACGCGATAGCAACAGATATAAAAAATGTTGCGGCTACATTAAAAGCCAGCCGGGAACTTCGTAGTATTTTAAGAAGTCCGGTGGTAAAACCTTCAGTAAAACGTAAATCTTTAAAAGCTATTTTTAAAGACGTAAATAAAAGTACCGCTAGTCTTTTTGATATTTTAATAGACAATGGTCGTATAGCTATTTTAGATAAAGTTGCACAAAGTTTTATGCAACAATACAACAGGGTAAACAACATACAAGTTGCTAAAGTTACCACCGCCGAAGCCTTAACACCGGAGATGGAAGAAAAACTGCTAAATAAAGTAAAAAGCTTAACCGGCAGTAAAGTAACGATGGAAAAAAGAGTAGCCCCGGAGATTTTAGGCGGATTTGTATTGCGAATAGACGATACCCAATACGATGCCAGTGTAGCCGGAAAACTCTATAAACTCCGTAAACAATTTACGGAAAATGCAGAAATTAAACTTTAAAAACAACGGGCAAGCAAACTGCCCACTATAATAAATAATTATGGCAGAAGTAAATCCTGCTGAAGTTTCAGCAATTTTAAAACAACAATTATCGGGCTATGAAGCAGATGCCAGTCTTAACGAAGTTGGTACGGTATTAAGCGTAGGAGATGGTATTGCAAGTGTATACGGTCTTTCTAATGCAGAGTATGGCGAACTAGTAGAGTTTGATTCTGGTTTGCAAGGCATGGTGCTTAACCTCGAAGAAGACAATGTTGGGGTAGTACTTTTAGGCCCATCAAAAGAAATTAAAGAAGGAGATACCGTAAAACGTACACAAAAAATTGCCGCAATTAATGTAGGCGAAGGTATTGTTGGCCGTGTTGTAGATACCTTAGGAAAACCTATAGATGGTAAAGGACCAATTTCTGGCGAAACCATTTCTATGCCATTAGAGCGTAAAGCTCCCGGGGTAATCTACAGAGAACCAGTTGCAGAACCTTTACAAACGGGAATTAAATCTATAGATGCTTTAGTACCTGTAGGAAGAGGACAACGTGAGTTGGTAATTGGCGACCGCCAAACCGGTAAAACAACCGTTTGTATTGATACCATTCTTAACCAAAAAGAATTTTACGATAGAGGCGAGCCGGTTTACTGTATTTATGTAGCCATAGGTCAAAAAGCTTCTACCGTTGCCGGAATTGCAAAAACATTAGAAGATAAAGGCGCTTTAGATTATACTACTATTGTAGCTGCCAACGCTTCAGATCCTGCTCCAATGCAAGTTTATGCTCCTTTTGCCGGGGCTGCAATTGGCGAATATTTTAGAGATACAGGAAGACCAGCTTTAATTATTTATGACGATTTGTCTAAACAAGCTGTTGCTTACCGTGAGGTATCTTTATTATTACGTCGTCCACCGGGACGTGAAGCATATCCTGGAGACGTTTTCTATTTGCACTCGCGTTTGCTAGAGCGTTCGGCTAAAGTAATTAACGACGATAGTATTGCAAAAGAAATGAACGACTTGCCAGAGGCGTTAAAAGAAAAAGTAAAAGGTGGTGGTTCGTTAACCGCGCTACCAATTATCGAAACACAAGCAGGAGACGTTTCGGCATATATTCCTACCAACGTAATTTCTATTACAGACGGACAGATTTTCTTAACCTCCGATTTATTTAACTCCGGGGTACGTCCTGCTATTGATGTTGGTATTTCGGTATCGCGTGTTGGGGGTTCTGCTCAAATTAAATCGATGAAAAAAGTTGCGGGTACTTTAAAATTAGACCAAGCACAATTCCGCGAATTAGAAGCATTTGCTAAGTTTGGTTCAGACCTAGATGCTGCAACCTTAAGCACTATTGAAAAAGGTAAACGTAACGTAGAAATACTTAAACAAGCGCAAAACGATCCGTACCCGGTAGAGTACCAAATTGCAATTGTTTATGCAGGGTCTAAAAACTTGTTGCGAGAAGTTCCTGTAGATAAAGTAAAAGAGTTTGAAACCGAGTATCTAGAATTTTTAGATGCAAAACACAGAGATACTTTAGATACGTTAAAGTCTGGAAAATTAACCGATGATGCTTTGGATGTATTAACAAACGCAGCCAAAGATATCTCGGCAAAATATAAGAAATAAGTAAATTTTTAAATGCTGAATAAAGAGCGAGCGATTTAAAACGCAGTTTTTTAAATCCTCGTTCTTAACTCATAACTATTAATATGGCAAATTTAAAAGAATTACGTAGTAGAATTACCTCGGTTTCCTCAACGATGCAGATTACCAGTGCCATGAAAATGGTGTCTGCTGCCAAATTGAGTAAAGCCCAGGATGCTATTACTGCCATGCGGCCGTATGCCGAAAAACTTACCGAGTTGTTGCAAAGTCTAAGCGCCAGTATGGAAGAAGGTGCAGAAAGTAAATATGCAGACCAACGCCCGGTAGAAAAGGTTTTGGTGGTAAGTATTTCTTCTAATCGTGGTTTGGCCGGTGCTTTTAATACTAATATTATTAAAGGGGTAAAAAGGTTAGCCAGCGAGGAAGCTTATACCAATAAAGATCTAGAACTATTTACTATTGGTAAAAAAGCTAACGATATTTTAAAGAAAGATTTTGAGATTTATCAAAATTACAATGCCATTTTCGATAATTTAGAATTTGACGCTGTCGCGGAAATAGCCGAACAACTCATGAAAGAGTTTGTAGAAGGTAATTTTGACAAAGTTTTATTGGTTTACAACAGCTTTAAAAACGCAGCAACCCAAATTGTAAAAACCGAACAATTCTTACCAATCGTTCCGCTAGAAACCGAAGAGGAAGAAAAAGAAAACATTAATTTAGATTATGTTTTTGAACCAAAAAAAGAAGAAATCATAAAAGATTTAATTCCAAAATCTTTAAAGATTCAGCTTTTTAAAGCTTTACGCGATTCTTTTGCCTCAGAGCACGGCGCACGTATGACAGCGATGCATAAAGCAACAGACAACGCAACCGAGTTGCGCGACGATTTAAAACTATCATACAACAAAGCCCGTCAAGCATCCATCACCAACGAAATCTTAGAAATTGTTGGCGGCGCGGAGGCGTTGAGCAATTAGCGAGAGAAAGGAGCAAATGCTCAAAATGCGGAAGCCTTGAACAATTAGCGAGCGAAGGGAGCAAATTTTTCAAAGCGGCGCGGAAGCGTTGAGCAATTAGCGAGCGTTTCGCTTATGACAATATCAACCTCGTAGGTTTTCAAAACCTGCGAGGTTTTTTATTGGTCTCAAAAAAGGGATTTAAACCCTGCAATTTTATTGCAGCACTTTAGTAGTGCGAAAAAATCTATATTTTC
>CANLVH010000011.1 GCA_947494545.1 uncultured Mesonia sp. | reverse complement strand
TTTTAAAATAAATTTAAACTTTTCTTAATTATAGAGAAAAACCACTGTAAATCAAGGAGAAAGATTTTGAGTTTTTTTTACAAAGCTTCTACTTCCACTTTTGCATGGCATCTAAAAAAGATATTTCTATTTCAGGATCATGACTTTCTAATTCTTCTGAACGGAAAGCTCTACGCAAAATATGCTCTATCATATAATCTTCTTTAACAAGACTAGGATTATATTCTTCCTTTAAAGAAATATTAAAAAGACTGGCAGTGGTATTATACCAAAACGCATTCCAACCACTCTTTAAATCTTTTACTATATCAAAAGTTGTTTCGCCGGTCTGACGATACATTAGCTTGACTAATATTTGCCCTTCTGTTTTGGTTAGTTTTTTTAATTCTTCCTTAAACTCATCTTCTATATAGTTTTGAACAATTTTGGTATAACGTTTTTTATCTGACTTGCCTTTTATCTTACCGAGTCTTTTCCGTAAAGCCTGTAACCTATCTGAGGCTAAAACTGCATACGGCCAAACTTTAAAAGTTTTCCTTTTTAAGATTAAATACTGGTGTCGTTCTCTACGATCTTTAAAATTATACCTACCAATTAATACAACTTCATCTAAATCTATGGCAGCCATATCTTGAAGCGAGTCTTTTTCTACCAACAAATAGTCTACTTTTTTAGTAGCTGGAAGTTCTTTTTTAGAAAAAACTGCTTTAGAAGATATAGTTTGTGCGAATGCGCCTTGCAGTGCAAAGAAACTTAGTATGTAAATTAAATATTTCAATTAGAAAATAAGTTTAATTATTGAAAGCTAAAACCATTCCAAAAATTGTTATTACAAGCTTCTTTATACATATTATTATTACTTTCGTGAAAAATAGAAATAATTATTATGTCAAAAGAAACATTATTAAACGACAATTCCTTAAAATTTTTAGAGCAATACCTCAATAATGCTTCGCCCACAGGCTATGAATGGGAGGGACAAAAGTTATGGATGGACTATCTAAAACCATACGTAGATGAATTTATTACAGATACCTATGGTACCGCGGTTGGTGTTATTAATCCCGATGCAAAATTTAAAGTGGTTATAGAAGGACACGCAGACGAAATTTCTTGGTATGTGAATTATATTACAGACGATGGTCTAATTTATGTTATACGCAATGGCGGTAGCGATCATCAAATTGCGGCTTCTAAGCGCGTAAATATTCATACCAAAAATGGTATTGTAAAAGGTGTTTTTGGCTGGCCGGCCATTCATACCCGCGATAAAACTGATGAACAATCTCCTAAAATAGAAAATATTTGTATTGATGTAGGTTGCAGCAATAAAGAAGAAGTAGAAAAACTGGGCGTGCACGTGGGTTGCGTAATAACTTATCCGGACGAATTTTTTGTGCTTAACGAAAATAAATTTGTTTGCCGTGCTTTAGATAATAGAATGGGCGGATTTATGATAGCAGAAGTTGCCAGACTTTTAAAAGAAAATAAAAAAGAACTAGATTTTGGGCTTTATATCACCAACTCTGTACAAGAAGAAGTTGGTCTGCGCGGTGCCGAAATGATTACCCAGCGTATAAAACCCAACGTAGCAATTGTTACAGATGTAACCCACGACACCACCACGCCAATGATTGAGAAGAAAAAAGAAGGTGACACTAAAATTGGTGCCGGACCAGTTATAAGTTATGCGCCTGCAGTACAAAACAAATTACGCGAAATGATTATAGAAACTGCAGAAAAGAACAAAATACCATTTCAGCGTTTGGCAGCTAGCAGAATGACAGGAACAGACACCGATGCTTTTGCGTACAGCAATGGCGGCGTAGCTTCTGCTTTAATTTCTTTACCGCTTCGTTATATGCATACCACAGTAGAGATGGTACACCGTGAAGATGTAGAAAATGTAATTAGAATGATTTACGAAAGTTTATTGCAAATTAAGAATAGCGATACCTTTAGTTATTTTGAGGAATAAATTTTAGTTTCCACTTGAAAACCCTTCCGTAAAACGAAGGGTTTTTTACTTTTAATAGGTTCTGGTCATTTCTTTATCTACGACTAGAATAAAATCTGCTTGTTCTTTATATTCTTTTTCTAATTTAGAAACATCTTCTTGCAAAACCGTAGAAATGGTGGCTATTTTCAATTCTTTATTTTCATTTTGTAAATACCAATATATACCTTCAAAATTATTGCTGTGGTAAGCGCCGTTAAAATGTAAGAATTGTTGGTCTTCTCTCCTATTTTTCATAATAAAATACGCCATTGTTGCATCTTTAATTGCTTGCGCTTTTGGGAAATTAGGATTTTTATGATCTTTCATCATTGTAAGCATCTTTTTGTAGCCCGGTAATTCCGGATCATAATCAATTGGTAATGGTGCTATCCAGTTTTTTTCTTGTTTTGGTAAACTATCCAAAATCTCGAAACCTTTTTTATATACTTGGCTGGCGTAGCGCCGCGGAATGTTTGTTGCTACAAATTTTAACTGCTTCTCTTTTGCAAAATCTACCAATGGCTTATAATCGGTTTTGTGGTTTACCCATAAACGCGCTAAACTATCTAAGGCTTTTTGATTAATTTCATCATTCAAATAATCATTAAGCGCTTCTTGATTATCTGCCTCCAGCATTTCGGCGCCTAAAACCAAGTCGTTTTCTTGGTTTAATTCTTTTGCTAATTTTAATTGTATCCAGTGTGCGATGGGATTGTCGTGCAATTCGCCAAATAAGATTATATCTTTTTTCTTTACGGATTTGACTAATCTTTTAAAACTTACTTTCCTACCTTTTTTATTGTATAATTGATAGGCTTCTATTTTTTGTGCCGAAAGTTGCAGCGTAAAAAGCACTAAGAATGCGCCCAAGAGATATTTCATAATTTTACAATTTAATTTCGAAAATACTTATTTTTTGAATGTCTTGTATTTTTAAGACAAAAACAATTCCGCGGAAGCGTAAAATTTAAACTATTAATCCTTCTGAAAATTAGTACCTTTAACTAAAAACTTTATGAAAATATTTGGCATTTCGGCTTCGGCCAGCAATTCTAGCAGCAATTTTTATCTTTTAAAAGCCATTGAAAATTTGGTTTCAGGAAAAGATGAAATGCAAATTTTTGAAGGTTTGCAAAATTTCGATTTGTTTAGTCCGGTGCGATTAGAAAAAGGAGTGCCGAAGAATATTAAAAATTTTAAACAACAAATTCTCACTGCCGATTTAATCATAATTTCTACCCCAGAATATACGCATAACATTCCGGCAGCGCTCAAAAATATTTTAGAATGGTGTACGGCCTCTGGAGAATTTGCCGAAAAAGCGGTTTTACCCATCACTTTTACGCCAAACGAGCCGCGGGGAGAATATGCAATGACGTCTTTGTTGCAGTCTTTACAAACTATGAAGGCTAAAATTGAAACCCAACTCCCACTCTACAAAACAGATATGGAAATTTTAGAGCAGCAAATTATGCTTCCAGAAGAAATGCAAGAAATTATTGAAACTGCCATTGGCTTATACCAATAAGGTTTTTTCCTTTTTCCGCATTATTTAATTCTAGGTTAAAATATCATTTACTGAAGGTATAAAGTTTAATTTCGCAGCTTTTTAAGCTTTGGCATATATGGGTAAAAACCTAAAAACAGCTAAAATATTTCTGATAATAGGTATTTTAGGAATAGCGGTAAATTTGCGTCCGGCGCTTTCTGGCATTGGACCTTTGGCAGATTTTATTCAGAAAGACTTTCAACTTTCGGGAGCTTTGTTAGGAATGCTAACCACTTTACCATTATTGGCTTTTGGGGTTATTTCTATGCTCACACCTTTATTTACCAAACGATTTGGGATAGGAAAAACCCTTTTGGGCGCTATGCTCCTACTTACTTTTGGTATTGTTGTACGTTCTGTTTTTGGAATAGGAGGTTTGTATTTGGGAACGCTTTTTATAGGAATTGGAATTGCTTTTGGCAATGTTTTGATTCCTGCGCTCACCAAACAAAATTTCCCCGACCGAGCCGGAATAATTACCAGTCTTTACTCTAGCATGATGGCAATTGGCGCCGCAACTGCTGCAGGAATTAGCGTTCCTTTAGCGGTAGAATATAATTTTGGTTGGCGAGGCTCTTTGGGAATTTGGGCAGCAGTTTCTGCTTTTGCTTTTGTTTTGTGGGCGTTTCAAATAAAAAATATTAAAAAAACCAAGCCACGTCGGGCTTTTAAAGAAGCTTTAAGAAAGTTAAGCGGCACGCGATTGGTCTGGCAAATGGCTTTATATATGGGTTTGCAGTCTATGGCTTTTTACGTTATTTTGGCTTGGTTACCGGCCATTTTGGTAGAAGATGGTTATGATGTTGCTTTCTCGGGCTGGATGCTTTCTTTATCACAAGCTACGGGAATTTTAGGCTCTGTGGTAATTCCGCTTTGGGCGGGAAAACGCCTTGACCAACGCTTAATAATTTGGGTGTTGGTAACTTTAGAAATTACTGCCCTTATCGGGCTTTTATTTCCTGGATTAGGTTTGGTGCCGCTTTGGGTTTCTTTGGTTGGCTTTGTTTTAGGCGGTACTTTTGGTCTTGCGCTTTTGCTTATTGTCTTGCGCGCTTCTGACACAGAAACCTCTGCAGAACTTTCCGGTATTGTACAATCTATTGGATATTTAATTGCAGCCACCGGTCCGTTTTTGGTGGGTCTTATTTACGATTATAGCAATCAATGGAATTATGCTTTATACTTTTTAATAGGTATTTCTTTACTAAAACTTAGTGTAGGATTGGGTGCCGGAAAACCACAGCAAATCTGATTTTTTTCCGTAAAGGATAAATTTTATCTTTTTATTACACTAAGCAATTTTTAAAAAGCACCTATATTATCTTAGCTTCTTTAAGTACCAACTAAACCAAATAATATGAAATGGATTTTTTTACTGATAGCAATTTTATTTGAAACCCTTGCTACAACCGCATTAAAGTATTCTAATGGCTTTACGGAATGGAAACCCACTTTGCTAATGATAATTGGTTACCTCTGCGCTTTTTACCTTTTATCGGTTACTTTAAAAGATATTCCTATGGGAATTGCTTACGCCATTTGGAGTGCGGTAGGAATAATTTTAATTTCGGGGATTGGTTATTTTAGGTTTCAACAAAATTTAGATTTACCGGCAATTTTAGGAATTGTTCTAATTGTAATTGGCGTTTTGGTTATTCAGGTGTTTTCTAAAACAACTTCGGTATAAAATTTAAAGCTAATGCGTATTTACGATGTTTTGGTAATTGGTGGAGGACAAGCAGGATTATCTATTGGTTATTTTTTGAAACGCACCAAATTAAATTGGCTAATTTTAGATGAAAACGAAAAACAGGGAGGCGCGTGGTTAAAAACCTGGGATAATTTAAAGCTTTTCTCCCCAACAGATTATAATTCGCATTCGGGATGGCCAATGCCAAAATCTAAGGAAGAATATCCTACCAAAGATGAATTTATTGCTTATTTAAAAGCCTACGAAGAACGTTACAATTTCCCATTTTAACCGTCCAGTAAAAGTTGTAAAGGTGGAAAAAGAAAATGGGTTGTTTAAAATTACTACCAACCGTCAAACCTATTTTTCTAAAACTTTAGTAAGCGCCACCGGAACGGCAAATAATCCTTACATACCTAATTATCCCAATCAAATTTCCTTTACAGGGAAACAAATGCATTCCGTAAACTATAGAAATCCTAAAAATTTTAGTAACCAAAAAGTTTTGGTAGTTGGTGGCGGTAATTCCGGGGCACAAATAGTAGCAGAAGTCAGTAAAGTTGCCAACACTACTTGGGTTACAAAAAAAGAACCTGTTTTTCTACCCGATGAAATAGACGGACGCTATTTGTTTAAAGAAGCAAACAAAATTTATAGGGGCGAGAAAAGTAAACAAATTAGCCTAGATAATATTGTAATGGTAGAAAGCATAAAAAAAGCCCGAGAACGTGGCGATTTAAAAAGTGTTAGATCATTTACTGCTTTTTATGAAAAAGGTGTGGTTTGGTCAAACGGGACAAAAGAAAGTTTTGACGCGGTAATTTGGTGCACCGGTTTTAAACCAGATTTAAAGCATCTAGAGAACCTCAACTTGCTTGAAAATGGCAGAATAAAAACTAAAAACACCCGAGGTCTTCAAGAACCCAAATTATGGTTAGTGGGTTATGGTAATTGGACAGGCTTTGCTTCGGCTACTATTTATGGCGTGGGTAAAACAGCTAGAGAAACAGTAAAAAAGATAAAACGAGAATTTGAAGTATAAAAAAAGTCTCCAAAAGCTAGTAATTTTGGAGACTTTTTGATTAAATCTAACACAAGGCTATTTTTTTATAATCTTTTTAGTGCTTGTACTATTCTCGCCTACAATTTGTAACAAGTAAATACCGGCAGAAAGTTGGTCTACCTTCAAGGTATTTTTTGTGTTATTTTGCAAGTTTCCTTGGCTTAGTAATTTTCCGCTAAGGTTATAAATTGCATAACTTTTAAGTTGCATTTTAGATTCTACAAATACATTTTGTGTTGCGATAGTAGGATAAATCTCTACTTGTAATTCCGTAAAGAAATTATCTACAGATAACGTTTGTTCTAAAATAGGGTACCCATCATTTTTAGCAGGATCTATAGACCAAGGTCCTTCACTATTTCCTGCATTTAACAAAGCAATTATAGCAGCATCTTTCATTTCTGCTGTAGATTTTCCGGTAATATCTGTTTCTGCCGGCGGTCCTTGAAAACCACCAACAGCATCTGTCAATCCGCTGCTTTCGTAATCAAAATAATTATTTTCTAAGATATATCCGCCGCCATCTATAACGCCAATAAAGCCGCCTTCAAACTCCGGAGCAGAAACAGAACCGGTAGAATAAGAATTTTTAATAATAAAAGCAGCGCCACCACCGTGTAAGCCGCCGGCTCTTCCTAAAATAACGGAAATATCAGATCTAGAATAAGAGTTTAAAACCGTATTTTCTCTATCTGGCTGAAAAGCAAACGTAGTATAACCTAGAATACCTCCGCTAAGGTATTGGGCTGATACAGTTCCTTCAGAATAACATTCTTCAATAGAACATTTGTCCCAAATACTTCCGGCAATGCCGCCTATTTGGCTACCGCCCACTACATCGCCTTGAAAAGAACTTTGCGAAATAGAAGAATCTGTTAAGGCACCACCTACCAAGCCGCCGCCGTTATAATCTGCTAAAGTTATAGAAGCATTTGTAACGTGACAATTGGTTATGCTGCTATTGGTAGAAAGGTTACCAACCAAACATCCGGCTGTGTCTCTAGACTCTATAGATACAGAATCTATAATTATGTTAGAAATTGTAGCACCAAAACATTGCCCTAAAAGACCAATAAAATCTTCTTGTGGTTGATTAATATACAGGTTGCTAATAGTATTTTCGTTGCCATTTAAGGTTCCGGAAAAAGGAAAATCTATATCTTTACCTATAGGTGACCATAAATTGCCATCTAAATCTATATTGGCTGTAAGGTTTATGGTTTTTCCGTTAAAATCTTCTCCGTCTTCCACTAATTCTGATAAGCCAGCTAAAGCTTCTGCGGTAGCAATGTTAAATTCGTCTTGCGAAGCATCGTACCAACTGGTATCTGCAAGATCGCTCCAAAATGTAGTAGGATAAGTTTGTGCGGTTGCAATTACGGTATTAAAAAGTAATACCATAATAAATAGGGTAATTTTTCTCATTAGGTTGTAAGTTTAAGTTTTGATGATCACGAACGAAATATACATGATTTTTGCTGGCTAAACATCAAATATATCGGTTTTTGATTAACGAAATTTAAGAAATTATTTTAGTGTAAAGTAACAACTATAAAAAGTATTTCTTTTAGGATTTAGTAAAGCGTTTGGTCTAAATATTTATTCTGCTTAAATTTAAAAGAAAATAACAAGCAAAATATGGCTCTTTCTGGCAGATATAAATTTCCAAAAATCACGGTTATTGTTTTTAGTTTACTGCACATTGCAGTAGGACTTCTCACCTACTTTATTTATTTTAATGAAAGTACAGAAGCTTGCGCAAAGCAACTATTACCTTTTCAGTTGTTAGCTTTTGTGGGGCAATTAATATTGAATTATGTTAATTACCGTTCAGAAAATAAAATTGTTATTTTAACTACACTTTTTATTGCCAGTATCGTCTTATTTGGAGTTATTTCTGCTTTCTTTTCTTTGCCAACTTTATGCTCTATTTACCCAGCACCATAAAAGTACTAACAATGTATAGTTGCAATTATTTTAAAAAAATATGTTAGAATTATCTAATGGCAGTATTTGCGTTTTCTCAAAAAGTTTATCTTTGGCATCAATTGTTCAAAGCTTTTTATGGCATAAACCATAATAGTTTAAACTATACTTAAATTTTTAGAACTATATGCACTTTCCACTTTTACAAGACATTCTTATTCTTTTAGGCTTTTCGGTGGTAATTGTGTTTTTTCTTCAGCGGTTAAAACTGCCTTCTATTTTAGGTTTTTTAATAACGGGAATTGTAATTGGTCCTTACGGATTAGGTCTAATTGCCGCAGAAGAACAAATTGATGTGCTCTCTGAAATTGGTATAATTCTCTTACTTTTTGTTATTGGTATGGAATTATCTATCAAACAATTAGCTTCCATCAAAAAAACAGTTTTTATTGGTGGCGCCTTGCAAGTCGGACTTACCATTTTAGTCACCGGAGCGGCTTATTTTTTGTTAGGGAACAGTCTTGCCGAAGCCACTTTTGTGGGTTTTTTGTTCTCTTTATCCAGTACAGCAATTGTACTAAGCGTTTTTCAAGATCGTAACGAAATTAATACCCCGCAAGGTAAAAATGCCTTAGCAATACTAATATTTCAAGATATTATTGTAGTACCAATGATGTTGTTTACGCCAATTATAGCAGGCGAATCCAGCAATGTTACGCAAAGTGTTTTAATGCTTTTATTAAAATCTGCAGTTGTTGTCATAATCACCATTGTAAGCGCAAAATATTTGGTTCCTAAATTAATGCACGCCATTGCCAAAACCCGTAGTAAAGATTTGTTTTTGCTCACTACTATAACTATATGTTTTGCAGTTGCATTTTTAACATCGGCGGCAGGTTTATCTTTAGCATTGGGAGCATTTTTGGCCGGGTTAATTATTTCAGAATCTGAATATAGCCACCAAGCAACCAGTATAATATTACCCTTTAGAGAATTGTTTACCAGTTTCTTCTTTATCTCTATAGGTATGCTGCTTGATTTAAGCTTCTTTGCAGAGCACGTGCTATTTATTTTGCTAATTGTACTTGGCGTTCTTATCGTAAAATCTACCATTATTGCGTTTGCAATTCGTATTTTAAAATACAGCCCTAAAACCGCTTTAATAACTGGTTTTTCTTTATTTCAAGTGGGTGAATTTGCGTTTATTCTTTCTAAAGTTGGTATAGATTACGGTTTGTTAAGCAATGCTACCAACCAGTACTTTTTAGCCGTTTCTATTGTTTCTATGCTAATTACTCCCTTTGTAATCATGTTTGCAGAATCTATAACAGATAAATTTTTGCATAGTAAAATGATACAAAAAATAAGCAAAAATCCGCAAGCAGTAGAAACAGCACATATAGAAGAAGACAGTTTAAAAAACCATTTGGTAATAATTGGTTTTGGCATAAACGGTTCTAATCTTGCACGAGCCGCTCATTACAGTAACATCCCGTATGTGGTAATAGAGTTTAACGCAGAAACCGTGCAGCGCGAAAAGGCTAAAGGCGTTCCTATAATTTTTGGAGATGCCACCAAAGAACATATTTTATCTACCATAAATTTAGACAAAGCCCGTGCTGTTGTGGTAGCAATCTCAGATGATAAAGCCACTAAAACTGTGGTCGGCAACGTACGTTTGTTCTCAAAATCTATCTTTTTATTGGTGCGCACCCGGTATGTAAAAGAAATTTCAGAATTATTGGCGCTTGGCGCGGATGAAGTAATTCCGGAAGAATTTGAAACTTCCGTTGAAATATTTTCGCGTGTTTTGCATAATTTTTTGGTGCCAGAAGACGACATACAACACTTTACGGAAATTATCCGGGCAGACAACTATGAGTTGTTCCAAAACAAAACAAAACTACCAACAACTTTTAAACCCAGAACCGAGTTTCCGGACTTTAATATTACTTGCTTACGCGTAAATAGAGATAGCGGTAAATTAATTGGGCAAAGTTTAGAAGATTTGAGTTTACGCGCAAAATATGGTGTAAACATTTTGGCCATTAAGCGTAAAGGAAATACTTTAGACCATATTGAACCAACCGAAAAGTTACACCAAAACGACTTATTATTCCTTAATGGAAAACCGGAAAATATTGAAAAATTTCATAGATTAATACAATAAAAAATAACTTTAATCGGTAAAATCACAAACATTAACTAATATATTTAAAAATTTAGGAATTAAGTTTGCCCAAGTTAGAAAATAGTTTAGCTTTGTACGGATGACAATTAAGTTTTTTCATAATGCCGCCAATTTTAATTCAGTTAATTTTAATTTAACCGAAAAGAGAAAGGCGTGAAGTTTTAAGATTAATATTTTAAAAAGCCTTTCTTTAACGAGAAAGGCTTTTTTTATTTAGATAATTACAATGAAGAAATCAATTAATAATAACAACAATAATAATTCTACCTAAACGCGGTAGCAGATTGTTGTAACCTAATTTCAGCCTGCTAACTAACTTAGCAGGCTTTTTTTTTTTAACCTAAAATTTCAAAATCATGAAAACTAACATCCTTACCACAGAAAAACAGCTTTTGTTTAGCAAAAAAACCTTTAGAAAACAATTGCAAAAACAATTAAACCTAACCCAAGTTTCTGCGCCAATTGCAGTATTAGAAGGCACAGGTATTAACGATGATTTAAACGGGCACGAGCGCTGTGTAAACTTCCCGGTAAAAGCCTTGCAAGATCGTAAAGCCGTTGTAGTAAACTCGCTTGCAAAATGGAAACGCTGCCGTTTAAAAGAATTAGGAATGCAACCAAACTCCGGTATTATTACAGATATGCGCGCGATTAGACCGGACGAAGATTACAGTCCAATTCATTCTATTTACGTAGACCAATGGGACTGGGAAAAAGTGATTTCTCCAGAAGAAAGAACACTTTCTTCTTTAAAACAAACTGTAAAATCAATTTTTAAAGCTTTACGGAAAACCGAAAAAAAACTCCATAAAAAATTCGGGATAGCGCAAAAACTACCTAAAGAAATAAGTTTTATTCACGCAGAAGATTTATTAAAAATGTATCCGGATTTAAGTCCGAAAGAACGCGAAAACAAAATAACCGAAAAATATGGTGCTGTATTTTTAATTGGCATAGGTGGCGCTCTAAGCAACGGAAAACCCCACGATGGTCGCGCGCCAGATTATGACGATTGGTCTACTCCTACCATTAACGGCTATGCAGGATTAAATGGCGATATTTTGCTTTGGAACCCAATCTTAAAACACGCCTTCGAAATTTCTTCTATGGGAATTCGCGTAAGTCCGGAAACCTTACTGCAACAACTTAAAATTAGAAACCAAATGGAAAAACAACACTTTTATTACCATCAATTATTACTAAATAAAGTATTACCGGCTTCTATTGGTGGCGGAATTGGCCAATCTAGAATCTGTATGTTTTTATTAAATAAAAAACATATAGGAGAAGTGCAAAGCAGTATTTGGGATGCTAAAATTTTACAACAGTGTAAGGAAGAAAAAATAGATTTACTATAAAACCTGAGAAAATAGAGCAAAAACCCTAAATTTTTATAGAATTTTCAAGACATAAATGCAGTGCTTTTAAGAAAATATAAAATATCATTTATACCCGAAAAAAACAAGAATTTGCTTTGGTGGTTAATAAACTAGCCATTACTTTTGCAATCTATTTTTATTCGGTCTAAATAAATGAATCGTTTTTTAGTAAGTATATTAATGTTGTTGGGAAGCTTTTCTTCCCCAATTTTCGGGCAAAGTAATAATGCCGGCATTAGCGGCAAAGTTACAGATGATAATAATAATTTATTACCCTTTATTAGTATACAGATAGAAGGTACCAAAAAAGGCACTTCTACCAATTTTGATGGCGAATATAAAATTGAAAAGCTAGCGCCTAAAACCTATACACTTTTGGTTACGGGCATTGGTTTTTCTTCCGTAAAGAAAACAATAACGCTACAACCTGAACAAAACTTAAAAGTCAACTTTCAGTTACAAGAAAGCATTGCAGAAATAGAAGAAGTCTTGTTACTTGGCCAAAATAAAGTTGGCAAATTACGCCAATCTGCCAAAGCGGTTTCGGTTATAGAAACCAAAGAAGTTAAATTACAAACCGCAGATTTGGGCGATATTCTTACAAGAACTTCAGGAGTAAATGTTAGACGCGCCGGCGGCTTAGGCTCTAACAGTAGATTTTCTTTAAACGGCCTTACAGACGACCAAATACGTTTTATGGTAGATGGCATTCCGTTAGATTTTATGGGTTATAGTTCCGGGATAGCCAATGTTCCCGTAAATTTAATAGACCAAGTAGAAGTTTACAAAGGCGTGGTTCCTGTTGCTTTGGGCGCAGATGCACTTGGTGGTGTGGTAAATTTGGTTTCGCAAAAAGATTCTATACAAAATACCTCCGCTATCTCTTACCAAACCGGTGCTTTTGGTACCCACCGTTTAGCAGTAAACGGCGAAACAAAACTAAATAACAACGGACTTTTCTTCCGCGGAAGCTCTTTCTACGATTACGCAAAAAACAATTATGAAGTAGATGTTGAAGTTGCCGGCGAGGGCGGAAAATTAAAAGAAGTTCGTGTACCGCGTTTTCACGATGCGTATGAGGGCGCAGGACTGCGAGGTACTTTTGGCGTGCGAAACAGAAATTGGGTAAACGAGCTTTCTGTAGAAGTTTTTGCCAATCAATACCAAAAAGATATTCAGAACAATAATATCATGTCTATTGTTTATGGCGAAGTAAGAAGCGAAGAAGAAAATTACGGTGCTTTGCTTCGCTACAGAAAAAATATTTCAGAAAAGTTAAAATTGAAAACTGCCGCCGGATATACCCAACGCCAAATTACTTTTATAGATACCAGCAAATACATTTACAATTGGTATGGCGAGAAAGTCACTAACAATAATGGTCAAATTATAGAAAGCACGCCCGGCGAAATTGGTAACGCCACTAACCTACTTACAACAGACGATAACCTTTACGGAAGGTTTAACTTGAATTACCAATTAGCGCCACAACATAATTTGCACTTTTCTTCTGCCCCAACCTATATTTCTCGCAGCATAGAAGAAAGATGGCTCGCCAAAGGGCAAACACAAAAAACCCCGGATAAAGAACAAAGCATTTTTAGTTGGGTAAACGGTTTGGAATACATTTGGCAATCTTCTGACAAGAAAATAGAGAACATACTTTTTGCAAAAGACTATTTATACAGCGTAAAAGCAACCGAAAAAACCAGCGGCTTACCAATAAACAGAGATCAAAATACGCATAATTTTGGTTTTGGAAATAGTTTAAGATTTAAACTAAATTCGCAATGGCTTTTTAAAGCCTCTTACGAATGGGCAACACGCTTGCCAAGACCCACAGAAATTTTTGGTAATGGCAGACTGGTGGTTCCTAATTTAGCGCTAAAACCAGAAAGAAGTCATAACGCCAATTTAGAAGTAAATTATGCCAATAAACCCACTGCTTCCTCTAACTGGAATGTTAAACTTAACGCTTTTCTTCGCAGCACAGATCAACTTATTTTGTTGTTGGGTAACAACGAAGTTTTTAGCTATCAAAACGTTTTCGCTGCCCGATCTTTGGGTGTAGAAGCTTCGGCATTTTGGCAGTCTGCTAACGATAAATTACGCTTAGAAGCCAATGCTACTTGGCAAGATTTTACCAACCAATCTTCAGAAGGAGAGTTTGGGAGATATAACGGAGACCGCATTCCTAATAGACCATATCTTTTTGCCAACACAAAAGTAAATTACCGGTTTTCTAAACTCTTTAATTCGGTAGATAAACTAACCGCTTTTTGGACCACGCAATACGTACACGAATTTTATCGCGGCTGGGAAAGCGTAGGTTTAAAACAATTTAAAGACCAAATACCGGCACAATTTGTTCAAAATTTAGGAGTAACCTATGAATTACCTATCAAAACTGTAAAAACCGCCCTTACTGCCGAGGTTCAAAACTTGGTAAATACAGACGTATACGACTTTTTTGGCGTACAGCGTCCGGGAAGGGCTTTCTATATTAAGTTAACTACACAATTTTAAATTAAAACAAAAGCAAGATGAAAAATCAACAGAAAAAAACAACAGCTTTTAACAAAATGAATGGAGTGCGTCTTATGGCGGTAGCTTTATTTGCATTTACATTCTTTTCTTGTAGCAGCGACGACGATGCCGTGAGCAACAACAATAACAATCCGCAAGAAGATTTATATGCCGTTTATTGGCGGGTAAATACACCTGATGGCAGAACAAATTATGTTTCTTTGGTAAACGAAATAATGAGCGGATCTGTAGATGCTTCGCAAGCTTTAGAAGTTTCTGGTAAATCTAGATTTTTTGCTCCAGAAAATGCAGATTATTTTGTAATTGGAGACGGAGAAAATCTAACTTTTACACGTTATAATATCAATCAAGAAGACCAAAGCATCGAGCAAGGCGAAAGCTTTTCACTAAGTAACCAAGGCGTTACAAAATTGCAAAAAAGAAACGTTTTCTTAAGCGAAACAAAAGCTTATTATATAGACAATACGCAAGGGCAAATAGTTATCTGGAATCCGGAAGAAATGGTAATAACCGGCTCTTTTGATCTTCCTGCAGAATTTGCAGACGGCTACCAAGGTTTCAGTACACAATTAGGTTTTGGCGATTATCAAGTAAACGGCAACCAAATGCTTATTCCTGTAGGTTGGGTAAATTTTGCCAACAACACGCATTTAGATAAAACCGGTCTGGCCGTGATAGATGTTGAAAACGACCAAGTGCTTTCTTATAACGAAGACACGCGTTGTGCATTGGCAGTAGAACCTGCATTTATGCCTAATGGCGATGTTTATTATGGCGTAAGCGAGCGTTACCACTTTAGTACAGAAGCTAGAGAAAACGAAGACTGCGGCTGTATATTAAAAGTTGCTGCCGGTGATAATGATTTTGATGAAAATTACGATCCTAACTTTATGGAGCAAATAGAAGGTAAAAAAGTAGGAATCGGGCTTACCAATTCTCCTAAAATGAACCACGGTTACGTAAAAGTTTTAGACACAGACATCTTGCCTTGGTCGCCAGAAGTTGAAGCAATAAACTACTATGGTTTAGTTTGGGAAACCTATGAAATTAACCTTCCTGAAAATACCATTATAAGAAAAGTAGACAGACCATTAGCGCCTTCTTATTCTGAAAATCTTTACACCTTTGACGGCATTCAGTATGGAGCTATAAAAGTAAGTGACGACGAGGAGTATAAAGTTATAGAATACAATACAGACGGCTCTTACGTAGAAGGTTTAGATGTGCCGGGTTATATTTCTAATATACAA
The DNA here is from genome assembly GCA_947494545.1 of uncultured Mesonia sp. Taxonomy (GTDB): domain Bacteria; phylum Bacteroidota; class Bacteroidia; order Flavobacteriales; family Flavobacteriaceae; genus Mesonia. Next base: position 87,053 of record CANLVH010000011.1, on the reverse strand, counting down.
CGCTTGCATAAAGCAAATTAATTTGCCGTCTACTAAAGCAGAGAGTTTGTATACTTTCTGTATAAAATAATAACAAGGTTGTCTAAGTTACTTGTTTAGACAGCCTTGTTTCTTAAATAAAAATACAATTTACTTTACGGAAAGTAAAAATCATCATAGCACACAAGTTTTTAAGAGCCGTAATATATTACTCTAACTCTAGGCAAAATTATGTTGAAACGAAAACTTTTATCTATTCATAAATGGTTGGGATTATTGGCCGGAATATTTATTTTGGTTATGAGCTTAAGCGGTGCAGCCATTGTTTTTGACGATGAAATTGAAGCTTTTTTAAACCGTGATGTTGTTTATTTAGAAAACACTTCGCAACCCGTTTCTTTAGATAACGCTTACGCGGAAATGAGAAAAAAATACGAAAATTGGGACGCTCGTATAAAACACATTCCCAACACGGCCAACAGAGCTATAGAAATAGAAATTAGAAGACCGGACCAAAGACGCTATCTTTATTTAAATCCGGTAAACGGAAAAATTTTACGCGATTTAGACAGTAACAAAACCTTTTCGCACTGGATGCTAAAATTGCATTACCAGTTACACGCCGGTTTCTTTGGAGAAATTATAGCTTTTATAGCAGGATTTATGCTGCTTGGTTCACTAATTACCGGCTTTTGGTTTTACCGTAAATCGGTTTGGAAAACCTTGACTTTTAAAATGCGTCCGCGTTTTAAAAAAATGAAAACCTTATCTTCAGAATTGCATAGAACTATTGGCGTTTGGGCACTTATTTTTAATTTTCTAACCGCTTTAACCGGTTTTATTTTACTGCTGATTATCGTAGATTCTCACGCAGGAAAATTAGGAAAAACAGAACCGGTTCCTAATCCGCCGGCAATAGAAGTTTCCTTAAACAAAATTGTTGCCAAAGCAAAACGTAGCTATCCGGGTTTTAAACCTTCTTATATTAGTATGCCAAAACAACCGGAAGGCAAAATTAGGTTATACGGCAACACCGATACAGATTTACCCATTCATTACGAATTTTCTAATTATGTACAATACAATCCGTTAACGGGCGAAGAAACCAAATCTTTTTTTGTAAAAAACCAAGCTTGGCATTTACATCTTTTAAGTTTCACCTATCCCCTACATTTTGGCAATTGGGGTGGCATTTTTGTAAAACTTCTTTACACTTTTTTTGGTCTTGCCCCTGCCTTATTATCTATTACTGGTTTTATAATTTGGCAACAACGCAGCAAACGCCAAAAGAAGCTTAAAGTAAAACAAGAAAAGAGAAAATTGAATTATTTATAAACGCTTTTTCTGTTCTTCAAAATTTCCGTAAAGTAAAATAATTTATTACAACAATTTCTTTTCTGACGTTTTAACAAATTTACTATTATAAAGAAGTAAAAAAATATATTTATTTATTGAAAATTTAGCAGTAAAAGCTTCTTATTTAGCCAAAAGCCCGTATTTTTGAGCTCCTACGGAATCCCACATTTTTAATTTGAAATAATTTAGTAATTTTACCGTTTAGGCAAAAAAAATGAAAAAAAATACCATCCCAAAAAATAAACTTGCTAACGTAGAAGTTAAAAGAGAAGACTCTAAGATTATAGCGGTGGGCGCAAGTGCCGGCGGTTTAGAAGCTTTAAAAGTATTTTTTAGCAATCTTTCTAAAACAGATATAAATACTTATGTTGTAATTCAGCATTTATCGCCAGATTATAAAAGTATGATGGGGCAATTGCTAAAAAAGTTTGCGCATTTACCCATAAAAGAAGTACGCCAAAATACTGCCATAAAACCAAGTAAAATTTATTTGATTCCGTCTAAAAGCAATGCCGTTATAAAAAATGGCAAATTTGAACTGATAGATAAAGAGAAGAAAAACCGCATTAATTTGCCAATAGATTTATTTTTTATGTCTTTGGCAGAATATAAACAGGAAAATGCTATTGGCATAATCTTAAGCGGAACCGGTAGCGATGGTACCAGAGGCGTAAAAGCTATAAAAGAAAAAGGCGGGATGATTATGGTGCAAGACCCGCAACAGGCAAAATTTGACGGTATGCCAAAATCTGCTTTGCAAACAGGATTGGTAGATTATACGCTTGCCGCGGAAAATATGGGCGATGAAATAGAAGAATACATCAACTCTCCCCTTATTATTAAAATAGACCAGGATAAAGTTGAGTACGACAAAGATCTATTTGACGATATTTTGGAATTGGTAAACAAACAAACCGACGCAGATTTTACGCATTACAAATATTCTACATTAGCGCGAAGATTAGCACGACGCATAAAAGTATGCAAAGCAAAAACATTAGAAGAATACTACGATATACTTAAAGAAACCCCAAAAGAAGTTGAGTGCTTGTTTAAAGAATTTCTTATTGGCGTTACCAGTTTTTTTAGAGACCAAGAAGTTTGGCAATGTTTGCACCAAGAAGTTATACCGCAAATTATACACAGCAAACGTGATTTTCAAAAATTAAAAATCTGGAATGTTGCCTGCAGCACCGGTGAAGAAGCTTATTCTTTAGCCATAAGCATTTATGAAGAAATGCAAAACCAAGAAAAAAACTTGGAGGTGAAAATTTTTGCTACAGATATTTCTAAAGATCATTTAGAAATTGGCAGCCAAGGCGTATATTCTGAAAGTGTAATAAGCGATATACCGCCAGATTTATTAGAAAAATATTTCGTTTTAAAAAACGAGAAATACCAGGTTGTAGATAAGATTAGAAAAATGGTTATTTTTTCTAAACACAACTTGCTTAAAAATCCGCCGTTTAGCAATATGGACATTATTATGTGTCGTAATTTGCTCATTTATTTTCAGCTTTTTAATCAGCAAAAAGCTTTAAATGCTTTACATTATGGTTTAAAAGATAAAGGTTTTTTAATCTTAGGAACTAGCGAAAGCGTACACACCCACCACGACCATTTTGAAGAAATAAACAGGCGCTACAAAATTTATCAAAACAAATACCCGAAAAAAAGATTAGACAGCAGCAACATGCATTCTCCCAGAAAAGAAGAAGTTATCAATAGAGAACCCCTTAAGAAAAAGTCTTTAACAAAAACTACTAAAAACAACTATTCTAAAGGTATGTACCAAAATGCCTTAACAGAAAATATCTTAGAGCATTTTGGCGGAGCAAGTGTCTTAGTAGATGCAGAGTTCACTATTTTAGAAGCTTTTGGCGAGTTTAGAAAATATGCAGATTTACCAATAAAAGGCTTTAGTACTAATTTATTGGATATGATGGATAACGACTTGCGCCAGGTAGTAAAAACTACGGGCAAAAAAGCCATTAAAGAAAACACCACTTTACAATACGATAATTTTAATTTACAAAAAGATAATCAAACCATTGGTTTAAAATTAATTTGTAAGCCTTTTAAAGTAGAAAAATTTGGTAACGAAACCGGTCTAATTCTCAATTTTATAGAAACCGATATAAATTTAGACAAGGTTAAAAAAATTGAAAATCTAAAGCCGGGCACGCACTCGCAAGAATATATAGAAGAATTGGAGCGCGAACTCAAAAAAACAAAAGAAGAATTACAAGAGTCTTTAGAAGAAATAGAAAGTAGTAACCAAGAGTTGCAAACCGCCAACGAAGAACTGTTGGCCTCTAACGAGGAGTTGCAAAGCACTAACGAAGAATTGCAAAGCGTTAACGAAGAAATAAATACGGTTAATGCAGAAAACGTGCAAAAGATGGAAGACTTATCGCAACTTAATGCAGATATGAATAACTTGCTAGAGAGCACCAATATTGGCACCATCTTTTTAGACGATGAACTTCAGATAAGAAAGTTTACTCCCGCTATCAAGCGACATTTTAGTTTGTTAAAATCAGATTTAGGAAGACCAATTAACGATTTTACTACCAATTTCACCCTTGGTAAGGGAAAAGATTTGGTTTCGCGTTGCGAGCGTGTTTTAAAAACCGGCAAAAGTTTAGAACGTCACATTGTGGCAAAAGATGGGGTTAATTTCTTACAGCGTATTTCGCCATTTTTAAACTCTAGAGAAGAAATGGTTGGGGTAGTAATCACCTTTATTAATATTGAATCCTTACAAAAAGCCAAAAGAAAATTAGAAGCTAGCGAAAAACGCTTTAAATCTTTTTATGAAGAAGATCCGGTAATGCATTTTAGTGTAGACCCAACTTCTAATCAGATTACCCATTGCAATATAGAAGCAGCAAAAAAACTGGGTTACGAAGAGAAAGAAGAATTAATAGGAAAATCTATTTTAGATCTTTATGAAGATAACTCCCAACTACAAACCATTAAAAGACACAAGGAGTTTAAAAAAGAAGGCGTTCTAAAAAACATAGAGCAATTATTACTTACAAAAGAAGGTGAAAAGATTTCGGTAATTATGCATATTACCGCAGAGCTCGACGAAGATGAAAATATCGTAAACCATCGTTTTACTTGTGTAGATATTTCGGCACAGAAAAAATCGCAAAAAGAATTAGAAGAACAAAAAGCAGATTTAGAACGGGTTAATCGCGATTTAGAACAATTTGTAAGTATTTGCTCGCACGATTTACAAGAACCGCTTTCTACCATAAAATTTGGTAGCGATATTCTTGGTAAAATTTATGGCGATAGATTAGATAAAAAAGGAAAAGATTACATTTCTTATATAGATCAAGCTTCCAACCGTTTATCTGAGCAAATCAAAGCTTTATTAGAACATTCGCGCATTGGTAGAAATACCAATAAAAAACTAGTAAATACACGCGAGTTGGTAGAAGTGGTAAAATACGATCTTAGCAAACGTATAAGAGATACCAAAGCACGCGTAAGTGTTGGTAAATTACCAAAAATTAAAGCCTACGAAGTAGAATTGCGTTTATTGTTTCAAAATTTAATGAGCAATGCTTTAAAGTATATTTCTAAAGACCGTAAACCTGAAATAAGAATTTCTGCATACCCAGAAGGAAATTATTGGGTGTTTAGTATTATGGATAATGGTATAGGAATTTCTGAAGAAGACCAAAAAAGTATTTTTACTATTTTTAACCGCGTACCATCTGCAGAAAAAGATTATGATGGCACCGGAGTTGGTTTGGCACACGTAGAAAAAATTGTAACCTTGCACGAGGGCTCTCTTTGGGTAGATTCTCAAGTTGGTGTTGGCAGTACTTTTTATTTTAAAATAAAAGCTAAATGAGATTAAAACAATACCAAGAAAATGTAAATATTACCAACTGCGATAAAGAGCCCATTCAAATTATTCCGTTTACGCAAGATTATGGTTTTCTGCTAGTTTGTGATCCTAATACTTTACAAATAATCCAAATTAGTGAAAATGTAGAGCGTTTTCTTGGTCTAAAAAAAGACGCTATTTTAAACTGCGACTTAGCTCAAATTTTACCAAAAGATTCGTTACAACAATTTCAGAACAGAAAAGAAAAACCCACAAACTTTTCTGCGGAAAAAGTAAGTATTGGCAACACAAGTTGGTCTATGCTTCCTACCTTACACGATGAACACTTGCTTATAGATTTTGAGCCTTGGGAAGAAATCGCAGAACCACTTTTGCTGCAAAAAGAATTATCGCAATTAATAAATTTTTTAGACGATGCCCAAAGTATAACAGAAATGGCTGGGCAAACCGTAAAAATGGTGCGCGAAAGTTTTGGCTATGATCGGGTAATGCTATACGAGTTTGATGCCGAGTGGAACGGTGAAGTTATTGCAGAAGATAAACAAAAAGAAATGAAAAGCTGGCTTGGTTTGCGCTATCCTGCAAGCGATATTCCTAAACCGGCAAGAGAAATTTTTTTACAGCAAGGCGTAAGAATGATAGCAGATGTTAAATATGCTTCCTCGCCTCTACTTCCTGAAGTTTCTCCCCTCACTCAAAAACCACTTAATATTGCAAAATCAGAGCTGCGCGGTGTTTCTCCTATACATATTCAATATCTTAAAAATATGGGTGTTGGCGCATCGTTAACCGCTGCAATTATTGTAGATGGTGATTTATGGGGTTTATTAGCTTGTCATCATAATAAGGCCAAAAGAATAAATTATTACCAACGCCAAACCTGCAAATTTTTAACTCAAGTCTTTTCTAACAAGCTTTCTTTAAAAAACACTAAAACCTATCTTAATAAATTAGAAAAAAGCGATAATTTCCGTAAAGAATTAGTTACACAAATGCAAGAAACTAAAAGTTTATCGGAAGCTCTAACGGCTTTTAAAACCAAATTTACCAATTTGGTATCTTGCTCCGGTGGCGCACTAATTCTTGATGACACCATTAAATTATTGGGCAAAACTCCTACAGAAAAAGAGGTAATTAGGTTAAAAGAAGATTTTTTAAAAAACCAATCGGAGAGCGTTTATTTTCAGAGAAATCTTGGCGCTTTTTTTCCTTCCGCAAAGGCTTATTCTCAAACCGCTTCGGGTATTTTGAGTTTGCGTTTAGACCAAAGTAATAAAAATTTTGTACTCTGGTTTCGTACCGAAGAAGCACAAGAAGTAAGCTGGGGCGGAAAACCGAAAATAATTAACGATCCAAAAGATGATCTTGCCTCGTTAAGTCCACGTACTTCTTTTGAAAAGTGGACTACCAAACAATCTGGTATTTCTAAAGCCTGGAAAAGTTATGATATAAAAGCAGCAGAAAACCTTTTAGAAGATATTTCGGCATTTAGATTAACACAGCAAAAAGACAAAGTTGCGCGATTAAACAACCAATTATCTTTGGCCAATAAAGAGCTGGAAACCTTTAGCTACACGGTTTCACACGATTTACGCGCTCCCTTACGGGGAATTAAAAGTTACCTGAAAATCTTACAAGAAGATTTAGCAGACGGCAAAACAGATACGTTGCCGCAAATTGTAGAGACAATTACTACAGCAACTGCCGAAATGGATACGTTGATAGAAAACCTATTAAATTATGCCAAAAACGCAGCCGGAAACATTCGGCCAACCAAAATAGCCGTAAACCCGTTAATAGAAAATATTTTAAAAAAGAATAACGTAGTTAAAAACTATCCGCAAACCAAAATAGAAATAGTTCACAATTTGCCCAATATTTATGGAGATGCACAAATGATAGAGCAACTTTTTACCAATTTACTGGAAAATGCTTTAAAATATAGCGCAGAAAAACAAGAAGCGCATATTAAAATAGGTTTTGAAAAACAGCAACAGAACACCGTTTTTTATGTTAAAGATAATGGTATTGGTTTTAAAGAAGAAAATGCTAAAAAGTTATTTGACCCCTTTATACGTCTAGCTCCCAAAAACATAGAAGGTTCTGGCATTGGTTTGGCCACCGTAAAAAAAGTAATAGAAAAACACCAAGGAAAAATTTGGGCAGAGAGCAAACCCGGTAAAGGTTCGGTTTTTTATTTTATCTTAGCAACTTGAGACAAGCTTAAAAAAATGATAAAAATACCTTTACGGATTGTTTTGGTAGAAGACTACCAACTAGATGCAGATTTAATTACCAGGCATATAAAAAAGGTAGTTACGCATCCTACCATTAAAGTAACCGATAATCTAGCCGACTATAAAGAATTATTAACTTCTTTTGTGCCAGATATTGTGTTATCAGACTATAATTTGCCAACCTGTACGGGCTTAGATATTTTAGAATATACCAAAGAAAACGATCCTAAATTGCCTTTTGTATTTATTACAGGAACTTTAGAAGACGAAGAATTGGCCGCCAACACTATTTTATCTGGCGCAGATGGGTTTATTCTAAAAAAACATTTGCCAAACCTGCACGAAAAAATACGACCTTTATTTAAAAAGTTTGTGTTTAACATGAATAAACAAGAGGCTTTGCGTGAGCAAATTAGAAAGAATAAAATGACGGTTAACCGTATTAATCGGTATTTAGATAATCTTAGAAGCGACTCTACAGAGCAGCAAGAAAACCTTCAAAAAATACGAGAAAATATAGACCTTTTACAAGACGATAAACATGCTAACAATATTAAAGAATGAAACAAGGGATTTGCATACCGCTACCGAAAATGAAAATCTAGCCAACAAAATAATAGACAAAAGCATTAGCCAAGAAGAATTCTATCTTTTGTTAGTACAAAACTACGTAGCCTACGCCCTTACTGAAAGTGCTATTGCAGAACATTTAGAAGACTTTCAGCCGGAAAAAGCGGCGGTTCTTCAACAAGATTTAAAAAATTTGGGCATCCAACCACCTGATTTAAAAAATTACACCTATTCTTTTTCTTTTGGGAATATAGCAGAAGCTTTGGGCGCGCAATATGTTGTAGAAGGTTCTGCTTTAGGCGGAATGGTAATTGCCAAGCACCTAAAAAAATGCCCTCCGTTACAAAATATACCCGCGCAAAATTTCTTTAGTGGAAAGCGAGAAAATTTAGCTGATTGGAAAAAGTATCAAAATAAAATGGAGAAATACAGCTTTACAGCTTCTGAGAAGGAACAAATGCTTGAAAAAGCGAAAGAAACTTTTAATTTTTTCAGGAAGGTATTTCAAGATAAAAATCTCAAAAAGTACATACCTACAAAACGCTATTAATGCAAAACAAAATCATTTGCATAAATAACAAAACTGTTAATTTATTAAAAATCAAAAGCTTATAATAACAAAATCCTGTTAATTATTTTTTACTGGCTTTCATTTTTCATACTTTCAAGCTAAACAGAGTATAACCAAAAAATTTAAATTATGGCAGTATTAAAAGTAGTAGAGATTTTAGCTAACTCCGAAAAGAGTTGGGAAGATGCAACCCAAAAAGCAGTTAAACACGCATCTAAAACCGTAAAAAACATCAAATCGGTTTATATTAACGAACAAACCGCTACGGTAAATGGAGATAATATAGCCGAATATCGGGTAAACGTAAAAATAACTTTTGAAGTGAATTAAAACATCTTCAAAATCTATAACTAAAAAACCGTTTAAGAAGTCTTTGTTAGGGAATCTTAAACGGTTTTTTAGTTTATTATTTACCTCAAAATAACTTTAGTACAAGTAGTTATCTTCCTAAAAACATACCGGTAGCATAAAATCTTTTTTTTTGTAAAACAGCAGCTTCTTGCAAGATTTATGTCTGGTAATGCCGTATTTTTTGTTTGCTATTACACTTTCTATACTTTTGGTTTTACTAGGTTAGCATAATTTTTAAAGTAAATTAGCAAAATGATTCAAATAAATTACCAAGGCTTATTTTCTAAAACTATTTGTACTCTTTTTTTTCTTGTACTGTTTTTAAACGCTTCTTTATATGCGCAAACTTTAGAAGAATTTATTGAGACAGGAATTACCAATAGTCCGCGTTTAGAAGCGTTAAAATTAGAATATCGTGTTTCGGAAGAAAAAATAAAACAAGTAAAAAGTCTTCCCAACACAGATTTTAGTGCAGGTTATTTTGTAAATGAGCCCGAAATTAGAACCGGCGCCCAAAAGGCAAGATTTTCCGTAAAGCAAAGTTTACCTTGGTTTGGTACGATAGAAAAACGAGAAGCATTTGCACAAACTAAGGCAGACGAGAGTTTTATGGCCATACGCGTGGCGCGGGAAGAATTGGTTTTAGAAATTACAGAAAATTATTACCGTTTATATGCTGTAAAGGCAAAGCAACGCGTGCTCAACCAAAACATTCAATTGCTTAAAACTTATGAAGAATTGGCGACTAAAGCTGTAGACGCAAACAAAACTTCTATGGTAAAAGTGTTGGAATTGCAATTAAGACAAAATGAATTGGCAGAAAAAAGAGATCTTTTACAAGGAAAAGAAATGGCGTTAGAAAGCAGTTTTAATAACTTGCTAAACCAAGAAGAAACGCTACTTTTTGTCCCAGATTCAATCAATTTGCTATATGAAGAACCACTACTTATGGTAGAAGAATTAAAAAACCATCCAAAATTAGAACAATACAACAAGAGAATTGCAGCCTTAAAAAGTGCACAGAAACTCAATAAAAAAGAAGCCAAGCCGCGTTTAGGTTTTGGTGTAGATTATATTGCTGTAGAAGAACGCCCCAATATGCATATTCCCAATAACGGAAAAGATATAGTAATGCCAATGTTTTCGGTATCTATTCCTATTTTCAATAATCATTATAAATCATTAAATACACAATACATTTTGCAACAAAATATTGCCAAAGCGCGGCGCAAAGATCAAAAAAATGTATTGGATAGTAGATTAAAAACAGCCATTCAAAATCGTATTTCGGCAAGAATTAGTTATCATACCCAGCAGAAAAACATCAAACAAACCAAACAAGCCGAAGAATTTTTACTTGAACAGCACGAGAATAACCAATTAGATTTTAAGGATGTATTAGATATACAAGCCTTACAACTTAAGTTTGAATTAAAGAAAATAGAAGCCATTAAAGATTATTATATTCAAACCGCTATTATAGAGTATGTGGCAAGTTAAACCGGCTGGTTACAGAAAAAAGCTTATACTATTAGAATATATGCCGAATAAATTTCGATTAATCAAAAAAATACTAACTTTAAATTAATTAATATTAAAACCATTTCAATATGAAAACCAAATTCAAAACCTTAGGAATTATTGCCCTTGCAGCATTAAGTTTTACCGCTTGTAAAAACGAATCTAAAAACGAAATGCAAAATGAAAACGAATCGGTAGAACAAGAAAAAACAGTCAAAAACGACAAAAACCAAGAGCGCAAAATTGATTTTAGACACGAAAAAGAAGCCGAAGTTTTTTATACCTATATGGATATTAAAGATGCCTTGGTAAAAACCAACGCAGAAGAAGCGCAACGCAAAGCCAAAGATTTTGCAGATAACCACGAAGAAAAAAGCGAAATCTATGAGCCACAAATTTATACGCTTATGGCCAAAATTAGCGAAGTTGAAGATGTAGAGCAACAACGAGAGCTTTTTAATGAGTTAAGTCAAAAAATAGAACCTTTTTTACAAGCAGCTCTAAAAGAAGGAGAGATTTATAAGCAATATTGCCCAATGGCTTTTAATGATGAGGGAGCTTTTTGGTTTTCTGTAAACGAAGAAATTTTTAATCCTTATTTTGGCGATAAAATGTTGCATTGCGGTTCTATACAAGCAACTATTAAATAAATTCACTTTCAATAAATCTAAAGACTCTTGCTCCGGGTCTTTAGATTTGCCTTTTTTACTTCTATAAAAACTAAAAACGAGCCGTATGAACTCTTTTTTAAAGCAATGGGGAGAAGCTGCTTTTACCGCGGTAGGTTTTTTCTGGATGGCGCTCTGGGCATTTATATTAGGTTACATAATCAGTAGTATGATTCAGATTTTTGTTACCGAAAAACGCATGCAAAAAACCATGGGAGAAAAAGAAGGCAAAAGTCTACTGCTGGGCACTTTCTTTGGTTTTATAAGCAGTTCTTGCAGTTTTGCCGCCTTAGCCTCTACCAAATCTTTGTTTAAAAAAGGAGCAAGTTTTGTAGGTTCTATAGCTTTTTTATTGGCTTCTACCAATTTGGTAATAGAACTCGGCATTATAATCTCTATTTTCTTAGGATGGCAATTTGTAGTAGGAGAATACGTAGGAGGTATTTTACTAATTTTAATTTGCTGGCTATTAATCCGCCTTATCAATCCGAAGAAATTAATAAAACAAGCACGAAAAAATCTCGAACAAGAAGATGACGATGCAATAGATAATTCTACCAACTGGAAAAAACAAATTAAAAAAGAAAGCAGTTGGGCAAAAGTTGCAAAAAAATATAAAATGGAGTGGCAAATGGTCTGGAAAGACGTAACCGTGGGCTTTACCATAGCCGGTATTGTTGCGGCTTTTATTCCGGATTCTTTTTTTCAAACCTTATTTATAAACAGCGGTTCCGGTAATACAGATTTTTCTTTTTTCGAAATTTTAGAACATATTATTGTTGGTCCCCTGGTGGCATTTATAACCTTTATAGGTTCTATGGGCAATATTCCACTCGCTGCTTTATTATTTGGTAAAGGCGTAAGTTTTGCCGGCGTAATTGCATTTATCTTTAGCGATTTGGTAGTATTTCCGGTTTTGCGTATCAACGCCAAATATTACGGCTGGAAAATGTCTTTGTTTATACTATTTCTACTCTTTACCGCCTTAATAGGAAGCTCCTTAATTTTACATTATGGGTTTGACGCTCTAAATCTAATTCCAGATCCTTCGCAAACCAACATAAAAGATCAGGAGTTTTTTAAATTAGATTACACCTTCTTTTTAAACATTGGTTTTTTACTGCTTTCCTCCTATTTGGTTTACTTAGGTTTTTTCAGAAAAAAAGATGTAGATTTTAAAATGAGCGAGATGGCGCCAAAAAGTAAATTATTAGAAAGCATCTTAGAATATGCAGCTTTTATTTGCTATATATGGTTAGCAGGTGGTCTTGTAGTTAAATTTTTTGTACTTTAAGCCAAACAGCTATGCAACAAGAGTTTTACATAAAAAATATGGTTTGTGACCGGTGTAAAATTGCGGTAGAAAGTATTTTTAAAAACCTAAATGCAAAACCCTTAAAAACAGAATTAGGAAAGGTTACAACAGAAATTTCAGAAGATTTTTCTATAAATACTTTACGGAAAAACCTAAACGAAGGCGGCTTTGAGCTTTTAGAAAACAACTGTCTACAACTTTCAGAAAAAGTAAAAGCAAACCTTATCAATTTACTGGAAGAAGAAAAAAGTACAAAAAACATCAGTTCTTTTCTTTCACAAAAAATGGGCAAAGATTATGCGTTTATAAGCAAAACCTTTAGAAAAACAGAAGGGCAAACCGTAGAACAATTTTTTATTCGGTTAAAAATAGAAAAAGCAAAAGAACACATTCAAATGAACCAGCTGTCATTTTCAGAAATAGCCTATCAACTTGGTTACAATTCCATTAGCCATTTATCCAGCCAGTTTAAAACCATAACAGGAACTACAATGAGCCGTTATAAAAACAGCAAAAACTGGAACAGAAAACCCTTAGATAAAATTCTGTAAACCTTTTCTGTAATTATGAAAAGTTTTCTAGATAATAGCTGTTAACTTGCCTTAAAATACAGAAAAAAATGAATTATATATATACAGTAAGCGGAATGACTTGCCAAGGTTGCCGCGCGCACGTAGAAGAAATTTTACAACAAGTTAAAGAAGTAAAAAACGCTCAAGTAAACTTAGAGAAACAAGAAGCCACCATAGAGACCAAGCAAGAAGAAAAACCGGAAGATTTATTGCAATCTTTACAAAATGCGCTAGAAAAAGATGGTAGCGGTTATGAAATTTCGCTTCCGCGGAAGCAAGGACAAGCACAAGAAAAAACCTATTCTGTACACGGAATGACTTGCCAGGGTTGTCGCGCGCACGTAGAAGAAACGCTACAAAATATAGAAGGCGTAGAAAATGCAAGTGTAAACTTAGAAGACAAAAAAGCAAAAATTACCACTAGCAAACCCGTAACTTTAAAACAATTACAAAAAGTATTTAAAAAAGATGCTGATAGTTATCAAATAACTAAGCTTGGCGAAGAAGCACCAGAAAAGAAAAAACCAAAAAGTAAGGGCACAGGCGTTTACTATTGCCCAATGCATTGCGAAGGCGATAAAACCTACGACCAACCGGAAGATTGCCCCGTTTGCGGAATGGACTTGGTAGAAGAAACACCAACCAGGCAACAAACAATTTATACTTGCCCAATGCATCCCGAAATAGAAGAAGATGAGCCCGGAAGTTGCCCAAAATGCGGAATGGATTTAGTGCCAAAAGAACCCGATCTTTCTAGCGAAGAAAAGAATTTTATTGCCCTCAAAAAGAAATTATGGATTTCTATTGCCTTTAGTTTTCCTATTTTCTTGATTTCAATGTCAGAGATGCTTCCCAACAATCCGCTTTACAATTGGCTGGATTTAAAGTATTGGAACTGGATTCAATTTTTCTTATCCATTCCGGTGGTGTTTTATACCTGCTGGATGTTTTTTGAACGCGCCTACAAATCTATAAAAACCTGGAATCTCAATATGTTTACGCTTATTGGTATTGGCGCGGGCGTAGCGTGGATTTTTAGTGTGGTTGGTTTGCTGTTTCCAGATGTTTTTCCGCCACAATTCAAATCAGAAAACGGGGTTGTACACGTTTATTTTGAAGCGGCTTCGGTAATACTTACTTTGGTTTTAATGGGCCAGGTTATGGAAGCTCGCGCGCATAGCAAAACCAATTCTGCAGTAAAAGAATTAATAAAACTTGCTCCCAACGAAGCCACCAAAATAGAAAATGGCGAAGAAGTAAAAATAAGTATTGATAAAATTGAAGAAGGCGATTTACTTCGAGTAAAACCCGGGGAAAAAATTCCCGTAGACGGAAAAATAACGGAGGGAAAAACCAGTATAGACGAGTCTATGATTACCGGAGAGCCAATTCCGGCAGAAAAACAAGAAGGCGATAAAGTTAGCTCGGGTACCATAAACGGGCAACAAACTTTTGTAATGAAAGCAGAAAAAATAGGTAGCGAAACCTTACTGTCGCAAATTATAGAAATGGTAAACCAAGCCAGCCGTAGTCAAGCCCCAATACAACGTTTGGCAGATAAGATTGCCAGTTATTTTGTACCAATTGTGGTAATAATTTCTATCCTAACATTTATTGTTTGGGCTTTGGTTGGCCCAAATCCCGCCTTGGTTTACGCCTTTGTAAATGCAGTAGCAGTGCTAATTATTGCGTGCCCGTGTGCTTTAGGTTTAGCAACGCCTATGTCTGTAATGGTTGGCGTTGGTAAAGGCGCGCAAAACGGGGTTTTAATTAAAAATGCCGCAGCTTTAGAGGGTTTTGTAGATATAGACACGCTAATTGTAGATAAAACCGGCACAATAACACAAGGCAAACCCGCAGTAGAAAAAATTGGTGTTGCCAATAACTTTACGGAAGAAGAAATTCTTGAAAAAATTATAGCCTTAAACCAATATAGCGAACATCCTTTAGCGCAAGCCAGTTTAAATTATGCCAAAGAAAAAGAAATAAAAGCCGGCAAAGCAAACAACTTTAATAGCATTACCGGTAAAGGCGTAAGCGGAGAAATAGAAGATAAAAAATTCTTTTTGGGAAACAAACGTCTTTTAGAAGACAATAAAATAAGCATCTCAAAAGCTCTACAAGAAAATGTAGAAAGAGAGCAAGCCAAAGGCAAAACGGTTTCTTACATAGCCACTCAAGAAAACGCTATCGGCTTTATGGTAATTAGCGACCCAATTAAAAAAACCAGTAAAAAAGCAGTAAAAGCGCTTCAAGAAAAAGGAATTGAAGTAATAATGCTTACCGGAGATAACAAAGAAACCGCTCAAGCTGTAGCCAAAGAAATTGGTTTAAGCAGTTTTAAAGCAGGAATGTTACCAGAAGATAAACAAAAAGAAGTAAAAAAACTGCAAGAAAAAGGCAAGAAAGTAGCTATGGCCGGAGATGGTATTAACGATGCTCCCGCCCTAGCCCAAAGCGATATTGGCATTGCAATGGGAACCGGAACAGATGTTGCTATAGAAAGTGCAAAAATAACTTTGGTAAAAGGAGATTTGCACGGTATTGTAAAAGCAAGAAGATTGAGCGAGAAAGTAATGAAAAACATCAAAGAAAATTTGTTTTTTGCCTTGGTATATAACAGTCTTGGCGTGCCGGTTGCTGCCGGAATTCTGTTTCCCTTTTTCGGGATTTTACTTTCGCCTATGATTGCCGCCTTGGCTATGAGTTTTAGTTCTGTTTCTGTAATTGCAAATGCGTTACGTTTACGAAATGCCAAAATAAGTTAAGTAAATAAAAAGTATATGCTAAATGCTTTCGCTCTACGGCGGAATTTTTTCCGATAAGGAAAACAAAACATATAGCTAAGATAACCTATAAACAGATTTAAAAACCTCTTTACTAAAGTTTGATTGTTATTTGGCAAACATCTTTTTTACGAAAATAACTACAGTTAAAAAGTAATCTGTATCAAATTGATACAATGCCAAATAGCAATCTTATGTTTTACGTTTTAAATTAAAACTTGCCATTTTATAATAAATTAGTTACATTCAAGTTATTCTTAAAAATTTTTGCTTATTGAATACGATTACTACGACTGTTTCAAAACTGATTTATGAACTCTATTATAGCACAGGCTAAAACGCATTGTTTACAACTTTTAAAAGAAAGTAGGTGTAAACATTTAGCGTTTCATAATACCCAACATACCATAGATGTTTTTTCGGGAGCAAAAAAAATTGGACAATACGAAGGTTTAACCTCAAAAGAACTAGAAATTGTGCAATTAGCCGCTTTATTTCACGATACGGGAAATGTAGATTGTTTTCAAGGGCACGAAAATGTTAGCGCACAAAAAGCTTTTGATTATTTGTCTGAAAAAGGTTTAGCTAAAGAAGAAATACAAAAAATTGTAGCTTGCATTTTGGCTACAAAAATGCCGCAAAATCCACAGAATAAATTGCAAAAAGTTTTGTGCGATGCAGATTTAGCACATTTGGGCGCTAAAGATTTCCTACAAAAAAACAAACAATTACGAAAAGAATGGAGCAACCAATTAAACCTTTCTTTTTCTACAATAGAATGGTTAGAGCTTAATTGTAATTTTTTAAAAACGCATCGTTATTTTACATCTTACGGCAAAAAAATTCTAGAGCCACAAAAAAAACGAAACTTTGTAAAAATTAAGCAACAAATGCTCAATACAACCAAAGAATTTCCGGTTTAGAGCATTTATATTTTCCGGCATCACAACGACCTTTACTTCTTCCGTAAAGTAATTTTTTTATTTTTCGTGTTGCAGAAAAAAACTTTAAGATAGGCTTTACTATACAGAAGAAAATGCTCGAAAAATTTTAAATCTCACATTAAATTCTCTTTTAAAAAGACTTTTATAGTTCAATTATCTTAGTCTTATTCGGTTAAGTTTTATATAAAAATCTTATCTTTGAAGCCTATGAAATTTGTGGTATTGCTTTTATCGGTGTATTTGATGGGATTAAATTTTTATCCCGTGTGACGATTTTGCACCTATTTCACAACAACACCAAGAAATAAGCATAGCAGAACAAACAGACTCTCATAACCATTCCGAAAAGCACGGGCAACAAGATTTATGCTCGCCTTTTTGCCAATGCCACTGTTGCCATATTCATATTTTAGATTTCAATTTTTCTGAAGTAGTTATTTTCCATCCCAATATTCCTATTCTAGACATTGGCTATGCCAATCGTTATGGTTTAGAAATACAACATTCTCTTTTACAGCCTCCCCAAGTTTAAAATACTATAAGCAAGCAAACAGTTTGTTGCTTAAAATAAGTTTCAAACACAAATTCTTATTATTATTTTAAACATTTTTATATGATTAATCGTATTATAGATTTTTCTATCCGCAATAAATTCTTAATCGGATTATTTATGATTGGTTGGATAGGTTTGGGCATTTGGAGTATGCAAAAAGTGCCCATAGATGCCACCCCCGATATTACCAACAACCAAGTACAAGTAATTACCCAAGCGCCTAACTTAAGTACAGAAGATATAGAGCAATTTGTTACCTATCCTGTAGAAGTGGCAATGAGTAATTTGCCCGATGTAAAAGAAATACGCTCTGTTTCTAGGTTTGGCCTATCTGTAGTTACCATAGCTTTTAAAGACGAAGCAGGAACCTATTTACCCAGACAACTGGTTTCTGAAAAGTTAACCAAGGTTCGCGAAGAAATCCCTGAAGGTTTTGGAAGCCCTATGATGGGACCTATTTCTACCGGTTTGGGCGAGATTTACCAATATACCTTAGAAGTAGAAGAAGATTATAAAGACAACTATTCTATTACCCAATTGCGCAGCATGCAAGATTGGATTATACGCAGACAAATGTCTTTGGTGCCCGGTGTGGTAGAGGTTAACGCTTTTGGCGGAAAAATAAAACAATATGAAGTAGCTATTAATCCGTCGCAACTAAAAGCGATGAACATAACTACGGCAGAAGTTTTTAAAACCTTACAAGAAAATAATCAAAATACCGGTGGTGCTTACATAGAAAAAAACCACCAAGCCAATTTTATACGCGGTGAAGGTTTGGCCAGCAATGCCACAGACATCGAAAAAATAGTAATAAAAACCCGAAACGGCATCCCGGTAACCATTAAAGATGTAGCAGAAGTAAAAACCGGTCACGCCGTGAGATATGGCGCGCTTACCAAAGACGGCGAAGGAGAAACCGTTGGCGGAATGATTTTAATGCTAAAAGGCGCAAACTCTAACGAAGTTATAGAACGTGTAAAGGCAAGAATGGAGCAAATTCAAAAATCTTTACCCGATGGTGTTTATGTAGAACCATTTTTAGACCGTAGCGATTTGATTGCGGATACTACAAGCACGGTAAAAAATAATTTATTAGAAGGCGGTCTAATAGTAATATTTGTGTTGGTTTTACTTTTAGGAAACTGGCGTGGCGGTTTAATTGTTGCCTCTACCATTCCGCTTGCTTTGTTATTTGCCTTTATTTTAATGAATGTTTTTGATGTTTGGGCAAACCTGATGAGTTTAGGCGCAATAGACTTTGGTATAATTGTAGACGGTGCGGTTATTATTGTAGAAAGTACCGTTTTTTATCTCTTTGCCTACACACAAAAAAATAAAACGCCAAGTAGGGATAAGCGTAATAAAATAACGGCCAAGTCTTCTAAAAAAATGATGAATGCCGCTTTTTTTGGGCAGTTAATCATTATGTTGGTTTTTATACCAATCTTAGCTTTAGAAGGTATAGAAGGCAAAATGTTTCAGCCAATGGCTTTAACTTTTATTTTTGCTATGCTTGGCGCAATGATACTTTGTCTTACCTACGTACCAATGATGTCTGCTTTATTTATTACTGTAAAAAGTGGTAAATCTAGAAAAACAAATTGGGGAGACCGTTTTGTAAAATGGGTAGAAAAACATTATGCCAACGCTCTTACCAAAAGCTTAAAACACGGCAAAGCAATTTTGGCAAGTGCGGTTGTAATTTTTGGGTTGGCAGTGTTCACGTTTATGCAATTAGGTGGCGAATTTATTCCGCAGTTAGACGAAGGGGATATCGCTTTTCACGTTATTCCAAAATCTGGTAGTTCGCTAAGCGAAACTATAGCTACCACCACAAAAGCAGAGCAAATAATCTTAAATAAATATCCAGAAGTTAAATCGGTAATAAGTCGTATTGGAGTCGCAGAAGTACCAACAGACCCAATGCCAATGGATATTGCGGACACCTTTATAATTTTTAAAGATAACTTTGAATGGACTTCCGCAGAGAATAAAGGAGACTTTTTAGAAAAAGTAAAAAAAGACTTAAGTGTGCTTCCCGGTGTTTCTTACGAATTTACACAACCCATCGAAATGCGTTTTAACGAATTGCTTACCGGTGTACGTGAGGACGTAGCTATAAAACTCTTTGGTGACGATTTAGAACTTCTTGCCGCAAAAGCAGAAGAAATGGGAAAAATTATTGCAACCGTAGATGGTGTAGGAGACCTTAAGATAGAAGCCACCACAGGTTTACCACAAATAAGTATAGAGTATAACCGTAATAAATTAGCGCAATATGGTTTGCAGATAAACAATTTAAACCGACTTGTGCAAACCGCTTTTGCCGGTTCTAAAGCAGGGGTAATTTTTGAAGGGGAACGCAAATTCGATTTGGTTGTAAGGTTGCAAGAAGAACAGCGAAAAGATATAAAAAACGTAGAAAGTTTATTTGTAAACCTACCCAATGGCAATCAAATACCTTTGCGCGAAGTTGCTAATATTCATTATGAACCCGGACCAATGCAAATAAGTCGCGATAATACCAATAGACGTACGTATGTGGGCATAAATATTAGAAATCGTGATGTAGAATCTGTAGTAAAAGACATTCAGCAAAAATTAGATGCAGAATTAGATTTACCGCCGGGATATTATATTAGATACGGTGGCGCTTTCGAAAATTTAGAACGCGCCAGTAATAGGCTACAAACCGTTGTACCAATTGCGTTGGTTTTGATTTTTATTTTAATTTATTTGGCCTTACGTTCGTTTACACAAACCTTAATGATTTACTTAGCAATTCCTATGGCAACTATTGGAGGCGTATTTTCGTTGTTTTTGCGCGATATGCCTTTTAGTATTTCTGCCGGGGTTGGCTTTATAGTTTTGTTTGGCGTTGCTGTTTTAAATGGCTTAGTGCTTATAAGTGGTTTAAACGAGTTAAAACAAAAAAAGCAATTGAGTTTAAAAGATCGTATTCTTCAAGGTACAAAAAGACGCGTACGGCCAATTATGCTTACGGCGCTTACAGATATTTTAGGATTCTTACCAATGGCAATTTCTACCTCTTCGGGAGCAGAAGTACAACGCCCATTGGCTACTGTTGTAATTGGTGGTTTAATCACTTCTACCCTACTTACATTGTTTGTATTACCCATTCTATATAAATGGCTAGAAAAACAGAGAGAAAAAAGAGCAGATAGAATTCCTAAAAATGCGGTTCTTACAGGGTTTGTAGTTTTATTAAGCTTATCTCCTTTGGCAACACAAGCGCAAGAATTACCAAACCAACAATTAAGTATGCAAGAAGCTGTAGAAAAAGCCACAGAAAACTATCCGCTTCTAAAAAATAAAGAACTGGCCGTAAAACAAAGCGAAGCAGCCAAAAAAGAAGTTTGGGATCTGGGTACCACCAAAGTTTTTACCGGCGGAGAAGAATTATCTGATGGTATAGGCACGTACACCATTGTAGGCTTTGGCCAAGAGAAGATAGATTTATTTGGCATTGCAGCAAAAAACAAATTGGCAAAAGCACAAATTGCACTAGCAAAACAACAAAAAAACCTCAGCCAATTAGAGTTGCTGAAAAGCGTGCAATTGGCTTGGAGTAAAGCTTATGTTGCAAAAAAGAAATACCATTTAATAAGCAGGTTAGATTCTGTCTATCAAAAATTTAAACAAGCAATAGATTTACAATATGAGGTAGAAGCAATTTCTAAACTCAAGTATATTTCGGCCAATAATCAAGCGCTGCAAATTGCTTTACAAAAGCGCCAAGCACTAGACGATTATACCATAGCTCTTGAGAATTTTAATGTTTGGTTGTTTGAAGACCAGTTATATGATGTATCGCAAAATTTAGAAATCAATCAAATTTTATTGCGAGAAAACAGAACATTAGAAGAGCATCCAGCTTTACAAACTGCCCAAATGCAAATAGACGCAGCAAAAGCAGATTATAAAGCGGCAAAAGCAGATTTGCTTCCTAAATTTAACTTGCAATATGGGGTACAAGAAATTGGTGGCAAATCGGGTTATTATTCTTACCAAGCCGGTATTTCTGTTCCTTTATTATCGGGAGCAGAGAGTAGACGCATACAAACAAGTAAAATAGAACAAGAAATAGCAAGTAACGAAGCTAGCTTACATAAAAAACAGTTACAAACCGATTATAAAAATGCTTTACGGAATTTTAAAAAGTGGAAAAAATCTTGGCAATTTTATAAAGAGGAAGCTTTGCCTCTTACCACCCAACAACAAAGTGGAGCTTTACTAGCTTTTAAAGAAGGAGCAATAGATTATACCGGCTTTATTCAATTAATAGAGCAAGCCAGCAAAACAGAGTTAGCGGCTATCGAGACGCTTCAAAATTATCTGGAAGCTTATATAAACTTAACTTATTTTCAACCTGAACAAAATTAAAACACAATGAAATTCACTATATATATATTATTACTTTGCGGAATTTTAGTTGGCTGTCAAAACAATTCCGATACAGAAAAAGAGTCTAATAACCAACAAGAAACCGAGCATGAAGATAGTAACGAAATACACCTATCTTTTAAACAAGCAGAAGCTTTAAATTTAAAAGTAGATACTTTAGCTACAAGAAATATGAGCGGTTTTATTGAAGCAAATGGTACCTTAGAAGTGCCGCCACAAAACGAAGCCAGCATTACATCTATTGTTGGCGCTAACGTAAAAGAAATAAAAGTAATTGAAGGAGAAGAAGTAAAAAAAGGACAAATTGTTGCCCTTTTATCACACCCAAATATTATAGAGCTACAAACAAGATATTTGGAAGCTTTTAACGAGCAAGAATATTTACAAAAAGAATACCAGAGACAAAAAAAGCTTTACGAAGCCGGCGTGGGTTCTGGTATGAATTATCAAAAAGCAGAAGCCAATTATAAAGCCAGAAAAGGTTTACTAAATGGTTTGGCGGCAAAATTACGTTTGCTTAATTTAAGTCCCGGAAATATTCAGCAAGGTAATATTCAAGAACGGGTTGCATTATCAAGCCCTATAAAGGGTTTTGTACAAAAAGTAGAAGTAAAAACCGGCCAATATGTAGAACCGCAAACCAATTTGTTCGAAATAATGAATACAGAACATATTCACGCAGATTTCTTAGTGTACGAAAAAGATGCGCACAAAGTAAAAGAAGGGCAAGAAGTACTTTTTAATGTGCAATCTTTAGGAGATAAAGAATTACGAGCCAATATTTATTCGGTTTCTAAAGCTTTTGAAAAAGAGGTTAACGCGGTACACGTGCACGCAGAAATTAACGATTATAAAGATCAATTAATTCCGGGAATGTATATAGAAGGAAAAATTCTTACAGAAGATTCTAAATCGCTTGCACTTCCTGAGAGTGCTATTGTTAAAGATGCTAATAACCACATAATTTTTAGAGCAATAAAAGACGGAAAAGAATGGACTTTTATTCCGGTACCGGTAAAGCCCGGTATAAAACATCAAAAGTGGCAAAGTATTCAACTTTTAGAAGAAATTCCTGAAAACGCCCAATTTGCTTACAACAATGCCTACTTTATTTTAGCCGAATCTAAAAAAGGAGAAGGCGGTCATTCGCATTAAAAGAATGCATTTCATAAAAACTAATTTAATAAAATGTCTAATAAAAAAGAAAAGCACGATTATCACCACGGGGGAATTTTTGGTGAAAACACCGAGATTTATTTTTCCGCTTTAAGCGGAATCTTTCTCACAATTGGGTTTGTTATAGCTCAGTTTACAGAGTTGGAACCCGGTTACTCTTTGGCTGGTTATATAATTTCCTATTTCTTTGGAGGCTACTTTGCTTTTATAGAAACGGTAGATAAATTAAAACAAGCCGGTTTTGAAATAGATTTTCTTATGCTGGTAGCTGCTATTGGTGCGGCATATTTAGACAAATGGGCAGAAGGTGCATTGTTGCTGTTTTTATTTAGTTTAGGTCACGCTTTAGAACATTATGCATTATGAAAAGCACAAAAATCTATTGCCGCTTTAAGTGATTTGGCTCCCAATACGGCTTTGCTAAAAAAAGCTGGAAAAATAAAAGAAACGCCAATAGAAAATTTAAAAGTAGATGATGTTATTTTGGTAAGGCCACATACCAAAATTGCAGCAGACGGCGTGGTAATAAAAGGAGAAAGCAGCGTAGACCAATCTCCTATTACCGGCGAAAGTATGCCGGTAGAAAAGAAACCGTTTTCTACAAAGCAAGAAGAAAGTCTTCATAGTAAAAAGACAACCAGTGAGCATCACGTTTTTTCAGGAACTATAAACGGCAACAACAGTTTAGAAATAAGAATTACCAAAGAAGCGCAAGACTCTACCATTAACAGATTGATAAGAATGGTAGAGGAAGCGCAAGAACAGAAATCGCCCACGCAGTTACTTACCAAAAAATTCGAAATTTATTATGTGCCGGCAGTAATTGCGCTAGTTGTGCTTTTAAATTTTGCTTTTTTAATTGTTGATGAAACTTGGAGCGAAAGCCTTTACCGCTCGTTAGTGGTTTTGGTAGCTGCAAGTCCGTGTGCCTTGGCAATATCTACTCCTGCAGCGGTTCTTAGCGGAGTTGCCAGAGCAGCCAATCGCGGTGTTTTAATTAAGGGCGGAAAACCACTGGAAGATCTGGGTGGTTTAACTGCTATAGCTTTTGATAAAACCGGAACGCTAACAGAGGGTAAACCAAAACTTACAGACGTAATTTGCTTAAATAATTATGAAGAAGAAAAACTATTAAAAACGGCAATTAGCATAGAAAAGTTAAGCGATCATCCTCTGGCTAGAGCAGTGGTTAGAGATGCAACCAAAAAACTAATGCAAAAAGAAACCTCTTTAGAAGTTACAAATTTAGAAGCTGTGCAAGGAAAAGGGCTTAAAGCCACGGTTGAAAATGAAAGTGTATATATAGGCAATTTAAACTTGTATGAAAATTTAAAAAACCCTGTTCCAGAAAGTGTTAAAAAGCAAGTAAGCGCGTTAGAAAAAAACGGTAAAACCACCATGTTAATCAAGCGCGGTAAAGAATTTATAGGCATTTTAGGCTTGATGGATACACCTAGAAAAACGGCCAAATCTACTTTGCTAAAGCTCAAAAGCATTGGCATTAGAAAGATGATAATGCTCACTGGCGATAATCAAAATGTGGCAGATGCAGTTGCAAAAGAAATAGGAATTGCCAATACGCAAGGAAGTCTACTACCAGAAGAAAAAGTGGCCGCTGTAAAAGAACTGGCTAAAAAAGAAAAAAAACTTGCTATGGTTGGAGACGGCGTAAACGATGCGCCGGCTATGGCCAACAGCACGGTAGGAATTGCTATGGGCGCTGCCGGTAGCGATGTAGCTTTAGAAACCGCAGATATTGCATTAATGGCAGACAAATTAGAAATATTGCCTTTTGCCATTGGTTTAAGCCGACAAACAAAAAGAATTATCAAACAAAACCTTTGGATTAGTTTAGGAATGGTAGCTGTTTTAATTCCCGTAAGTATTTTAAACTTGGCGTCTATTGGTATTGCGGTTGCCTTTCATGAAGGTTCTACCCTTTTGGTGGTTCTCAATGCTTTACGCTTGTTAGGCTATAAAAAAGAATAGCGGTAAACTTTTAAAAATTCAGTAAAAGATTTTAAAAATGGTGATAAAATAGCGTTTAATTTTACGTTTCCTAAATCTAAATAATCAATAGGAATAAGTTTAAAAAATGCAATGGTTTATAAGCATAATATTTTTGGCTTACAATATAATTTCAGTAGTTAAAGAAGAGATATATTGCAATCTGCTTAATTTGTAAATGTATATCTTTGCCGTTAAAATTCAGTAAAAAAATGCGTGTATTTGTAGTAGGTACCGGCCGCTGCGGCTCTTATAGTTTTATAAATGCTTGTAAATATATAGACAACTTTACCGCCGCACACGAAAGTAGAACGCAAAAGTTAGGAAAAGAACGTTTCGCTTACGCGGAAAATCATATCGAGGCAGATAATAGATTGAGTTGGCATCTGGCAGAACTACATAAACATTTCCCTAAAGATGTTTTGTACGTGCATTTAAAACGCGATAAAAACGCTACGGCCAAAAGTCATTTTAACCGCTTTTTTAAACCTAAAAGTATAATAAACGCCTATTCTGAAGCAATAAAAATGAATCCGCCAGAGATGTTGAACAAAGAAGACCGTTTAGCAATTTGTCACGATTATGTAGAAACCATTACCACTACCATAGAAGAATTTTTAACAGACAAACCGCATATTACCATTCAGTTAGAAACTATTGCTGAAGATTTTAAATTATTTTGGAATAAAATTGAAGCCACCGGCAATCTTTCTGCTGCCATAGAAAGTTTCAGTAAAAAACACAATATCAGTAAAGAGCACGCTTCTACACATTGGTTATACCGATTAAAATTGTTTGTAAACCGCCAAATTAAGCGTTTAGAATAACATTCGGTAAAAAAATAATATGTTAATTATTTTATAATTTTAAATTATGATTAGTTTTGTAGAAAATTAGAATTTATGCTCACAATTGGGATTGCCGGCGGGACAGGCAGTGGAAAAACTACTGTTGTTAAAACCATTGTAAACGAACTCCGACATAAAGAAGTTGAGGTAATAACCCAAGATTCCTATTACCGCGATACCAGCGACCTATCTTACGAAGCGCGTACAAAAATTAATTTTGATCATCCGCAGTCTATAGATTTTGAGCTTTTGGTAGACCACCTTAAACAGCTAAAAAAAGGAAAATCTGTACCACAACCCGTATATTCTTTCAAAGAACACAACCGTACGGGAGAGACCATAGAGACGCATCCTAAAAAGGTAATGTTGGTAGAAGGAATTTTAATTCTTACCAATCCCGAACTTCGTAAATTATTCGATATAAAAATTTTTGTGCATACAGACAGTGATGAGCGTTTAATAAGAAGATTAAAACGAGATATTAACGAGCGCGGCAGAGATTTACAAGAAGTTTTAGACCGGTATCAAAATACCTTAAAACCCATGCACCAACAATTTATAGAACCTTCTAAAGAATTTGCAGATATCATAATTCCGTACAACCGTTATAACACCGTTGGGGTAGATATTGTTCAGTCTATAATCAAGCAGCGTTTAGACTAATTTTGTATCTTCGCATAGATGAGGTTTAAAGAGTTGCGTCAAAAACGCTGGTTTAAAATTGTAGGCAACAGATATGTGCTTATTTTACTAATCTTTACTGTCTGGATGGCTTTCTTTGACAGCAATTCTCTTATGGTACATAATGAACTAGACCAAGAGCTGGACAAGCTTGAGAACAACAAAGAATATTACCAAAAAGAAATACAGCACGATAAAGCTATCATACAAGGTTTAGACGACTCTTTTGAATTAGAAAAATTTGCTCGCGAAACTTATTTTATGAAGCGCGATAACGAAGAAGTTTATATTATAGAATTTCAAGACAGTAGCAAAACCAATTAATTATGCCCAAAACATTATTTGAAGGTTTTAACGAAGTTTCTTCCAAAGAATGGAAACAAAAAATACAAGCCGACCTAAAAGGAGAAGATTATGAAAATTTGATTTTTCATAGCAGAGAAGGTATTGACGTAAAACCTTTTTATCATTTAGACGACTTTACGGAAAGAGAAATCTCTGCCACTCCGGAAAAATGGCAAGTAATCGAAAAATTTGAAATAGACGATACGGATAAAGGTATCACGGCCATTAAACACGCTTTGTCTAAAGGTACCGAAGCTTTATGGCTACAACTTACGGCAGATGATATTGACTTAAAAAAGCTTTTTAATAGTTTTGATATAGCGCAAATTCCCGTTTTTGTAGAAAGTAATAATAGCTTTACGGAAGAAAATCTAGCAGAATTAGGGCGCATTTTAGAAAACAAGAAGCACCAAGTTAGTTTAGGTGTAGACATAATAGGACATTTGGCTGCCAGCGGAAATTGGCACAAAAACCTTAAAGCAGATTTTAAGACTTTAGAAACTGCTGTGTCATATCAAAAAACCTTTCCGCAAATTCTTAGCATAAACACTGCTGTCTATCAAAATGCCGGTGCTACAATTGTGCAAGAATTAGCTTATAGCTTAGCACATGTAAACGAATATTTAAATTATTTACACCAAAATAAACCAGAAGCTTTACAAAACTTTAAACCAACATTTAAAGTAGCTTGCGGGTCCAACTACTTTTTTGAAATTGCAAAATTACGAGCTTTGCGTAATTTATATGCCAGTATAGCACAAGCCTATTCTGCTCCGGAAGCAATAAAAATTCTTGCCTTCCCTACTTTACGGAATAAAACACTTTACGATTATAATGTAAATTTATTACGTACAACTACAGAATGTATGAGCGCAATTTTGGGTGGCGCAGATTATGTTTGCAATATAGCCTATGATTCTTTCTACCATAAAAAAAACGAATTTGGCACACGCATAGCCCGCAATCAATTGCTTATTTTAAAAGAAGAAAGCTATTTTAACAAAGTAAGCAACATTAGCGATGGCAGCTATTATATAGAAGAATTAACCCAAAAATTGAGCGAAAAAGCGTTGAAAATTTTTAAAGATATAGAAAAAGGCGGCGGCTATTTAAAGCAATTGAAGGAAGGTATCATTCAGCGTAAAATTTCAGAAAGTGCCAAAAAAGAAGAAAATTCTTTCAAAGAAGCTAATAAAGTTTTAGTAGGTACCAATAAGTATAAAAACGAAGAAGATAAGATGGCTACTGAAATTGAAATAGATCCTTTTCTTAAAGTAGAAAAACGCAGAACCTTATTACAACCTATAATTCAGAAGCGCTTAGCAGAAAGTTTAGAAAGAAAGCGTTTAGCAGAAGAAGAAAATTAAAAACCTATTCTTTTCTGTCACAATTTGATAGCATTATTTTTAGATTATAAAATCTTAACCGCTAAGTTTACACAGTATGCAACGCAAAGACCTTCAAAATATAAAGCTTAAAAAAGCCACTGCCCAATCTAAAACCGGCAGTGAATATACTACTACAGAAAAAATTAAGATTAAAAAAGTTTATAGTCCGCAAGACACTAAAAACCTAAAACACCTCAACTTTGCAGCCGGCATTCCGCCTTATTTGCGCGGTCCCTACTCTACTATGTACGTAAAGCGGCCTTGGACAATTAGACAATATGCTGGTTTTTCTACCGCCGAAGAAAGTAATGCTTTTTACCGTCGCAATTTAGCTGCCGGGCAAAAAGGACTTTCGGTTGCGTTTGATTTACCAACGCACCGCGGTTATGACAGTGACCACGACCGTGTAGTTGGCGATGTTGGTAAAGCCGGCGTTGCTATAGATTCTGTAGAAGATATGAAGGTTTTGTTTGATCAAATTCCTTTAGATAAAATGTCTGTTTCTATGACAATGAATGGCGCTGTTTTACCAATTATGGCGTTTTATATTGTGGCTGCAGAAGAGCAAGGCGTAAAACCTGCACAACTTTCGGGCACCATTCAGAACGATATTTTAAAAGAGTTTATGGTGCGTAATACTTATATTTATCCGCCTACGCCTTCAATGAAAATCATTTCGGATATTTTTGAATATACTTCTAATAATATGCCGCGATTCAATAGTATTAGTATTTCGGGATACCATATGCAAGAAGCCGGCGCCACTTGCGATATTGAGTTGGCCTATACTTTGGCAGACGGCCTAGAATACATCCGTAAAGGTTTAGACGCCGGGATGGATATTGACACGTTTGCGCCACGTCTTTCGTTCTTTTGGGCAATTGGTATGAATCACTTTATGGAAATTGCCAAAATGCGTGCCGGTAGAATGTTATGGGCAAAATTGGTTAAGCAGTTTACTCCTAAAAATCCAAAATCTTTATCTTTACGAACGCACTCGCAAACCAGCGGGTGGAGTTTAACAGAACAAGATCCGTTTAACAACGTAGCTAGAACTTGTATAGAAGCGGCAGCCGCGGCTTTTGGCGGCACGCAAAGTTTACATACTAATGCGCTGGATGAAGCCATAGCTTTACCATCAGATTTTTCTGCTAGAATTGCTAGAAACACCCAATTGTATTTGCAAGACGAGACCCAAATTACCAAAACAGTAGATCCGTGGGCTGGTAGCTATTATGTAGAAACTTTAACCAACGACATTGCAGAAAAAGCCTGGAAACTCATTGAAGAAGTAGAAGAACTTGGCGGAATGACCAAAGCTATAGAAAAAGGCATTCCTAAAATGCGTATAGAAGAAGCTGCCGCCAGAAAACAAGCGCTTATAGACAGCGGTCAAGATATTATTGTTGGCACCAACAAATACAGACGCGAAAAAGAAGACCCCATTGTTACCTTAGAAGTAGACAACCAAACCGTACGCAAGCAACAAATAGAACGTTTAGAAAACCTACGCAAGCAACGCAACGAAGAAAAAACTAATAAAGCGTTAGAAAAACTTACAAAAGCAGCAAAAGAAAATAGTGGCAATCTACTGGCATTAGCGGTAGATGCAGCGCGAGAACGAGCAAGTATTGGAGAGATTAGCAATGCTTTAGAAGAAGTTTACGGAAGACATAAAGCACAAGTAAAATCATTTAGTGGCGTGTATAGCAAAGAAATTAAAGACGACAAATCTTTCCAGAAAGCGAGAGAAATGGCCAACCAATTTGCAGAGCAAGATGGTAGAAGACCCCGGATTATGATTGCAAAAATGGGACAGGACGGTCACGACCGTGGAGCTAAAGTTGTAGCTACCGGTTATGCAGACGTTGGTTTTGATGTAGATATTGGCCCTCTGTTTCAAACTCCGCAAGAAGCCGCTAAACAAGCTGTAGAAAATGATGTGCATATTTTGGGCGTTTCTTCTTTGGCTGCTGGTCACAAAACTTTAGTGCCACAGGTTTTAGAAGAATTAAAAAAACTGGGCAGAGAAGATATTATGGTTGTTGTTGGTGGCGTTATACCGTCTGCAGATTATGACTTTTTGTTTGATGCCGGCGCGGTTGCTGTTTTTGGACCCGGTACAAAAATAAGTGATGCCGCTATTCAAATTTTAAATATTTTGATAGACGAATAATTTTTGTACACCTACTAAACAAGTTTAAATATTAAAAACCAAGGTTTGTGTATAAAGCTTGGCCAAAAAATAATTATCGTGCGGTCTAAATTACGTGACATTGTAGAAAATAATGCCAGCAAAAAAGGTAGAATATTTGATTATTTTATTCAGGCTTTAATTATTCTATCCCTTATTTCGTTTACGATAGAAACTTTACCCGGCAACTCAGCAGAAATAAAAATTCTTTTAAAAAGCTTCGAATATTTCTGTGTAATCGTGTTTTCTATAGAATATCTTTTACGTATTTATGTAGCTAGAAATCCGTTTAAATATATTTTTAGTTTTTACGGTTTGGTAGACTTTATCGCTATTTTTCCTTTTTATCTAAACACGTTTTACGATTTTAGAGCGTTACGAGCCTTTAGAATATTTCGCGTTTTTAGAGCTTTAAAACTGGTGCGATATAACAAAGCTTTAAACCGTTTTAACCTAGCTGCCAGAATAGTTAAAGAAGAAGTGATACTTTTTCTACTAGTAACCTTTATTTTTATTTTTCTCTCCTCGGCAGGAATTTATTTTTTTGAACATAAAGCCCAACCAGAAAATTTTTCTTCTATCTTACATAGTGGTTGGTGGGCAATTGTTACCTTAACCACAGTTGGTTATGGAGATGTTTACCCCATAACCGCCGGTGGAAAAGTTTTTACTTTTTTTATTTTACTTATTGGTGTAGGCATTGTAACCATTCCTGCGGGTTTGGTAGCAAGTGCTTTATCTAAAGCGCGTGAGGTAGAAGACCAAGCTAGAAAAAACAAACAAGAAGCTGCTAAAAAATCTTAAGCCGCGAAAACTTTAATTAGTTAGCTAAATCTTCAATTGCTTTTACGGTTTTAGAATCGTCTTCTCCTAAGCCTTCTTTTTGGTGTTGCATAACGCCTTGCTGATCAAACACACTAATAATATTAGAGTGCGAAAAATCTATAGGCGAAATACTTTTATAACTCACCGCCAAAACTGCGGCAAATTCCCGAGTGTCTTCTTTTGTACCACGTAAAAACAAATACTCATCACTATCCATTTCATTTTCTTCCGCGAAAGCTTTAAGACGCTCTGGCGTATCTGTCTCCGGATCTATACTTACAAATACGTATTTGGTGTTTTTGTTAGCTTTGTCTGATACTTTTTTATGAATATTACGCATATCTGCTACTAACCGTGGGCAAGCGGCTTTGCAGGAAGTATAAATCATAACCATTACCAAAACATCTCCTTTTAAATCTTCTAGCTGTATTTCTTCCCCATCTTGGTTTGTCCAAGTAGTAGGCAAATTATAAATAGATAGACCGGGTAACTCGTCTGTGGTTTCTTCTACTTCAGGTTTTGGCGTGGTGTTCTCAGAGACGTCTTTTTCTCCTTCGGTTTTGCACGCAAATAGACTTAATAAAAGAACGATTAGTAAATAGTTATAAGTTTTCATTTTTTTCTTCTGTTGATTTGTCAATTGTTTCTGCACATCTAAAACCTAAGGTTCGCATAGCATAATTTGCTTTTATGCTTCCGCGGAAAGCGTAGCGCATAAAGGCTGCATAATTCATTAAATCTGAAGAGCCAATGGCTGCACTACCGCAAAAAAGATTGTTGTCTTCATCTACATCTCTTCGAGATTCTCCGGAGATTAAAACCGAATTAAAGTCTGAAGTCCACTCCCATACTAAACCGTGCATATCGTAAACGCCCCAATAGTTTTTAAACGTACTGCCTATCTCGTTATTAAAAGTAGCAGGTTTTTCGTACCAGCTTAAAATAAACTCATTATAGGCATCTTTTATGCGGGCATCTGGTGTATTTTCATCTGCCATAGCCACATATTCCCACTCGTCTAAAGTTGGTAAACGTTTGCCTTGACACTCGCAATATTTTTTTGCAGCAAAATAAGATACATTGGTAACCGGTGCGTTGGGTAGTTCTTCTTCCTTAAGCTGCAAATCATTTTTCCAATGTCTAAGGTAATTAGAGTCTGCAAATAAAGCTTTTACATTAGATTTTCTCCACTCCGGATATTCTTTTACAAATTCTTTAAAATCTGCATTGGTAACCGGGTAAACGTCTATTGCAAATTGCTCTACATCTACTTGAACGGAGTCTCTTCCGTAAAGTGGAACGTAACTACCTTTTTCTATAATAGCCATGCTTTCCTTTTGAGCATGTGCCAAAAATGAAACAATTAAAACCAAACACCCTACTGCATTCTTGAAAAACATGGCTTTTATAATTTATAGTTATTACTTTACTTACTTTAATTTATTATTTACGACGAGCTTTTACCATTTCTTCGGTAACTTCAGTTCCGTTATTATCCCAATTGTTGTAAACATAGGTTAATACGGCTGCAGCTTCTCTGTCGCTTAAGTTTTGAGCGGTCATAACACTGTTATAGGTTTCGCCGTTAACGGTAATCTCACCGGTTTTACCGTGTAATACAATATCTATAGCTCGCTCTACGTCTGCATTTAAATAATCTGCGTTAGCCAAAGGAGGGAAAGCATTAGGTATACCTTGTCCTTCTGATTGGTGACAAGCAAAACACGTTCTTCCGTAAACGGTTTTTCCTAATTCTAATTTCTGGTCTAAAGATAATACTTTAGGTGGCTTAGATCTTTCTACCGCTTCTTCGTCTACCGGCATTTCTTGAATAGAACCACCTTCTGGCAAATAAACTCCTTCTTGAATAGTACCGGCGTACACTTTTTCGTTATCTCTTCCGGTTGCTTGTATTTGCGCCAGTGCTCCTTTGTTAAAGGCTCTAAATATAGAGTGGTCTACTAAGATATATTCTCCCGGAGCGTCTATTTTAAATTCTACAATGGCTGCGCCACCTGCCGGAATAAGGGTAGTTTGTACATTTTCATTTATTAAATCTCCTCCTTCTACGTGTACCTTGTCAAAGATTTCGCCAATAACGTGAAAACTGGAAACCAAGTTTGGTCCACCATTACCAACATATAATCGTACGGTTTCGCCAACTTTTGCCGGCAAAGCATTTTCTCCCGTCATAGAGCCAACTTTCCCGTTAAATACTACATAATCTGCGTCTTCTTCAATGGCTTTTTTCATATCAAAAGGTTGTAATCCTGGTTCTCCAAAATCTCCTTTTGTATAAAAATCTCCTTGCATAATGTAATATTCGCGATCTACAGGTTCTAAACCTTCTTCCGGCTCTACCAATATTAACCCGTACATACCGTTTGCAATGTGCATACCAACCGGTGCTGTTGCACAGTGATATACATATAAACCTGGGTTAAGAACTTTAAAAGAGAAAACAATTTCGTGTCCGGGAGCTACAAAAGAAGAAACTGCGCCACCACCCGGACCGTTCACCGCGTGTAAATCTATATTATGCGGTAATTTATTGTCTGGGTGATTTTTTAAGTGAAACTCTATTTCGTCTCCAATTTTGGTTCTGATAAAGCTACCAGGAACGGTACCGTCAAACGTCCAATATACATAATCTACCCCATCTGTCATTGTGCCGGTTTCTTCTAAAATTTCCATATCTACAACCAAGCGTTTTGCTTTTCTATCTGCAGTTGGTTTTGGAACGTGTGGCGGAGCAGTTAATTCTGCCTGCATTTCTAAATCTACTTTTATGTCTTCTGGATTTGTATAAGACTTATCATTGGATTTATCCGATTTACAAGCTACTGTAAATGCGAAAAAAGAAAAAAGCATAATAGCTTTAAAAGGTGTGCTAAAAAGTTTTGGTGTGCCCATATTAAATAATTTATTGATTAACGTAAAATACTGGTACAAATATAATAGGACAATATTGTCTGAATTATGAGGATTGTCATATATGCTACATTTCGTAACATTTTTTTGGCAGTAACTTACTTTCGTAAAATCCGTCATTTTATAAACAAAAATCCTACCTTTACCTTAAAAAAGATGGAATATACAAAATCTTTATTGCAAAACAATGCCTTAAAATCTAAAAACATCGTGGTAACCGGTGGTGGTAGCGGCTTAGGCAAATCTATGACACAATATTTTTTAGAATTGGGTGCTAAAGTGGTAATAACCTCTCGCAATTTAGAAAAACTAGAAAAAGCCGCTAAAGAACTGGAAGAAGCTACCGGCGGAAAATGTTTTCCTATTGCTTGTGATGTTAGAAATTATGAAGAAGTAGAAAAAATGCGCGACCAAGCTGTAGAAAAAATGGGAAGCGTAGATGTTTTACTCAATAATGCCGCAGGCAACTTTATTTTTCCTACAGAAAGACTTTCTGCAAGCGCTTTTGATACCATTATAGATATTGTTTTAAAAGGTAGTAAAAACTGCACTTTAGCTTTTGGAAAACATTGGATAGATAATAAAGAAGAAAACAAAACTGTATTGAATATTGTAACTACCTACGCTTGGACGGGCTCTGCTTATGTAGTACCATCTGCAACTGCAAAGGCGGGAGTTTTAGCATTAACACGAAGTTTAGCTGTTGAGTGGGCTAAATATGGCATACGTTTTAACGCAATTGCACCGGGACCATTCCCTACAAAAGGCGCTTGGGATAGACTTTTACCGGGCGATTTAAAAGATAAATTTGATTTAGCCAAAAAAGTTCCGTTACAACGGGTAGGAGAACACCAAGAGTTAGCCAACTTAGCAGCCTATTTAATTTCTGACTATGCCGCTTACATTAATGGTGAAGTAATTACCATAGACGGTGGCGAATGGCTAAAAGGTGCCGGACAGTTTAATTTACTGGAAGATTTGCCGGAAGAAATGTGGGATGAGCTGGAAGAAATGGTTAAAAAAAGAAGAAAAAAATAAGTTGATAAAGCTGTTGATAAATTGGGTTTTCAATTGGAATAATTAATTGTATTTTTACTCTCAAAAATTTAATCAAGCTTAATGGGTAAAATCATTGCAATTGCTAATCAAAAAGGAGGGGTAGGCAAAACAACTACTTCCGTAAATCTGGCCGCATCCTTAGGGGTTTTAGAAAAGAAAGTTTTACTAATAGACGCAGATCCGCAGGCCAATGCAACCTCCGGATTGGGAATTGATGTAGAAAATGTAGAATTGGGTACCTACCAATTACTGGAGCACACCCAAAAAGCACAAGATGCCATTCTCTCTACCAATTCTCCTAATGTAGATATAATACCGGCACACATAGATCTTGTTGCTATAGAAATAGAATTGGTAGACCAAGATAAAAGAGAATCTATGCTACGCAATGCTGTAAAAGAGTTGCGGGATTTATACGATTTTATTTTGATAGATTGCGCGCCTTCTTTAGGTTTGCTAACCTTAAACGCACTTACAGCTGCAGACTCTGTTGTAATACCTATACAATGTGAATATTTTGCACTAGAAGGTTTAGGGAAACTTTTAAACACCATTAAAAGTGTGCAAAAATTACATAACCAAAAATTAGATATAGAAGGCTTGTTGCTTACTATGTACGATTCTAGGTTGCGTCTTTCTAACCAAGTGGTAGACGAAGTAAAAAAACATTTTGATCAAATGGTTTTTGAAACTATTATACAACGTAATGTGAGGTTAAGCGAAGCGCCAAGTTATGGAGAAAGCATTATTAATTATGATGCAGCAAGCAGAGGAGCCAGTAATTATTTAAGTTTGGCAGAAGAAATTATCAAGAAAAACAAGTAGGAATTATGGCGAAGGCAACAAAAAAACAAGCATTAGGTCGCGGATTATCGGCTTTACTGAAGGATCCCGACAACGACATACAATCTGCCAAAGATAAAAACGCCGATAAAGTAGTAGGCAATATTGTAGAACTGGAGATAGAAGCAATAGAAGTAAATCCATTTCAACCGCGTACCAGTTTTAATGAAGAAGCTTTACAAGAATTAGCTTCCTCTATAAAAGAACTTGGCGTTATACAACCTATTACCGTAAGAAAAATAGATTTTAATAAATACCAATTAGTATCGGGAGAGCGGCGGTATCGCGCTTCTAAATTGGTTGGCTTAAAAACTATCCCGGCGTATATTCGTATTGCAAACGATCAAGAATCGTTAGAAATGGCCTTGGTAGAAAACATTCAGCGCCAAGATTTAGATCCTATAGAAATTGCTTTATCATACCAACGTTTGTTAGACGAAATAGATTTAACCCAAGAGCAAATGAGCGAGCGTATAGGCAAAAACCGCTCTACCATTGCCAACTATTTAAGACTTTTAAAACTAGACCCAATCATACAAACCGGTATGCGCGATGGTTTCTTAAGTATGGGGCACGGTCGCGCACTTATTAATATAGAAAATTTAGAAGACCAACTTTCTGTTTACGAAAAGGTAATTGCCAACGCACTTTCTGTTCGGGAAACCGAAAAACTAGTTCGCTCTATACAGCAAAAAAAAGAGGCTACTAAAAAAGAAACTACTTCTACCAATACTAAAACCTTTAATAAAGCACAAAAGGATTTTTCTAACTACTTTGGAGCAAAAGTAGATGTGAAAGTAAATAAAAAAGGAAATGGAAAAGTGATTATTCCGTTTTCTTCGGAAGAAGATTTTAGACGCTTAAAAAACTTGATTGAAGGTGAACAATAAGCTGCTAGCAATTATTTTTCTGATTTTTTCCTGCTCTTCTTTATTTAGTCAAGAACAGGATACGTTGGTGGTTAAGGACCAAAAAAGCACAACACCCGAAAAACTTCAGCAAAGAGAAGCCTACAATCCTTTATCTCCGGCAAAAGCTGCATTTTATTCGGCTGTTTTACCCGGCTTAGGACAAGCTTATAATGGTAGTTACTGGAAAATACCTTTGGTATATGGCGCTTTGGGAGCAGGAGTTTACTTTGTTATAGACAACAATAACGAGTATCACCGTTACCGCGATGCTTATAAACGCAGATTGGCCGGTTACGAAGACGACGAATTTATGGGCGTTTTGTCCACCAAATCTCTAATAGAAGCACAAAAGCAATTTAGACGCAATAAAGAATTGTCTATACTTATTACAGTGGGTATATATGTACTTAATATTATTGAAGCAAACGTAGATGCGCACCTAAGCCAATTTAACGTAAGCGAAGATTTATCATTTAAACCAAATATGGAGTTTGACGAAATTTCCGGCAGCGCCAATTACGGTTTAGTGTTTAAACTAAAATTATAAAAAGATGAATATTGCAATTCTAGGCTACGGCAAAATGGGAAAAACAATCGAGAAAATTGCAATAGACAGAGGTCATGAGATTGTTTGCCGTTTAGACAGTACTCCCGAGAAAAAAGATTTGGAAAAAGCAGATTGCGCTATAGAATTTAGCACTCCACAGGCTGCATTTGCCAATCTTAAAGCCTGTTTTAAGAACGCTGTTCCGGTGGTTTCTGGCACTACAGGTTGGTTAGATAATTATGAAGAAGCTACAAAACTCTGCAAAGAAAATGAAACCGGCTTTATCTATGCTTCTAACTTTAGTTTAGGGGTTAATTTATTTTTTCATCTAAATAAACAACTTGCCAAAATGATGAAAAATTTTGAGCAATATAATCCGGGTATAGAAGAAACGCACCATACCCAAAAAGCAGATAAACCAAGCGGCACTGCTATTAGCGTAGCAGAAGATATTTTGGCAGAAAACAATTTTAAAAATTGGAAATTGTATGAAGAAATGCCACAAAAAAGGGAAGAAAACTTACCGGTTGTAGCTAAACGCGAGCCAAATGTTTTTGGTATTCATACAGTAGCTTACCAATCTCAATTAGACACAATAGAAATCAAACATGAAGCACATTCTCGAGAAGGCTTTGCTTTGGGCGCAGTTATTGCTGCCGAATATTTAAAAAATAAAAAAGGTATTTATACGATGAAAGACGTTTTGGGTTTGCAAGAACTCTAAGTCAAAAAACATCACGATAAAAATAAACTAGCATGACAATCACACAATGGATTCTATTTTTCTTCCTAATTCAAGTTATTCATTTTTTAGGAACTTGGAAACTCTATAAAAAAGCAGGTAGAAAACCTTGGGAAGCAATAATTCCTGTATACAACGCGGTAGTTTTAATGAAAATTATAAACAGACCCTGGTGGTGGACGATCTTACTTTTTGTACCAATTGTAAACCTTGTCATGTTTCCGGTTATTTGGGTAGAAACTGCTCGTAGTTTTGGCAAACATAAAGTTATAGATACTTGGTTGGCCGTTTTATCACTTGGCTTTTATTTGTATTATTTAAATTATGCTGCAGAAGTAAATTATATAGAAGACAGAAGCTTAAAACCACGAACAGAGGTTGGTGAGTGGGTAAGTTCTATTTTATTTGCAGTAGTTGCTGCAACTATTGTTCATACTTATTTTGTGCAGCCTTTTACTATTCCTACTTCCTCTTTAGAGAAAACGCTTTTAGTGGGTGATTTTCTCTTTGTAAGTAAATTAAATTATGGGGCTCGCGCGCCACAAACCACGGTCGCGTTTCCTATGGTGCACGACACTATTCCTATTATTAACACAAAATCGTATACCAATTGGCCACAACTCCCCTATTTTAGATTTCCTGGTTTTGAAGAAGTAGAACGTAACGATATTGTGGTATTTAACTGGCCGGTAGATACCGTGCAAAAGTTTTTTGACAAATCCGGTAAAGGTTTTATAAAACCTATAGACAAAAAATCTAATTACGTAAAACGCGCTGTAGGTTTACCCGGTGATTCGCTTTCTATTAAAGATGGTAAAATACACATAAACAACCAACAATTAGAACTTCCCGAAAGGGCAAAACCACAATATTCTTATATTGTAGAAGGCAAAGGCCAAGGTTTTGATTTAAGATATTTGTATAAGAGATACGATATTACCGGTGCTGTTGGCTGGGCAAATAAAGAAAATCGTCAATATTATTTTAGTGCGTTGAGTGACGAAGCTGTAAAAAACTTTAAAAGCCATCCTAATGTAAAATCTATTACTCGAGTTATCAATCCGGAAGGAAATAGCGAATCGCAAATATTTCCTAGCAGTAAATTGGTAAATTGGAATGCCGATAATCTAGGGCCGCTATATATTCCCCAGCAGGGAAAAACCGTAGAAATAAACCCGGAAACCCTACCATTTTACCGCCGAATAATAGAAGTTTATGAAGGCAGGGAAATGAATATTGACAATAATATTACTGTTGAAGGAAAGCAAGTTCAGCTTAACGGAAAACCATTAAAGCAATATACTTTCAAACAAAACTATTACTTTATGATGGGAGATAACCGTCATAATAGTGAAGATAGTAGATATTGGGGTTTTGTACCGCAAAATCATATTGTAGGAAAACCTGTATTTATCTGGATGAGTTGGGACAGCAACGGCGAGGGCTTTTTTGATAAAATACGTTGGGAACGATTGTTTACAACGGTTGGTGGCGAAGGCAAACCGGTTTCTTACTTCTTTTATTTTCTTATTGCTGTAGTTATAGCAATTGCTTTTAGTTTCTTTAAAAAACGTAGAAAAAAAGACTAAGTTAATGCAAGAATCGGTTTTATTTCATCCTGCTTATTTTGGTTCTGTTTTGCAGTTTTCTGTATTAAGCCAGTACGACAATTGGCTTATAGAAAAGCATGATAATTACCAGAAGCAAACATACCGTAACCGGCAATATATATATGGCGCCAATGGCAGATTGCTATTGAACATTCCGGTAAAACACAGCAAGTCTAAAAACGGACATCAAAAATACAAAGAGGTAGAAATAGAAAACCAATTTACGTGGCAAGATAACCACTGGAAATCTTTACAAACTGCTTATAGAACTTCTCCGTTTTTTGAGTTTTATGAAGATGATTTTGCACAGCTTTATAAAAAGAAATTTAGCTATCTTTTTGATTTTAACTTAAACTGTCTCGAGGTTATTTGTGCGTGTTTAGAATTGCCATTTTCCTACAAGACAACAGAAAATTATCAATTACCCAACGAAACTGCTCCCGAGATAAAAGATTATCGCAATTTGGCAAATGCCAAGAAAGAATTTAATTTTTCGCAAGAAGAATACAACCAAGTTTTTGAAGAAAAACACGGTTTTCTAAAGAACTTATCTGTTTTAGATTTACTTTTTAACAAAGGTCCGGAAACACTTGCGTATTTAGAGGGTCAAGATTTATCTGGACTTCAAATTTAAGCGTGTCATTATCGGGTAATGATCCGATAATTGAATATTGTAGTTTTTAAAAGCTTTTATTTCAAAATCCGGTTCTACTAGCACTACATCAATCCGTAAAGGAATAAAATCAAAGACAAACGTTTTTCCGAAGCCTTTTCCTGCCACTTTAAAAGCATCTAGATAACCTTCGGAAATTTTTTGATAGACATAACTAAAAGCTGAGTTGTTTAAATCTCCCGCAATTATGGTTTTATAAGGGGTTTGCTTTAATTCTTTTAGTAGAACCTCGGTTTGTACTTGTTGTTTTCTAAAGCTTTGCCCCACGCGGGTTATGAGTTTTTCGCTATCTTCTTTTTGTAATTCGCTTACGCTTGGGTTTATCTTTAAACTTTCTAAATGTATATTAAAAACCCTAATTGTATCCTTACCCATTTTTAAATCGGCATAAATGACGTTGTTATAAGTGTTCGGAAATTTTAAATCGCCTTTTTTAACAATGGGAAATTTAGAAAATATAGCTTGACCAAATTTAGAATTGGCAGATTTATGTTTTCTAAAAGCTTTATATTGATAGGGATAATCTGAAAAATCTACCCCTTCTTTTTGATAATAATCTTGTATACAAACAATATCCGGCGACTCTTTTTTAATGAAATTTATAATGCTTTGCGGAACGGTGTCGTTCTTAATCCATTGAAAACGGTTAAACTGCCTCACATTATAACTCATTAAACTAAAATCTTCCGGAGCGTTTTTTTTGTTTACTTCCGGTGAAAACCGATACAAAGAAAGTAAGTGATTAAAACCAAGCAACAGCACCAAAAACGAAAGTAGAAATTGTATTTTTAGTTTGATAATCCAATACAGTAAAAAAGCAAGGTTGATAACCAACAAAATGGGTATTCCTAAATTTAAAATAGAGAGAAAAGGAAAGGTTTCTGGCGGAATGTAGGGCAAAACATACCCCAATAAAAGTGCGGTAGCAAAAAGTGAATTGACTATAAAAACAAGCTTATCAAAAAAACGCAGCTTTCTCATTGCCTTATTCTTTACCGGCGTTAAACAGGTATTCTTTTTCTGCTTTGCTTAAACTTTCGTAACCATTTTTGCTTATTTTATCTAAAATAGCATCTATTTTTTGTTGCTTTACATCTTTAGGATCTTTTTTATAAATAGAAGATTTTCTAGAGGTGCGACGCTGTTTCTTTTCTTGTTTATTTTTATAAACCGTTTTAAGCGGACTTTTTTTGTTGGCCGAAAAAAGTCCGGCAAACCAGTCCATTATTTTTTCCCACCATTCGCCAATATCATTTCCTTTATTTAATTGTGTAGTATATAAATAACCCAAACCTGCGCCACCCAAATGTGCTAAATGTCCGCCGGGATTGCCCATAGGTATTTGTATCACGTCTAAGACAACCAAAAAAGCGGCAATCCACCAAAGTTTTATATTCCCTATAATTAATAAACGTATTTGCATATTTGGTGCTTGCGTAGCCACACCAACCAAAATTGCCATTACCGCGGCAGATGCTCCTATTAAATAAGACCTTCCCAAACCTTGAAAAACCGGAAACAAATTGTAACTAAGCATATAAATTAAAGCTCCGGAAATTGCGCCTAAAAAGTAATAATTAAGTAAACGTTTACTAGAAAAGTAGGTTAAAAATAACCTTCCCGCAAAATAAAGAATTATCATGTTAGACAAAATATGCCAAATGCCGGCGTGTAGAAACGCATAGGTTATAATTGTCCAAGGCTTAAAAGCTAGTTCTGCCAGGTCTTTTGGGAAAACCAACCAATCTAATAAAGAATTATCGGGTAATTGAAATAAAAAACTAATGGTCTTTAGCAAAAATACAAACACAAAAGCAATTACATTAATTGCAATTAATTTTTCGACCACTCCGGCCGTATTATATTGGTATTGTATGCGTTGTTTCAAATCCATTAATCCCACCTATTTTGGTTAAACTGATTTTTCTTCCAATACCACATTGTAGCAAAACCAATTATTGCACCGCCAATATGCGCCCAATATGCCGTGTTAGAAGGTCCTAAAAGGGTTACTCCGGTCAAAGCCGAATATACATTTATCGCAAAATAACCACCAATTAAATATTTTGCTTTGATAGGAATTGGAATAAAAATAATATATAATGGCAAATTAGGATAAATAATAGCAAAAGCCGCCAAAACGCCAAAAATTGCTCCAGATGCGCCAACCATTGGTGTTAAA
The DNA here is from genome assembly GCA_947494545.1 of uncultured Mesonia sp. GTDB lineage: Bacteria > Bacteroidota > Bacteroidia > Flavobacteriales > Flavobacteriaceae > Mesonia. The sequence continues at coordinate 44,372 of CANLVH010000011.1, read as the reverse complement.
TATGTATTTACTAACTGATGCGTGGTTTCTTGCGGTATTACATTATAAAAATTATACCTTCCCGAGGCTGAAACTTCTACAAGCATATTTTGTATTTCTTGCGAACTAAATCCCGCATCTATATAGGCCTGGTAAGCAGATTGAAAGTTTACATAACTAAATAATATTTGCAATCCGGCAGCTCCCAATCCCGCCGAAAAATACAGAAACAAAAATCTGTTTTGCCCAATAGATTGCTCTAACAAGCTGCCAAACATATACAAAGCAAACATATTGAATAAAATATGGCTAAAACTACCGTGCATAAACATGTGGGTAACCACTTGCCAAATACCAAAATTATCGTTTTCAGGAAACCATAAAGCCAGCAATTTGTAGGCATAATCTCCTAAAAACTGACTCCCGATAAAAAATAAAATATTAGCAATTAAAAGTACTTTTACCGTTTCTGTTATTCTTCCCATTTACATAAATTTTTTCTCCAGGTCTTCTGCTGTTTGCGTTATAAATACGCGTTTGTTGGTAGGCGTAATATCGGGTTCTTTACACGCAAAAAGTCCGTTTACTATTGCCAATTGTTCTACTGTATCTAAAAGTGTACCTGCTTTTATAGCCATACTTTTTGCTAAAGATTTTGCCAAAATGTCTGTTTGTTTAAAGCCGGTGTCGGGTACTTCATTTTCAAAATCTGCCAATAATTGCTCTAATAAAATAGAAACTTCACTCTCTGCTATTAAGGTTGGTATACCGCTTATTTCAATTTCTTCTTCGTTTATGTTAGAAAACACAAAACCGGTTTGCTCTAAAGAGGTTTGCAACTCTTTTAACATTTTTATTTCTTGTCTATTTAAAGATATCCTTAACGGAAAAAGTAATTGCTGACTAATAGCTGCTTCTACGGTAATATTTTTCAGTAAATCTTCGTATAAAATGCGCGTATGTGCCCGGTGTTGATCTATAATTACCATTCCGTTTTTTAATGCACTGATAATGTATTTTTTTTGTAACTGAAAAGTGCGCGCAGAGCTAGATTGTTTCTCAGAATCAAATAAACTTCCGGTAACTTCCTCGCTTTCAAATTCTACTTTAGAAAAACTGTCTTCTTCTGTGTTTTTTCCAAAATCTGCCGATGTATACAAAGCTTCCCAACTTTTATTTTCTTTTTTAAAGTTAGGAGAAAAATTACTTTTACTCCCTGCTTTTTTTTCCGTTTCAAACGGATTAAAATCTCTGTCTACTTCTATCTCTGGAGTATTGATAGATTTTTTCTGAAAATTATATGGTGTATCTAAAGTAGCGTCGCGATCAAAATCTAAAACCGGTGCTACATTAAACTGGCCTAAACTGTGTTTTATTGCACTTCTTAAAATAGCATAAAGTGCGTGCTCATCGTCAAATTTAATTTCTGTTTTGGTAGGATGTATGTTTATATCTATACTTTTTGGGTCTACTTCTAAAAATAAAAAATAGGCCGGATAGTTTTTGTCTGCCAACAAACCTTCAAAAGCAGCATTTACCGCATGATTAAGATAAGGACTTTTAATAAAACGCTTGTTTACAAAGAAAAATTGCTCTCCCCTACTGCGCTTGGCAAATTCCGGTTTTCCAACAAAACCTTCAATTTTTATCAAATCTGTTTCTTCTTCTACCGGCACCAATTTTTCGTTGGTTTTTCCGCCGAAGATACTTACAATACGTTGGCGTTTGTTGCTAACCGGCAACTGAAATAGCTCACTCCCATTATGGTGTAAAGAAAAAGCTATTTGCGGATGCGCCATTGCTACCCGTTGAAACTCATCTATAATGTGCCTACTTTCTACCGCATCTGATTTTAAAAAGTTTCTACGTGCAGGAATGTTATAAAACAAATTTTTAACGTTGATAACCGTCCCTTTTGGGGTAACACAAGCCTCTTGTGATTCTACTTCGCTACCTTTAACTTTTATATGTGTACCAATTTCTTCCTCTTTGGGTTTGCTTTTTAAATCTACGTGTGCAATTGCAGCAATAGATGCCAATGCCTCTCCGCGAAAACCTTTGGTTTGCAAGGCAAAAAGATCTTCTGCCAATTTAATTTTAGAAGTTGCATGCCGCTCAAAACACATTCGTGCATCTGTAAGGCTCATTCCGCAACCGTTATCTGAAACCTGTATCAGGGTTTTCCCCGCATCTTTAATTAATAAATTTATATTGCTAGCACCTGCGTCCACAGCATTTTCAAGCAGCTCTTTAACAACAGAAGCCGGACGTTGTACTACTTCTCCGGCTGCAATTTGATTGGCTACGTGATCTGGTAATAATTGAATGATATCTGACATTATCTGGTTAAGAATATTGACAAATCAAAATCTATGATAAATAAAAATAAAAGCACTAAAACGGCAATAATTATTACCAAACGTTTATTGGTGTCTTTATCTCCGGCATCTTTTAAATCTGCCCAAGCCATTTTTGCTTTATTTACAATGCCTTTTGTGTTGCCGGTGGCTTGCCGGTATTTATCAAATCTGTTTTCTATGGTATACGGATTTCCTTGTCCTTTATCATCATAATAACGCGGACTGTAACTAAACTTCCTATTCTTTTTTGATTTTATAATTCCCATAATTTTCCCTGATTTCAAATTTACTCAAAATCAATAACAATGCCGAAAGCTAATTGGTAAATTTATGAAAAATAATGGGTAGTAAATTGGGGATTGGAGATTGGAGATTAAGTAGTCGACAGATAAGTGAAAAAAAAATCTAAATTCAAAATTAAGAATTAGAAATTGGGGATTGGGGATTAGAGATTTGCTAAATAGCGAATATTCTTAAGCAGCTTGGTGTAAGTGACTTTTTCAATAAATTAAAATTCCGGTTATAACGTAAAGCGTAGAGCATCAAAATCTACATTATACATTCAAAAAATGTAGTAAATCGATGCACTCGAATGTTTATTTATAAAACTTTGCATCTTTACGTAATTGCGCCATTTTAATTGCTGCAATTGCTGCTTCGGCGCCTTTGTTACCGTGTTTTCCGCCGGAGCGGTCTTTAGATTGCTGTAAGTTATTATCTGTAAGTACACAGAAAATTACAGGAATATCACCTTGAATGTTTAAATCTTTTATTCCTTGCGTTACGCCTTCACAAACAAAATCAAAGTGTTTGGTTTCTCCTTGAATTACGTTTCCTACGGCAATTATGGCATCTAGCATTTCAAAACTTTCTTGCATTTTTTTGCAACCGTAAATCAACTCAAAGCTTCCGGGTACATTCCAACGTACAATATTTTCTTTTAGAACACCATTTTCCGTAAAGGCATCAAAAGCACCTTGAAAAAGATTTTGGGTAATTGTTTCATTCCATTCAGAAACAACAATCCCAAACCGAAAGTCTTTCGCGTTTGGGATTGTTGTTTTATCGTATTCTGACAAGTTTTTTCCTGCGGTAGCCATAGTTATTTACTTTGCTTCTGCGCCTCCAATAAAAACCTTAGCTTTTTCTGCTTCGGGGGTATTGGCATATTCTTCCTCTAATTTACGCAAATGCTCGCGCGCTACATCCGGCTTGCCAATTTCTAAGGCTGTAGTGCCGGCTTTTAGCAAAAACTTAGGAGTTATAAATTCGTTATCCCGCATTTCAGCGGCTTTTTCGTAGTATTCTAAAGCTTCTTCCGGCTGTCCGTTTTGTACAAAAGCATCGCCAATTGCTCCTGTTGCCAACGGTGCCAACACCTCGTCTTCACTATTAAATTTTTCTAAATGGTCTATGGCTTTTTTATATTCGCCCATATTTAGATAGGACATTCCGGCATAATAATGCGCCAAATTACCGGCATTTGTTCCGGAATATTCGTTAGAAATATCTGCAAAACCAAATTTTCCTGCCCCACCTGTTACGGCTAAATTATATAAAGAATCTTGCTGTGCGCCTTCTGCTTGAATAGCACTTTCAAAATAAATCTGTGCTTGCGCCATCTCGTTTGCAGCTTCTTCTTCTTGTGGCTGCACCACAAATTTGGTATAACCAATATAAGCCAATACGGCAATTACCACAACGGCAATAATACCAAATATTGGTTTTTGATTGCGCGTCACCCATTCTTCGGTCTTGCCTGCGCCCTCATCTAAATTGTTAAATACTTCTGCTGTTGTAGATTGCTCTTCGGTAACAGTTTCTTGCTCTTTCTTATTTTTAGGTTTATACCCTCTCTTTTTGTACGTTGCCATAAATTTGCATAATTGGAAGGGCAAAAATAAAATTTTTATTCATATTTTAAAGCGAAAGTATTTGTTATTTTTTTGATATTTTGGCAACCAAGCTTTTACAACTATATTTTATGAAAAAAAAATTTTAAAATTTTGAACGATAAGCTTTTATGCATTTAAAGAAAATATCTCTGCTAAACTATAAAAATTTCGAAAGCGCTTTTTTTGAATTTGACGCTAAAATTAACTGCTTGGTTGGTAATAATGGCGTGGGAAAAACCAATATTTTAGACAGTATTTACCATTTGGCATTTGGTAAAAGTTATTTTAACCCGGTTACCAGTCAGAATATAAAACATGGAGAAGATTTTTTTGTTATTGATGGGACATTTGAAAAATTAGAACGTGAAGAAAAAATAATTGTTAGCGCCAAAAAAGGCCATAAAAAAATTATAAAACGCAATGGCAAAGCCTACGAAAAATTTAGCGAGCACATCGGCCTTATTCCCGTTGTAATTATTTCTCCGGCAGATCGCGATTTGATTGTAGAAGGCAGCGAAACGCGACGTAAGTTTATAGATGGTATTATTTCGCAAAACGATAAAGATTATTTAGACCATTTGTTGCGTTATAACAAAACGCTTTCGCAACGCAATGCCCTTTTAAAATATTTTGCTGCCAACCATACCTTTAATAAAGACAGTCTTAGCATATACAACGAACAAATGAGCGCGTTGAGTAAAGTTATTTTTAAAAAACGTGCCGAATTTATGGAAGCTTTTATACCAATTTTTAAAGAACGCTATAAAAGCATTAGTAACGGCCAGGAAGCGGTTAGCTTAAACTATAAAAGCAAGTTATTTAAAGAAGATTTGGCAGTGCTACTTACCGAAAATTTACCCAAAGACCGCATTATGACGTACACAGGAGTGGGCACGCATAAAGACGATCTTAAATTGGAAATTGGCGGGCATCCGGTAAAAAAATTCGGGTCGCAAGGCCAGCAAAAAACCTTTTTAATTGCTTTAAAATTGGCACAATACGATTTTATAAAACAGCAATCTAAAGTAAATCCTATTTTACTGTTAGATGATGTTTTTGATAAATTAGACGAAAAACGTGTGGCGCATATTGTACAATTGGTAACGCAAGACGATTTGGGTCAATTATTTATTAGCGACACGCACGCAGAACGTACAGAAGCAGTTGTAAAAGCCAGCACCCAAGAGTATAAAATTATAGAATTATAAAAATTTACAAAGCCTTAGTTTTTATTACTTATATTCCTTTTTATCTTTAACCTTATGAAAAATGTACGTCTTTTATTGAGCATCTTTTTTTTAAGTTTTTTACTAGCCTGTAATTCTTCCGTAAAGCAAGAAGAATTACAACAATTAAATGGTTACTGGGAAATTAAAAAAGTACAAAAAGAAAACGAAAAACCACGAATTTATAAATTTAACGAAACGGTAGATTTTATTGAATTAAACGAAAATTTGGAAGGTTTTAGAAAAAAAGTGAACCCAAAGTTAAACGGCTCATTTACCACCACAAAAGATAAAGAAAGCCTAAAAATAAGCAGGCAAAACGACAGTATTTATTTGCACTACCAAACCGAAATGGACGATTGGAAAGAAGCTTTAATACATTTGGAAGAAAACGAGTTTACGGTAGAAAACCAGAACGGCATACGCTATACTTATAAACGATTTAAAGGTTATTTGGATGACGAGATATAAAGAACACCAAAATATGAGCGAAGCTTTACGGGCTTTTGTAGATAAAAATAAATTGCAAAAAGGCTTAGATAAAGTAGATGTAGAAAAAGCTTGGGAAACCGAGATGGGGCCGGCAATTGCAAAATATACAACCGGAATAAAATTTGAAAGAGACACACTATACGTACGTTTAAGCTCTTCTGTACTGCGGGAAGAATTGAGTTACGGCAAAGAAAAAATTATACGCAATTTAAACAAGGCTTTAGGGAAAGAATTGATAGAAAAAATTGTTTTGCAGTAAAGTGTGTCTTTTCTTAAATTTTTGTTATATCTTTAACGTATATTAACCGATTAAATACATGAAACCATGTTTAAAAAACCTTTTTATTTAAAATTATTATCCGTTATGATAATTTTAACTTTGACCTCGTGCAGTGACGATGATAGTTTTAGTTTAGAAACCGAAAACAGTAACGATACTCAAATGCGTGGTTCTTTTGCTGAACCAATCTTGAGTGACGGTATACTTACGTTCAATACAGCAACTGATTTTGAGAATTTTATAGAAACATATATTGATGAGGATTTAAAAGAGGTTTATGATGCTATGGAGCCGTTTTATGAACAAGGGTTTTATTCTCTCAGGCCCCCGGCAATCGAAGGTTATCATGAAGCTAAAATCATCAGACAATATGAAAATAGAGTAACAAACTTTAAAAAAAACTATAATATTAATAACTATAATGATGAGCAAATTTATGAAAAAATCGACCAAACCTCAGACATTATTTTGTTAGATATATTTGCTGCAATTATTAACAATAAGGGAGAATTAAAAATAGCCGATAATTTTTATAAGTTTACAGATGCAGGTCTTTTTGCTGTTAAAGAAAAAGATTCTCAACACCTAAAAGATTATCTAAATAATAATAATATAGCTAATAATTTATTAAACAAAACATCTATTGATGTAATAGAATACTACGTGAATAATTTTTCAGGTGACACTCCTATAAATTTAAATGGAAGAATACTTTACACTAGTACTCCTCCTATTTCAGAAGAACCTGGCCATGGAGGAGGTGGTTATAATCCACCTGGAAACCCTGGAAATAATCAGAATAATGGGGCATTGGACGGTTTAGCTAACTATTTAGATAATAAAGAAATATGCTACGGTAGTCATTCTCTTCTTGGACAAATTTTTGGCGACCATAGAGTTTGCAAAGATTATTATAGTGGTGGTAATAAAAGAGTTAGAACTGAAGTTTTTAATTATAATCTTCAATTTCCTTTTACAGATATTAATTTATTCGTAACTGGTGTAAAAGTTAAAAACCAAAAATCACTCTTAGGCTGGGGAATTATGTGGAATAGAACAAAAGCTGATGTTGTAGCCCTTGGTGTTGAAATGTTTCAGGTTACATTTGATTATTCTTCAGTTTTAGAACCAAATGTTTATCAAGGTTTTTATCCAAATGCTGTATCATATTCTTATAAACCTAGTAATATGTCCTATGAAATTCAAACTAATTTATGGACTTCTGGTTTTCCACAATACAATTTAAATTTTTCGGCAGAATATCCGCAGTACCCTAATTTTATACAAGATGGATTAGTTATAGAGGGTATAGGAAATAATTATATAGGTAATTTGATTCAAAATGGTATTAATGAAAATTTAGCTGGTGAAGAATTAAATAAACAGTTTTGGGATAATGTTTACCGCATTTCAAAAAGTCAACTTCAAGGTCTTGTAGATACAAGTTACGAACATCCTAGTGGTGTTTCTTTAGTATCGAATTATCCAAATCAAGGTGTGGTAATGCTTCAAAAAACATATTACAGTAATTGTAATAATTGTAAAAAACGAAGTAAAACACTCCTTTTTGGAGGCTCAGGAGGTATCTCTGTTGGATATGACGGATATAAAGGAAAATTTAAATATGATGTTTCAGCGTCTGGCACAACTCCAATTAATCCTGAGAACGTTAGATTTGTTGTCTATGGTGCAGTTAAAGAAGGAGGCACATGGTACGGAGATAAAATGGAAGCTTTTTTTGATTAAATAATTCTAAAAAACTCAGCATGAAATATAAATTTTTATTTGCAGGCTTTGTAGTATTCATAGTGTTTGCTTGCCAAAAAGATGATGATACACCACAAATAGAAACTGTTGATAATCCTATTACAGGGAAGTGGAAACCTCTTCAAAACGTTAAAGTCTACGAAGACAACAGTGAAACGGTAAGCGTTTTTCCTTATTGTACAACCACCACCAATAGCTCTTTATACTTTTCAGATGATATCAATCAACTATTTTATTATAATTTTTACGAGCAAAAAGAAGATGGCAGTTGCTTTTACACTGGCGGTCAGGGAAATTGGCAGCAATTAGAAGAAAACAATTATAAAGTAAGTTTGGATTACTTTGATGATAATGATTATCAAAGTGATACTACAGAAACTTTCTTATACCATATAGATTTTATCAGTAATGATAGCATAAAAATTCACAATAAAACTTTGCTCTTACAGCTGCAAATTGAAGAGCCAGATCTGGCAGATTTTTATCGTATCTATAAAAAGCAACGTATACCTTTTGAATAATAGATATTTTATCAAGATGAAAAAGTTAATTTTTATAGTTGGTATCCTCATTTTATTTGCTTGTCAAGAAGGTGATAAAATACCCCAAATAAAAACTGTTAATGATCCCATTACAGGATATTGGCTACCGCGTAAAACCGTAAAAATTTACGGAAATAATGATAGTATAGTAAAAACTTTTAATGATTGTGGTAATCCAATACCTAGTCATCTTTATTTCCATAATACAATTCGTAAAGACTTTTTTATATTTTTTCGACAAGAAATAAATGCAGATAGTTGCCATTATAGCGGTGGTAGTGGCAACTGGAATTTGATAGAACAAAACACCTATCAAGTAGATGTAAAATATTTTCCTGAAAGTGATTACAAAAGCAACCTTGTTGAAAATCTTGTATATAAAATAGATTTTATTAGCAATGATAGCATTCACATTCACGATGCAGACCAATTACTAGAACTTCAAAATGAAGAACCAAATGTGATAGATGTTTACAATGTTTTTGAATATCGTGATAAATTATTTGATTAAAAGATAAGCAAAATGAAAAAATTAACGTTTATATTTTTTATAAGCATTTGCAGTGTTTTAAAAGCCCAAGATTATACAGTAACTGCTTTTAACGAGCCTTACCAATATTTGGTTAATGCTACATCGGTAAATAATGGCGAAATTTGGGATGATCCGTTTTATAGTATACCCATAGGTTTTAATTTTGAACTTTACGGTCAAATCTTTTCTACCATTTACATTACAGATATTGGCAGTGGTGGTGCTTTAAGCTTTCACTCTAACCCGCAAACCAATTATTCTTTTCTAAGTCCTATTGCGCAAGACATTATAGACAAAGGGATTAATCAATCGGTTTCTCCTATCTCTTATGTGGTGGAAGGACCGGTTGGAAACCGCATCTTTAAATTAGAATATAAAAATGTAGGATTTTGGAGTGATTTTACCCTCGCAGATTATATGGATTTTCAAATTTGGTTATACGAAAGTGATAATTCTATAGAATATAGATACGGACCAAATTCTATTAACAACCCTAGTGCAGCGTATGAAGAAGAAACCGGTCCCGTGGTATTTTTCTATCCCTCTTTTGATGTATTAAGCTCGGGTAGTTTTATTGAAGATGGTTACTATTTAAAAGATGATCCTGTAAACCCTACTGTAATTGTTGCAGATGATAATACGCCTGAACCGGAAAACGCAATTGTTGGAACCATTCCGGAAGGAACAGTTTATCGCTTTTATCCAGAATATTTATCGGTTTCAAATCATAATGCTCTTGCCATTAAAATATATCCAAATCCAACCAAAAATATAGTTTATATTCAAAACCCAAAACAAGAAATTTTTACCGCTTCTTTATATGATGCTTTGGGGAATAAAATAAAAATGAATATTCAAGAAAATCAAATCGATTTAAGTTCGGTTGCCGTTGGTACGTATTTTTTAAAGTTAAAAACAAGCAATAACAGTAAAACAATCAAATTGATTAAAAAATAATTGTATAAGTTTTAAACCAAAAAAGGCTATCTGTAAAAGATAGCCTTTTTTATATAGGTTATAGGCAAATACTTAAAACATTTCCCTTCCTGCAAAATGAAAAGCACCTTCTATTTGTGCATTTTCGTCAGAATCACTTCCGTGCACGGCATTTTCGCCAATAGATTTTGCATATTTTTTACGGATGGTTCCGTCTGCAGCTTCTTCCGGATTAGTAGCGCCAATTAAGGTTCTAAAATCTTCTACTGCATTATCTTTTTCTAAAATTGCTGCTACAATAGGACCACGAGTCATAAATTCTACCAACTCGCCAAAGAACGGACGTTCTTTATGAATTGCATAAAACTCTTCCGCGTCGTTTTTGGTCATTTGCGTTAGTTTCAAGGCTACAATTCGAAAACCGGAAGCCGTAATTTGTTCTAAAATTGCCCCAATATGACCATTTTCAACAGCATCGGGCTTAATCATTGTAAAAGTCTTGTTTCCTGCCATTATGTTTTTTTTAATTTTGCTGCAAAAGTACACATAATCTTTTCAAAACCAATATATTTTTTTTAAACGCTTTCAAATCAATCGTCTTTACGATATCCAAAAGATAAAAATCACTTTTTCTTTACGGAAAGCTGAGCGTGTAGATAATTCAAAACAAAAATAAATTAGAAAAAATTTTAAATTGTATCTTCGTGGCTTATGAAAGAAATAAATAAAGTAAAAGAATTACTGGCAGATACAAAAAAAATTGTAATTGTGCCACATAAAAGTCCGGATGGCGATGCCATTGGCTCTTGTTTAGGTTTGCATTTATTTTTAAAACAAAAAGGACATCACAGCAGCGTAGTTACCCCAAACGATTATCCTAAATTTTTAAAATGGTTACCCGAAGAAGATAGTATTATAAATTTTGAAAAAGACCACGAAGAAGCAGAAAAGAAAATAGAAGAAGCCGAGCTTGTTTTTACATTAGACTTTAACCACTTGTCGCGCTCCGGCGGTTTAGAAGAATTGTTAGTTAAAAAAGATGTTCCGTTTGTAATGATAGACCATCACCAGCAACCGGATGATTATGCCAAATTTACATATAGCGATGCAACAATGTCTTCTACCTGCGAGATGGTTTTTCATTTTCTAAAAAAATTAGGAGAAGAAGAAAACATTAATAAAGAAATTGCTACTTGCCTGTATGTTGGTATTATGACAGACACCGGCTCGTTTAGGTTTGCCTCTACCACTAGCACCACACATAGGGTAATTGCAACTCTTATAGATAAAGGTGCAGAAAATGCAAGTATACACCAACAGGTTTTTGATACCAACTCTTACGAAAGAATGCAATTGTTGGGTGTGGCGCTTAACAATATGAAGGTTTTGCCAGATTATAGAACCGCGTATATTACCCTATCGCAAAAAGAATTGGACGACCATAATTTTAAAAAAGGCGATACAGAAGGTTTTGTAAATTATAGCCTTGGCGTAGAAGGAATAAAATTTGCTGCTATTTTTATTGAAGATGCAGAACAAGAAATTGTAAAAATATCTTTACGTTCTAAAGGAGACTTTGACGTTAATAAAGTAGCCAGAGAACATTTTGATGGCGGCGGACATATAAACGCTGCAGGGGGAAAAAGCGAGAAAGACCTAAAAGAAACCGCCAATTATTTTGAATCTATACTAGAAGCGTATAAAAACGAATTACAACAATGAGAGTATTTGTCTTAGTAAGTTTATTATTTGGTTTGCTATTGGCATGTAAAACGCCAGAAGCTCGTAAACCGGTATCTAACAAATCTGGTTCTTTTATAAAAGAATCTGTGCAACGCAACAAAAAGTTGGTTAAAAAAGAAGAAGAAAGAATCTTAGACCTTATTCATAAAGATTCTGCCAATAATTATATTTCTTCGTCAGAAGGTTTTTGGTATTACTACAATACAAAACTACCGGAAGACAGTTTGCAACAACCGGAGTTTGGAGATTTGGTACGTTTTGAATACGATATTGCCACCCTAGAAGGGAAACCAATTTACACCAGAAAAGAATTGGGTGAGCGCGAATTTAAAATGGATCAAGAAGATGTGTTTACCGGTTTGCGCCAAGGTATAAAATTAATGAAGGTGGGAGAAACGGTTACCTTTTTATTTCCGTCGCATACCGCATTTGGTTATTATGGCGATAGTGAAAAAATAGGCAACAACGTTCCCATAAAGTCTACCATAACCCTAAAATCAGTAGAAAAAGAAAATAACAATCAGCAATAATTAAAATCATGAAAAAACACTATTTACTTTTATTATTTATGACGGCCATTACCGCTTTTGCGTGTAACGATGGCAAAAAAAGCAATTTACCAGATGGTTTGTATGCCGAGTTTAAAACCAATAAAGGCAATTTTACCGCAGAATTATTTTATGAAGCCACACCGCTCACAGTAGCTAACTTCGTATCTTTAGCAGAAGGCACAAATCCTAACGTAGATAAAAAATACGAGGGTAAAAAGTTTTACAACGGATTGACTTTTCATAGAATAATTGACGGCTTTATGATACAAGGTGGCGATCCCGTAGGTACCGGCGCCGGAGCACCCGGATACGCTTTTCCAGATGAGTTTGTAGATAGTTTAAAACACGATAGCAAAGGTATTTTATCTATGGCCAACGCAGGTCCCGGAACCAATGGTAGTCAATTTTTTATTACCCTTGCACCTACTCCAAATTTAGATAAAAGACATAGCGTTTTTGGCAAAATTGTAGAAGGACAAGCAGTTGTAGATTCTATTGGTAAGGTAGAAACAGGACAGCGCGATAAGCCCATAGAAGATGTGGTTATGCAAGAAGTTAATATTGTTCGTGTGGGCGAAGATGCTAAAAACTTTAATGCTCCTAAAGTTTTTAAAGACGAAATGAAAGCCATAGAAGGTAAAGCTCAAAAGAAAAAAGAAGCTATAGAAAAAGAAATAGAAAATATTTCTGATGGCTATAAAAAAACCGATAGCGGCTTGCGCTACAAAATAACCGAAACCAATCCCGATGGCCAATCTCCTGCTCGTGGCGAAATGGTAAGTGTACACTATACAGGAACATTAACAGATGGCACCAAATTCGATTCTTCTTATGATAGAGATAAACCAATTAAATTTCCTTTAGGTACAGGACGCGTAATACCGGGTTGGGACGAAGGTATACAACTATTAAAAACCGGAGAAAAAGCCCGTTTTATTATTCCGCCGCACTTAGGTTACGGAAAAAATGGCACCGGACCAATACCGCCAAATTCTATTTTAATTTTTGATGTAGAATTGGTAGACGTTGGGCAGTAAAAAAATAACCCCTCGTGTTTAGCGAGGGGTTTCTTTTTCATAGCAACTTTTAAAAGATTACATTTTATCTATTTCATCTTTTAATTGTTCTTTTGTCTTTCCTGTTTTTTCTTGTAAACGGCCAAGCATTTCGTCAAATTTACCTTCAGAATAGGTAGTATCCTCATCGGTTACGTCACCATATTTTTGTTTAAATTTACCTTTTACTTGGTTCCATTTTCCTTCTAACTCTTGATTATTCATAACAATTGATTTTTAAAGTTAATACCCTAAAATTACATTAGAATTGGCTATAAAACTGCCAATATAATCCTATATTTATCTTAAGGTAATGTTATATTCTTCATTTAAATTTTACGCCCTTGCAATGTTGTTGCTTTTAGTTAGCAGCTGCAAAACCACAAAAGTTAGTAAAGAACCGGCTTTAGAAATTTCGTATTTAGACAATTATATAATTCCGGCCGGTATAATGCTAGACAACACAGAAATTGGTGGGCTTTCGGGAATTACTTATAATGGCACGAGTTTTTTCGCGGTAAGCGATCAAGCTTCGCAACCAAGATTTTACGAGTTAGATATACAATTAAAGACCGCCAAAATAGATACGATTGTAATTAAAAATCTGATTAAAATAAACGATAGCGCAGATTTTTTAAAAAACACGCGTTTAGACTTAGAAGATATAGCTTACAATTCTATATCAAATAATTTTATTTTCTCTACGGAAGGAAATGTGAATGCTAAAAAAGATCCGGCAATTTTTGTTACGGATAAAAATGGAAATTATAAAAGCCATTACCAAATTCCCACCTATTTTAAAGCCGACAGTCCACAAAAACCAAGACACAACGGACTTTTTGAAGGCTTAAGTTTAAGCAGCGATAAAAAAGGAATTTGGGTTGCCAACGAATTACCTTTAGAAGCAGACGGCCCCAAATCAAAACTTTACCGTACTAAATCTCCGGTACGTTTTACTTATTTTGATAATGTTTCTAAACAGCCACAAAAACAATTTGCTTACAGATTAGAACCAATAGACAAAGTGCCACTAATGCCATTTTCTGTAAATGGTCTTTCGGGTATTTTAAATTATAAACCCGATAATTTTTTAGTTTTAGAACGTTCTTTTTCCGCTGGAAGGGGCAAAAAAGCCAATACTATTTTATTATTTAATGTAAACGCAGAAAATGCTACATCTACCTTAAAAATACCGGCTTTAGAAGGGAAAATTGAAAAAGAAGTACAACCTGCAGAAAAAGAATTGGTTTTCAATTTTAAAAAAATTCGTAAATTACTGCAAGGTAAAACTGTAGATAATATAGAAGGTATTTGTTTTGGCCCGAAATTGCCCAACGGCAATCAAAGCTTATTGGTTATTGCAGATAATAATTTTAATAGTTTTAGCCAGCAGCTTAACCAGATTATTTTACTGGAAATAAAAAACTTGTAAGTCTATGCAAAATTTGCTATTTATACTCTGTTTGGTTTTAAGTTCTTCTTTTTCCTTTACGGAAGAAACTAATGCCGACAATAAACAAAAAAAGCAAGATTTGGAAACCACCTACTATCTCATCAGACACGCTGAAAAAGACCGAAACGCAGGAGCGAATCCTGATTTATTACCCGCAGGAAAAAAACGCGCCAAGTATTGGGCAAAAGTTTTAAAAGATAAAAACATAGATTTAGTTTACAGTACCAATTACAAACGCACAATACAAACCGCAACCCCGTTAGCAGAAGAAATTGGCACCAAAGTACAGATTTATGATAAAGATAATATGTATTCTGAGCAATTTCAAAAAGAAACCGAAGGTAAAACGGTACTAATTGTTGGTCACCAGGACACCACGCCTAAGTTTGCTAATTTGATTTTAGGGAAGAAAAAGTTTCGGTACATTCCTGCACATAATAACAGCAATTTATACACAATTATAAAAAATGGTAAGGATATTACCGGAAAAGTAGAGCGTTTTGATATAGATTAATTACAATCTGTTTCAGTCAAATTTACTTTTATATTTTTATTTTCTATAGACGAAAAAAGCTCTAGTTTATTGTTTTTATATAACTGATCTAAGTTTTCTAAAGCCGGATTTTCTCCTTCTTTGGGTGCATAATTTTTATAATCTACAAACCGGATTCCTTTTATTTCTCGTGGGTTATAAGCTTTTCTAAAGCGCATTCCTCCGCCGTTTACTTCATAAGAGTAAGCAAAATAATCTATGTGATAGTTATTTTTATTTATCCAATACAGGTATTCATCTTCGTGGTCTTCTCCCCCGCCTTCTGCATCAAACCAAACTTTAATTTTGTAATACGGCTTATTTTCAATGCTGGTTTCTCCTAATAATTTCTTATTTACCGCCATATCATTCAACCCAAAAGGCAATTGCATAAAATAATGTACAGAGTTAACCGAGTTGGAATAAGCGGTAACCAAACTATCGGCTAATTTTTGCTTTTCTTGGTTCACATAGCGCGTAAAACCTTCGTTAGACAAAACATCTTTTATTTCTTTGCCGGTAGAGTCTGTAAAAGTTCTACTTAACGAAAACTGACCGCAACGCCGCTTGCTTTGATAATGTTTATCTCTAAAATCAAAATCTATACTTGCGGTTTCGTAAGCTTCTCCCCCGGCACTTATTATTACACTATCTATTATTTTTTCCGCCTGCGAGCGTTCTTTATCTTTAGAAATAGCAGGGTTAGAATCTTTTGAGTCGTTTTTACACCCAGCAAGTAAAACTACACAACATAAAAATATTAGGATTTTCTTCATAATAATCTTGGTTTACCGCTAAGTTAAACAAGTTTTGACAGAAAGGAGTTTTAAGACATAAAAAAAAGCTGTCTTTTGAGAAAGACAGCTTTTTTTATTGTGTTAATTCTAGTTATTAAGAAAGAACTTTATGCACTTTATCTGCTGCTTCTTTAAATAGAACAGCGCTTTCTACGTTAAGTCCTTCTGCATCGTCTATTAACTGTTTTGCCTTATCTGCATTGGTACCTTGCAAACGTACAATAATTGGTACATTAATGTCGTCTCCCATATTTTTATAAGCATCTACAATACCTTGCGCCACACGGTCACAACGTACAATACCACCAAAAATATTTACCAAAATAGCTTCTACTTTATCGTCTTTTAAGATTAATCTGAAAGCTTCTTCTACACGTTTTGCATCTGCAGTACCACCAACATCTAAAAAGTTTGCTGGTTCTCCTCCGGCTTGTTTAATCAAATCCATCGTTGCCATTGCAAGACCGGCTCCGTTTACCATACAACCAACATTACCATCTAAATCTACATAGTTTAGACCGGCTTTTCTGGCTTCTACCTCAACAGGATTTTCTTCACGCTCGTCACGCATTTCTGCATAATCTTTATGACGGAACAAGGCATTATCGTCTAAAGTAACTTTAGAGTCTACTGCCAAAATTTTATCGTCGCTGGTTTTTAAAACAGGGTTGATTTCAAATAGAGAAGAATCAGACTTGTCAAAAGCTTTATATAAAGCGTGAACAAACTTTGTCATTTCTTTAAAAGCTGCTCCGGAAAGTCCTAAGTTAAAAGCAATTTTTCTTGCTTGAAATGGCATAAGACCAACGGCAGGATCTATTTCTTCCGTAAAGATAAGATCCGGTGTTTCGTCTGCTACGGTTTCTATATCTACCCCACCTTCTGTAGAGTACATAATCATGTTTTTACCGGTTGCGCGGTTTAACAATACAGACATATAATATTCTTCCGGCTCGTTATCGCCAGGATAGTAAACATCTTCTGCTACCAAAACCTGATTTACTTTTTTCCCTTCTTTTGAAGTTTGCGGAGTAACAAGGTTCATTCCAATAATTTCGTTGGCAATGTCTTCTACTTCTTGTAGGTTTTTGGCTAATTTAACCCCACCACCTTTACCGCGGCCACCAGCGTGTACTTGCGCCTTAATAACGTGCCAACCGGTACCGGTTTCTTCGGTTAATTTTTTTGCAGCTTCTACAGCTTCTTCAGCTGTTTTGGCAACCATTCCTCGTTGAATTCGTACGCCAAAACTATTTAATATTTCCTTTCCTTGATATTCGTGTAAATTCATAATCAGGTTTTTCTTCTAGTTTTCTACAGCAAAAGTAAGAAATGTAATAGTTTGTAGCAATTTTATTTTTTTAGTATTTTGTTAATCCGTTAAAAAGATTTTGAACTGCTTTTAATTACCAAAAAAACCACCTGACTTTTCATCGTTTTCTTTCTTACCTCCAAAAAATTTGCCGGCAATATCTCCAAGCATATTATCGTCTTGGCTTGTTCCCATTGCAGATTTTAATAAACTGGAAACTCCGCCTCCGTTTGCTTCTTTTTTCTGTTTTCCTAAGAATCCCATAACAACCGGCAAGGCCATTTTTATTATTTTTCCTACAGAAGAAGCGTCTACTCCGGTTGTGGTACTTATATTCTTTTTTAGACTGGCTTCTTCTTTACCGCCCATAACATGTTTTAAAATGCCGGCACCTTTGCTTAATAAGTCACTTTTATCTCCTTGTAAAAATCCGCCAAGGTTACTTAAAATAGAACCGTCGTGTTCATCAGATTCTAAAGCTTGGTTTAACTTTTTTTCTCCTTCGTCAGACTTTGCATTATTTTTTAGGGCGCCCAAAATTGCCGGTAACGCCATAGAAAGAACAGAACCCGCTTTTTCTTTTGAAACACCGGTTTCTTTGCTAGCGCCATTTATAAGTTGTTGCCCGGTTTCTGTTTTTAATAAATCTAAAATAGATGCCATAATTATTTTTTTTATAGTTTTACATTAAATTATTTTTAGAATAGATACCTCTAATTCTAAAATAAAAATAAACCTACTAAAATAATTACAACCAATCCAAACAATTCTAGCTAAGAATATCTTAAAAAGATAATTTTTTATGAAGATAGATGCTAAAAAAGAACACTTAATCCAACTGGCTTATGCCAAAATGCACTTTGGCAAATATAAGGGCTGGTATCTTAGTGATATTCCTGAAACTTACTTTGTTTGGTTTAAGCAAAAAGGTTTTCCCAATAAACAGATGGAAGCCGTTTATGAATTAAAACTTAACGGTTTGGAAGGTTTGCTAAAAAACATCCGTAAAGTGCAGCCAAAATAATTTACTATAAATACGATGTGCATTTACTTCTAATTTAAGCAACTGCGTTTTATTTATTAAAAGCGCTTTTAAAAGCCATTCTATTTGCACAAAATTTGTACTTTTGCATCCCGAATAGACATAAACAAAATTCGCTATAATGGCCAACACAAAGTACATTTTTGTAACTGGTGGTGTTTCTTCGTCTCTCGGGAAAGGAATTATCGCGGCATCGCTTGCCAAATTGCTACAAGCCAGAGGTTATAAAGTAACCATTCAGAAATTAGATCCGTATATAAATATAGATCCGGGCACGTTAAACCCATACGAGCACGGCGAATGTTATGTAACAGAAGACGGCGCAGAAACAGATTTAGATTTAGGCCATTATGAGCGATTTTTAAATGTAAACACCTCGCAAGCCAATAATGTTACTACGGGACGCATTTACCAAAGTGTGATAGAGAAAGAAAGACGTGGTGAGTTTTTAGGAAAAACCGTTCAGGTAATTCCGCATATTACCAACGAGATTAAAGAGCGTATACAGCAATTAGGCAGAACCGGCGAATACGATATTATTATTACTGAAATTGGCGGAACCGTTGGCGATATAGAATCTCTTCCGTACATAGAATCGGTTAGGCAATTAAAATGGGAATTGGGCGAGCAAAACTCGTTGGTAATTCATTTAACTTTGGTACCGTATCTTTCTGCTGCAAAAGAGCTAAAAACCAAACCTACCCAACACAGCGTAAAAACCTTGATGGAAAGCGGTATAAACGCAGATGTTTTGGTTTGCCGAACAGAACACGAATTGGGAGAAGATTTACGCGAAAAATTAGCCTTGTTCACTAACGTAAAAAAAGAAGCTGTAATACAAAGTATAGATGCTTCTACTATTTATGATGTACCTAATCTGATGTTAGAAGAAGGTTTGGATACTATCACGTTAAAAAAATTAAATCTACCAGATGATACGCAACCGGATTTAACCCAATGGAATCAATTTCTACAACGCCATAAAAACCCAAAAGTAGAAGTTACTATAGGTTTGGTTGGTAAATATATTGAGCTGCAAGACTCTTATAAATCTATTTTAGAAGCTTTTATTCACGCTGGGGCGGAAAATGAAGTAAAAGTAAACATTCAAAATATACATTCAGAATTTATAGATGTAGATAAAAATTCGCATAATATAAGTAATTTAGATGGTATTTTGGTAGCTCCGGGTTTTGGCGAACGCGGAATTGAAGGTAAAATTGAAGCGGTTAAATATGCACGAGAAAATAATTTACCATTTCTGGGAATTTGTTTAGGCATGCAAATGGCAGTTATAGAGTTTGCCCGAAATGTATTAAACTTAAAAGAAGCCAACTCTACCGAGATGGAACAAAACACGCCACATCCTGTAATAGACATTATGGAAGATCAAAAAAACTTAAAGCATATGGGTGGCACGATGCGTTTGGGGGCTTGGGATTGCCAATTAGAAGAAAATTCTTTGATTCATAAAATATATGGTAAAAGCCAAATTAGCGAGCGACATAGACATCGTTACGAATATAATAACCGCTATAAAAAAGAATTAGAACAAGCCGGTATGGCTAGTACGGGAGTAAATCCGCAAACCGGTTTGGTAGAAGTTATAGAGATAAAAGACCATCCTTGGTTTATAGGTGTACAATACCATCCGGAATATAAAAGTACCGTTGCCAGCCCGCACCCGTTATTTATAGATTTTATAAAAGCAGCCAAAAAACACAAACTAAAATAAGAATTGTCTTGCCAATTTGGCAGTTTTAAACTTTTTGGAGGTTTATTTGACATTTAAAAAATAATAACTACCTGCGCAGAAAAAGTAAAATAATTTTGAGACTTTTGCGCTGAATAAAATTAAAAAAGGAAAATACTTCCTTTTATAAATGCTTCTATGGAAAACAAAAAATTTGATTTAAACTCTTTAATAGGTTTTGTATTAATTGGTGGTATTTTAATCTGGATGTTATATTCTAATCAAGATGCAACACCAGAAACCCAAGACCAACAAACTACAGAGCAAGCCGCTGATGCTTCCCAAAAAAACGTATCGCAAGAAGATTTAGAAGCTGCAACAGCCTCTGATCAAAAAAAATTAGAAAATTTAACTCCGGACGATTCTTTGGCTTTGGTGCGCGCAAAAGCTAATTTGGGTGCGTTTGGTTATTCTAGTACACTTTCTTCCGCAAAGAAAAATGTTACAGTGCTTGAAAACGATGTTCTAAAACTAAGCATTAGTAATAAGGGAGGTCAAATAGTTGAAGCCAAACTAAAACAACATCAAGATTATAAAGGCGAGCCGGTATATTTAGTAAAAAACAACAATGCCACTTTTAACCTGAATTTTAGTACCGCAGATGGCCGGACTTTAAATACGAAAGATCTTTATTTTGAACCAAAATTAAAGCAAAATAATGGTCTAAGCACGCTTTCTATGAAACTTAAAGTTTCGGAAAACGAATATTTAGAATACCTCTACGAAATTAAACCGGAAGATTATATGGTAGATTTTACCATACGCTCGCAAGGTTTAAGCAATGTTTTACAGGACAATGTTGCTTTAGATTGGCAATTAAAAGGCTATCGTCACGCCAAAAGTATTTCGTATGAAAATCGTTATACTGAAATAATATGGCAGTATGAAGGCGATAAAGATGATTATACCGGACAGGGCGATCGTGCAGAAGAAGAAGACGAAGATATTTCTTGGGTTGCCTACCGCCAGCATTTTTTCACCTCTATTTTATTAAGCGACAGTCCTTTTGAGCGTGGTAAATTTGTTTCTGAAAACTTGGTGCAAGATGAAGACATAGATACCTTATATACCAAAAATTTTGCCAGCACGCTTCCAGTAAAATTAAAAGGTGGCGAATTAAATGAAAATTTAAAATGGTATTACGGCCCAACAGATTATAAGATCTTAAATAATTATGAGCGCAATTTAGACGAGATTGTACCTTTGGGTTGGGGCATTTTTGGTTGGATAAACAAATATTTTATCATACCGTTTTTTAATTTGTTATCTGGTTTCTTACCAGCAGGAATTGCAATTATTTTCTTAACCATTGCTATTAAATTATTGCTTTCTCCTGTGCAATACAAACAGTATGTATCGCAGGCTAAAATGAAAGTTTTACGCCCGGAAATAAACGAGCTGAACGAGAAGTACAAAGACAACGCCATGAAGAAGCAGCAAGAAACCATGAAGCTGTATTCCAAAGCCGGTGCCAGCCCTATGAGTGGTTGTATTCCTGCTCTGTTGCAAATTCCTGTATTTTATGCCTTGTTTAATTTCTTCCCTAGTGTATTTGAATTACGCGGAAAAAGCTTTTTATGGGCAGAAGATTTATCCAGTTATGATGTAATTGCAGAGTTACCGTTTACCATCCCGTTTTATGGAGATCACGTAAGTTTATTTCCTATCTTAGCCTCTATTGCCATCTTTATTTATATGATGATGACAACCGGTCAAAGTATGCAACAAGCGCAACAACCCGGGATGCCTAATATGAAATTTATAATGTATTTATCGCCATTGTTTATGCTTGTTTTCTTCAACAATTACGCGAGTGGATTATCCTTGTATTATTTAACTTCTAACTTAATTACTATAGGAATTATGTTGGCAATAAAGAATTTTATTATTGATGAAGATAAAATTCACGCAAAAATTCAAGCCAATAAAAAGAAGCCTAAGAAGAAGAAAGGTAAGTTTGCGAGAAAATTCCAGGAAATGATGGAAGAAGCAGAAAAGCAACAAAAAAAGAAATAAGTCTTACACCAATAAGCAAATGTTTAAAAACCTGTCTTTACGGACAGGTTTTTTGTATCTATAAAAGAATCATTACTTCGGTTGGCAAACTAGGCTTTTGGTTTTCTCTAACTAAGCTTAAAATAATAAGGTGCTGAATTTGGGCGCAATTTAAATAAGCTTTACGGAAAGTAAAAGAATACAATTGTTATTGCTTTTATTACAAAGACTGTAAGTAATTAAGCTCCCGAAAGCTGACAAAGCTTAACGATTAAGCTATTTGTATATTTTTTCTTTAGTTTCCAATCTAAAACTATTTTAGATAAATTCCGTAAAGAAAAAATTATTGCTTTAGAATGTAAATTTTCAATACCTCTTTATAAAGAAAGTTTTTGCTAAAACGCTTACTCTCAGTTTAATTTCGTACCGCTATTAAATAAGCGAATAGCAAACATTTCAAAATAAAAAAACTCCGACCTAATAAAAAGACCGGAATTAAACCAATTAGAATAATAACTGACAGTTACGCTTATAAAAGCATTTGTAATTTTTAAGGCAACAAAACCTTTAATAATTTTTGTAAAACACCATTAGTTGCTTGTACGTCTAGCGTTTCAATTTCTGCTGTTCTTTCTGCGGGGTCTACTAAAGTTTCTTGGTTTGCATCTAAAATTACCGGACCGGATAAACTATTTAAAGTTTGATCTGTAAATGTTGAAGATTGCAAATTACTTTCGGGAATTATATGTAATTGTAAAATATTGGTTAATGAATCTGCGGGAATATCCTGTATAGTGGCCGTTTGCTCGGGATATAATTCTGCCAAAACTTCTTCAAAAGCATTGTCTGTAGGCGCAAAAACGGTAAATGGTGCCATAGAAGCATTTAAATCATTTTCAGAAAGCAAAACAAAAAAAGCTTCAGAACTTTGGTCTTCTCTGCTTAATGCTTCCGTAAAGCTTTGTAATTGTACATCTGCTTTTATAAAAGTGCTTAAACTTGGTAATTTTAAAACCGCATCGGTAACGTGCATAATTCCGTTTAGAGCTACAATATCGTTTATCACAACATTACTCTGTCCATTTATTTTTAAACCGACTTCTGTATTTATATATCTGCTGATTGCGTGAGAATTTCCTGTAAAATTTTCCGTTACAACGGAAGAAGTATAGCCGGTTCTAAAATCTGTAGAAAGTTTAAACTCGTCTAATAAATGATAAGCATAAATTGCTTCCAAACTGTCTGGATTGGTAGGAGAGTTTTCATTAAAAGCTTCCACGGCAGTGTTATTAGGTACAAAAACAGTTTTTAAATTGGTAGAATCTTGTAAATTATTTAAAAAAGTAGGTTCTATTTCCGCACTGTTTATGTTTTGGTAAAAAGCATTCAAATTATCATCAACTTCTAAAAAAGTTGCTAAAAAAGCAGGTTCTATCAGTTTATTTACTTCGTGAAAGATGCCATTATCTGTTTCTACATCCGGAAAAATAATTTCGCTTGCACCATTAATTTGTATATTTTCTTGGGTATTTATATAGACATTTAAGTTTGAAGCTGTACTATCTGTCACCGCAATACTTGCCATGGTTTTGTAATAACCGGTATTAAAAGAAGCAACGGGATTTAAGGTTTCTAAAATATGGTTTTTTACCAATTTTTGTAATTGCTCTTGCGGCAATTGTCCCAAAGAATCTAAATTAGCGGTTTGTAAAAAAGCTTCTACGGCTTGGTTGTTGGGCGCAAAAAAGGTGTAAGTGCCAGAGTTACCGTCTAAAGTATTGCTAAGCCCTACTCTATCTACCGCTTTCGCGAAACGGGCAAAACGCGGATTTTTATCCATATAATTTACAATAGAGTTTGTGCCTTCTATTATATTATCATTATCATCGTCGTTTGCACAAGCCACAAAAAATAAAACTGGCAAACTAATTGTTACTATCTTTGCAAATTTTGAAATAAAATTCATTCTTAAAAGTTTTAATGCTAAAGTAAACTATATTTTAAAGATACAAAACAACCTATGCATAATATAAAAACTCTTGTTATACTCTTTGTTGCGGTAAGCTTTCCTTACTTTATAAATGCGCAAATAAATACGCACGACGCCCAAAACCGAAGACACGGTAAATGGCAAAAAAATTATGAAAATACCGATAAGATTAGGTATAAAGGTCAATTTGAGCACGGTAAAGAAGTTGGCACTTTTAAGTTTTACGATAAAAGTAGTAACAAACATCCGGTAGCTACCAAAACCTATTTATCAAATTCCGATAGTATTTCCGTAAAGTTTTATACCCCAAAAGGAAAATTGGTTAGCGAAGGCAAAATGATTGGAAGAAAAAAAGAAGGAAAATGGCTCTACTATCATAAAAATAACAAACAGCTTATGATGGTAGAAAATTATAAAAACGATTTGTTAGATGGCTGGAAAGAAGTTTACTTTAATAACGGTAAACTTGCCGAAAAGCAACATTTCTCAAAAGGTAAAGCAGAAGGTAAAAATATGGTTTACGGAAAAAACGGACAATTAATTCAGGAATACACGTATAAAAAAGGCAAATTTCACGGTCCGGTAAAAATTTACGATGCCAACGGCAAGCTAAAAACCGAAGGAAATTATAAAAACGGCTTAAAAACCGGCACTTGGAAATATTATAAAAACGGCACCTTAGAAGACACCAAGCAACATTAGTAAAGCAGATTTTATTGTTTAATTTTGCAAAAAAAAGAACGTGAAGAAAAAAAGAGTAATAGTTGGTTTAAGTGGCGGCGTAGATTCTAGCGTTACAGCCTATTTACTAAAAAAGCAAGGCTTTGAAGTAATAGGTTTGTTTATGAAAAACTGGCACGACGATAGCGTAACTATTAGCGACGAATGCCCGTGGTTAGACGATAGTAATGACGCTATGCTGGTGGCGGACAAGTTAAATATACCTTTTCAAACCGTAGATTTAAGCGAAGAATATAAAGAACGTATCGTTGATTATATGTTTAACGAATACGAAAAAGGTCGCACCCCAAATCCCGATGTACTTTGCAATCGTGAAATAAAGTTTGATGTTTTTATGAAAATTGCCCTTTCGCTGGGAGCAGATTATGTTGCCACGGGGCATTATTGCAGAAAAGCCGAAACTACTGTTAATAATAAAAAAATTTACAGGCTTTTAGCCGGAAAAGATAAAAACAAAGACCAGTCTTATTTTCTTTGTCAGCTTTCGCAAGAGCAATTGGCAAAAACCTTGTTTCCTATAGGAGAATTGCAAAAAAGCGAAGTACGCGAAATTGCAACCCAACAAAACTTGGTTACGGCAGATAAAAAAGACTCACAAGGTCTCTGCTTTATAGGCAAAGTGCGCTTACCCGATTTTTTACAACAAAAATTAAAACCCAAAACCGGCGATATTATAGAAATTCCGCAAAGTGAAAATTTAAGTAGTAAAGAAGCCCAACTTAATGGCGATAAAAATTCCTATTTAAATGCAGCCAGTAAAAAACACTCATATTCTCCGCAACTGGGTAAAAAAGTAGGAGAACACCACGGCGCACATTTTTTTACCAAAGGGCAACGTAAAGGACTTGCCGTGGGCGGAACGCCAGAACCGCTTTTTGTTTTGGAAACAGATGTAGATAAGAACATTATTTATGCCGGCCAAGGAAAAAACCATCCGGGTCTTTTGCGTCAAGGACTTAAAGTAAACCAAGATGAAATACATTGGGTGCGCGAAGATTTGGCTCTACAACCCGGAGAAGAACTTGCCGTAAAAGCAAGAATACGTTACAGACAACCTTTGGAAGAAGCAAAATTATACCAAACCGAAAAAGCTCTTTACGTAATTTTTGAAAACAAGCAAACCGCCATTACAGAAGGCCAATTTGTAGCTTGGTATGATGGCGAAGAATTATTAGGATCGGGAGTAATTTCGTAAATTTGAAAAAGCACTTAAATTTTAATTTTTGTTCATGACAAACAACAGAATTACCCAGTTATTTAATATAGAATATCCGCTTATTCAAGCAGGAATGATTTGGGCCAGCGGATGGAAATTAGCCAGCACAGTAAGTAATGCCGGCGGTTTAGGCATAATTGGTGCCGGCTCAATGTACCCGGATATTTTGCGTGAGCATATTCAAAAATGTAAAAAAGCTACCAGCAAACCATTTGGTGTAAACGTACCAATGCTCTATCCGGACCTCGAAAAAATAATGGAAATTATTATAGAAGAAGGGGTGGAAATTGTTTTTACCTCTGCCGGAAATCCTAAAACTTGGACGCCAATTTTAAAAGAAAACAACATAAAAGTTGTGCACGTGGTAAGCAGTGTAAAATTTGCTTTAAAAGCAGAAGCTGCTGGTGTAGATGCGGTCGTAGCCGAAGGTTTTGAAGCAGGCGGACATAATGGTAGGGAAGAAACTACCACTTTTACACTTATACCAATGGTAAAAGAACAACTAGAAATTCCGCTTATTGCTGCAGGAGGCGTAGCCACCGGTCGCGGAATGTTGGCCGCTATGGTTTTAGGCGCAGATGCCGTACAAATTGGTAGTAGGTTTGTTGCAAGTGATGAAGCTTCTTCGCATCAAAACTTTAAGGAAATGGTTGTAAAATCTAAAGAAGGCGACACCGAGTTAACCTTAAAAGAATTAGCTCCGGTTCGGCTTTTAAAAAATAAATTCTTTCACGATGTAATGGAGTTGTACACCAAACAACCCACTAAAGAAGATTTGACCGCATTACTAGGTCGCGCCCGAGCCAAAAAAGGTATGTTTGAAGGAGATTTAGAGGAAGGCGAATTAGAGATTGGGCAAATTAGCGGACTGATAAGCGAAATTAAACCCGCCGCCGAAATTGTAAAGGAAATACTGACTGAGTTTGAAGCGGTAAAAAAAGAAGTTTCTGCGCTTTAGCTTTTAAACCTTCCGTAAAGAAAACTTTTGTTATAATATTTCTTTACGGAAAATTATTAAGCGGGATAAATAAACTCTATTTCTTTTTGCATCTCCGGATGCAGGCTTTGTAAAACCGGACAAGTTTTAGCTGTTTTTTCTAAAATTTGTGCGGTTTTGCTTTCGTAAATTTTTGGGAAATGAATTTTTACTTCTATTTTAGAAATCCTCCTAGGGTTAGAAGCCATGGTTTTGGTTACCTCTGCGTAGGTATTTTTTAATTCTACGTTTAGTTGTTGGGCTTTAATTCCCATTACGGTAAGCATACAATTTGCTAAGGCTGTTGCCACAGTATCTGTAGGAGAAAAAGCTTCGCCTTTACCGTGGTTGTCCGTTGGGGCATCGGTAAAATACTTGTTATTGCTTTTTATATGCAAATTTTCTACCCGCAAATTTCCTAAATAGATTGCTTTGGCCGTCATCATTAATTAATTACTTTTAGTTCTAAATTTTTATCGTATTGCATCAAATACACAGCATCGTTATAATAACCGCCAATAATTTTTTTATGGTAGCTAAACTTATTTTCTACATATTCTGTAACACCTTTCTTTTCTAAGCTTTTATAAATATTGTCTTCGACGGCCAAACGCAATAAAATATCGTATGTAATATCAAACCCTCTCACCGCATATTTACTTGGCGAAATGCCGTAATTCTCTACATATTTACTTACAAAGCTATCTGCCTCAACCACGCTATATTCTTTGGCAATAGAAGCATAGGTAAATTTAAGATTGCTTAAATACTCACTAGAAATCTCATTTTCGTACGGGTCGCTTTTATTAGAAGTAAATAACCTAATATCATAAGTTCGCGAAAGCGCATTTAAGTAAGAAGTTGCATTACTTATTAAAGCAAAATCGTCTGCTTCTATAATTATCCAGTTTTCCTGGTCTTCGCTTAAACGTTTGGTTAAATCGCTACGTTGCAAATACTCTTCATTTTCTTGATAAATTACCCTGGCATTGGGAAAAGTATACGATAATTTACTTCTTAAATAACTATGTTTAGCATCGGTAAGTATAACAATATTTTTACCTTCTTTTAAACTATCTATATACGTTATTAAGGTTTTTTCCATTATAATGGAAGAAGGTCGGGACTGAAACAAATTTTCTTTTCCGTTTAATTCACCATCGGTAAGTGGCGAAAATACCGGAACTTCATCTTTGGCGAGCTTTTGCGAAACAAACTCTAAATTATTGGAAAGCAACGGCCCTATCACTGCTTGAAATTTACTAAAGTTATTGGCTTGTAGTAAATCTGCCACAGCTTTTTTACTTTGACGCGTATCAAAAACTTCCGCTTTGACGGGAATACCCATGCTCTTTACGGAATCTATAGCTGCCAAAACGCCGCTATAAAAATCTAATGAAATTCGTAATACTTTATCTTTTTTTAACTGTTCTTGCTTATTGATAGAGTCTTGCGAAAATTTATCTAAATTAAAAGGCAGCATAATTGCAATATTCTTGGCATTGCGATGGGTAATGTATTTTTCCAATTTAATTTTCTTATCAACATCTCTACCACTTACGGCTGTGCTATCTGCATTAGGATCGGGAATTTTAAGCGTCATACCTGCTTCCAAACCTTCTCTTTTAAGCATCGGGTTTAGGTACTCTAACTCGTCTTTGGTAATATTAAATCTTCTAGTAAGGCTATAAAAAGTTTCTTTAGGTTGTACTTCGTATTCTATAAAGTTGTTTTCTTTTTCTTTAGCCTTTTCTGCGTTAGGATTGGTTACAGTTAAAATTTGTCCCGGCTGTAAAGTACCAAGCATTGGGTTTAATTCTTCTAACTTTTCTACCGTAATACCATATTTTTTACTAATTCTGTATTTGGTTTCTTTAGGAAGAACAATGTGTTTGAGGTTTTTAAACGTAGAATTTTGTACAGAGCTATTGTAATCTACTTGATTTCTTTTACTGAAAATTGGAATACGAATTATATCGTTTTCGCCCAATTCTTCTTTATATAAATAGGTATTGTATTTTTTTAAATCTTCTACAGAAATATCGTGTTCCCGCGCCAAGCTATATAAAGTTTCTTTTTTGTGCACTTTATATTCCTTAAAGCGTACAAGACCGGAGCTTGCTTCCCCATCCGGGGTTTCGCCAAATGGAATTACCAACAATGCACTTCCTAAGTTTGCATTATTAGCATCGGGATTCATTTTTTTTAAGGCTTGCAAAGACACGTCGTATTTCTTTGCAATACTTTGTAAGGTTTCTCCCTCTTGCGCACGATGTATTTTATAGTTTTGAGCAGCGCTAAGATTAAACAAAAAGCAACTAAAAAAAACTATCAATAATATTTTTTTCATAATAATAACTTTATTCCCACTCTATGGTAGCAGGCGGTTTAGAACTAATATCGTACACTACTCTATTAACGCCTTTTACCCTATTTATTATAGTGTTAGAAGTTTTCTGTAAAAAATCATACGGTAAATCTACCCAATCTGCTGTCATCCCATCTGTAGATTCTACTGCTCGTAAAGCTACAACTTTTTCATAAGTTCGCTCGTCTCCCATAACACCAACAGAGCTAACAGGCAGTAAAATAGCACCGGCTTGCCATACTTTGTCATATAACATCCAATCTTTTAGACCTTGAATAAAAATATGATCTACTTCTTGCAAAACCCTTACCTTCTCTGCGGTAATTTCTCCTAAAATTCTAATTGCCAAGCCGGGTCCGGGAAACGGATGTCTCCCTAAAAGTTCGGGATCTATACCCATTTCTTTTCCTACTCTTCTCACTTCATCCTTAAATAACATCCGTAAAGGTTCTACCACTTTTAATTTCATAAAATCGGGTAAACCGCCTACGTTATGATGCGATTTTATGGTAGCTGAAGGTCCGGCTACCGAAATAGATTCTATAACATCTGGATAAATTGTTCCTTGCGCCAAAAATTTTACATCTGTCAAAGCATGGGCTTCATCGTCAAAAACTTCAATAAATACTTTGCCTATGGCTTTTCGTTTTTCTTCCGGATCGCTAACTCCGGCTAATTCTTTTAAAAACCTATCAGAAGCATCTACGCCTTTTACGTTTAGCCCCATATCTTTATACTGGTCTAAAACGCTATCAAATTCATTTTTACGTAATAACCCATTATTTACAAAAATACAGTATAAATTCTTACCTATTGCCTTGTGTAATAAAACCGCAGCAACGGTAGAATCTACGCCACCGCTTAGTCCTAAAACAACTTTTTCATTGCCAATTTGCTTTTTCAAATCGGCTACGGTCATATCTACAAAAGCTTCGGGGGTCCAATTTTGTTTTACTTTGCAAATTTTTACCAAAAAATTCTCTAATAATTGTTTCCCGTCTGTAGAATGATAAACTTCCGGATGAAATTGTATAGCATAAGTGTCTTCGTTTTCAAACCTGTAGGCTGCATTCAAAACGTCTTGCGTACTAGCTAAACGTACGCTATTGTTTGGTAACTCTTTAATCGTATCGCTATGCGACATCCAAACTTGGGAGTTTTCGGTAATTTCTTCAAATAAAACTTCTTTATCTTTGATTACCGAAAGATTGGCACGACCAAACTCTCTAATAGTAGAAGGTTCAATTTTTCCGCCATTATGATGCGCCAAATATTGCGCCCCATAACAAACTGCCAAAATAGGAACTTTACCTCTTATTTTAGATAAATCTGGATTGGGAGCGTCTTCTGCCCTTACCGAAAACGGACTTCCTGATAATATAATAGCTTTATAATTTTCAGGATTTTCCGGAATTTTATTGAACGGATGAATTTCGCAATAAATGTTAAGCTCTCTCACTCTACGCGCTATTAACTGCGTATACTGCGAACCAAAATCTAATATGAGTACGTTATTTTGCATAGGCAAAAGTAATAATTTGCGTTAACATTGTAAGTTTTGAGTAGATAATTTTTTACTCGAGATCCAATTCAGAATGGGTTTAAAAATAAGCGTTTTTTTATTGCATTGTTGCCAGAATTTCTTCTATATCTTTTTCGTTGGTGTCGGGATTAATAAAGCAAAAACGCGCGGCGGTTTCTGAGTGGCCATTTTTTGTCCATTTTGTTGGCGTAACCAAAGCAAAACCTGCTTGATGGTTAGTATACGTCCAATCTATATAATCGTCTGGTTGCCAGCCTTTTCTTTTAAACAAAACACAAGACAAACCGGGCTCTCGTATTAACTCCAGATAATCACTAGCTTTTATTTTTTCGGCGGCAATTTGCGCTAATTCTAAACCGCGTTCTATAGCTTGTGCATATTTTTCTGTTCCGTGCATTGCTAAAGAAAACCATAGTGGCAATCCGCGTAAGCGTCTTGTTAATTGTATTTGATAATCTGCCGGATTAAAACCTTGCGCGCCTTCGTCTTTAAAAATATCTAAATAAGCTCCTTTTTGCGAGTGTGCATTTTTTGCCAATTCGATATTTTTATAAATAATTGCACCACAATCGTAAGGAGAAAACAACCATTTATGCGGATCTATAGTAATGCTATCTGCGCGCTCTATTCCGTTAAACAAATGCCTAACCGATGGTGCCGCTAAAGCGCCGCCGCCATAAGCCGCATCTACGTGAAACCATAATTTTTCTTTCTCGCAAACATCTGCCACGGTTTCTAAATTATCTATAATACCGGCGTTTGTTGTCCCGCCTGTTGCCACCACGGCAAACAGCCGTTTTCTGTCCGTAAAGCTTAATTGGTTAATTTTCTTTTGCAACCACTCGCCGGTTAGTTTATCTTCGTCATCATCGTCTACCAGAATAATGTCTGCATCTATTACACTTGCCATAGACTTTATGGAAGAATGTGCGCCGCTTGAAGTAATAATCAAGCCTTTATAAGCTTTGTTTTCCTCGTTTTGTTCGCGCCAATATTCTCTAGCAGTAATCATTGCCGAAAGGTTTGCCGCGGTACCACCACTGGTAAAAACGCCAAAAGCATTTTCGGGTAAACCGGTAAGCGAAACCAACCATTTCATAGCTTGATTTTCGCAAAAAATTCCGCCGGCACCGGTCATCCAATACGCGCCGTGCACACTGGCTGCAGAAGTAACCAAATCAAAAAGTATTGCTGCTCTTGTTGGCGCGGCCGGCACAAAAGCCAAATGCCGCGGATGATCTACCGGAACGGTTGCTTTTGCCAATACATCCCTAAAAAGTTCAAAAGCTTCCTCGCCACCAATACCTTCTTTGGTAATGGTTTCGCCAACCATTTCCATAAGGTCTGTTTCTTTTTTAGGATGACCGAGCTCCGGCTCTGTATTGGAAATTCTGTTAATAGCGTATTTCATGATATCGAAAGTCATTTCTACGGTTTCGATATCTAAGGCGTGCATACTTTTCATAAAAATTTGGTTTTAATAAGCCAAGCTAAGAATACAAAATTTTTGCTCTAAAGGCTGTAGTTCTTTATATAAGTGTGTGAGTAGAGCGTCGCCGTTTTTCTCATAAAACTGAGAAAAATTAAGCGCTCGCTCTTGTAAATTTTGTTTTGGAAATAATTGATCTTGCAATTTAGCCACTCTGGATATTTCGTCTTTTAATTTACGTTTTTGCGCTTTTAATAAACGTTTTTCCAGATGTGCCAAACCGTTTAGTTGCTTTTGCTCTTGTGCGGCAACGGCGCCGTAAAACGATTTATCGGTTTTTTGGGCTAAAACATATAAGTTTTCAAATTGCTTTTTTAAATGCTCTTTTTGCTGTGAAAAATCTATGCCTATTGCCGAAACCTCCTTGGTTTTTTGCTCTATAAGTTCTTCTTGTTGCTGAAATAAATCAGTTTTTTGTAGCGAAAGCTTTTCTAATTTTCTTTCTTGCTTTTTACTGATTAATAGAGCAGAATTGCGCAGCAATAAAATGGGAAAAGAAACATTTTCTGACTCGAAATAAGATTTTAATTGCAACCAATAGGCTAATTCTCCCCCGCCGCCAATATAGCATAAATTAGGCAAAACAACTTCTTGGTATAATGGCCGCATAACCGCGTTGGGCGAAAAACGTACCGGATGCTGCTCGAGCTCTTCCTGCATTTTTTCTTCCGTAAAAGAAAGTTTTGTATTTTTTACAAAATAGTTGTTTTCTTTTTTTACAATACGTTCGCGCAAGCCTTCTGCTAAGTAAAATAGATTAATTTCGCGCGGATTTACTTGTTTATGGTAGCCCTTCTCCTCTAAACTTTTAGAAGTTTTGTTTATTTGCTGAAAAGCATTTTGTTGTTGTAATTCGGTTTTTGCATAGGGTTTAAACTCTTTTTTAAGAGCTGCATCGTCGCCGTCTATAATTACCAAGCCTTCTTGGCTAAATAAATTATTGGCGATATATCGTGTAGCCTGTGCTAAATTGTCGTGTTTTAGATACGCTTCTTTAAATAAATTTTTTAGTTTTTCGGCATTTTCAGAAGCACCTAACTTATCGGTAAACTCTTTAAAAACTTCTTCTAAGCCTTTTGTTGTAAATCTACCAACTGCACCTTTTTGATTCGATTTCCACTGAATTTTTTCTTCTTTATACTTAAAGAAATTAATCTCCTCAAAATCGTGATCTTCGGTGGCCATCCAAAAAATGGGCATAAAATTATAATCGGGATAATTTTCTGCTAATTCTTTGGTTAAATTTATCGTAGAAACAATTTTATATAAAAAATATAACGGACCGGTAAACAGATTTAATTGGTGGCCGGTTGTAATGGTAAAGGTGTTTTCTTGTTCTAAAAGTTGTAAGTTTTCAGCAGTTTTTGCAGAAATATTGGTATTCTCGTACTGTTTTTTTAAACTTTTGACTAAAACTTTTCTGGTTTGAGCAGAGTAATTTTCTTTTTTTAATGCTATCTGATTTTTAAAATTATCTAGCTTAGGAAACTTGCCGTAAAAATCTTGTAACTCTTGTTTTTCTTCTAAATAGTCTAGAATAAGTTTCGAAAAATAATTCGTGTCTTTGTAAGAAATACAGTCGGCCATAAAATTGAAAATCTTAAAGTAGCAAAGATACGTTTGTCCTAGGTTTTTTCTACTAATTTTTAGTTAAAGACTTTTGACTTTACGGAAGAAAATCTGGTAAATGAATTTCGGTAAAACCGCCTTAGCTTAGCATTAAACCATTCTTTTATCTTTCGGCTACGACCGAAAAACCAGAAATCTTCTTAAACTATCTTAGAGTAAAAATTCAATTAAACAAATATAAATAGCTTATGCCACCGGTTCTCCATACAAGTCGAAATCTGCCGCTTCAGTGATTTTTATTTGGGTAAAATCGCCTGTTTTTAGGTAATGTTTTGTAGCGTCTATCAAAACTTCGTTATCTACATCTGGCGAATCAAATTCGGTTCTTCCCACAAAATAGTTTCCTTCTTTTCTATCGATAACGCATTTAAAGGTTTTATCTACTTTTTGTTGATTTAATTCCCAAGAAATTTGCGATTGGATTTCCATAATCTCATTTGCGCGTTCTTGTTTTACTTCTTCGGGCACATCGTCTTCTAAGTTGTAAGCGTGCGTATTTTCTTCGTGTGAATAGGTAAAACAACCCAAACGTTCAAAACGCATTTCTTTTACCCAAGCCTTCAACTCGTCAAAATGCTCTTGGGTTTCGCCGGGATAACCAACTATTAAAGTAGTACGAATTGCCATTTCCGGAACGATTTCTCGGAATTTATAAATCAGATCTGTAGTTTTTTTATGCGTTGTACCGCGGCGCATAGACTTTAATAAATCGTCTGAAATATGTTGTAACGGAATGTCTATATAATTACAAACTTTTGGCTCTTGCTTAATCACATCAAGCACATCTACCGGAAAACCGGTGGGGAAAGCGTAATGTAAGCGTATCCACTCTATACCTTCTACTTTTACAAGTTCTTTTAGCAAATCTGCCAAGGCGCGTTTTTTGTAAATATCTAAGCCGTAATAAGTTAAATCTTGCGCGATTAAAATTAGTTCTTTTACGCCATCTTTCGCAAGACCTTTTGCTTCTTTAACCAACTGCTCAATTGGCGTAGATTTATGTCCGCCACGCATTAACGGAATAGCGCAAAAAGAACACGGTCTATCACAGCCTTCTGCTATTTTTAAAAACGCATAATTTTTGGGCGTTGTAGTAATACGCTCGCCTAAAAGCTCGTGTTTATAGTCGGCACCTAAAGCTTTTAGAAGCGCAGGTAACTCGGTAGTACCAAAATACTGATCTACATTTGGAATTTCTTCTACCAAATCTGGTTTATACCTTTCGGAAAGGCAACCGGTTACAAAAACCTTATCTACCAAGCCTTCTTCTTTCTTTTGTGCAAAATCTAAAATTGTATTTACAGATTGCTCCTTAGCATTATCTATAAAGCCGCAGGTGTTTATAACAACAACATTACCTTCTTGTTCGTGTACCACCTCTTTTTTGTTGGCTTTGAGTTGGCCCATTAAAACTTCGGAGTCGTATAGATTTTTGCTGCAACCTAAGGTTACAACGTTTATTTTATTTTTCTTTAAAGATTTTGTACGCATAAGTTTTTGAAAATGTGTGCAAAGATAACAAGGATTTATCGGAAAAAAGGAGTTTGCTTAAATTATATCCGTAAAGGAAAAAGTTACAAAATTAGAAATGCGCTTATGCCAATTTTTCGTGTAGATAATGCATTAAATCTATCTCATAATAACGCACAAAAGAGATTACCAAAGCGCCAGCTATAACGTAAAGCCAAGAATAATTTTTGGTTTTTGTCATTTTAAATCCTAAGCCTGCAAATAGCAGAAAAGGTACGCATAAAATAAGGTTAGGCATTACCCAAGAACCTTTAAAAATTGCAATGATTTTCATAACGACGTAGAAAACGCTATAAAAAAAGATTATTTTGCAAATTACAGACTTTGTGTTTTCTGCCGAAAAAGGTTTGGCGTGCGGTTGATTATCTTGCATTAAGATGTTTGTTTAAAAAAAGAATCTACAAATTCTATTTTATTAAATACCTGCAAATCTTCTATACCTTCGCCAACGCCAATATATTTTACAGGAATTTGAAATTGGTCACTAATACCAATTACAACACCACCTTTTGCGGTACCGTCTAATTTGGTTACTGCCAGCGAAGTAACTTCTGTAGCAGCAGTAAATTGTTTTGCTTGCTCGAAAGCATTTTGACCGGTAGAACCATCTAAAACCAACAAAACTTCGTCTGGCACGTCTGGCACGACTTTTTGCATAACGCGTTTAATTTTGCTCAGCTCGTTCATCAAATTCACTTTGTTGTGCAAACGTCCTGCGGTATCTATAATTACAACATCTGCATCTTGTTTTATAGCACTTTGTACCGTGTCATAAGCTACGGAAGCCGGATCGCTACCCATTTTTTGTTTTACCATTGGCACATCTACCCGATCTGCCCAGATTTGAATTTGGTCTATGGCCGCGGCTCTAAACGTATCTGCAGCTCCAAGTACAACTTTTTTACCTTGTTTCTTAAACTGGTAAGCCAATTTACCAATAGTAGTGGTTTTTCCTACGCCGTTAACGCCCACCACCATTATTACATAGGGTTTTTTATCTGGTAAATTAAATTGTGCTGCTTCGCCGCTTCCGGTTTCACTAAGCAAACCTGCAATTTCTTCTTTTAGAATTTTATCGAGTTCTCCCGTACCTAAATATTTGTCTCTAGCTACGCGTTCTTCTATACGGTCTATAATTTTTATGGTGGTAGTCACGCCAACATCGCTACTCACTAAAACTTCTTCTAAATCATCTAAGACTTCATCGTCTACTTTAGACTTACCGGCAACGGCTTTACTTAATTTACCAAAAAAATTAGATTTAGATTTTTCTAAACCTTTATCTAGTGTTTCTTTTTTTTCTTTTGAAAAAATTTTTTTAAATAAACTCATATTATAGGAGTAGTTAGTGGTGGCTAGCGTTTATCGTTTAGAATTTTTAAATTCTCTAAAATTAGCTACAAATATACATAAAAACAAAAAGCCGTCCCGGAAAAATTCGAGACGGCTTTTATATAGGTTTCACGTAATTATTTCTCGTTAAGAAAGTCGTTTACTTGTTCTGGTGCCATTATTTGCTCTACAAAAGTATATGCACCTGTTTTTTCAGACTTTACCATTTTTATGGCTTTTGTAAGTCTTTTAGATCCTGTTTGTAAGGTTGCTACCGATTTCTTTGCCATAACTTATTACTTTATTTCTTTATGAACCGTCATTTTATTAAGAATAGGGTTAAATTTTTTCAACTCCATTCTATCCGGTGTGTTCTTTTTGTTTTTAGTGGTAATATATCTAGAAGTACCCGGCTTACCGGTGGCTTTATGCTCTGTACATTCTAATATTACTTGTACTCTATTTCCTTTCTTTGCCATTTCTTATAGGTATTTCAGGGTTTGATTACTTTTTTAAGAAACCATTCTCTCTAGCCTCTTTTATAACGGCAGAGATTCCTCTTTTGTTAATATTTTTTAAAGCAGAAGTAGAAACTTTTAAAGTAATCCACTTATCTTCTTCTGGAAGGTAAAAGCGCTTTTTCACTAAATTAGCTTTAAATTTACGCTTAGTTTTATTCATGGCGTGAGAAACATTATTTCCTACCATTGCTTTTTTTCCCGTAAGTTCACAAACTCTTGACATGTTTTCTAATCTTTTCTCGTTATTTCAAAACAGGCTGCAAATTAACGATTTTTTTATTATGAAAACAAATTTTCTAAACCTTTTATTTTATTTAATTAAAACATCATAAAGCAACTCTAAACTTTTATTTACGGCTTTTTGCGTTACTTTTTCTCTGGGCTGCCCAAAGTTAAATGCATATTCTTTTGTTTTTAAAGGAGTTGCAATTGCAATATGCACTGTTCCTATTTCGGCATTGCTATCTCCTTTTGTTGGCCCCGCATTTCCGGTAGTGGCTATAGCAAAATCTGTTTTTAAAATACTTTTGGCTCGTTCTGCCATTTTTTTTGTAATAGCAGCGCTTACAACCGAGTGTTTTTCTATAAATTCTGGCGAAATATCTAAAATCTGTGTTTTGGACTGCGTAGCATAAGTTACAAAACCTCCCCGAAAATAATTGGAAGAACCGGGAATTGCCGAAAATTTAGCAGCCAACCTGCCTCCTGTACAGCTTTCTGCTGTTGCGATACTCTGCTGCAACGCGGTAAGCTTATTACCAATTTGATCTTCTATACTGGTTTCTTCTTCATAACCTTTAATAATATCACCAATATAGGTATGTAAATCTTCTATTTGTTTATCTAGTTCTTGCTGTAATACTTCTTCTTCCGGTCCTCTGGCGCTTAAACGCAGCCTAACCCTACCCACATTTGGCAAGTAAGCAAGTTTTATAAAAGATGGCAAATTAGCTTCCCAATCTTCTATTTTTTGGGCAATGGCGCTTTCTCCTAAACCATAGGTTAACACGGTTTTATGTAAAATAAACGGACGGTTAAATCTATCTGTAATTCTTGGTAACACCTCGTTTTTCAGCAAAGCTCTCATCTCATAAGGTACGCCTGGGAGCGATATAAAAATGGAGCCATTTTCTTCTATCCACATTCCCGGGGCAGTTCCATATGCATTGTGTAAAGCAATTGCTTTACTTGGCAGTAAGGCTTGCTGTCTATTTAAGTGTGAAATAGGAGTTTGTATATGTTTTTCGAACAGTTGCTCTATATGCTTTTCGATTTTAGGATGTTTTATTAACTCATCCTTAAAATAAGCCGTTAGCGTGTGTTTTGTAATATCATCGTTAGTTGGTCCTAAACCTCCTGTAACTATAATGATATCTGATCTTTTCTGTGATTCTTCTAAGCTACTTACAATCTGTTCGGCTTGATCACTTATAGAGGTGATTTGATGTACTTCTACGCCTATTTTATTTAATTCTGTAGCGATAAAAGCGGAATTGGTATCTACAATCTGACCAATGAGAATCTCATCGCCGATAGTGATAATTTCTGCTTGCATACTTTATATATTGTAGTCTTCTTTTATTTCTTGACAAACGTGCAAAACGGTATCGGATATTTTTTGGGCCTCCGGTAAAATTTCTTCTTTAGTACTTTTATCTTTAGACCAATGCTCTAGTTTTTTAACTTCTTCTGATAGATCTAACCCAAACATTTGCAAATTGGGTTTCATCTTGTGGGCGATTTGAAACGTAAGTTGTGGGTTATGATTTTCAACGGCTTGATTCATAGCCTGCACATCTTCGGGGAGTTCTTGCACAAAAGTCCTTAACATTTCGATAAAAAATTCTTCATCATCACTCGCCATTTGACGAAGGTTGGTCAAATCGTACTTTTTCATTACTTGATATTAATGTTAAAAATCTCTTGTTTTTCTATAAATCCTTTTAAGTTATCTCCAGGCTCTACTTTGCCTACACCGTTTGGGGTACCGGTAAAGATAACATCTCCTATTTTTAGGGTAAAATACTTTGAAATATACGCAATTAAGGCGTCTATCTTCCATAACATATAGGAACTATTCGATGATTGTACAATTTTTTCGTTTTTCTGTAAGGAAAAGTCAATATTATCAACCGTTTTGAAGTCATTTTTGTCTATCCACTTCCTGCCAATTAATGCCGAACCGTCAAAAGATTTTGCTTTTTCCCAGGGCAATCCATTTTCCTTAAGTTGCTGCTGTAAATCGCGCGCAGTAAAATCTACTCCTAAACCTATCTCGTCATAATATTTTGACGCAAATTTTTCTTGAATGTGTTTACCAACTTTTTTAATTTTTACCAAAATTTCTACTTCGTAATGAACATTATTAGAAAAATCAGGAATAAAAAAGGGTTGATTTTTGAGAATTATAGCTGTATCTGGTTTACAAAACAAAACCGGATCTTCCGGTTTTTCATTCTTTAATTCAGTAATATGTTCTGTATAATTTCTTCCTACACAAATTATTTTCATAAAGAAGACTTAGTTTAATTTCTCTGTAAGTTTTCTGAGTTTTATAGCCGTAAGCACTTTTTTGGTGTATAACGGAAAGTCTGCATTTTGTATCCAACCGTAATAACCGGGTTCGCTCTCCAATACTTTTTCTACTATTTTACCCCGGTGTTTTCCAAAAGAAAATACTTCTTGACCGGCTTTGTTATACGTTATAAGTCCTGCAAAATCTGCAAATTTTTTATGGGCGCTAAATTCTGCTAACCATTTTGTATCGTTTTTTAAATCTGGATACCGGTCTAATTGCGATTTTAACACTTCGTAAGTGGCATTAGTATCTGCTTCTGCGCTGTGCGCATCTGTCAAATCTTTGTTGCAATAAAATTTATATGCAGCCTCTAAGGTGCGTTTTTCTTTTTTATGAAAAATAGTTTGCACATCTATAGCAACAGCGTTCTTTATATCAAAATCTACGTCTGCGCGCAAAAACTCTTCCGCTAAAAGCGGAATATCAAATCGGTTAGAATTATACCCTGCTAAATCGCAATCTTTAATCATCTGATAAATTTTAGGTGCTAATTCTTTAAAGGTAGGTTCGTTGGCCACATCTTCATTAGAAATTCCGTGAATTTTTATTACTTCTTCCGGAATTTTCATTTCAGGATTTACGCGCCAAGTAAAACTTTCTTTATTGGAGTTTGGATAAACTTTTAAAACCGCAATTTCTACAATGCGGTCTTTAGCAATATTGGTACCTGTGGTTTCCAAATCAAAAAAACAGATAGGTTTACTAAGCTCTAATTTCATAATAATTGAATTTTCTGCAAAGGTAGCGCAACTAATTTTTTATTGAAAAGTTTATGCTATTTAAATTTTTTTTATAATTTTAAGCCTTTATTAACAGCCATTTACTTAAATATATTTTGAGAAATGGGCTAAAACTTAAATAACCAACCAAAAAACGCCCGTAGAAACGGGCGTTTTTTATTTTATATTTTTAGAAGTTTTTAAATGGAACGATCTGCGTCAAAAGCTTCTAAATATTGTGCAACACGTTGAACAAATTGACCACCAAGTGCGCCATTAACTACACGATGATCGTAACTGTGCGACAAGAACATTTTGTGACGTATACCAATAAAATCACCATCTGGAGTCTCTACAACAGCAGGAACTTTTCTAATAGCTCCTAAAGCTAAAATACCCACTTGCGGCTGGTTGATAATTGGCGTACCTAAAACGCTACCAAACGTACCTACGTTGGTTACCGTATAAGTACCACCTTGGGTTTCGTCTGGTTTTAATTTGCCAGCTCTGGCACGTTGCGCCAAATCATTTACTTTTTTAGATAAGCCTACCAAATTGAGTTGATCTGCATTTCTAATTACGGGCACAATTAAATTACCATCTGGCAAAGCAGCTGCCATTCCTAAGTTAATATTTTTTCGTTTTATAATTTTAT
The DNA here is from genome assembly GCA_947494545.1 of uncultured Mesonia sp. Taxonomy (GTDB): domain Bacteria; phylum Bacteroidota; class Bacteroidia; order Flavobacteriales; family Flavobacteriaceae; genus Mesonia. The sequence continues at coordinate 2,843 of CANLVH010000011.1, read as the reverse complement.
CTCCGTCTACGGAAATATTAATCATAGGAAAATCTTTTATAGCTTTTGCTACTGCTTCCATAAAGATAGGCGTAAAAGTTATTTTTTCACCTTCTCTTTCTTGGTAAGATTTTTTTACTTTATTACGCCAATTCCAGATTTTAGTTACATCTACTTCTATAAACGATTGTACGTGGGCAGATGTCTGCACGCTGTTTACCATATGGTGCGAAATCATTTTACCCATACGCGACATTTCTAAAACTTCATCTTCTGCATTTACATTTACCGGTGCAGATGCAGGCTTAGGCGCCGCAGCAGGTTTAGCCGGCGTTGCGGAGGCGGTTTTTTGTGGCTCTTTTTGCGTAGATCTGTTTTCCACATAAGCCAAAATATCATTTTTGGTAACTCGGCCATCTTTTCCGCTGCCTTCAATGCTTTCTAATTCTTCTATGCTTATATTTTCTTCTTTAGCGATATTCTTCACTAAAGGAGAATAAAATCTTTCTGAGTCTGAAAAATCTATACTTTTATCAGCAGTTTCTTTGGCTTGGGTAACACTTTCTTCTACGGCCGCAACATTTGCAGCTTCTTGTGCAGGAGCTTCGTTATCTTGACTTACTTCTGCTTCGGTTTCTATAATTGCAATGGTTTGCCCAACCTGCACAACATCGTCTACATCAAACAGTTTTTCTTTTAAAACACCTTCTACCTCGCTTGGCACTTCACTATCTACTTTATCTGTAGCTATTTCTAATACTGCTTCATCTTCTTCTATGGTATCGCCAACTTCTTTTAACCAGTTGGTAATGGTTGCTTCTGCAACGCTTTCTCCCATTTGGGGTAATTTTAGTTCAAATTTTGCCATATCGTTAACCTAAAGGTTGTATTTTAATTTTCGCTTGCGAATTTAATCAAAAAACACGTTTTTTGATAGTTATTTTTCAAAATTTTATAATTTAAAAACTTCTCCTTTTGCTCTATTGGAGTCGCTGCCAATTATAAAATTAAATTTCCCGGGTTTAATGCGGAAAAAATTGTTTTTGTTTTTCTGCACTCCCATGATATAAAAAATTTCTTTATAAGAAACATTTTCGGAGATAAAAATAAGTAAACTGTTAGAAAATTTCTTTTTTGTAACCAGTTTTTTATTTATTAAGTGTATTGGTTCTTTATATTTTTTAGAAAGTTGGTTGAGCATATCAAAATCGCCACCTACCAATAAAACTTGCTTGAAGGTGGTTTTTTTCTCTTTTTTTTCCGTAAAGGAATAAAAATTTTTAGCCAATATTAAGCCCGCTTTTACCATAGTTTTACCGATAGAATGTTGTGCAAAATGTTTTTTATAAAAGATTTGCATAGCATCGAAAAAACGCTTTCTATATGTGGCATCTTTTGCTGTACTTTCTCCTTTAAAATGCAAAACTATTTCAGAACCTACATAGTAATTTTGATAGCCTGCTTTAATAAATTTATAACTAAGGTCTATGTCCTCGCCATACATAAAATAATCTTCGTCTAAACCGTTTACTTCCCAATAACGGTCTTTACGCATTAGCATAAACGCTCCGACCAAAATTGCAACTTTTCCGTTTTTAGCGAAATGTATAGGCGCATAATAATTTTTACCGATACCCATTAATTTTTGAAAAGCGATAGTTGGTGTAGGGATAGATCTTTTGCTTTCCGGTAAAAAATTACCCGTCCCATCTATAAGTCTTGGACCAATAGCTCCAAAATCTCTATTTTTTTCAGCAAAACTTAAAAGACTGCTAAATGTATTTTTAGATACTATAGTATCTGGGTTTAACAGGCATATAAATTTTCCTTTCGCCTCTTTTATACCAATATTATTACCTTTTGCAAAGCCCAAATTTTCTTTATTTGCTATTATTCTAACCTTTGGAAAGTTTTCTTTAACTAGCTGGCAACTTGTATCTTGCGAATTATTATCAACAACAATTATTTCTGCGTTAATATTTTTGAGTGCTTTAGAGACACTATCTACACATTGCAACAAATAGTATGGTACTTTATAATTTAATATGATTATGGAAAGCTGCATATTTATCCTTTTAAGGAATTTTCAAAAGGAATTCTATTTAAGATGCTTCTCCCTAATGTAATTTCATCGGCATATTCGAGTTCATCTCCTACTCCAATTCCTCGGGCAATAGTAGACATAGTTACGGAATAGCTTTTTAATTGTTTAAAGATGTAAAAATTTGTAGTATCCCCTTCCATTGTACTGCTGAGTGCAAAAATAATCTCGTTTATTTTACCTTCTTTTACTTTTGTAACCAAGCTACTTATGTTTAGATCGTCCGGGCCAATGCCATCCATCGGACTTATTTTACCATTTAAAACATGGTAATGACCTTTGTATTGACTAGTATTTTCAATTGCCATTACATCCCGAATGTCTTCTACCACACAAACCAAACTTTGGTCTCTATTAGGATTTGCACATACCTGGCAAAGCTCTTGATCACTAATATTGTGGCAATTTTTACAGAATTTAATTTCAGTTCGTAAATCCACCAAGGCTTTAGCTAAATTGGTAGTTTGGCTTTGTGGTTGGTTTAAAACATGTAATACTAATCGTAATGCGGTGCGTTTCCCAATTCCGGGTAATTGTGCCATTTCCTGCACTGCATTTTCTAATAATTTCGAAGAAAATTCCATACTGCAAAATTACACATTTTATACATCAAAGTTAACTTAAATATTAATTTGTCTTTTGCACTTTTACATTACTATAAAAAACAACAAACCGGCTTTGATTCTAACAAAACCGGTTTGTTTTTAAATAATCTTTACCCTCTCTCCACTATCGTTTTAAGGTAAAGTGGCCTTTAAATTCT
>CANLVH010000010.1 GCA_947494545.1 uncultured Mesonia sp. | reverse complement strand
AAATATTAAAATTAAAAAAATAGCTGGGGCCGGCCCCAGCTATTTTTTAACTTACACACTTTGTAAGATAGTCCCTTTTTATATTGTAAATTATGCTTTCTTAAATCTAAATTTGAAATAATAAATTTGAATTTTGAAATTTCCACTCACCACTCACCACTCACCACTTATCACTACCTGTGACTAAATTGTATATTGTATATTGTATATTGTATACTGTAGATTGTATATCGAGTGATTTTGAAATAATAAATTTGAATCTTGAAATTTCTGCTACCAAACTTACCCACGCACATTGTGAAATGAACACTGATTACTATTTCCCGTGTAACCCCTAAATTTGCTAAAGAGGACTTGCTTCGCGGATGGTATCTTATACTAGCAGATTTTCTTCCTACCACCTACTGCCTACAACCTAATCTCTAATTTAAAATTTGAGATAAGAAATTTGAATTTTTAACTCACCAACTCATCACTGCTTACTGATCACTGCCCACTGAACACTGCAAACGAATATCCCAATCAACCAATCCACCAATTCACCAATTCACCAATTCACCAATTCACCAATACACCAATCAACAACCAACAAACCACCTTGGTCTGTCAAAAAAAACTATATTTGCAAGCGATATTTTAGTCAAAAGAAAACTAGTCTATGTTTGAACACGTTTATCACGAAAAAGATTTAAAAAATTATACCTTTTTAGTTACCGGCGGCGCCGGGTTTATCGGTTCTAATTTGGTAGAATATCTATTAAAATACGGTGCTAAAGAGGTACGTGTTCTCGACAACCTTTCCAACGGCTATTATGCGAATATTAAAGAATTTGAAAATCGTTCGAATTTTAAATTTATCGAAGGCGATATTCGCGATTTAGAAACTTGTAAAAGCGCTATGCGAGATGTTGACTATGTGCTGCACCAGGCAGCTTTAGGTTCCGTGCCACGTTCTATAGACGACCCGGTTACCACTAACGATGTCAACATTAGCGGCTTTGTAAATATGTTGGTAGCGCAGAAAGAAATCCCAAGTGTAAAACGCTTGGTTTATGCCGCTTCCAGTTCTACCTATGGCGATAGCAAAGAATTACCGAAAGTAGAAGAAAACATAGGCAAACCTTTATCGCCTTATGCGGTTACCAAATATGTAAACGAGTTATACGCTAATGTGTTTGCCGATACTTATGGTATCGAAATTATCGGTTTACGTTATTTTAATGTCTTCGGACCAAAACAAAGTCCGCAAGGGGCTTATGCGGCGGTAATTCCGTTATTTATGCAAGCTTTAAAAGATCAAAAAGCGCCGACTATAAATGGTGATGGCGAGCAAACCCGCGATTTTACCTTTGTAGAAAATGCGGTGCAAGCCAACATTAAAGCTTTATTCGCTTCCGCGGAAGCGACAAACAAAGTCTATAACGTAGCCTATGGCGAACGAATAAGCTTAAACCAATTATGGCAAAGTTTGCAGGAAGCCGCTAATAGTGAATTACGAGCCCATTACGGACCACCACGACAAGGCGATGTACGTGATTCTTTAGCAGATATTCAGAAGTCGAAAACGTTATTGGGATACCAACCGCGTTTTAGTGTTCGAGAAGGTTTAAAAATAACTTTGGAAAACTTTAAATAAAATGAAAAAAGAACAAGGGGATTGGTTGTATGAAATCACACCACACAAAAGCCTTTTTAGTCTTAATCTTAAAGAAATATGGCGGTATAAAGATTTACTGTTTCTTTTTGTTAAGCGGGATATTGTAACGGTTTACAAACAAACCATTTTAGGTCCGTTATGGTATTTTATTCAACCTTTATTTACTTCGGTTATTTTTACCCTGGTTTTTAACAATGTAGCCGGCGTTACCACCGGAGCGGTACCTTCTTTTTTGTTTAACTTAGCGGGTATTACAGCCTGGAATTATTTTAAAGAATGTTTTACCGGCACCTCTAATATCTTTCGTGGCAATGCAGGTATTTTCGGAAAAGTGTATTTTCCGCGAGCTATTATGCCTATGTCGGTTACGGTTTCTAATTTGGTTAAATTTGGTATTCAGTTATTGATTTTTATCGGTTTTTATATCTATTTTGTTTTAAGTGGGGCAGAAGTAGCGCCTAATTCTTTCTTATTATTGTTTCCGTTATACGTTTTGATGATGGCGTTAACCGGGCTAGGTTTGGGAATGACTATTTCGGCAGCTACTACAAAATATCGCGATCTGACGGTCTTGGTAGGTTTTGCAACATCTTTATTGATGTATATTTCGGCAGTTCCTTTTCCGTTAGATAAAGCCAAAGAAAAGTTGCCGGAAATAAGCTGGTTGTTTGAGTATAATCCGCTCGCACAAATAATAGAAGGTTTCCGCTTTATCACCTTAGACTTCGGAAACTTCACTTGGGGCGGACTTATTTATGCATTCTGTTTTTCGGTAATTATCTTTTTTATTGGTTTGGTAATTTTTAATAAAACCGAGAAGAATTTTATTGATACGGTTTAGAGGGTTAAGAAGTTAAAAAGGGAAAGAGTTAATAAGGTAAAGAGGAAAAGAGGCTATATGCTTTATGCTGTATGCGATGGTTCTTATCTGTATAATGTAGATTGTATATCGAAAACCGACTCACGACGCAGGACTAAAAACTAGATAAAAGAGAATAGAATATAGAAAATAGAGGCTTTCTGCTGTAAACGAGTGGTTTAAATTTTACAATTCTTAATTTTTAGTTTTGAATTATTTTATCCCCGCTTGGAAAGAGATCTCTCCTTTCGTCGAGATGACACTCGGCTGTTTTAGTTAATGCGATACTCGTGTGGAATTGTATAATGTATACCGTAGATTGTATATTGAGTAATTTTGGCGAGTCGAGACCTTAAACAATAATTTTGAAAACGGCATTATTAACGTTTCAAAGCAGCGCTTTGCAATCTTTTTCCTCAGTATAAGTTTTGGTTTGCGTTAAAAAATCTTGAAGCCTTGGAAAGATTTTAGCAAACCAAAACTGGTTTTCAGCTTTGCTGAAAAATACCTTGGAAAAAGCGTCTTTTCTTTTGGTTCGTTTTCGCTTGTATCCGACGAGCGAAGCGAAAGGAATACAAAGCAAAGAAAATGAACAAAGCTTCTTAAAGAGCAAGAATCCTATCGATTTACATTTTTTTTATTGAAAAAGCTTAAATCGAACTCAGATTTTTGCTGTCATTCCGATGTAGGAACGACTTAGAAATCTTTTTCCGCATTTGTATTAAGACTATCCAAAACGACTCACGACTAAATTGTATATTGTATACTGTAGATTGTATATTGAGAAATTTTAACTCACATACTCACAAACTCATTACTGCTTACTGAGCACTGACCACTGAAAATTGTATAATGTAAACTGTAGATTGTACATTGATGAAGAAAATGACAATCTGAAAAAATTCCCACTGTCATTGCTATAAAGAAACGACTAATAAATCCTTTTCTGGGCTGTATGCACCATTAAAAATTTAAAATTCTTCATTAAAAATTGGGAGCTACCCAACTAAAAACGAGAAACGGAAAACGATTCACGACTAAAGACTAGCACCTATCCGAATACACGAATAAACGAATCGTCGACTAGTCGAATAATCGAAAAACGCTCAACGAAATACGAAAAACGTCCAACGAAAAATAAAAACCTTATCTTCGGGTAATAATTTGTAGTTATGATTCCGTTTAATAAGCCTTTTCAATCGGGGAAAGAAATTAATTATTTACAACAAGTTTTGGCCGTGAATAAATTGTCGGGAAATGGCGTATTTACCGAGCAAGTTCAAGCTTATTTTGAACAGCATTATCACTTAAAAAAAGTTTTTTTAACCACTTCTTGTACAGATGCTTTAGAGATGGCGGCTTTGTTGATAGAAGCTTCCGCCGAAGATGAAATTATTATGCCTTCTTATACCTTTGTATCAACAGCCTTGGCTTTTGATAGACAAGGAGCAAAAGTGGTTTTTGCCGATGTGGAAGAGAACTTCCCTAGCCTTTCCGTAGCTTCTGTGCGCCAAAAAATAAGTCCGCGTACCAAAGCTATTGTGGTAGTGCATTATGCCGGTGTTCCGGTAGATATGAAAGGAATTATGCAACTCGCCCAAGAACATAACCTATATGTGATTGAAGATTGTGCTCACGCTATCGGCGTAAAACAAAACAACGCTTATCTTGGTAGTATTGGTCATTTGTCGGCTTTTAGTTTTCACGAGACCAAAAATATCAGCAGTGGGGAAGGAGGTATATTGGGTATTAACGATTCCAAGTTTATAAAACGGGCCGAAATGATATGGGAAAAAGGTACCAATCGCGCTGCTTTCTTTAGAGGAGAAACTTCTGCTTATAATTGGAGCGACACCGGTTCCTCGTTTATGCCGGCAGAATTTATTGCAGCGGTTTTACTAGCCCAACTTCCGGAAATAAATAAAGTAAACCAAAAGCGCTTAGACTTATGGAATTATTACTACCAAAAATTAGAAGTTCTACAAAAAGCAGATATAATAAAACTGCCGCAATTACCAGATGATACTCCCCACAATGCGCATATATTTTACCTGCTTTGTTCTTCCGCCAGCGAGCGACAAGAATTAATAACTTTTTTGAAGAAAAGAAAAATACATAGTGTTTTTCATTATTTGGGTTTACATAATAGTCCGTATTATTTAAAAAACAATCCGTTACAATCTTTACCCAATACAGAACATTTCGCTAACTGTTTAGTACGTTTACCAATGTACTACGATTTGGATGAAAAAGAGCAACAACTGGTGATTGATGCGGTTTTTGAGTTTTATGGAGTTTGAGAGGAAAAGAGGCAAGTAGGTAAATAGTCAAAGAGTAGAGTAAAATAGCGGTAAGCTATATGCTTTACGCTGTAGGCTGTATGCGATGTTTTTTATCTGTATATTGTATAGTGTAGATTGTATATCGAAAACCCACTCAAGATGCAGGACTAAAAACTAGATAAAAGAGAATAGAATATAGAATATAGAGGCTTTTGCTATAAACGAGTGGTTTGAATTTGTAATTTTTAATTTTGAGTTTTAAATTTTGAATTGTTTTATCCTCACTCGAAGAAAAGATCTCTTCTTTCGTCGAGGATGACAGTTAAATAAAATTCCCATTGTCCTTTCGATGGAGGTACGACTGAGAAATCTTTTTCTACTTAACCCAGAGATTCTGAATAAAAGCTTCCCGCTGGTCAGCTTTTTTCAGAATGACAGCTCTGACGGGGGAAGGCTGCTAAATTTTCTATTACTTACTACCCAAGACTCTCGACTAAAGACTAGCACCTATCCGAATACACGAATAAACGAATCGTCGACTAGTCAAATAATCGAAAAACGCTCAACAACAAACGAAAAACACCAAACGAAAAAATACCTGCTTGTCAGTCAGCATTACAGTTTTTGATATAGACTTCTCGATATAACCGATTAAGAAAACTTACGCAATTTTTAATTGCTTGTTTTCTAAAACCGCCCAATCGAAGTGACAGTTGGGAGCCATTGTCAGGTCGAGTGCTGCTTTTTTGAAGCGATAGCGAAGAAAAAGCAGTGTATCGAGACCTGGTTGAGCAGAGTCAAAAAGTTAAAAAGACAAAGAGGGAAAGAGGAAAAAAGCCGCGGGTTAAGATAATAGAGAATAGAACATAGAACATAGAAAATAGTGGTTTTTGCTGTTATCGTAGTAAAGAAAATAATTAATACATTCATTCGCTTAAAGCTTACTGCTTACAGCATATAGCGTTAAAAAAGATGGAGGGACGACTGAGAAATCTTATTCTACTTAACCCAGAGATTCTGAATAAAAGCTTCCCGCTGGTCAGCTTTTTTCAGAATGACAGCTCTGACGGGGGAAGGTTGCTAAATTTTCTATTACTTACTACCCAAGACTCTCGACTAAAGACTAGCACCTATCCGAATACACGAATAAACGAATCGTCGACTAGTCGAATAATCGAAAAACGCTCAACAACAAACGAAAAACACCAAACGAAAAAACACCTGCTTGTTAGTCAGCATTACAGTTTTTGATATAGACTTCTCGATACAACCGATTAAGAAAACTTACGCAATTTTCAATTGCTTGTTTTCTAAAATCGCCCAATCGAAGTGACAGTTGGGAGCCATTGTCAGGTCGAGTACTGGTTTTTTGAAGCGATAGCGAAGAAAAAGCAGTGTATCGAGAGCTGGTTGAGCAGAGTCAAAAAGTTTAAAAGACAAAGAGGGAAAGAGGAAAAAAGCCGCGGGTTAAGATAATAGAGAATAGAACATAGAAAATAGAGGTTTTTGCTGTTATCGTAGTAAAGAAAATAATTAATACATTCATTCGCTTAAAGCTTACTGCTTACAGTATATAGCGTTAAAAAAGATGGAGGAACGACTGAGAAATCTTATTCTACTTAACCCACAGATTCTGAATAAAAGCTTCCGCTGGTCAGCTTTTTTCAGAATGACAGCTCTGACGGGGGAAGGCTGCTAAATTTTCTATTACTTACTACCCAAGACTCTCGACTAAAGACTAGCACCTATCCGAATACACGAATAAACGAATCGTCGACTAGTCGATTTTAGCATCTCCTTTCCGTTATTCATCATATAAGCTTATTGGTAGCAGACTTTATTCCAATGCCTTGATTTCTTGTTTTAGTTTTTTCAAATGACGATTTAAAATTGCCCAAACTATTGAGTTGTCTATACTATCGTAGGCGTGTATTAATCTATTACGAAACCCAATAATTTGCTTATCATTCTCAATTTCTATAGTAGGTTTGATTTTTTTGAGCTTATTTAGAGCTTCTCCAATAATCGCTAATTGTCTTTCTACGGCACTTTGGGTTTTTAAATCATTCTGATAAACCTCAAAATCTGTAATATCAACCGTAAATTTCTCTATCAAATCGACAGCTATTAAAATATCAGATAGATATTTTTTGCTCTTTTCCGTCATAGATTAAAATTTTCGTTGAATCAATACTTTTTCTGAGAATAGGGTTTTTAATGGAAGTGTTTGTCAATAAATCGACTTTTCTTTGAAAGAACTGTTCAAATTTATCCCAAATATTCATAAGGTCTTCTCCGCGTTCAATCGGGTCATCATTATCAATCTCAATCAATAAATCAATATCACTTGATTTCTCATTAAATTGATTTGTAATAGAAGATCCAAACGCGTACAGTTTTTTTACATTATGAGCTTTACACAATGTCAAGAAATCTGCCATTTTATCTTTAATAGACTCTTTCAAATTCATAAGGCTAATATAATGCTTTTTTTTCGAAACCGTTTTTCTAACTTACTACCAGCTTGAGACTAAGCAGAATCTGAATATTAATTTTTGACCAGATTTCTCCTATCGTCGAAATGAACTGGGAAAACAAAACAACACTCGTAAAAAAGATTTCTCCTATCGTCGAAATGACAGCAAAAACTTGTTTTTAAGCACAGTTCATTTCGATGGAGGAACGACTGGGGAATCTTTTTCTACTTAACTCAGAGATTCTGAATAAAAGCTTCCGTTGGTCAGCTTTTTTCAGAATGACAGGTCTGACGGAGGTTTAGTGAATTTTAATTTTTTTACTACCCACGACTCACGACTCACGACTACACTAATACACGAATACCCCAAACTGATCTCTCACTATCTAAGCCAAAAAAGATTTCTCCGTGCGTCGGGATGACAATAGGAAAGCAAAAACTGTTTCCGCTGTTACCGCGGTAAAGAAAATAATTAATAAATCCATTCGCTTAAAGCTTAGCGCTTACAGCATACAGCATTAAAAAAGATGGAGGAACGACTGAGGTATCTTTTTTATTTTGTTTCATCTAATTTTTGAGGGTCCTGTCTTGTATCAAAAATGTTAGCAATTTCTATTCGTTTAGAATCGTAATTTATCCAATAAACTATTTTATAATTTTTAAAAACTAAATATCGAAAATGTTGATGCCGGTTACTTAAATTATTTTCAATCTGTCCAATCTCCGGTTGCTTATCGATTCCAATAGTAGTATCGACAATACCATTAATTAATTTTTTTGCGATTTTTTTACTGGCTTTAATTGAATAATAATTATAAATCTCTTCAAGTTTATTTTCCGCAAGCTCTAACCAATAAACTTCTAATTCCATTTTTGGATCTTAGCCTTTAAGTCAGTTGCTTTAATCATTCGACCATTTCGGGAATCCTCCATTGCTTGATCAATATCTGCATTATATTGTTCCATTGTCATTGGCTTAAAGTTTTTTTCAAGCAGTTCAGCTTTTTTTTTGCGTAACAATTTTTCAAGTCCACTAACGATTTCTTCGTTTTGTAGTCTTAAGAACTCTTGGACAAATGATCTTTTTCTTGCTTCTAAATCCATTTTGTTCGACTTTTTATCAAAGATACAAATTTTTAAATTTAATGATTACTCTTCTGTGATTTACGAATTTACAGCTTGCGAATAAACGAATAGTCGAATAATCGAAAAACAAACAACGCTCAACGAACAACTATAAACAAAAAGCGCTCAACTTCATTTCGGAAACATCAAGCATCATTTTTTTTATTCGTAGATGCAAGAAAAAAAGGTAGACAGCGGAAGAACTTCGTCCTAAAAAGAATAATGCAAAACATATATTTTCTTTTTTGCATCGCCCAAAAAAGAAACAATCCCCAATTAAACTTGGGGACTAGACTTATTTTCCTGGACTTGAAAAACACGAAAAAATCTTTTCCACCGTATGGCACAAAGTAATATTTTTTAACACCTAACACCTAACACCTAACACCTAATACCTACCGCCTAAAACCTAATCCCTAATCCCTAATTTTGAAATTTGACATTTAAAATTTGCAATTTGAAATTTTTCATCAACTCGCCAACTCACCACAACCCTCGACTACCGACTAAAGACCCCCGACTCACAACAAATTCAAAATTCCTTCTTAAAAACCTACCTATTTTACTTTAAAACTTTAAATTTGACTTTTTTAGAAAAAAACCTATGAGCGATGTTATTTTAAAAGCCGAAAACGTATCCAAACAATACCGTTTGGGCGTTGTGGGTACCGGCACTTTAAGTCACGATTTAAACCGTTGGTGGCATCAATTACGCGGGAAAGAAGATCCGTATACCAAGGTAGGCGCGGTAAACGATAGAAGTGCAAAAGCAGAAAGCGAATATGTATGGGCGTTACGCGAAATTAATTTTGAAGTAAAACGCGGCGAGGTGCTGGGTATTATTGGTAAAAACGGCGCCGGTAAGTCTACGCTTTTGAAAATTTTGTCGCGAGTAACCGGACCAACTACCGGCAGTATAAAAACTCGTGGCCGTATAGCTTCTTTGTTAGAAGTAGGTACCGGCTTTCACCCGGAACTTACAGGAAAAGAAAACATTTACCTAAACGGCGCTATTTTAGGAATGACAAAAGCGGAGGTTGATGAAAAACTAGACGAAATTGTAGAATTCTCCGGTTGTAAATTATATGTAGATACTCCGGTAAAACGTTATAGTAGCGGAATGCGTGTACGTTTGGCTTTTGCGGTAGCCGCGCATTTAGAACCTGAAATTTTAGTGATAGACGAGGTGTTAGCAGTAGGCGATGCAGAATTTCAAAAGAAGGCTATTGGTAAAATGCAAGATATCTCCCAAGGGGAGGGAAGAACGGTTTTGTTTGTTAGCCATAATATGGCCTCGGTAAAGAGCTTATGTACACGTGGTATTGTTTTAGAAAATGGAAAAATCGCTTTTGAAGGAGGGACTGATGAGAGTGTTAGTTATTATCTTACCATGGGTAATGATAAAGGCGCGGAATATTTACGTTATTTTAATGAAGAAGAGTTTAAGGATTTAAAATTCCAGTTGTTATCATTTGGGGTAAAAGCTAAAGAGAAAGATTATGGAGAACCTCTTTTACGCACCGATGATTTATATTTTGAGACTAATTTTATAAACTCAAAGCAGGAAGATCTGAATATCGCCCTAAGATTTAAAGATGAACAAGGGAATTTTATATTTGTCAGCGGCTCCGAAAAAGAGTTTCAATTAACAGACAAAGAACAATTGGCGCGTATGCGTGTGCCACAATCTTTTTTTAATCAGGGCGCATTTTTCGTAGATATTCAGGTTAGCGATGGTAAAAAATTGTTGTTTAGAGAAAAAGACGCTATTTCGTTTAGTATTATCCAAGAGCAAACTGCTTTGGGCAAATGGATGGGCAAGACACCTGGAGCATTAAAACCACAATTTGAATGGCATTAAATAAGAAACAACTTAAAAAATATATAAAAGAACGAATTTGGAAATTACAGAATGCTAATAAACCAAAAGTTTTTGGAATAGGTAATAATAAAACCGGAACCACTTCTTTGAAAAATGCAATGCAAGATTTAGGGTTTAAGGTTGGAAAACAACGACCAGCGGAAAGAATGCACCATGATTGGGCTAAACGTGATTTCGAACCTATAGTTGAATTTTGTAAAACGGCAGAATTTTTTCAAGATATCCCGTTTAGTAAACCATTTACTTTTATAGCTTTAGATCAAGCTTATCCGAATAGCAAATTTATTTTAACTGTACGAGATAACCCCGAACAATGGTACAACTCCTTAACAAAATTTCATACAAAATTATGGGGAAAAGAAGGTAAAATGCCAACTAAAGAAGATTTAAAAGAAGCTACTTATATTTATAAAGGTTGGGCTTGGGAAATGAGTCGTTACGATTATGAGACTCCGGAAAACGAACCTTATAATAAAGAGATTCTAATACAAAGTTATATAGATTACAACCGGCAGGTAAAAGATTACTTTAGATACCGACAAAATGACTTATTGATTTTGAATGTGTCTAAACCTACTGCCTATCAAGATTTATGTGAGTTTTTAGGGGTAAAGTCAGATAAAAAAGATTTTCCTTGGGCAAATAAGACAGCCGATTTAAAAAAGAGAAAGTAAAACCATGATCCACGTAACTAAAACTTTTTTTCCTCCCATACAAGAATACCAGAAGCAAGTACAACGTATATGGGATAACCAATGGCTTACTAACAATGGTGAATTATACAACGAGCTTTCTAAAAAGTTGGTACATTATCTTGGGGCTAAGCATATAATACCTATGACCAACGGAACTTTACCTATGCAAATAGCTTTAAATGCCTTGGCAGAAGAGGGCGAAGTAATTACTACGCCTTTTAGTTATGTGGCCACCACTTCCAGCATTGTTTGGGAAAAATGTATGCCGGTTTTTGTAGATATTCATCCCGAATATCTAAGCATAGACGAAACCAAAATAGAAGCTGCAATAACCTCTAAAACAACTACTATTTTAGCAACCCACGTCTTTGGGAATCCTTGTAACATAGATGCTATTGAAAAAATTGCAGAGAAATATAGTCTGAAAGTTATCTACGATGCAGCACATTGTTTTGGGGTAAACTATAACGGACAATCTGTTTTTAATTATGGCCATGTTAGTACCTGTAGCTTTCACGCTACCAAACTTTTTCATACGGGAGAAGGCGGGGCTGCTTTTGTACAAGATGAAGAAACTTTACACGAACTTTTTTATAGGCATAACTTTGGACATAATGGTCCTATGGAATATTATGGTTTGGGGATTAATGCCAAAATGAGTGAGTTACAAGCGGCTATGGGCTTAAGTGTTTTACCGTATATGGATAAGATTATAGTAGAACGTAAAAAGGTTTGTGACTATTACGATGCGCATATAGATTTTTCTACTTTACGGAAATTAAAGCTTCGAGAAAATACAGAATGGAATTATAGCTATTATCCGGTTATTTTTGAAAGTGAGGAAGATTTGTTAGAAGCCGAAGCAGCTTTAAACGAAAAAAATATTTTCCCGCGAAGGTATTTTTACCCGAGCTTAGAAGAATTACCTTATGTAAAGACAAATAATTGTAGCATAGCCGCTAGTATTGCTAAACGAATAATGTGTTTGCCACTATTTGTGGGGATAACACCGAATCAAAAAGATAGAATAGCAGAAACTTTGAACAAAATAAAATGAAAAAGTTACTTCTGCTTGGTGGTTTGCGCTATCTTATTCCGGTTATTAAAACCGCAAAGAAGATGGGGTATTATGTAATTACGTGCGACTATCTACCTGATAATGTAGCACACCAATACGCAGATGAATATCATAATGTAAGCATAATAGAGAAAGAAGCTGTCTTAGAGCTAGCAAAAAAACTTAAAATAGATGGTATTATGTCTTTTGCGGTAGACCCGGGT
This sequence comes from uncultured Mesonia sp., assembly GCA_947494545.1. Classification (GTDB taxonomy): domain Bacteria; phylum Bacteroidota; class Bacteroidia; order Flavobacteriales; family Flavobacteriaceae; genus Mesonia. The sequence continues at coordinate 112,542 of CANLVH010000010.1, read as the reverse complement.
GTGATTACAGCTGCGTATGTGAGTGAAAAATTAAACTTACCCTCTGCGGGGCCTTATAAATCAATTAAAGTCTTGCAGAATAAAGGCTTATTTCGTGATTTTCTTGAAAAACATGATTTTAATGTGCCAAAAGCTAGAACCTATACTAGTTTAGTTCAAGCATTACAAGAATTTAGTTCTTTTAAGTTACCTGTAATTGTAAAGCCTGTAGATTCTGCAGGAAGCAAAGGAGTAACCAAAGTTTTTAATGCATCCTATTTGCAAAAAGCGATAGAGCACGCTCTATTATTTTCACCTAGTCAAACTTTTATTATTGAAGATTTTTTAGAAAGTAAAAACTTTTCTTCAGATTCCGATTGTTTTTCGATAGATGGTAAACTTCAGTTTGTTTCGTTTTCCAATCAACGCTTCGATCAGAACTCACCAAACCCTTACACACCTTCTGCATATAGTTGGCCATCTTCAATTTCAGAAAAGAATCAAAGTGAACTTATAGCCGAATTACAGCGCCTAATTGAATTGTTGGGAATGAAGACTTCTATTTATAATATAGAAGTAAGGGAAACCACAGACAATAGAGCTTATATTATGGAAGTTTCTCCCAGAGGAGGAGGAAATAGACTTTCGGAAATGTTGTACTATGCAACCGGAACCAATTTAATTTCGGCGGCTATACAAGCAGCGCTCGGAGAAGAAATTACCGAAATACAGCCCGCGGTTTATAAAGGTGAATGGGCAGAAATTATTTTATATAGTAATAAGACTGGTATATTTAATAGCTTAAATATAAACCCAGCTATACAAAAATATGTTTACGAAACAGATCTTTGGGTTAAAAAAGGAGATAGAGTTAAAGCTTTTACCGGTGCCAACGAGGCAATAGGAAGCTTAGTTCTTAAGTTTAAAACCCAAGAGAAATTAGAAGCAGTAGTATCAAATTATTCTGGTCTTGTAGAAGTAATCGTTCATTAGTGATGAAAAGTAAAGAAATTGGGGGATTTTTAGAATTAGAATTGAACAATACAGGTTCACTTTTGCACGATAAAGCCATAAGAGTTAATACTGGTAGAAATGCATTAGAATACATAATTCGTGCTAATAATTATTCTAAATTATATTTGCCTTATTATACTTGCGATGCCGTAATTAAAACTATAAAAAATTTAAATATTGCATTCTCTTTTTATTCTATTGATGAACGGTTTCTGCCAAAATTTGATTTTTCTAGTATAAAAGAAAATGAAGCTTTTATCTATACCAACTACTTTGGTTTATTTAGTAATAATATTGATCGTTTATTATTAGAAAGCAATAATTTAATTCTTGATAATGCACAAGCTTTTTATTATATATGTAAAAAAGCCGTGCCTGCGTTTTATTCTCCTCGTAAATTTTTTGGTGTGCCGGACGGAGGCTTTTTATATAACCAAAAACGGCTTAATAAAAAATTAAAATTAGATAGTTCTGTAAATAGATTAAATCATTTAGTAGGTCGCTTGGAAAAAAATGCAGAAAGTTTTTATGCAGATTATATTAATAATGAGACAGAGCTACAAAACGTATCGCTAAGGCAGATGTCTAAACTAACAGAAAAATTGCTTCATGCTATTAATTATGAAGAGGTTAAAACCAAACGACGAGAGAATTATCGTACACTTTCTACCCAGCTTCATAACAAAAACGAGTTAGACCTGCCAGAGTTGGCAGAAGAGGATGTACCTCTATGCTACCCATTGTTGTTGTCTAATGGGCAAGAAATAAAAAAGAAGCTTATTCAAAATAAAATTTATATACCTACTTATTGGCCAAATGTTTCAGATTGCACCAAGTCAACCTCTTTTGAGTATTATTTGGTGAAAAATTTAATATGTTTGCCTATAGATCAACGCTACAGTGATTACCATATGAGAAAGATAATTGCTTATATTTAGAAAATAGCATTGTCATTCATATATTTTGAATATAAATTAACAGTTCTTATTTAAGTACTTTGGTTTTTGTAATTTTAATTATAAAAAATCTAATCAAAAACAACACAGAATGAATTTACAAGGAGAAAATGTAACGTTACGAGCAATTGAGTTAGAAGATCTACCTATTCTTCAGAAATGGGCCAATAATCCCGAAATACAAAATTGGTTAGGTGGGTGGCACTTCCCGACAAGTATGGAAGATCAAAAGAAGTGGTTTGCCGCGCTAGATGTAAAATCATTAAATCAAAGGTTTGTTATCGAGATAGAGGACATGGGAGTAATTGGCACGGCCAACCTAGTAAATATTGATTGGAAAAATCGTAATGCCTTTCACGGAATGCTTTTGGGAGATAAGGATATTCGTGGCAAAGGTTATGCTAAAGATACAGTAATGACAATTATGAAATATGCATTTGAAGAATTAGGTCTTGAACGTCTAGATGGTTCTATGATTGAGTATAACAAAGCATCATTAAAGTTCTATTTGGAAAAATGTGGTTGGAAAGAAGAAGGTCGGCAGCGTAATTGGTATTTTAGAAAAAACAAATTTTGGGATAAAATAATAGTTGGGATTACAAGAAAAGATTATTTTGAATTAATTGAAAGTAATAAAAAATAGCATTAAGCGAATCAGTTTGAAAAGAGAAAAAATTTTAGTTAGTATATGTTGTATTACTTATAATCACGAAAAGTTCATTAAAGAATGCATTGAAGGTTTTCTAAAACAGAAAACAGATTTTAATTTTGAAATTTTAATACATGACGACGCTTCTAATGATGGAACTCCAGATATTATTAAACAATATGAAATTAAGTATCCTAAAATTATAAAACCTATTTACCAAAAAGAAAATAAATTTTCGCAAGGTATTAATCCAGATTTTAAATTTAATTATCCTCGTGCAAAAGGTAAATATATGGCCATCTGCGAGGGAGATGATTATTGGGTAGATCCTTATAAATTACAAAAACAAGTAGACTTTTTAGAGGCGAACCCTGAATATGTAGTATGCAGTCATAATGCTAAAATAGTAGATGAAGCGGGAAATTTAATTCAAGAAAAAAAATTGCCGAAACTTACCCAAGATAGAGATTATTCTTCTTTTGAACTCCAAACCGGTGCTTTTTTATTAACCTTAAGCATGGTTTTCCGTAATGTTATAGAAGAAATTCCAGATTTTTTTTATAAAATATTAAATGGTGATACTGTTTTAATTAGTCTTTTAGGAGCTTACGGAAAAGGTAAATATATAGAAGATATAGAGCCAGCAGGCTACCGTATTCATTACGGAGGAGTTTGGAGTAAATTAGATAGAAATAAACGTTTAAAAGCTAACCGCAGTTATAATGCCGCTATGATGCGTTATTATGCAAAACAACCGGAGATACTTCGTTATTATAAAGCTAAACAAGCTACGGTAAGTCGTAAATATATACGGGACTTAAAAGAAGTTAAAGGTTTTAAAAACTATTTAGATTATAATTTTCTCTATATTAAATATAATCCAATTTTAAAGTCTAAATATAGACTCAAAGAATTGCTTAAAAATAACTGGTATTATTGGCGTAATAGATTGACGTAAATAACCGTTAATATAGTTAAAAAAAAGGGAAGAGCATAGTTAAACTTTACACTGCCTTATTCTCTTTCAACGATATTTTCTTGTGTTGTGTGAGAGCTATAAATTGCAACTTCATCAAACAAAAATACGCTCGGACTCGCGTTAAAAAGACAAAAAAAATAGGTTAATTGTCTAATAATATATAGTTTTGAAATATACTATCGATAACCGAGAAGACTTATCGATCAAATTCAACTCAAAAAAGAAAGCAAAGTGTCTAGCCGCTAGTATTTTTTGAGTTTTTTTATGTTTTTTATAAAAAAAATCTTCTACTAGGCGCTTTTTTGAATTTGCTAAGCAGTTTTTGCATTTTACTAATCAATAATTAAACAAAGCTAAGCAGTTTTTCTACATGGCTACGAGGTTTTAACCAACTGCTTATGAAAATTATGACCAAAAAAAAGTCCCGAGAAAGAATCTCGAGACTTACAGATCAAATTAATTAAAAGTGTCTAGCCGCTAATTAACTGATAATCCAATCCGGCCAATGCCTTTTTAAGGCGTTTACCGGGTCGGTAATTGATGTGTGCACTTCTAACCTTGGAAGCGTTCATCTCTTCAGGAACTAAACTGCCTTGCGAGCGGATACCCACTTGAAAGTTTCCTAAAGACCCTAACTGTACTACTTTGCCTTGCGCCAGCTCGTCCATCATATTATGCTGTAAAGCATTTAAGACAGCCAAGCAGTCGGCTTCGCGCACGGTAGACTGGTTAGAGATTAAATAAGCAAGTCTTTCAAAATCTACCACGCCATCTTTTACGGCATGTAGGTAAAACTGCTCAGGCGCTTGCAAGTCCTGAGGGTTTTTACGAGCAATGGTTTTTAACTTTATCATTACTACTAAAAATTAAATTACACCTTTCTGTCGGCGGTTGCCAGGAATACCCTAACAACGAGGTAAAGGTCTGAAAATAAAGCTTTCCAAAAAAGTTAACTTGTCAACAAAATATTATTAATAAGTTGTAAATAACACTATATCAGATATTTAAGTGTGTTTTCACTACTTTTATGGTTTTATATAACTTATTTCTTAATAAGTGAAGAATTAATTGTTTATTTTTGCGATCCCTTAAAAGTCTAATTTGCTGTATTATAACTGATAACGGGAGACTGCTGGAATAGTAGCTTCAATACCAAAATTAAAATTTTAGAAACCGTTTCATCACGCTCCGACAGCTAAATACTGTCTGACTTCTTCGATAAAACTTTATAATAGTTTCTGATTTATAAATAAAAGAGCATTTTCATCAATGATTGTTACGGAAGTTCAGGTGGTTTTTTTATCGCATACAATTTTGCATAGGCTTTAAGCTTTACGCAATAAGCTGTAAGCGAAAATTGAAAATTATGAATTAAGAAAATATCCATCAATTTATTAACTCCTTAACTCATTCTCTCTTTCACTCCTTAGCTAACTCCCAAATACTAAAGCCACAACGCTACAATATACATTATACAATATACAGATAAATAAATGCCGTAAGCTATACGCAATAAGCTGTAAGCGAAGATTTAAAATTGAAAATTATGAATTAAGAAAATACCCATCAATTTATTAACTCCTTACCTCATTCCCTCTTTCACTCCTTAGCAAACTCCCAAATACTAAAGCCACAATGCTACAATATACATTATACAATATACAGATAAATAAATGCCGTAAGCTATACGCAATAAGCTGTAAGCGAAGATTTAAAATTGAAAATTATGAATTAAGAAAATATCCATCAAATTATTAACTCCTTACCTCATTTACTCTTTAACTAACTTCCTTGTTAAATGCTACAGCGCTACAGTCTACAGTATACACTATACAATTGTAACCAGTTTTCAAATAAGAAGCCAGAAATCTAACTACTAAAGACTTAATACTATCATAAAATGACTCCGCTCTTTTCTCAAAAATACGTATAATTGCAGCTTAGCTTATTTTTAGTAAATTATGCAAGAAGAACCTCTGGTTTCTATAATAATACCTACCTATAATAGAGCGCATATAATTGGCGAAACCTTAGACTCTGTCTTAGATCAAACCTATATTAATTGGGAATGTATTGTGGTGGATGATGGTAGTACGGATGATACCGACGCGTTAATGCAAAAGTATTGCAAAAGAGATTTAAGATTTAGGTTTCTTAGAAGGCCTAAACAAAGAAAAAGAGGAGGAAATGCAGCGAGGAATTTTGGATTTGAAAATTGTAGAGGAGAATTTGTGAATTTTTTAGATAGTGATGATTTAATTAACTCAAAAAAATTAGAACACCAAATATCTATTTTACTAAAGAATAAAAATTGTCAAGTTTGTTTATGCGAAGCGGAAATCTTTAATGAAGTTAAACGCTATCAGAAGAAATCTAAACCCTTAGATGAAATTAACTTTTTTGAGGATTATATCTTGAGAAATATCGATATGGGAACCACCCAGCCTTTATGGAGGAAAAGTTTCTTAGCATCTGCAGAAAAAATCTATGATGAAAATTTGCTAAAAGCACAAGATTTTGATTTCTTAAGTAGAATGTCTTTTAGAAAAGATTTTTCACATTGCGCGATTAAAGAGATTTTTGTTTACGTTAGAACTGGAAACAGCGGACGCATTACAGATTTAAAACCTACCAAGAATGTATTGGTATCTTATTTAAATGCTTATTATAACACATACTTATTGCTGGTAGGGGGCTGTAAAGACGAAAAGCTTTATAAGAAATACACAAATATGTTTTTAGGTCATATTTTAAAAGCAATTAATGCTAAATACTTTACTGTAGTGTTTTCTTTATTAAAAAAAATGGAAAGTCAGGTTTTTGAAAATAGGTTTACTTATAAAATTCATTTTTTTAAAATACGAAGCCTAGTCAAAATGCTAAGGTTAACTAATTTACGAGGATATTCGGTTTTTAAAAAGTTCTACTATCTTAAATAAAGGAATAATATTGAATATGAAATTAAGGATTAAAAAAATAACCAAGCCTAATATAAATTTCTGGAATTCATTTGATAAACTAGTTCATGAAAATTGTGAGCTAAATGTTCATTTAAATTCCATTTGGCTTTCTAATTATATCAAATACTATTTAGAAGCGAGTTCTTCTGTTTATATTTTAGCTGCATATCAAGACTCAAATTTAGTAGGTTGTTTGCCATTGCAGGCTGTACAGCAAAAAGCAACAAGATTTTATAATTATACAGAATTAAGAATATTAGGTTTTGGACCAACTGATTTTTTTGATATTCCCACTACGGCAAGTAATAAAGCTGAAATTACACGTACTTTAGTGAGGACCTTAAAAAAAGATAAAAGTTGGGATAAAATTATATTGACAAGTGTGCCTGAAAAATCTGAGAATTTAAAATGTTTTTTAAAGGCGCTCAAAAAAGAAAAATTAAGGTTTACGTTAGATAATCCGAATGGTTTCGCCTTCACAAAAACCGTGGGGGATTGGGATAGTTTCTTTGAAAATAAATTTAAATCCAAAAATAAAGACCTGGCAAAATCAGAACGTCGGGTTGCTCGCAAAGGTTATAAGTTGAAATTTACAACTTATAGAGAAAATGTCTATTCTAAATTATTAGAGAATTTGGATTTATATGCGCAACGCCGAGAGAGTTTAGGACAATTTAATACCTATGAAACAGAGAATCTAAACCAATTTTTACGAAATATTATAGAATCTTTTGAAGAAAAAGAATGGGTAGAACTTACTACTTTAGAGGCTAACGGAGATGTTTTAGCATTTCAATTAGATTGGATTAAAAATAAAACAAGATATCATTGGAATCACGCTTACAATGAAGATTATAAACGGTACTCTCCGGGGAAGTTGATTTTGAAAGAGTTGTTAAAAAAAAGCTTTGACGATCCTGGTATTGATTACTGTAATCATATGAGAGGCCTTTCTGGCTATAAAGAGAAATTTACCGAAGAAAAACAAATGCTTAGTAGGGTGCGGGTTGATAATCCAAGTTCTTTAAAACTCAAATTGATGCAACTAATCTCGAGATTTTTAAAAGTTGTTAAGCGATGACTTCAAAAAAGATATATGTTTTAGTAACCATAGATACGGAGTGTGATAAGGGAAATCCGGGGTGGGATATACAGAAACCCTTAGCTTTTAAAAATATACCTCTGCAAAAAGAACGCTTACTTCCTATTTTTAAAAAATTTGATATTAGGCCTACTTATTTATTAAGTCCTGAAGTCTTACTGCATCAAGAATCTGTAAATTTATTAAAATCTTTTGAAAACGTAGAGCTAGGTACGCATTTACACGAAGAATTTATTGAACCCAATGCAAATTTTAATACCTTACGGACCGAAAACATACAGGCTAATCTAACTTATGAAATAGAAAAAGAAAAGTTGACAAATCTTACTAATCTTTTCTATGATAAAATAGGGTTCAGACCTAAAAGTTTTAGATCGGGTAGGTATGGCAGTAGTAAGTATACTAATGAAATATTGGCTCATTTAGGGTATTTAGTAGATTCTAGTATTGTTCCTTATACCACTAAATATTTTGAGAATTATGAGATAAATTCATGGGACTATACTACTTTACCTTTTTTTGAACAGTATGGAAATAAAAAGATATTAGAAGTCCCTTTAACACTTATTAATCCCGAATTCGAAAAGATGCCAAAATTTCTGAAATCGGAAATTCAAAAGAAAGAAAGTAAGGTAAAATCATTGCTTAAACGTTTGGGTTTTACATTTCATTCGCGACAATTACGCCCATACAGAGAAACTGGATTAGGAATGATTAAAATTGCAGAACATGTTATCAAAAATCATTTTAAAAATGAGCCATTTGTATTGTTAAATATCATGTTTCATAGCAATGAAATTTTGGAAAATGGCAGTCCGTACTGTAAAAATAAGAAGGAGGTATACGATTTTTTATTATCATTAGAAGAACTATTTAATCATTTAAAGAAAAATCATAATTTATGTTCTATAGGCTTAGGAGACGTCTCTACCATTTATTCCCAAGATTAAATGTGGAGCTAATGTATGTACATGATTTAAAGAATATTAAAATAATTGAACCTAAAATAGATATTAAGGTTTTCAAGTTTTCTTTAGATGATATACATCGAATTCAAGAAGTTAAAAATTTATCTATTAAACAAATGCGAGAAAGGTTAAATAGAGGTGATGCCTGTTATGCGACTGAAATTAATGGAGAGGTAGGCAGTTATCAATGGGTGCAATATTCTGGCCAACATTTTATACAACAAGCAGGATATAATACGGAAATAAAGAATGGAGATTTAATGATATACCATGCGAGGGTTGCTAATAAATTTAGAGGAAATAGGATAAACGGCCTTATTAAATCTACTATACTACAAGATGCCAAAAATAATAATTTGAAGAAAGCTTGGGTTTATACCAATTTAAAAAATGCTGCTAATCGAAAAGGTTTAGAAAAAATGGGTTTTAAAATATCTTCAAAAATTTATAGTATAAAAATGGCTAAAAAATACTATCAAATTTTAAAACTCTCACTCTAAAAAAGATACATGACCAATCGTAACTATAAAGTATGGCATATTTTTGAAAAGTATCCGCTTTTCTATCAACCCTACATTCCGCCTGTTTTAAATAAACTGTCAAAAAGAACGCATAGTGAAATTATTGCTTTTAAGGGGGTGGTAGAGCAAGGAGATAATGCAATTGTTCTACCATCTTATTATAAGCGAAAAATTAGTGAAAATGTAAATCATCTCTTAAATAGACAGTTTCGTGGTTTAAACTATCTAGAGATGCAAGCATTAAAAACAGGAATTGATATTGTTCACGTGCAACATTCATTTCTTTTCAACAAAATTCTTGGTTTATTAAAAAGACCAGTAAACAAGAGACCCAAGATAATTATTACTTTAAGAGGAGGAGATACTTATATTAAACCTTGGATTCAAGATAAATGGCAAACATTTTATCGCAATTTTGGAAATAAGATAGATGCTTTTATTGTTATGAGTGAAGATCAGCAGAATCAACTTGCTAAATGGCATGTTCCTTATAATAAAATTCATGTTATTCCAATTTCATTTGGAGAACGTTTTAAGGCGGAGGCTAAGTCACCAAATAAAAATGTACTTAAATTAGTTTCTGTGTTTAGAATGTGTTGGGAGAAAAATATAGCGGATAGTCTGCGTTTAGTAAAAACTTTAAAGAAGAGAGGTATAGTGATTAGTTATGATATTTATGGTAACGGGCCGGATATTGGGCAGCTTTACTATTTGCGTGATAAATATAAGCTGGAACAAGAAATCAATATTAAAGGTAAAGTACCCAATAAGCAATTAAAGAGTAAATTAAAGAACTATGACTTTATAGTGCAATTAAGTCACTCTGAATCTCTTGGAATGTCGGTTATTGAAGCACAAACTCATGGGATTCCTGCCATTGTATCTACAAACGGTGGTTTGCCTGAAGTTGTTCGGAATGGGATAAACGGTATAATCTTAGAAGAGAATATGGAAAATAATATCTCCGAAATTTTAAAATTATGGCGGAATGAAGAATTATATAAGCAATACTCGAAGAATGCGATTGAAACTTCACAACAGAAGTATAATCTTTCAAGCGAAGTGGACAGCTTACTAACTTTATATGATTTTCTTCTTACAGGTAAATAAGATATAAAGATGAATTTTATTAGAAGACTAGGAAAGAGCACTTACAAATATAGACGGGGTGCCGTAAAAACAACTTTGTCATTTTATCATTGGCGTGATAAAATTCCTTATCTATTAGGTTTGAAAAAAGCTTTACCACAAGAAATGCCTGATTTTGTTATTGCGGGTTTACCAAAATGTGGTACAGTTTGGTTAGTAGACGTTTTAAAACAACATTCTAGATTCAATTATGTAAAGAACCCTTTTTATACCGATAAACACGAAATACGTTTTTTCTCCTTTAATTTTGATAAACCTATAAAAAAATATTTTAAGGCGTTTAAAAACCAGCATCCCAATTTAATTAGTTTTGAGAAGTCACCAGATTATTCTACTATGAGCATATCAAGGATTAGGTTAATAAAAAAATTAAATCCTACTATAAAAATAATTTTAATTTTTAGAAACCCGGTGGATCGCGCTTTTTCAAATGCTAAAATGGACTTGATTCGTAAAAAAGATGTTGCTTTAACCCCACAAAATAATTACCTTTTTTTTAGACATTATGATAATCAACTTAGAAGGTACGATTACGAAAAAATACTGAAAAAATGGTGGTGTGTTTTTCCTAAAGAACAAATTTTAATACTTTCCTTAGAAGATATAAAAGCAAGTCCGAAAAAGGTTTTAAATAAGGTGTTTGATTTTTTTGAAGTAGAACAGGAACATAGAAGTCATAAACCGGATCTTAATGAAGCTAAAAATGTTACTAGGGCAAGTTCCATTCCAAAAGAACATAAAGATTACATACAAAAACAGATTCCGGAAATAATGGAATTTTGGAATAAAAACGATGAAACTTTTAGATTAGATTAATATTTAATTTTTTAATAATTCTGCTTTTATGATTAATAAGTTTATTCATCTTCTTAAGAAAATAGAGAAGCTTGCTCATATATCAGATTCTGAAAAATCGTTTAAACCTTATAAAGAGTTTAAAAAAGTTTGGATAAGAGCAGACAAACCACTTCGAATTATATACAAAAAAAATCTCCAAAATTCGGAATTGCATTTTTTTCCCAATAAAAATTACAGAGTTTGGGGGGTTTGGATATTAAAGCTGTTTGGGTTTAAGAAGACTAATCGAAAATTACAGAAATTGCTGGGAATTGGTTTAAATTGGAAATTTTTAAAAAAGCAGAATTTACCTTTAGAAGCAGACCTTATTTATTATCGTCACCATACGGCAATACTAGTATATAAAGGAGCGGAGCATAGAAAGGTTATTAAAGTAGCTTTAACTAAAGTAGGACAAACCATTATGCAACCGGAAACTAACAGTCAGCGATTAGCTGCATCTATACAATCAAAAAATATTTTTATTCCTGCCATTCTTCAGGAATATAAAGATGGTGATATTTACTTTACAGTAGAACAGTATTTTGAGGGTAAAAGACAATCATTTAAGAATAAAAAAACTTTAATAGCTAATTATCATAAGGTATTCGAATTTTTGATGAAATTTTACTTAAAAAATCCTATACAATTAAAAGATTTGTCAGAAAGTAAATTTTTAAATCACACCTTTGTAGAGGGTTTTATTGAAAAGCGAAATAGAGGTACTGAGGTCTTAAATATCTTCAAGCATTTGTATTCCAAAAGAAAAAAAATGATATTGTGTGTTATTCATGGTGATTTGAATCATAATAATATTCTGTATGACGGCTCTACGGTTTGTATAATAGATTGGGGTAAATCAAAACTTCATTATCTGTCAGAAGATTTGGATAATACTAGCTATGATACGCGTAGTTTTTATAAAGAATTTATAAAAAAAGCAGATATTAAAAACAGTGAAGTTTATTCTTACCATGAACAATTATTTCTTGGAAGATTTGTAGAGTTAAATAGACGTGTATTCAATACGGTTAAGCGCAAGGCTGTTAAATCTCAATTTCTCATCTGGGTAGAAAATCAAAATCAAATTTTGATTGAAATGGCGAAAAATATACAAATTTGAATATTGGTTTATTTAATTTTTTTGATATAAAAAAATTTATGAGTTTACAAGATTATTCACTCAAATCTACTAGAAAAGTAATTGAGTTTTTAAAAAAATAAAATGCAAAAAATATTAATTACCGGCGCAGCCGGTTTTAACCCGTGAAATAATGGCAAAAATAGATGGTTATTATTACATATATGTACTCTTAAGTGAGAAAGACAGTAAAAAATATACGGGCTACACTTCAAACTTGCCATTAAGAATTGAGACGCACCAAAAAAGGAATGTAAAATCAACAAAGCATCGTAGACCATTAAGATTGATTTATTTTGAAGCTTATTTGTGGCAAAGTGACGCTATTAGGCGAGAAAAATATTTAAAAACGCACTATGGGAAAATGTATTTCAGGAAGCGCCTCAAATCTTATTTATCTTGTCAAACTAAAAACGAAAACAAATAACGCCTTACGAAATCTAATACTCGTTTAACAGGATTTCACAGGTCAAGAACGTAAATAATGAATTTAGAACAATTAAGTCAATTGGAAGATAAAAAAATTTTAGTATCGGGTGCTGCTGGCTTTATCGGCTATCATTTATGCAAACAATTGCTAGAGCAGGGCTATTCGGTAGTCGGCTTAGACAACCTAAACAACTACTACGATGTAAGCCTTAAATTTGATCGGTTGGCAGAACTGGGTGTTGCTAAAGACGAAGCTTCTTATTATAACAAGATTTGTACTTCTTCGCAGTATGCTAACTTTCAATTTGTACAATTGAAACTAGAAGATCGTGTACAGCTACCGAAATTATTTCAGCACTATAACTTTAGCAAAGTTTGCAATCTGGCGGCACAAGCCGGCGTACGTTATAGCATAGAAAATCCGGAGGTTTATGCAGATTCTAATATTAGCGGATTTTTAAACTTGCTGGAATGTATGCGCCACAACAAAGTGCAAAAATTGGTGTATGCCAGCAGTTCCAGCGTTTACGGTAACAATAGAAAAGTGCCATTTTCGGAAACCGATAATGTGGACGAACCCATAAGTGTATATGCGGCAACTAAAAAGTCTAACGAATTAATGGCACATACCTATAGTCACCTTTACGGAATAGAATGTATTGGTTTACGCTTCTTTACGGTTTACGGACCTTGGGGCAGACCCGATATGGCCTTGTTTTTATTTACCGATGCTATTTTAAAAAACAAACCCATTAAAGTATTTAACCACGGTGATCTATCTCGTGATTTCACTTATATAAATGATATTATTACCGGGGTAATAAACACGCTGAAAAAAAGTTTACCTAACAATGTTTTACACGGTGTGTATAATATAGGAAATTCCAGTCCGGTACAACTAATGGATTTTATTCAAGCCATAGAAGAAGCAACCCAGCGCGAAGCAAAAAAAGAAATGCTACCCATGCAACCCGGCGACGTCGCCACAACCTATGCAAATGTTTCCAAACTCAAAAAAGATTTTAATTACGCCCCCAACACTCCGGTAAAAGAGGGAATTCGTCATTTTGTGGAGTGGTATAAGGGGTATTATGAGGTAGCTGAATAGTCGAAAAAGCGTATATTTGAAAAAGCGTATATTCGAATAGTTGTATAATCGTTTAGCGTTTCGAGTTCAGCGTTTAACGTATATTATTTGCGGCTGCATGAACAGCAAACTACGTTCAACGAATAACGCCCAACCAGAAACTAACAACTAAAAACAAACTTATGGATTATAAAGAACTTGATGCTTGGAAAGAATCAATGAAGCTCGTACGTTTAGTGTATGAGATTACGCAGAAGTTTCCTCCTGAAGAAAAATTTGGATTGGTCAGTCAATTGAGAAGAGCTGCTGTTTCTATACCATCAAATATCGCTGAGGGGTGTGGTAGAAGTTCGAACAAAGAATACAGAAGATTTGTTGAAATAGCTTTGGGCTCAATCTTAGAATTAGAAACGCAGCTTATTATTGCAACAGAATTAAACTTTCTTCAAAAAGGAAATCCGATTTTTGACAAAATAGAAAATACAATAAAAATAATCCACGGACTTATTCGCTTTTTGAAAAAGAATAGCTAAGCGTTTACCGTGCGTTTATCGTTTAGTGTCGAACGATAATTAACAGCGCTCAACGAAAAACTAGAAACGCCAAACTAACAACGAGAAACGCAACATGAAAATAACAATCTTCGACGGTTCCTTTAAAACCACCGCTTTTATACGTCGTTTAATGCAGGGTTTGGTAAAAGCCGGATTGCAAGTAAGTGTTATTGGTTTTAACGAAGAAAACCCGAATCCTGTTTCGGGGGTTACTTATGTTAGTTTAGGAAGTAACCAAAATAAAACGCGTTTTATAAAAACTAGTTTGCGTTTAGCTTTAAGAACCGGCTCTTTATTGCGAATAGCAACTACCTTAAAACTACTTACTAAAGGGAAACGCAAAGTATTACAGAAACAAAATCTAGATTTAGTTCTGAATAACTTACAACCGGATATCGTACACCTGCAATGGACATCTTTATTGCCGCGAATGGAGCCTTATTTTGAGAGCAGAAGTTTTAAAATTGTATTATCACAACGTGGTTTTCATACCAATGTACGACCTTTTGTAGATGCACAAAATTTTGAATATTTACAAAGGTGGTACCCACAACTTGATGGAATACATTCGGTTTCCAAAGCTATTTCAAGGGTTGGACAAAAAATAGGTGTCCCGAAAACAAAAATAGACCATGTGGTTTATACGGGTTTAAATTTAGAGAATTTTCCTTTTCATCCTGAGATTGCTAAAAATAAAGAGCTGCAACTATTATCGGTAGGTAGACCACATTGGAAAAAAGACTATCCAACAGCTATAAAAGCCTGTGCAATTTTAAAAGAAAAAAATATTGCCTTTCACTATACAATTGTAGGAGGACAGGGGGATGAGGAAAGTTTGTTTTTAATGCACGAATTAGGATTAGAGAATCATATTACTCTTACGGGAAAACTTCCTCAAAAAGAAGTTTTTAGAAGGATGAAAGCTGCTGATCTTTTCTTACTTCCCAGTATTGAAGAAGGTATTGCTAATGTTGCAGTAGAGGCAATGGCACTTGGTACCCCAGTAGTTTCGACCAATTGTGGAGGTATGGAAGAGTTAATAACCCATAATCAAGAAGGCTGGATTGTACCCACACGGGATGAAAAGGCCTTAGCGGCAGCTGTTCAAAACTTCATCGTGTTAAAAGAAACAGAAATAAAAGCAGTTATCCAAGTTACGAGAGAAAAAGTAGAAAAGCAGCATCAAGAAGCGAAGATGGTAAGCGATATGATTAAGTTGTACGAAGCGGTTATGAAAGTTTAAAGTCGAATAGTCGAATAATCATTTAATCGCATAGGCGAGTAGGGGAATAGTCGAAAATTGAATAACCCAATACGAGGCACCATTGCATGAATCACCACCAAACGAATATTATCATCCAAAAAGAATTGTCATGCTGAACAGCCCGAGAATAGAAGGGCTAGATTCAGCATCTCTAGCGATAAAAGCCTGACCACTCCACGGCAAACCACATCATAAACGAAACAGAAAGCAAGGCTTCTGTTAATATATCTGGCTTTTGAAAGAAATTGCGGTCTTTCCAACCCCAAGACCCTGAATGCAATCTTCCTCCGGTCGTTTGCTTCAGGGTGACAGGAGAGTTAGGTAAGTTTTGAAGATACAGAACACGAGAATAGGAGGGCTAGATTCAGCATCTCTATCGATAGAAGCCTGACCTTTCCGAATAAATACTATCTCAAAGTTTTTTATTATCTTTTACCGGCTTAGTTATTAACATTCATTGCTGTCCGATTAAAAAAACTTGCTCTTAAAATTAGCAATAGTTATTTTCAATAAAATTTGTTTGTTCATTTTTTTCATTGACAAAAAAACGAACCAAAAAAGTCTAGGCTTAACCGAACTTTGCTAAAAATTTACCTCGTTACGGCACAAACTAAAGGTATACGCTAGTTTTCATAAATTTTTAAAGCTCAAAGTTTTGCTATTGTCTATCCAATTTTTTGCGGCTGGCGCTAGTTTGTTTAACCCTCCACTCACGTCATTTTTTAACGCAAATTTCGCTTAGGCCGATGCAATACCACGAGAAAAGCAATTAAAAAGATGGCATCGACAATGGAAAATCGACTTAATAGAAAGAGAAAATCCAACTTGGAAAGACTTATATAAGTCATTGTCGCAGAAAGAAACTCAGGAGTCTTCACAGCAAAGACCCTGAATGCAATCTTCCTTCGGTCGTTTGCTTAAGGGTGACAGGAGAGTTAGGTGAGTTTTGAAGATACAGAACAACCCATCTCAAAAAGAATTGTCATGCTGAACAGGCCGAGTATAGGAGGGCTAGATTCAGCATCTCATCCGAGAGAAGTCTGACCACTCCAAAAACAACATTTAGGAATATCCAAGAAACTTGGGACTTCTCACTCCAGAGACCCTGAACTAAATTCAGGGTGACAGTTCGTAAAAAAATATCGTGCTGAACTTGTTTCAGCATCTCCCTAGCAATAAAAATAAGTCTTATAACTATTGACTTTGATCCATTGCGGAACCCAATACACCAATACTCGAATACCCGAATACACGAAAAACACTAAACCAAAAACGTCAAACGCCCAATGCCCAACGAGAAACAAAAAACGAATTAACCAATGCACCAATTAGCAAATACACGGATATACCAATACACGAATAATCAAAAATTCCTATCTTCGTCGCTAAATTATTTCCAGAAAGAAAAAGCAATGCAAATAAAAACCGACATAATCCCTTTACACCAACAGTTTGCTAAAAATCCAAATGCACCGGAGAGAATAAATAAAAAAGCAATTTGTGTTTTTGCAGCTACCGGTTTTTTTTTAGGGGATGATTGTTTTTACGAGAATCAAAAAGTGTTGCAGCCGGGTAAAAAATACCAGCTAAACCAAAATAATGAAGTAATTTCTTCCGAAAATTATTTTAAATGGCATTATTCTCCGAGAAACATCAGTTTTCAAGCGGCAGTAGACGAATTCACCGATTTATACGAACAGATTTTAAAAGAACAAACCAGTAATAATCGGGTGCTATTGCCCTTGTCTGGAGGATTGGACAGTAGGAGTCAGGCGGTTGGTTTAAAACATTTGGGAGCCGAGGTGCATTCCTATTCCTATTCCTTTGCCGGCGGTTTTAAAGAACATAAAATTTCGGAACAAATTGCTAAAATTTGTGATTTTCCTTTTGAGACCTTTCTTATTCCGCCAAATTACTTATGGAATTCGATAGAAGACTTAGCGCGGTTAAATGGCTGCTATTCTGAATTTACCCACGCCAGACAAATGGCGGTTTTAGATGAATTTGAGCAAATGCAAGGCGAGTTTTCCTTGGGCCATTGGGGCGATGTGTTTTTTGATAGAGGAATTGCTGCCGGCGATGAAGATAAATCGGAATTGGAGCTTATTTACAAAAAGGTGATTAAAAAAGGCGGACTGGCGGTAGCCGAGCAATTATGGAAAACTTGGGAATTGGAAGGAAATTTTGAAGATTATTTAAAGCAGAAAATTCAAGGCTTACTCGATCAAATTGAAATAGAGCATAAAGGAGCAAAAATAAGAGCCTTTAAAAATTTATACTGGGCTCCGCGATGGACGAGCATTAACTTATCAGTATTTGAAGCAGCACACCCTATTCACTTACCGTATTACGATAACCGCATGTGTGAATTTGTATGCGGCATTCCCGAAGAGTATTTAGCAGACAGGAAAATTCAAATTGAATACATTAAACAACGCAACCCGAAAGTAGCTAAGATTATGTGGCAAGACCAGAAGCCGTATAATCTTTATAATTACCATAAAAACACCTCACCGCGTAATTTACCTTATCGAATAAAAAACAAACTGGTTCGTGAGATTCGAGAAAGACTGGGTAAAAAGTACGTGCAACGCAATTGGGAATTACAGTTTCTAGGTAAAGAAAATGATGCCAACTTGCGCTCTTATCTGTATAGCGAAGATTTTATAAATTGGGTAGGCAAAGAAACGGTTGATAAAATTTACGGGAACTTTAAAAATAAAGACGACGTATTTTATTCTCATCCTGTGAGTATGTTATTAACTTTAAGCGTTTGGTTAAAACAATAGTAGCTCGAGAACTGTCAAGCTGCCCCGAACCGTCGAGGGATTCAGCATCTCTTCTGATAGGAACCTGACCACACCAAAACAACCGTCATGTTAAACGACCAAGCAATCCTCTCAATGCAAAGACCCTGAATTAAATTCAGGGTGACAGATTGTGAAAGAACTGTCATGCTGAACGGCCCGACGGTAGAAGGGCTAGATTCAGCATCTCTTCGGGAGGAAACCGGCTGCACCAAAAACAACTTTACAGCTTATATATTAAACTCAGGATTCCCACAGCGGAGACCCTGAATGCAACCTCCCTCCGGTCGTTTGCTTCAGGGTGACAAATAAGGGTGTGTGTTTTCTGAAAGATAATTTATATAGCAAACTACCCCACCAGAAAAAACTGTTATACAAAACTCGTTTCAGTATCCCTACCGATAGAAACCTGACCTTCGCAAAAACCAAACCATCTCCGATGTTTTTGTTAACTTTCAAGCCTATATTCACAATTCCAAAACAAACATATCAAAACCATAGCGTTTTATATTTCACCCCATTATAAAAAAGATTTACGCGAAGATTTTAAATAATTCTAAATATTTCATGTTCTCCTAAGAATAATTGTATTTTTGAAATTTCCTAATAAAAAATCACCTTGAGTTTTATAATAACTCAAAAATTAAAAAAATTGCATGTGCGGATTTTTAGCAGAATTTAACAGTAGTAGTGGTCAACCTACTAATCAATCTCAATTTAAACAAATTCTGGACAAATCTAAACATCGTGGACCGGATTCGCAGGGTTATTGGTCTAATGATATAAATGTCAAATTAGGTTTTAACCGGTTGGCGATAGTAGAATTATCTAAGGCAGGAGAACAGCCTATGCATAGTCCGCAGCAACGTTTTGTACTGGTTTTTAACGGGGAGATTTATAATCATTTAGAACTACGAAAGAAACTGGTATTTTCAGCCTTTCGCGGTACAAGCGACTCCGAAACTATTAGTGCGTGTTTAGAAGAATGGGGAGTTAGAAAAACGGTTGAATTGTTAAACGGCATGTTTGCCATTTGTATTTATGATAAACTAAAAGAAGAGGTGTTTTTAGTTAGAGATTTTGCAGGCATAAAACCTTTATTCTATGGATGGCATGGTAAAACACTAGTAGCAGCAAGTCAATACGATCAAATTACTACGCATCCGACCTTCAGTAAAAAACCTGTAAATCCGCAGGTTTTAAAATTGTATTTAGAACAGCATTTTATGCCGGCTCCCTTTGGCTTGTACCACGACACTTTTCAAGTTTTGCCTGGAGAGATTGTTAAATTAGATACCCAAGGCAACCTAGATAAAATCCGTTATTGGGAATTGCCAAAGGAAGATCAATCCGTTATAACCGATAGAAAAGAAGCCGAAGCTCTAGTAGAGGAAAGTTTGGATAAAAGCGTTGGCAGACAATTAATGAGCGACGTGCCTTTGGGTGGCTTTATTTCCGGAGGAGTAGATTCTACTTTGGTTTGTTCAAGCATTAAGCGAAATAACTTCGATTTAAAAGCTTATACGATTGGATCCGATAGTGAAAAACATGATGAAAGCGAACGGGCGAAACAATTTGCGGAAGCTTTACATATTAAGCATGCTATTTGGCACTTGGATGCTAAGGAAAGTTTAAAGTATTGGGAAGAGGCCATGACCAATTTGCAAGAACCTATGGCCGATTTTAGTATTTTACCTACTTTTTTGGTATCTAAATTGGCAAAAAAAGAAGTGACCGTGGCTTTAAGTGGGGATGGCGGCGACGAATTGTTTTTTGGATACGAACGTTTTTGGAGTGTGGGGAAAAATAGTTCTTATCAGCAATTGCCGTATGCATTTCGTAAACTATTATACGGCGTCGATAAACTCTATAGTGGCAATAAAAATATAAATGAGATTGTTTTAGCCACTTCTCAGGCCAAGGCACAGCAAGGTTTACATGCTCGATTTAAAAAAAAATGGTTGTATCAAATTGCTCCTGACTTAAAAGAGGTCTCTTTACCAAAAGCTTATAGTACTTATGCCTATGGAAATACAACCGATATACGCGAATTGCTTGCTCGGATGCGACACGCTGAATTCTACGGAATGATGCAAAAAACCTTACGGAAAGTAGATCTGGCGAGTATGGGAAACAGTCTTGAAGTGCGTGTTCCTTTTTTAGATAAAAAGATGATTGAAACTGCTCTAAAAATAGATCCTTTGTTAAGTTATGGAGGAGGGAGACAAAAACAACTGTTAAAAGATATTTTAAATAAAAGAGTGCCACAGGTGCCGGAAGAAAAAGTTAAAAAAGGTTTTTCGGTTCCTCTAACAGGCTGGCTCCGCTCTGCTCTTAAGCCTAAATTTGAAGAGGTTTTATTGTCGGGGAGAGCAAAAGAAATTGGTTTCGATGATAAAAGTATAGAAAGAATGCTGCAAGCGCATGCTAATAGAGAGACCGATTTAAAATGGCCATTATTTACTTTATATGCTTTGTTAAAATGAAAAAAATAAAAGTTCTTTATACCATCCCTAATTTCGATACGGCCGGTAGCGGTAAAGCTTTATTGAATATTGCAAGAGGCTTGAACAATGATTTATTTGAACCGCATATAATGTGCTTACATGATCGTGGAGAATTTTTTAAGACGGTAAAGGCATCAGGAATACCTATTCATTTTTTTCCTTACCTTTCCAAACCTAGGCCGATTTCGAGCTTATTAGCTTCGGCTTGGAAAGTATCCCGAAAATTTAAAGAGATTAATCCGGATATTATTCACAGCTTTCATTATGCTCCAGACTATACTGAAGCCTTAGCTACAAAAATGGCCGGTATTGACTGGGTATTTACTAAGAAAAATATGAATTGGGGTGGAGCTTCTAAAAATGCTTGGCATTTGCGTTCTTTTTTAGCTAAACGCATAATTATTCAGAATACCGATATGGATAAAGAAATTTATCCGAGTTCTAAGAAAACAGAGTTTATCCCAAGAGGGGTAGATACAAATACTTTTAAACCTTTATTGCTTAAAAATACCGATGATTTTCGAACCAAATTTGAAACCGGAAAGGATAAACGTATTTTACTAACGGTAGCTAATTTAGCGCCGGTAAAAGGTATAGAACTTTTAATAAATGCATTTGCAGAAGTAAATAATATAGATGATAATTGGGTGATTTGGTTGGTCGGTAATGCTGATAACCCATATGGAAAAGAAGTAAAAAAAATAGTAAAACAAAAAGGTTTACAAAATAAAATTAAATTTATTGGGAAACAATTGGCTATTAACCGGTTTTTAAATGAAGCAGAGCTTTTTATCCTACCTACAAAAAGCAAAGGAGAGGGGTCTCCGGTAGCTTTATTAGAAGCTATGGCTTCGGGTACTCCAGTTATTGGTTCTAACGTGCCTGGGATAAAAGACCAATTGAAAAAGTATCAAGATCATCTTTTTGAACCGGAAAACATAAACGATTTAAAACGAATATTGAGTAAATTTTTGAAGTATGACATTACCACCTTACATCATCAAGGAATTAGATTTCGAGAGCATGTTATAAACAACTATAGTTTGCAAAAAGAGGTGCGAAAACATGAAATCTTTTATAAAAAGGTAGTAGCTTAACTGTAATTTTCTATGAAAATCGCTTTAGTCTTATCTTCTCCTCCCGCATATTCCGAAACCTTTTTCCGTTCGAAAATAAAAGGTTTGCAAGAAAATGGGCATGAAGTGATTTTAGTTACCCCTAAAAGTAAAGTTGAATTTGATTTGTGCGCACATAAAACGCATCCTAAAATCTATTCTAATAAACTTGTACAAGTTTGGGCTATGTTTCTAGTAGGATTATCTTTGCTGCCCTACTATCAACGAATAAAAAACTATTATACTTTAGAAAGGAAAGAAAAAACTTCCGTAAAGCGAATTATAGAAAAAATTTATATCAATGCTACTTTATTAAAATTGGGCGTTGATTGGTTGCATTTTGGTTTTGCTACAATGGCTTTGGAGCGGGAATTGGTAGCTAAAACTATTGAAGCGAAAATGGCAGTAAGTTTTAGAGGCTATGATATAAATGTCTATCCACTAAAACATGCTGATTGTTATAAAAAGCTGTGGCAACATGTAGATAAAGTACATAGTATCTCTAACTTTTTAGTGCAAAAAGCTCATACTTTGGGTTTATCAGCTGCAACAAGTTACCAGATAATACCTCCTGCGGTTAGCTTTCCGCAGATAGCAAAACTCGCTAGAAAATTGCAATCGCCAAGTATAATAAATATTGTGACCGTAACTCGGTTGCAACATATCAAAGGAATTGACCTACTTCTACAAACTGCTCAATATTTGAAAGAACAACAAATAGAGTTTGACTGGTATGTAATTGGAGACGGGAAATCTTCTAAGCGGGAACGTTATTTTTACCACCGTTACGAAGCCGGTTTAGAAGACTATGTACATTTTTTAGGCAAACTTTCGCATAAAGAAACTTTAAAGAAAATGTCTGAGGCAAACTTATATGTGCAAAGCAGTCTTAATGAGGGTTTTTGCAATGCCGTTCTGGAAGCGCAAGCCTTGGGGAAAATCTCTATTGCTTTTAATACCGGAGCATTAGACGAGAATATTATAAATAAGCAAACCGGATTTTTGGTAGAAGGATTAACAGCTGCTGCTCTTGGCCAGAAAATAGTTAACGTTTTAAACCTGTCTCTTGTAGAAAAAGAAAAAATTATCCGGCAAGCCCAAGAACGCGTAAAAAATAGCTTTACTTTGCAGCACCAAAAAGAAGCCTTTAATCAGTTTTATAGCTTATAATTTTATGGTAATATATTATCCTAAAGAACATTACAATAAAAACCATCGTGGGCAATTATTTCCGTTGTTAAAACCTTTTATAAAAAATGCCGGTTTTACGGATACGCAACGTATAGAGGTGTATGGGGTAAGTGAAAAAGACTATAGTTTTGTAGAAGAACTACAGAACGCTGAAATAGTAATTCTAACGATGTCGTGGAATTATTATACAAAAACCGGCCAGCTACAAATGGCTATTGACCTTATTAAAAAAGCTGCTATAGCAAATAAAACCGTTTGGAGCTATAATTCAGGCGATTTTGGCGTAAAAGTACCTTACTTTGCTAATTTAAAAGTATTCCGTTTTAGCGGTTACCAAGCTAATAAACAAAAAGGTCATTATGGAATGCCGGTAACTATAAACGATTATTTGAAAGATAATCACAGCCTGGAAAATTATTATAAGAAAAAATATAATCCTCTACCTAAAGTTGGTTTTTGCGGACAAGCAGATGCCAGTAAACTTATCGCAGCTAAAGAAATTGCACGTACCATTTTTCGCAATATTAAAAATAAGTTAGGTATGCGCCCGGAAGAGCCACAAGAAGTTATTTCTACCACCAATTTACGAGCTAATCTTTTAAGGCAATTAGAGGAAGCAGAAGACATTCAAGACAATTTTATAAAACGTAAAAAATACCGAGCCGGGGTGGTGAGCAATAAAAGCCAGCATCAAAGCACGCGCGAATTTTACGATAATATTTTAGAATCCGATTATGTGTTGTGCGTTCGTGGAGGTGGAAATTTTTCCGTACGTTTTTATGAAACCTTGATGATGGGGCGTATTCCACTTTATATCCATACTAACGGTTTTTTACCGTTGGAAGAGGAAATAGATTGGAAACAACATTTAGTATGGGTAGATTATAAAGATAGAGCTCATATGCTGGAAAAATTAATGACTTTTCATCAAAACTTAAACGAAAACAAACTTCAAAATCATTTTAAACGTAATAGGAAATTGTGGGAAAATAAATTAAGGTTAGATGGTTTTTTTAAATCTCAGTTCACTAATCTAATAATTGATAAAAATTAAAGTTTATAGCTTAACTTGATATTTATACAAAATATGATATAAAAAATGGGAATTAAGAAAATTTTGAAATATTTTAATGCTAAAAGAGTCGTTTTTTATTCAGATGTTAAAAATAATATTCGGTTTTATTTTAGTAAGTTATTTAATAAAAAAAGTATAATTACACATTATGCAAGGGTAAATAATTTTGGAGATCAATTTAATAAAGACTTAGTAAATTACTTTGGTTATAATTTATTGTACACTAAATCTTATAAAAATAGCAAAGTAGCCTTAACTGGCTCAATTTTAGGTTCTTATGGTGGAGATTTTAAGGGGTATATTTTGGGCGCAGGATTTTTAAGGTCAAAATACGATAGGAAAGAAAATTCTTGGAGAATTAAGATTATTAGAGGTCCGCTTTCTGCGGAACAATGCGGTTATGATGGAGATGTATTTGGAGATCCAGGCATTTTAGCAAATAAAATTTATAAGGATTATAATGTAACTGCGAAATTTGAATTAGGGATATTGCCTCATAGTAAAGATTTAGCCTTTGTAAAATCATTAAATTTAACCCAAAACAGCAGAGTGAAAATTATAAGTCCTAGACAGAAACCTTCTTTAGTTGCTAAAGAAATTTTAGCGTGTAAAAATTTAGTTTCTTCATCATTACATGGATTAATTTTTTCTGATTCATTTCAAATACCAAACTTGCACGTAGTTTTTAGTGATAAAGTTGTAGGGGGATACCACAAATTTGATGATTATTATAAGGGGTTGGATTCTAAAAGAGTATCGTTTATCTATAATAAGACCACGACTAGCGTTGATGAACTTATTAATTCTTGTTCTTTAAGAATTTCATGGCCCGTTATCGAAAAGAAACAAAATGAATTTGAACAAATTTTTAGAAAAATTTTTCACGAAATAAGTATATGAGAAAAAAAGAAAAAGTTTTTGTGATAGGCTTTCAAAAAACAGGCACTACTTCATTAGAAAATGCTTTGAAATTATTAGGATATAAGGTTGATGGTGGTGATAAAAATTTAATGAAGTTTGAAACTACTTTTGAATTAAAAGCATACATAAAAAGCAAATTAGAAAACTTTGATGCAGTACAAGATATGCCATGGCCGCTATTTTATAAGGAGCTATATGAATTATATCCTACTGCCAAATTTATTTTGACCTATAGAGAACCAAAATCATGGATTAAAAGTGTAGTGAAATATTTCGCAAGCATGAAAATTCCTTTACATCAAAAAATATACGAGGTGCCTTGTGCAGAAGGTTATGAAGATAAGTACTTGGAGGTATATGAAACATTTAATCAAAGTGTTTTAGAATATTTTAATAATAAAGATAATTTTCTCTATATGGAATTGGGAAAGAATTATGATTATAAAACTTTATGTACATTTCTAAATATTGAGGACATACCAGAGGGGAATTTTCCTAAAAGTCGCTCCAATTCCCAAAATTTATCTAAATATAAAATATACCGAGATTTGAGATCTGCTTATTGGAATTTCAAAAAATACAATAAATGAAAATTCTTTTTTTATATACCCATAATAAAAGCTTTCTGGCCTCTTTCTTTTATGAAATTGCAGTAGATTTACTAAAATGTGGTCATAGTATTAAGATTTTTTCACTGAAAAAATCGAACTCGAATAAAAATTTGCCTGCTATGGTAGAGGTGGCCAAGAAAGGAAACTATATTTCCAATGGGTTAAAAATCTATAAAGTAATCAAAAAAAATAATCCGGATGTAGTTATATCTAATTTTAGTTACGTAAACGCAGCATTAGTTTCAGGTAAATTTTTAGGGGTAAAAAAAAATATTGTTTGGTATCATACATTGTCCAAACAAATAAATCCTTATTTCTATCAAACCTTATTAAAAAGCAAATTTTTAAGTTTGGCGTCATCCGTAATTGTAAATTCAGAATTACTCAAACAAGATCTTATCCAAAATTATAATCAATCTGAAAATAAAATTTTCCCTATACCATTTTGGTCTACTGCAAAACGCAACAATATTACTAAACGAAACAATTTTGAGGAGCCTTTGAAGATTGGATGCCCCGGTCGATTAGAAGAAGTTAAAAATCAAAGTACACTTTTGAAAGTTTTTGCTTCCATGTCAAAAGATATTGATTCATCTCTTTATTTTGCGGGTAACGGTAGCGATTTGTCAATTTTAAGTAAAATGTCAGAAGATTTAAAGATTCAAAATAGGACTGAATTTCTGGGTGTTTTAAAAATTGAGGAAATGCAGACTTTTTATAATGAAATGGATATTGTGGTTTTACCTAGTAGATTTGAAGCTTTTGGATTAGTTTTAATTGAAGCCTTATCGATGGGTTGTCCGGTTTTAGTTTCACAGAAATTTGGAGCTTTGAATTTTATTGAGGATCAAGAATTTCTAAAAAAATATACTTTTGATCCCTTTAATTCTATGGATTTACAGACGAAGTTAGAATCGCTCTTTAATGGAAAGATAGATGATTCTGATTATTTTATCAATATTTATAATTCTTCTTTTCAAAAAGATAAAATAGTGAAGGCTGTAGAAAAAGTAATTAATGCATGATTTTTCACTTTCTTAAATATCTACAACCCATAAATTATTTTCGCTTAAAGCGAAAAAATAAAGCTTATGTTTTTCCGAAAACAAGACAACTTAACGAATTTGTTTTAAGGCATTTAGAGAAAGATGAAAACTACCAAAGCAACCTAGCTCAAGAATACGACCTATCATGGCAGGCAATTCAAAAAGGTTATATAGGCGATGCCGAAACTTATTCTCATTTTAAAAGATTACCAATAGAAGACGAATACCATTTTATTCGGAAAAATTTCCATAAGGCTTGGGTGCTCTATGTTTTGGTATTACGTCTGCTTTCTTTTAAAAATCCTATAAAAGAAATTAAGGCATACGGGGCAAGCAAAAATGCCAAACGTCAAAATTTTGCTGCAAATCCTATTAGCTATCCCACTTATACGGATTTTGATTCCAAATTAATTATTGAAAAACCTCTGGTAAGTGTTATTATTCCTACTTTAAATCGTTATCGATATTTAGAAGATGTTTTAAAAGATTTAGAAAACCAGAATTACAGCAATTTTGAAGTAATTGTCGTAGACCAATCCGAGCCTTTTCAAAAAGATTTTTATAAGGATTTTGACTTAAATCTTAATCTAATTCACCAAAAGGAGAAAGCTTTATGGTTGGCGCGCAATACCGCGATTAAAAAAGCAAAAGGCAATTATATTTTATTATTCGACGATGATTCGCGGATAGAACCGGATTGGATAGAACAGCATCTAAAAACTTTAGATTTTTTTGATGCCGATATAAGTTCCGGGGTATCTATTTCTAGAGCCGGCGATGCGGTTCCCGACAATTATGCCTATTTTTTAATCAGCAATCAATTAGATACCGGCAACGTTTTATTACCTAAACAAATTTTTAAAGAAATAGGTTTATTTGATAGACAGTTCGAGAAAATGCGAATGGGCGATGGCGAATTTGGTTTAAGGGCTTATTTAGCCGAGTATAAAAACATCTCTAATCCCAAAGCAAAACGATTGCACCTTAAAGTTGGTTCCGGAGGTTTACGAGAAATGGGTGCGTGGGACGCTTTTAGAAGCGCTAAATGGTTTGCACCAAAACCGGTACCTAGTGTACTATATTTATACAGAAAATATTTTGGCAAGAAAGCCGCGCGACTTTCCTTATTAAAGAACATACCGCCATCTATGCTGCCATATAAATTTAAAAAAAATAAAAAATTACTGCCTATTGGACTTCTATTAGCGTTATTTGCATTTCCCTTGGTAGCTTACCAAGTATTCAAATCTTGGAAAATAGCCGGTAAAATGCTAAAGGGAGGAGCAAAAATTGAAAAGCTGTAAAGAAAAGATGTTTAATTTTAAAACTTAAAATGCTTGTGAGAAGTTTTTTCTCCCGACACTTCGACTGCGCTCAGTGTGACAAACAATGTCAGTCTGAGCGCAGTCGAAGACCCAAAAAATAGTAAATCATTTTTATGTACACATATTATGTTTATATACTCAGTTGTTCCGATAATTCTTTTTATACAGGTATAACCAATAATTTGGATGTTAGACTGAAACAACACCAAGATGGGGTAAATAGATCGGCATATACATACAAGAGAAGACCTATTACTTTAGCGTTTTATCAAGAATTTAATCATGTTTTACAAGCAATTTATTTTGAGAAAAAAATTAAAGGTTGGTCTAAGAGGAAAAAACAAGCATTAATCAATAAAGATTGGAATATGATACAAATATTGGCAGAGTGTAGAAATGCAACGCATTATAAGTTTAAACCCAAATAACACTTCGACTGCGCTCAGTGTGACAACAAAAACCCAATATTGCTCTGAGTAACAAATGTCTCCCGACACTTCGGAAGAGCACTGTCGAAAGGAAGGTCACCTTGAGCGGAGTCGAAAGGCTGAATACTAACTACTCAATACTCAATACTCAACTTACTAATCACTAACTATTGAAAGCCACAAAAAACATACTCCTAATCACCTCTGAATTTCCTCCCCAACCCGGCGGAATTGGTAATCATGCCTATAACTTGGCAAAAGGCTTGGCGGCTAATTCTTATTCCGTAAAAGTTTTATGCGACAGAAGGTCTTCTAATGGCAAAGAAGAAAAGAATTTTGATAGCCAACAAAGTTTTGAGGTTAAACGAATAAAAAGAGAGAAAGTAATTTTTTCAACCTATTACCGTCGCTTACAAAAAGCAAAGCAACTCACAAAAAGTGCAGATATCGTGTTACTTTCAGGAAAATTTCCTTTGTGGGTAGGGTTTTATTTAAGACTTTTTTTTCCTGCCAAAAAACTTTTTGCCATTATTCATGGCAGCGAGGTGCAATTGGGTTTTTCGGCTTTACGGAAATTAACCAATCTTTCCTTAAAAAAAATGA
The DNA here is from genome assembly GCA_947494545.1 of uncultured Mesonia sp. Taxonomy (GTDB): domain Bacteria; phylum Bacteroidota; class Bacteroidia; order Flavobacteriales; family Flavobacteriaceae; genus Mesonia. The sequence continues at coordinate 83,324 of CANLVH010000010.1, read as the reverse complement.
ATGGCGTGATAGCCGTAAGTAGTTATACCTTAAGCTTAATAAAACACTTGCAATTAACAAACACTATGGTTATCCCAAATGGATTCGATTTAGGAAGCAGGATTCCGATTAAAAAGAAATCCCAGCCAAATTCAAAGGCTTTACGTTTAATTACAGTAGGAAATGTAAGCAAGCGCAAAGGACAAGAAAATGTAATTAAAGCGCTTCCTAAGTTGCGGGCAAAATACCCCAATTTGGAATACCACGTGGTAGGTATACCTACTTTACGGAAAGAATTGGAGGAGTTGGCCAAGAGTTTAGAAGTAGGGAAACAAGTGATTTTTCACGGAAAAGTAAGCGAAAAACGAAAAATAGAACTCTTACAAACTGCTGCTATTTTTGTAATGCTTAGTCAAACTACCAAGACCGGCGATGTGGAGGGATTTGGCATTGCCATTTTAGAAGCCAATGCTTTAGGAGTGCCGGCTATAGGTTCTAAAAATTGCGGAATAGAAGATGCCATAAAAGAAAATTATTCCGGTTTTTTGGTAGACCCTAAAAATAACAAGGAAATACTGCAAGCTGTAGCGGAAATTTTGTCGCATTATAGTAGTTTTGCAGAACAAGCAAAAGAATGGTCGACAAATTTTAAATGGCCTAAAATTATTAAACAATACGTAAATTTTATTGAATCTTGAAGTTAGCCATCATTTCGCATACCGAGCATTATTATACCAAAGAAAAAGAATTGGTGGGTTGGGGCCCAACCATTAGCGAAATTAACCATCTTGCTCAAGATTTTGAGGAAATTATACACGTGGCTTTTTTATATGACGAAGAGCCAAAGACAAGTTCGTTGCCGTATACAAAATCTAATATTAGTTTTGTTGCGCTGCCGGTTAGCGGGGGCAAAACTTGGATGCAGAAAACCAATATTGTTGGTAATATGCCCAAAACTATTGCTACTGTTAAAGAAGTGTTGGATAGGGTAGATGTCTTTCAATTTCGAACCCCTATAGGTTTTGGCGTTTATTTAATTCCGTATCTAACACATTTTGTCAAGACCAAAGGTTGGTATAAATATGCAGGTAATTGGAACCAACAAAATGCTTCTTTAGGCTATCGTTTGCAACGTTCTTTTTTAAAAAAGCAAAATAGAAAAGTGACTATTAACGGCAAATGGCCAAACCAACCCAAACAATGCTTAACATTTGAAAATCCTTGCTTGACAAATGAAGAGCGTGAAGAAGGAAAAGTACTTTTGCAGAAAAAAGACTATATCAAACCTTTTCAAATGTGCTTTATTGGGAGGTTAGAAGACCCAAAAGGTGTACAACGTATAATAGATGCAGTTGCAAGTTTGCAAGATTACTCGCATATAAAAAGTATTCATTTGGTAGGCGATGGCGAAAGAAGAAAAGAATATGAAATGCAAGTAGCAGAAAAAAACTTGCCTATACAATTCCATGGCTTTTTATCGCGGGATAAGGTATTTGAATTGTATAAAAAATCACATTTTTTATTATTACCATCTACGGCTTCTGAAGGATTTCCAAAAGTAATTGCGGAAGCCATGAATTATGGTTGTATTCCTATTGTGTCCGATGTATCCAGCATAGGACAATATATAACCCATGCGAACGGCTTTATCGTAAACCCAACTAATAGTCAAAAATTAGAAGAAATATTTACTACATTAGCCCAAGCAAGTAAAGAAGCTTTACAGAAAAAGGCGGAAAAAGCCTATGGTGTAAGCGAAGCTTTTACTTTTGAACATTACCGCCATCGCATACAAACCGAAATATTAGAATAATTAGTAACCCGGCTTTATGAAAGCTTTTTATTTTAAGAAAAATTTAAAATCTACTTTTCCAATTCTATTGCATGTGGGATTAGGACTGTTATTTTATTTTGCGGAGTCGTTAAGTATACTCTATTATTTTGGTATACTATTTTATTTTTTATATCATATTTTCAAAAATCCACAATCAAAAGTATGGCCATTATTGGGTGCGGGCTATATTACCGGGGTAGAGATTTTTTTACGAATGACCAAAGGTTTTATTTTTTGGGAATTTGGGAAATATTATGTTATACTTTTTTTATCTATAGGTTTGTTTAGACAAGGCTTTAAGCTAAAAGCTTGGCCATTTATATTATATATGCTTCTGCTATTACCGGGAGTCTACGTCGCCTATTTGAATATGGATTTCATGGAAGAAAGCTTTCGGAAAACCATTTTGTTTAATCTATCCGGACCTTTAAGTCTATTTGTATCAGCTTTGTACTGTTATCAGTTGCGTATAAAGTTAAAGGATATGTTTAGGGTTTTAGATTTTATTGTATATCCGCTAATTTCTATGGCGATTTTCATTGTTTTCTATCAGCCCGACACTCAAAATGTGTTTGCTGCAGCTGAATCAAGTGCTGCGGCTTCCGGAGGCTATAGTGGTAATCAGGTGTCAACAATTCTTGGACTCGGGATGTTTATTTTATTTGTACGATTTTTAATTCCATATCGGCATAGGTTTAAACAAATTTTAATGATGGGAGCGTTAGCTTTATTAAGTTTTCGAGCTTTATTGACTTTTTCTCGTGGAGGAGTAGTGGTGGCCGGTCTGATGATGGCTTTTTTTAGTTTGTTTTATTATTTTAGGATTAATTTATTGCAGAAAGCAAAAGCCAGTATTAAATTTATTTTACTTGGTATTGGAATTGTAGCTTTATGGGGCTATTCGGTTGCCACTACCGATGGGATGATTGTAAATAGGTACACCGGAAAAAATTCGCAAGGGATTGAAGAAGAAGATATTTCTACCGGCCGTTTAACCTTAATTATAAATGAGTTGGCGGCTTTTGAAGAAAAACCCTTTTTTGGTTTAGGAGTCGGCTTATCAAAATTTTACCGCGAAAAGAAAACCGGTATCGTATTGCCTTCTCATAATGAAATAACTCGCATGATTGGGGAGCACGGTATGTTAGGAATTTTAGCCTTAGGAGTGCTGCTGGTTAGCCCTTTAGGAATGTTGTTGTCCGGAAACCGTAACTTGTTCTTAATTCCGTTTATAATTTTCTGGGGAGCGACCATCAACCACTCTGCTATGCGGGTGGCGGCTCCGGGTTTTATTTATGGTTTAGCTTTATTAAATGTAAATTACCGCACGTATAAAAAGAAAAAGAAAAAGCAATATGGCAATGCAGCGCAACGAGTTGGTGTACATAGGCAACCGGCTCTCCCAAAAGGGTAGAAATGTTACTTCTATAGATACCTTGAGCCGTTTATTGGAAAGCGAAGGTTATAAGGTTTATAAAGCATCTTCTAAAAAACAGCAAGTAGTGCGATTATTGGATATGCTTTCTGTAATTTACAAAAATCGAAATATTGTAGATACTGTTCTTATCGATACCTATTCTACTAAAGGCTTTTGGTTTGCTTACTTAAACGCGAAATTATGTAGGTTTTTAAATTTAAATTATATTCCTATTCTGCACGGAGGCGATTTACCTAAGCGATTAGAAAATAGTTCAAAATTATCCAAAGAATTGTTTGGGAGGGCTAAAATAAATGTAGCTCCTTCGGCTTATCTGTTGTATCATTTTAAAAAAGCCGGTTTTGAAAATGTAGTTTATATTCCAAATACCATCGAAATTAAAAATTACCCGTTTGAAATCCGTAAAAATATAGCGCCCAAATTATTATGGGTGCGTGCTTTTGCAGCTATTTATAATCCTATGCTGGCTTTAAAGGTTTTAGAGAACTTGCTATCAAAATACCCGCAAGCAGAACTTAGTATGGTAGGACCTTTTAAAGATAACTCTATCGAAACCTGTAAAGCTTACGCGGAAAAAAAGAAATTACCGGTTACTTTTACCGGCGGTATGCCAAAAGAAGAATGGCTGGACCACGCCAAAGATTTTGATATCTTTATAAATACCACCAATGTAGACAACACCCCCGTAAGCGTGATAGAAGCCATGGCTTTAGGACTTCCGGTAGTTTCCACCAATGTAGGCGGACTTCCTTTTTTATTATCGAATAAAAAAGACGCGTTATTAGTGCCACCCAAAAACACAGAGGCCTTTACAGAGGCTATAGAAGAATTATTGAGAAATAATGAATTTACCCAAACCATAACCCAACAAGCTCGTAAAAAAGCAGAAAGCTTCGATTGGGAAAGCGTTAAAGAGCAATGGAATGAGGTGCTGGGGGGGAGTGGGTAGTATTGAGTAAGCAGTGATCAGTTAGCAGTAAGCGAGAAAGGATTTCTCAGTCGTTCCTCCATCGAAATGACAGGGGCGCTTTGTTTTCCGAGTGTCATCTCGACGGAAGGAGAGATCTCTTTTCCGAGTATGAATGAGCAATAAGCAAAAACAGATTTCTCAGTCGTTCCTCCATCGGAAAGACAGGTGGGATATTTTTGTCTATTATTCGATTTTATCATTTAAGAAATCCCAATTTTCATTAAAAGCATTAATTAAATTCTCCTTTTTAATTCGAGAATATTTCTTAATCTGTTTTTCTCTTTGAATTGCTGTTTCTATCTGAGAGTAGTTTTCATAATAAACCAAATAGAAACAATTATATTTTGCTGTAAAAGACTTAGATAGAGGTTTTGGATTTAAATGTTGATATAATCTATTTTTTAAATTATTTGTTAGCCCGGTATATAGCACTGTTTTATGCTTATTGGTTAGTATATATATATAATAATTATGAGTACCCGGTGTTTTCATTTTTTAAAAATAATAAAAGAGATTTAATTGTAATATTATTTTTGAAGTTCTTTCCCGAGTGTGATTTTGATTTTCTGTGTCATCTCCACGAAAGGAGAGATCTTTATCCCGAGTGTGCATCAACAATAACCCAAAAAGATTTCTCAGTCGTTCCTCCATCGAAATGACAGGGGTGCTTTGTTTTCCGAGTGTCATTTCGACGATAGGAGAAATCTCTCTTCCGAGTGTTGTTTTGCTGTCCCATTTCATTCCCGCGATAGGAGAAATATTTTTCCTCGAGTGTGAATAAGCAATAAGCGAGAAAAGATTTCTCAGTCGTTCCTCCATCGAAATGACAGCGGAGTATTGCTCACCAATCCCAAATCAACCAATCGACCAGTTCACCAGTTCACCAATTCACCCTATACCAATTCCCCAAAAACGAACCGCGAAAAACCGAACATATTTCATTAAAAAAACTATCTTTGGCTTTTTATTTTGCCGATGGTCGATACTAGAAAAATACATTTTGAAATTTCTGAACGTAAAATTCTCTTGCGAATTTTTGATGTGGTTTTCGTCTTGGCAAGCCTATACGCAGTAGGTTTTATCTTCGATTTTGATTATTTTATTATCAATAGTCAGCATTGGGTATGGTCTATTATTTTAAGTTTTTACCTATTGGTGTTTGCTACCATCTTCGAACTCTACAACTTACAGAAAAATAACGACCGTCCGCGGGTATTTAAAAACATCGTGTTAACCACTTCGGCTACCGTGTTTTTTTATTTGCTTACACCTTTTTACACGCCGGCGCTACCCGGTAACAGGTTGCAAATTATTTATTTTTACCTTTCGGTTTTGGTTGCGCTTAGCCTATGGCGTTATCTCTATATGAAATTAATCGCAACGCCTAGGTTCAGTAAAAAAGTATTAATTGTAGGCGACTCCTTTAATATTCTAACTATTGTTGAAGATCTTAAAGCTGCAGATCCTAATTTTAGTGTGGTAGCTTATGTGAACACTAAAGAAACCGAGCAAATAAACTTTTTACCCGAAGCTGGCATGCCTAGCGTCTCGCTTGACTGTATGGAAGAATTTGTAAAACAATACCATATAGGCGAAATTATTGTTAGGAGCGAATATAAAAGTGGTATAAATGGTAACTTATATGCCGCCCTAATTCGTTTGCTTCGAAAAGGGTATACGATAAAAGAATATTCGCAAGTCTACGAAGAGTTTAAAGAAAGAATACCAATTACTTATTTAGAACGGGATTTTTATAAGTATTTTCCTTTTAGTCGAAGTAACCAGAATAAACTGTATCTTTTTTTACAACGTGTAGTAGATGTACTTTGCTCGGTTGTCGGAATAATTTTAGGCTCCTTATTTTTTCCTTTAGTGATTATAGGAAACACTATTGGGAATAAAGGACCATTATTTTATACCCAAGAGCGGGTGGGGAAAAATGGCTGTAGGTTTAAAATTTTAAAGCTACGCACGATGGTGGTTAACGCCGAAAGAAACGGCGCACAATGGGCGCAAAATAACGATACCCGTATTACTAAATTTGGAAAGTTTTTACGCAAATCCCGTTTAGATGAAATTCCGCAGTTTTATAATGTTTTGGTAGGCGATATGAGTTTTATAGGTCCACGTCCTGAACGGCCTGTTTTTGTAGAAGAATTGGCTAAAGTAATTCCCTTTTACGACATTCGCCACGTAATTAAACCCGGATTAACGGGCTGGGCGCAAGTAAGCACTTCTTATGGGGCTAGCGAAGAAGACAGTCTTCGTAAATTACAATACGATCTTTATTATATAAAACACCGCGGACCGTTTTTAGACTTAAGAATCTTTATAAAAACCCTCAGTACTGTAATTTTCTTTAGAGGACAGTAATTAGGTTTTAGGTTGTAGGTTTTAGGTGGTAGGTGGGGGAGAAGATTTCTCCGTCGTTCCTCTATTGAAATGATAACTGATTTCTTTATTTTCAGATTATCATTTTCTTCATCAATGTACAATATACAGTTTACATTATACGATTTTCAGTGTTCAGTGCTCAGTGCTCAGTTGACAGCTAGCTAAATTATGAATTTTTAATTTAAAAGTTTATGAAATCTTCCACCGTTTGAAGTAAGCGAATCAACTAATTAACACATTGACTAATTAACTAATCAACACATTAATTTTCTCAGTCGTTCCTCCATCGAAATGACAACTGATTTCTTTATTTTCAGATTGTCATTTTCTTCATCAATGTACAATATACAGTTTACATTATACGATTTTCAGTGCTCAGTGCTCAGTTGACAGCTAGCTAAATTATGAATTTTTAATTTAAAAGTTTATGAAATCTTCCCCCGTTTGAAGTAAGCGAATCAACTATTTAACACATTGACTAATTAACTAATCAACACATTAATTTTCTCAGTCATTCCTCCATCGAAAGAGCACAGAATTTTTTCCTATTCTGACCAACTCACCAACTCACCAACTCACCAACTCATCACCCAACCTTCCGTTTTTTTGCAATTCCGAAAAGCAGGACGAAAATTCCTAGAAATATCGCAACGCGGGCTATGTAATCGCCGTATTTTACGTAGAACGTTTTTTGGGTGTTGAGATGGACACTTCCGCGTAAAGCGCCTTGTTTTTCGTATCCTAATTGCTGTTTAATTTCGCCACGTTGATTGATAAAAGCCGAAATGCCGGTATTGGCACTACGTACTACATCTTTTCGATTTTCGATAGCGCGTAACCTTGCGTAACTTAAATGTTGTTTATGGCCTTGTGTGTTGCCCCACCAAGCATCGTTGGTAATAATGCTTAAAAATCCGGCTTCGTTTTGCGAATAACCGGTAACATACTCGCCGTAAACCGACTCGTAACAAATTATTGGCGCGGCTTTTCCTTTTCCGTTAAGCTGAAAAACTTCTCGTTCTTCTTGGGTGGTTTTCATTGCTACCGTGCCGCCTAAGTCTATCATTACATCGCCTAAAATGGGTTTTAAAAGTTCTTGGTACGGAAAATTTTCTACGCCAACCACCAGTTTTGATTTATGGTATAGTTGTGGTTCTGCGTTTTTGCGCATCAAGAAAGCCGAATTATAATCGTCGTACCACAAACCGGGTTTTACAAAGTTGGTCTGACTGCGCACCTTGCTTTTTTGCGTAATCCATTGCATCATCGAGATGCCTTCCAAGATATTTAAATCCGGATATTGGGTTAAGAGTTCTTCTGCAAAATAATGCGCTTGCGAGTATTTAAATTGATTGAGCTGTGTACCATCTGCATAAACGGTTTCTGGAGCAACCAAAATAGCAGTCGAATCGGTTAGCTTTTCTTTTGCCAGACTGTTTATTAATTGTCCCACGCGTTTATCGGTTGTGTTATATTTTTCGGTATACGGATTGATGTTGGGCTGTACAATTACAGCTTCCAATTGGGGTTGACTCGCTTCTTTTTCCGCGTAAGCGTTCCATAAAAGTAAACTGATAACTATAGGAAGTAAAACAAAAAGTGTATTCTTAATTATGCCGCGATAAATAATGGCTTTTTCTCGGTATTGGCGATATAAAAGAACGGTTTTAAAAATGCTGAAATTAAGCAGCCAAACCCATAGCGTACCGCCAAAAGTTCCGGTATATTCATACCACTGTATCCACATGATATATTCTGAAAAGCCGTTACCAAGGTTTAACCAGGGCCAAGAAAATTCCCAAATTAAATGCAGTTTTTCAAAACCAATCCATAAGCAAATTAGAAAAGTTGCACCGGCGCTAAAATTGAGACGTTTTGCAAGATGATGATAAATTAAAAACACTAAACTCATTAATAAAGAGTTAACCAAAACGGCAAAAACCATCCCGAAAACCGTGGAATGATAGAGCCAGTAGGTGGTGATGATATTCCACAGAAAAAAAGTTAGATAAGAAAGACCAAAAACCTTAGCAGCAGTGTTTTTGTTTGGCTGTTGCCGAAGTTGAAATTCGGCAAACAATAAAGGTACGAAAGCAAAAAATAAAAATAAGGGAAAACCGTAAGTTGGCCATCCTAAGGCCAAACATAATCCGGAAAGCAAGGCAAGAAAAATGGGTTTCATTCTACGAAAAGTCTTGTTTTTATTAGCTTCAAAAATACGCTATTATCTAAAGATACTCCAATCTATTTTCACCGAAAATACGTTAGAATAAAGTGCGGTGCTTTGGTCGCCAATATCTGTAAAGGCATAATCTACCGCTATGCCGCGATATTTAAAACCAACGCCAAAGTTGGGCTGAAATCCTAATTCTTTAGTGCCGTCAAACTGCTCTGTGTTTTGAAAATTGCCCATCCCACCACGCAGGTAAACCATTTTTATATAACCAACTTCAAAGCCAAAAGCAGGATTTACACTTACTGCAGAAGTAGAAATTAAATCGTTGGTTTCCGTAAAGCGCATATTTAAATCTACTTCGGTTTTAAGATCAAAGTCGTGCCGAATCGTAAAGTTTTTAGCGATACCCAGTTGTAGTTTAGGTAAAGTAATTTCGGTAGTTTCCGGCAATTCTTGATTCTGACCTTCTACCGCATCTTGAATTTTGGCGTATTCGTCTTCGTCTATTGCCCAGGTATTGTAGGTAGTGGTAATATCTCTGGCCATAACACCAAACGACCAATTGTTTTTTGTTTGAAACTGAATTCCCGCATCAAAACCAAATCCCCAAGAGGTAGCAAACTCGCCAATTATACGCCGTATTACTTTGGCGTTTATTCCGTAACTAAAACCATCTAGAGGTAAATACCGTGCATACGAAAAGGTAAAAGCATAATCTGCCGCTGAGAATAAGCTAATATTATCGTAATTTATACTGCCGTCTTCTTCTATAAGTTGGGTGGTATTCATAATATCGTCTACCCCAAACCGAATGATATTAAAGGCTACCGCGCTTTTTTTATCTAGCGGCATAGCCCCGGCTATGTAGTCATAATTTGCAATATTGGCAAAATAGCTGGCGTGCATTAAAGAAAATTGTTTGTCTTCTAAATTTACCAACCCGGCCGGATTCCAATAGGCTGCATTTACATCTGCAGTAGTTGCGGTAACGGCATTTGCCATCCCAAAAGCTGCGGCGTCTACTCCTATATTTAAAAATTCGTTAGAATATTTACGAAGTTTTTGCGCCGTGCCGGCAAGAGAAATCAAAAGAATTAGAAAGGGAAGTGCTTTCTTCAAAGGCTAAATTTTTTGCAAATATCTAATTTATTTATCATATATAAACCTTAAAAATGCATACTTATTGCCTAAAATGTGTAACTAATAGGGTAAGTCCGTTATCAAATTTAAGATACGTACTACTTTCTTCTGTATTGCTAATCTTTTTGCGATTCTAATTTCTATCTGTCCAAATTAAAAATTCCAAAACGGTCTACTTTTCATGAGCGCAGGAAAAACAGAAAAAAAGTTAGCGATGGCTGTAACAGTACAACCGAACGAAGTGGTTGTCCTACGGCAGATAAACTTTTTTTCATGTTTTTCAAGTAAAAGAGTCGTGAGTAGAAAGGAAGTTTTTCGACCTATCGAAGATTGGTAATTTAAATTGGATATCAAGATTTTAGATTTTTACTTCTTTTTCTTCAGTATAGCGAAACGTTTCCGTTAAAAATTTTTGAAGCCTTGGAAAAAATTTAGGAAACGTTTTGCGGTTTTTCGCTATTGGCGAAAAAATACCTAAGAAAAAGCGTCTTTTCTTTTGGTTCGTTTTCTTTGGACGAGCAAAGAAAATGAACAAAGTTTCTTAAAACTCAAATTTTCTATTTACTTCGTTTTTTTTATCGGTAAAATTTTAATAACTCAGATAAATAACTTTCAAAAAAAACTAAAATAGGCCTAGCCCCGACAGCTGTACGGGATTTTTGTTTAACTCACGCTTTTCTATTTGTTTTTGAGTTCGTGAATCTCCTAAAAACGATTTCTTTTTTTTGGGCGATGCAAAAAAGAAAAAGAAGTGGTGTAGTAAAAAAGAAAATACTCAAGGTTTCTTACTACTATGCAAAGTCTTTATTCCTGAAGAGCTTTTATTATACTATTGAATCCTAAATCTCACAAGCGATGAAGAAAATAATTTTATTCCAAATAAAAAGAGGATAGCCTTAAATATTTAAAGAAGAAGGATAGCTAATAATGTAAGTTTTGTATTTTTAACGCACTAGAACCAATTTGCGATGAAAAGACATATACCTAATCTAATTACTTTACTGAATTTATTAAGCGGTGCCATTGCAACCGTATTGGCTGTACAAAACAACTTAGTTACGGCTGCAGCTTTTGTGGGACTGGGTATTTTCTTTGATTTTTTTGATGGTTTGGCAGCGCGTGCGTTAGATGTAAAAAGCGAAATTGGTCTACAATTAGATTCCTTGGCAGATATGGTAACTAGCGGCTTGGTGCCGGGAATTGTAATGTTTCAACTGCTTTCTAAGTCGGTTGACTATTCTTTTGATGATGCTGCTATGGCTTGGTCAACGCCGCAATATTTGTTTGTAGATTTTCCGTGGATTGCCATTGTTGGTTTTCTGGTAACCTTAGGTTCTGCTTACCGTTTAGCAAAATTTAATATAGATGAACGACAAACCAGCAGTTTTATAGGTTTACCAACGCCAGCCAATGCTATTTTAATTTTGAGTTTACCACTAATTCTAACTTTTCAGCCGGGAGAATTGGCAAATACATTGCTTTTTAATACTTGGGTTTTGGTAGGAATTAGCATTTTAAGCTGTATTTTACTGAATGCCGAAATTGCTTTATTTGCGCTTAAATTTAAAACCTACGCTTTAAAACCCAATTGGTTTCGCTACTTATTTTTATTGCTTTGTGCGGTTTTAATCTTGTTCTTAGAGTTTTGGAGCCTCCCGATTATCATTTCATTGTATATAGTTTTGTCTTTGGTTGTAAAGGAGAACGAGTAGTTGATTGGAGGATTTGGTGATTTGGGAATTGGTTGATTTGATGATTTGTTAATTTGTGAATTGGCTAACTAGTTGCGGTTGTGTATTCTTATATTCGGGAAACAAAATACATTTTCAGTGTCATTTCGATGGAGGGACGACTGAGAAATCTTTTTACTTATTGTTCATCCACATTTGGATAAGAGATCTCTCCTTTCGGCGAGATGACAATCAGCTGTTTTGGTTAATGCGATATAGGTCAGAAATTATTGTATAGTGTATAGTGTATAATGTACATTGTGGAAAAGAATGAGAATCTGAAAATAAAAAAATTCTGAATGTCATGGCGATGGAGGAACGACTGAGAAATCTTTTTTCTTATTGTTTATTCACATTTGGTTAAGAGATCTCTCCTATCGTCGAGATGACATTCGGCTGCTAATGCGAGTTTAACTGGAAATTGTAGAGTGTATATTGTAAACTGTACATTGGGAATAACAAGTTTACGTATCAGTCACCCCAAAATTCAAAATTCAAAATTTATAATTTGAAATTCTCCCTGATCACTGCCAACTGGTCACTGTCAACTGATTACTGATTACTGATCACTGGTTACTGATCACTAAATCCTAATCAAACAACTTTTTCTTTCGTAATTCGAAATTTTGCCCCAGGTACACTTTTCTTACCATTTCATCTTCGGCTAATTCTTCCGGGACACCGTGTTTTAAAATACTACCTTCAAACATTAAATAAGTATGGTCTGTAATGGCTAAGGTTTCTTGTACGTTGTGATCTGTTATTAGAATTCCGATGTTTTTCTTTTTTAATTGAGCAACAATGCGCTGAATGTCTTCTACGGCAACAGGGTCTACCCCGGCAAAAGGTTCATCTAATAAGATGAATTTTGGGTCGGTAGCTAGAGCGCGAGCAATTTCGGTACGTCTACGTTCACCCCCGGAAAGTAAATCGCCTCTGCTTTTACGAATATGTCCTAAACCAAACTCTTCTATTAAACCTTCCATTTTCATTTCGCGCTCTTTTTTAGAAAGTTTGGTAAGTTGCAATACACTCATAATATTGTCTTCTATGCTCAACTTTCTAAATACAGAAGCTTCTTGCGCCAAATAACCAATACCGTGTTGGGCGCGTTTGTACATTGGGTATTTGGTAATATTGGTCTTGTCTAAAAAAATATTGCCACTATTGGGTTTTATCAAACCGACAATCATATAAAAACTGGTAGTTTTTCCGGCGCCGTTGGGACCTAAAAGTCCTACTATTTCTCCTTGTTCCACCGCGACAGAAATGCCTTTTACCACCTTTCTGCCCTTATATGCTTTCACCAAATTATCTGCCCGTAGTATCATTTTTATATTTTTTAATTTTCAGTTAAAATTCAAAATTCTATCTCTTAGCTATAAACCGTAAGCAGTAAAATGCGTTAATTTTTTAGTTATGATTATCAATTTAAAATTTAATAATTATTAATTCCTACTACCCACTACATACTACCAACTACTCACTAACTACTACTTACTGTAGCGCTCTTTTCCTCTAAAGCTTCCCAATATTCGTAAGCTCTTCTAAGATGCGGAATTACGATACTCCCTCCAATTAAAGTGCCAATACTTAAGGTTTCCATAATTTGTTCTTTGCTAACGCCTTGAGAGTAACTCGATTCTAAGTGATAACGCACACAATCGTCGCATCGCAATACTACAGAGGCAACCAAACCCAAGAGTTCTTTGGTTTTTTTATCCAGAGCTCCTTCCGTAAAGGCATTGGTATCTAAATTAAACATGCGCTTTAAAACCTTGTTGTTTTCGGTTAAAATTTTCTCGTTCATTTTAGAACGGTACGCATTAAATTGGTCTACTTGATTTGTCATTTAGTTTTTGTTAAAGATTTTTCTTTAGCTTCTTTTTTTCGTTGTTTTCGTATTACAATTCGCGAGATAAATATGCTTATTTCATATAATACTAGAACCGGAATAGCTACTATTACTTGGCTGGCAATGTCTGGCGGCGTAATAATAGCCGAGACGATTAAAATGCCAACCAAGGCAAATTTTCTGTATTTTTTTAAATCTTCGGGAGTTACTACGCCCAATTTTGTAAGTAAATAAATAATTATGGGAAGCTCAAACACGAGACCACTTGCCAATACAGAGGTGCGCACTAAGCCCATATAACTGGCCAAATCTATATCGTTAAAAACTTCTTTACTTACTTGATAACTTCCTAAGAAATTTATAGATAAAGGCGAAACCACGTAATAACCAAATAACACACCAATAAAAAATAAAAGAGATGCAATGATTATAAATCCGCTAGAAGCTTTACGTTCTTTAGGATGTAATCCCGGCGCTATAAATTTCCAAAATTCATATAATATATACGGAAACGCCATGATAAATCCGGCGATAATTGCCGTCCACATATGGGCGCTAAACTGTCCGGCCATTTTTCTGCTTTGTATACGAAAAGGAATTTCGTCAAAGCAAAAACTTTCGTCTAAATTTAAAAACTGCGCGGCTTTGCATAAAATATCGTAGGTAACAAAATCTGCTTTTTTAGGGCCAAATAAAACCACATCAAAAATAAAACCTTTGGCTAAAAAAGCTACAATTGCGGCCAATAAAACTGCCATTGTTGCCCTTATTAGATGCCAGCGTAATTCTTCCAGATGGTCTAAAAAAGACATTTCGTTTGGGTTTTTCTGTGCTTTTGCCATCTTATATAATTCCCTCTTTTATTAAATTGTGTAAGTGTACTATGCCCACATAACTACCGTTTTCTTCAGCAATAAGCTGGGAGATTCCGTTTTCTTCCAAGACATCCATTGCGTCTACTGCCATTGCGTTGTTGTTTATTGTTTTTGGGCTAGTACCCATAATGTCCTTTGCGGTTAACTCGCTTATATTTTTATTCTGCGTAAGCATACGCCTTAAATCCCCATCAGTAATAATTCCTACTATTTTACCCGCATCTACTACGGCGGTAACGCCCAACATTTTTTCCGAAATTTCTACAATTACTTGGGTTATTGGCGTAGTAGGAGCCACCATTGGTTTTTGGTTTTCTGCAGTAATATCGCTAACGCGCAAATAAAGTTTTTTGCCCAAAGCACCGCCGGGATGGTATTTTGCAAAATCTTTGCTGGAGAAACCACGCATTTCCAACAGACAAATAGCCAAAGCATCGCCCATTACTAATTGTGCGGTAGTGCTGGTGGTTGGCGCCAAATTGTTAGGACAAGCTTCTTTTTCTACATAAGAGTTTAATACAAAATCTGCTTGCTGGCCTAAAAAAGAATCTTTGTTGCCGGTAATAGCAATCAATTTATTTTTAAAATTTTTAATAAACGGCACCAAAACTTTAATCTCCGGTGTGTTGCCGCTTTTAGAAATACATATTACCACATCGTCTTCTAAAATGGTTCCCAAATCGCCGTGAATAGCATCTGCGGCGTGCATAAAAACCGCCGGCGTTCCGGTAGAGTTTAAAGTGGCAACGATTTTGGTGGCAATAATAGCGCTTTTGCCAATGCCGGTAATAATTACCCTACCGGTAGCGTTATAAATTACCTTAACGGAATTTAAAAAATCGTCGTTGATGTAGTTTTGTAAGTTTTTTACCGCTTCGGCTTCATTAGCAATAGTTTGACGCGCTACCGATAAAATATTATTATTTGACATTAATTTTTAATATTTTGAATTTGCAGGTATTCTAGAATTATGTATCTTTAAATATGACAAAGGTATGTAAAATTGTAACATTAAAATATCAGTTTGACAGAAATCGATTTACATCAGGAATTAAAAAATTACTTTGGTTTTAGTCAATTTAAAGGCTTACAAAAAGAAGTAATTAGCAGTATAACAGCAAACCAGCACACTTTCGTAATAATGCCCACCGGGGGCGGAAAATCTTTATGTTACCAATTGCCGGCCTTAATAAAAGAAGGTACTGCAATTGTGGTTTCGCCTTTAATTGCTTTAATGAAGAACCAAGTAGACGCTATTCGCGGAATTTCAGAAGAAAACGGCGTAGCTCACGTACTTAATTCTTCCTTAAATAAAACCGAAGTGCGCCAAGTAAAAAGCGATATAGAAAACGGTATAACCAAACTTCTATATGTAGCGCCCGAATCGCTTACCAAAGAAGAATATGTAGATTTTCTTAAAGAACAGAAAATTTCTTTTTTGGCCATAGATGAAGCGCATTGTATATCAGAATGGGGACACGATTTTAGGCCCGAGTACCGCAATTTGCGTAAAATTATACAACGCATAGGAGAAGATATTCCTATTATTGCTTTAACGGCAACCGCGACACCAAAAGTGCAAGAAGATATTCTTAAAAACTTGGGCATTCCTGAAGCCAATACGTTTAAAGCTTCTTTTAATCGACCAAATCTTTATTACGAAATAAGGCCTAAAACATCCAATGTAAATGCTGATATTATTCGGTTTGTAAAAGAACACTCCGGCAAAAGCGGTATTATTTATTGTTTGAGTAGGAAAAAGGTAGAAGAATTAGCACAAACTTTACAAGTAAACGGTATCAAGGCAGTACCTTACCATGCCGGTTTAGATGGGAAGACTCGTGCCAAACATCAAGATATGTTTTTGATGGAAGATATAGATGTTGTAGTAGCAACCATTGCTTTTGGGATGGGAATAGATAAACCGGACGTGCGCTTTGTTATTCACCACGATATTCCTAAAAGTATAGAAAGTTATTACCAAGAAACCGGTCGCGCCGGAAGAGATGGCGGCGAAGGTCATTGTTTGGCATATTATGCCTATAAAGATATAGAAAAGTTAGAAAAATTTATGAGTGGCAAGCCCGTGGCAGAACAAGAGATTGGCCACGCTCTCTTGCAAGATGTTGTGGCTTACGCCGAAACTTCTATGTCGCGACGTAAATTTATTTTACATTATTTTGGGGAAGAATTCGATTCTGAAACCGGCGAAGGCGCAGATATGGATGACAACGTGCGCAACCCAAAGAAAAAACACGAAGCAAAAGAAGAAGTTTTGCTCCTACTAAAAACAGTAAAAGAAACCCGCCAACTGTATAAAGGCAAAGAGGTAGTTAGCACGCTTGTAGGAAAGTCTAACGCCTTAATAAAAGCCCATAAAGCAGATGAGATAGCTGTTTTTGGTAAAGGAAAAGAAAAGTCTTCCAGTTATTGGATGGCACTTTTACGACAAGTGTTAGTAGCTGGCTATTTAAAGAAAGACATAGAAACCTATGGCGTAATAAAATTAACCCCAAAAGGAAAAGCTTTTTTAGAAAATCCGGTGTCTTTTGAAATGACAGAAGACCACGTATTTAGCGAAGAAAGTCCGGAGAATATTAGCTCTGCCACAACTGGTGGCGCTACAGACGATAAATTGATGAAGATGCTAAAAGATCTTCGGAAAAAAGTAGCAAAAAAGAGAGATGTTCCGCCTTTTGTAGTATTTCAAGATCCTTCTTTAGAAGATATGGCTACCAAATATCCGGTAAGTATGGAAGAGTTGGCCAATATGCACGGAGTAGGAGAGGGCAAAGCCCGTAAGTTTGGGAAAGACTTTATACAATTAATCCAACAATACGTAGAAGATAACGATATTGTAAGACCAGATGATTTGGTGGTAAAATCTACCGGAGCCAATAGTGCACAAAAATTATATATAATTCAAAGTGTAGATAGAAAGCTGCCATTACCAGACATTGCCAATGCCAAAGGATTGGAGATGAAAGATTTCATTAAAAAGATGGAAGCTATTGTTTACAGCGGTACAAAATTAAACATCAATTATTGGTTAGATGAGATTTTAGACGAAGACCAACAGGAAGAATTGCACGAGTACTTTTTAGAAGCGGAAACCGATAAAATAGACGAAGCCATGGATGAGTTTGATGGCGACTACGAAGATGAAGAAATTCGTTTATACCGTATTAAATTTATTAGTGAAGTAGCAAATTAGGGTGGTTAGTTGATAAGGTGATGGGTTGATGCGTTAATTGGTTTATTTGGGAATCGGTTGATTGGTTCGGTGCTTTATTAAGTTAGCGACATTAGAAAAAAATTCGCGATGTCCTATCGATGGAGGAACTACTGAGAAATCTTTTTTACAGCCAAAACTCGGTAAGATTTCACCTATCTTTGAGAAGACAATCGGCTGTTTTGGTTAATGCGATATATAGGTCAGAAATTATTGTATAGTGTATACTGTAAATTGTACATTGGGAAATGATAAAATACTTTTCAACCACCCCGACACTCAAAATTCATAATTCAAAATTTCCACCGCCCACTGCCAACTGAACACTGAATACTGCATATTTAATTCAATCTTCAATTCTCAATCTTTATCGTAATTAAATTGTTTTTTATTACTTATACCAGTCAACCAGTCAACTAATTCACCAATCCCCATTCTCAAAATTCATAATTCAAAATTGGAAATTTCCGATTACTGATCACTGAACATTGCCAACTGAATACTGAATCTTACATATTTTCAAACTAAAAAGCTACACCTTATCTTTGCACTCTTAAAAACAAAAAAAATGGAAAACGGATTATACGCAAAATTCAATACTTCTAAAGGAGAAATTTTAGTAAAACTACATTATGACAAAGTACCGGGAACTGTAGGTAACTTTGTGGCTTTAGCCGAAGGTAAACAACCTAATAAAGAAAAAGAATTGGGAGAAGCTTTTTACGACGAACTCTCATTTCACCGTGTAATACCGGAATTTATGATTCAGGGCGGCGACCCCAAAGGTACGGGAGCAGGAAACCCGGGTTACCAGTTTGAAGATGAATTTCATCCCGATTTAAAACATGATAAACCGGGTATTTTATCTATGGCCAATGCCGGTCCCCACTCTAACGGAAGTCAGTTTTTTATCACACACGTTCCTACGCCATGGTTAGATAACAAACACAGCATTTTTGGAGAAGTGGTGCAAGGGCAAGAAGTGGTAGATAAAATAGAACAAGGCGATAAGATAGAAAGCTTAGAAATTGAGCGAGTAGGAGAAGAAGCTAAAAATTTTGACGCTCCTAAAGCTTTTGAACGTTTTAATAATGAAAAAATAGAACGTGAAGCAGCCGAAAAACGTCGACAAGAAGAAGCTTTAGAAAAAATAACCCAAGGTTACGAAAAAACTGCCAGTGGTTTATTCTATAAGAAAACCAAAACAACTAACGGTAAAAAACCGGAAAAAGGAAATACCGTACAAGTTCATTATAGCGGAAAACTATTAAATGGGAACGAATTTGATTCGTCGTATAAACGCAACAAACCATTAGAATTTCCGGTAGGAGTTGGCCACGTAATTGCCGGTTGGGACGAAGGTATTTTGTTATTAAACGAAGGTGAAAAAGCTACTTTTGTTATCCCGTCGCATCTTGCTTACGGCCAACAAGGAGCGGGTGGTGTAATTCCACCTAATGCCAGTTTAATTTTTGATGTAGAATTGGTGAAGGCTTAGCGTTTCCATAACTATTTTATTACAAATAGCTGTCTCAACTTAAATCAAAACTTGTGGGACAGCTTTTTTTGTGTTTAATTTTGGTGCAATTTCAGTTTTCTTTCCATTTTATACTACACCCTACGCCGGGTTTTTGTTGCGTGCTAAGTCTTCTGTTGTAATATAAATTATCTAAAGTTTCTCGTACGTTTCTACCATTTACCGCAAGTCCGTTTCCTGGTCTAGCATCGTCTAATTGCCCGTGATACACCAACTCGTCCTCAGCGTTAAAAATAAAAAAATCTGGCGTGCATTGTGCGGCATACGCTTTAGCGATTTCTTGTGACTCATCGTATAAATAAGGAAAGGTAAAATCATAATCTCTCGCAAAAAAACGCATATTTTCAAAACTATCTGCCGGGTATTGTTCTGCATCGTTGCTAGAGATGGCGGCAAAGCCAAAACCTAGAATACGATAATCGTTTGCTAATCTGCTTAATTCTTTGGCAACCAATTGCACGTAAGGACAATGGTTGGCCAAAAACATAATAATTGTTCCGCGTTTGCCCCGTATTTGTTCATAACGATAAAAATCTTTAGTTACCGCATCCAAGAGTTTAAAATCGGGTGCTTTTTTGCCCAATTGTAAGGTAGCAGTTTGCTGTGCCATAGCCGATTTTTATTTTAAAAATACGCAAAATAATTATACCTATAGCATTCACGGCGTAAAGATGTAATCTTTATTTTGCTAGTATTTTATTTAAAAATATTTCAATTAAAATTTTAAGCTTAAATTTGAAACAATGTAGGTTAACTATTTTTGAACTTCCGTAACCAAAGCTGAATGGTTTATACCTAGAAAACTGTTATTATCCTTAACGGAAAAAAATAACCTAAGAAAAATCAAATCCGTAAAGAAATTTTACACAAAATGAGTATCAGTAAAGATTTAAGTTGGCAAGAATTTAGCCGTGTAGATATGCGCGTTGGCACTATTATAAAGGTAGATGATTTTCCGGAAGCTAAAAAACCAGCATACCAATTAAAAATTGATTTTGGAAAAGATATAGGGGTTTTAAAAACCTCGGCACAAATAACCAAACGTTACAAAAAAGAAGATTTATTGGGCAAACAAACCATTGCAGTAGTGAATTTTCCTAAAAAGCA
Organism: uncultured Mesonia sp.; assembly: GCA_947494545.1. Classification (GTDB taxonomy): domain Bacteria; phylum Bacteroidota; class Bacteroidia; order Flavobacteriales; family Flavobacteriaceae; genus Mesonia. The sequence continues at coordinate 63,057 of CANLVH010000010.1, read as the reverse complement.
AATTGCTAATTTTATGAGTGAATGTTTGCTATTGGGAGCCGTGCAAGAAGATGAGGTTACCATAATTCAACCCGAAGCTAAAGTGCCAAATGGTCTGCGGATTAGTTAATTATATATAAAAGTTTAGTTTCTTAGCTCTTTTTCTTCAGTATAGCTAAGCTTTTCCGTAAAGGATTTTTGTCCCCAACTAGAGTTGGGGATTGGTTCGTTTTCTTTGGACGAGCAAAGAAAATGAACAAATCTTCTGAAAAAGCAAGATTTCTATCGATTTATACCTTTTTTATTGAAAAAGCTAATGTCGAACTCAAGTTAATAATAGTTATAGTTTCTAATTGCGTAGATAATTGGAAATTTTTATACTATTCTTTCTTTAAAATGCGTCAATGATAAAATTTGTTTTTGCGCCTTCAGGAGAAAGTTAGATTAAACTACAGCCTTAATAAAAAAACCTCCTCTTAAAAGAATCAAGAGGAGGTTTTTTAAAATATGTTTGTTTTTTATATATCTTCAAAACTTACATCTGTAAATTTTTCGGCAACCCCGTTGCTATTGCTATTTTCTTCTTCATAGTTCTTTTTGAAGTCTTTTTGGTGGCGTTCGCTAATTACTTCTTCGCCTTTTTCGTTAATGATAAAGTTGGTCATTTCGCGCAAAATTTCTTCAAAACCGGCAAAATCTTCTTTGTATAAATAGATTTTGTGTTTTTTGTAAAAAAACGAACCATCGTCGTTGGTAAATTTTTTGCTTTCGGTAATAGTAAGGTAGTAATCTTCTGCTTTTGTAGCTCTAACGTCAAAGAAATAGGTTCTTCTTCCTGCTCTTAACACTTTAGAAAAAATTTCTTCTTTCTGCATCGTTCCTTTATCACTCATAACGGAATTAATTTGGATTAGTTTATAAATACTGGCTTCAAAAATCTTAAAAATATTAACATCTACCAAAAAAATATCAATTTTCTTTTTCGGCAGATTGCTTTAAATAAAGCTCTTTATAATAGCCATCGTGTGCAATTAGACTTTGATGATTACCGCGCTCTTTAATTTTACCGTCTTCTAAAACAATAATCTTATCTGCGTTTTTGGCAGAAGATACTCGATGACTTACAATTAAAGTAGTTTTATTGGAAGAAATTTGATGCAGATTGCTTAAAATTTCTTCTTCTGTTTCTGTATCTACGGCAGAAAGACAATCGTCAAAAAGTAAGATTTGCGGGTTTTGAATAATGGCGCGCGCAATAGAAATACGTTGTTTTTGTCCGCCCGATAGTGTGAGTCCGCGTTCTCCCAAAACGGTATCATATCCTTTGCTAAAGCCAACAATATTTTTGTGTACTGCTGCATTTTTGGCAGCTAGCATAACCTCTTTATCGCTGGCTTTACTTTTACCAAAACGAATGTTGTTCTTTATACTATCGCTAAACAAAAAAGCGTCTTGTGGCACATAACCAATGGCAGCACGAAGATTTTTTAAATTTAATTGATCAATTGGTGTTTTATCTATAAACAAAGCACCGCTTTCTATATCGTATAACCTACCAACAAGCTCTAAAATAGTAGATTTACCCGAGCCCGTTTTACCAATTATAGCTAAAGTTTCTCCAGAATTTACGGTAAACGAAATATCTTTTAGCGCGGTAATATTGGTGTCTTCGTAGGTAAAGCTTACGTTTTTAAACTCTATATTACCTTCTATTTCTTTAATTTTTTCTTGCTTGTTGCTAATTTGTGCTTTTTCTCTTAAAAACTCATTAATACGTTGTTGCGAAGCTTCGGCACGCTGAATCATATCTGCTACCCAACCCACGCTGGCAACCGGCCAAGAAAGCATATTTACATAAAGTAAAAACTCTACAATTACGCCAATATCTTCTATTTCGCCATTTATAAATTGACGCCCTCCTATGTAGATTACCAAAATATTACTGCCGCCAATCAACAACGCCATTAAAGGAAAAAAGAAAGCTTGCACTTTTACCAGATCAATATTTTTTTGTCGGCTGGTATTAGAAAGGTCTACAAAATCTGTGTTGATTTGCTTTTCCATTCCGTAACTTTTAATAACAGATATGCCGCTAAAACTCTCTTGCGTAAACGTGCTAAGCTTAGATAAATACTGTTGTACAATAGTACTGCGTTTATTTATCATTCGGCTCAATTTGTATATTGCGAAAGACAAAATAGGAAACGGTGCCACTACATATAAGGTAAGCATTGGCGCTTTGCTTACCATAAAAGCAATAACCACAATAAACATGGTAATGGTAGAAACGCTGTTCATTAATGCGGGGCCCAAATAGAGACGTACTCGACTAACATCTTCGCTAATGCGATTCATTAAATCGCCGGTGCGGTTTTTTTTGTAAAAATTAAGCGATAGGTTTTGATATTGGCGGTATATTTCATTTTTAAGATCGTATTCAATATGTCTGGAAACCACAATAAACGTTTGCCGCATTAAAAAAGTAAGCAAAGCAGAAAGCAAAGTGGCCCCAACAATAATTAATATATTGGTTACCAATTCTGATTTTACCACTTCTATTTGCGTAATTTCTCCGTTGATGTATTGCTCGATAACATCTGTAGAGTCTCCTATAAATTGTGGTACATAAACGGCAAAAATTCTAGCTGCAACTGTAATTACCAATCCTAGCAATAACCTACCGCGGTATTTGTATAAATATTTATTTAAATGCTGTAATGCTTTCATTTGGTTACTTTCTGTCTACTTCGGCTTTTTTATTACAATAATTAAGTTTTAAAAATAAAAGAAAAAATGCTAAGTAAGCTTTAAAGCTGAATTATAACTTTTTATTATAAATTATACGGGTTTTGTTTTTTCAATTTTTATCAAATTTACAAATTAGTACGCAATCGGGGCTTTAACTTTAAAATATTCGTTATTTTTGTAGGGAAGTTTTGCAAATAAAATAATTTAATATAAAATCATAGCTTATGGACGCCGAAATTTTAAAGGCTAATGAATTAAAAAAAGTCGCTCCTGTATTTGGGCAACTTTCCTTTGACAATCATGAACAAGTTGTTTTTTGCAACGACAAAGATACAGGTTTAAAAGCAATAATCGGTATTCACAATACGGTTTTAGGACCGGCTTTGGGTGGTACCAGAATGTGGAACTACACCAGCGAGTGGGAAGCATTAAATGATGTTTTGCGTCTATCGCGCGGAATGACTTTTAAAAGCTCTATATCCGGTTTAGATTTAGGCGGAGGAAAAGCGGTTATTATAGGAGATGCCAAAACGCAAAAAACACCCGAGTTAATGCGTAGATTTGGGAGATTTGTAGATTCGCTTAGCGGAAAATACATTACTGCAGAAGATGTAGGAATGCAAACCAAAGATATGGATACCGTACACGAAGTTACCAAACACGTTACCGGTATTTCAGAGAGTTTAGGAGGTTCCGGTAACCCTTCTCCCGTAACAGGATACGGCGTTTATATGGGTATGAAAGCAGCAGCTAAATATAAATTTGGCAGCGATAGTTTAGAAGGCAAACGCATTTTGGTGCAAGGTATTGGTAATGTTGGCGAAACTGTTGTAAAGCATATACGCGAAGAAGGCGGAGAAGTTTTTATTACAGACATTAGTAAAGATCGTTTAGCAGAAGTAAGTAAGAAACACGGTGCTAAAATATATGAGCAAGACGATATTTACACCGCAGATGTAGATATTTATTCGCCTTGTGCTCTTGGTGCCACGGTAAATTCTGAAACCATCAATAAATTAAAAGCACAAATTATTGCCGGAGCAGCCAACAACCAGTTAGAAGATGAGGTAACGCATGGTAGAATGTTGCAAGAAAAAGGTATTGTGTACGCCCCGGATTTTCTAATTAATGCCGGAGGGGTAATTAATGTTTATGGGGAGTTAAAAGGTTATGACCGCAAACAAACCCTAGATAAAACCGAAAACATTTACAATACTACCTTAGAAATTTTAACTATGGCAGAAAAGAAGCAACTTACTACCAATCAAGCTGCTATGCAAATAGCACAAGAAAGAATAGACGCAAAGAAAGCTAGAAAATAAGCAACAAGAATTTGTTTCTATAAATAAAAACCTATTTTTGCAGGGCGGTAAAAAAACCGCCCTGTTTTATTTTATAAATGTTCTTTCAAAAAAAACTATGTTAACAAGAAGACATATTCGCGTTAAAGTAATGCAATCTATTTATGCGTTTGGACAATCTGCCAACGAGAACCTAAACGCCGAAGAGAAATTTCTGCAAAAAAGCATGCAAGAGATGTACGATCTCTTTTTGCTAAACTTAGATTTACTGGTAAAAATCAAAGACAAAGCAGAAGATTTTATGGCAAAATCACAAAAAAAATACCTTGCCACAGAAGACGATAAAAATCCCAACCTAAAATTTGTAAACAATCAAGTAATTCAGCAAATAGAGAACACAGAAAAGCTCTCACAATTGTTAGAAGACAGAAAATTAAACAATTGGAGCCGTGACGATGAGTACGTGGCTATTTTGTGGGATGCGATAAAAAATAGCCAACCTTATAAAGATTACCTTTCTACAAGAGAGTCTAGTTATAAGGAAGATAAGAATTTTATAATCGCAATTTTTAAAGAAGTAATTGCTCCCAACGAAAAATTGTACGATTATTTAGAAGACAAAAAATTAACTTGGTTAGACGATTTACCTATAGTAAACACCGGCTTATTAAAACTTTTACAGCGCGCAAAAGCCTCGTATGAGCAGTTTGAAATTCCGCGTTTATTTAAAAGTCAAGAAGATAAAGACTTTGCATCAGAGCTTTTTAAAAAGACCTTGCTAAACCAGCAAGCCTTTATGGAAGATGTTAGCGAAAAAACCCCTAAATGGGATAAAGAACGAATAGCAGAAATAGATGCTATTTTATTAAAAATGGCTATTTGCGAATTTCTTAAATTCCCTTCTATTCCCGTTAAGGTTAGTATAAACGAATATTTAGAAATTGCCAAAGAATACAGCACCCCAAAAAGTAGTGTTTTTATAAACGGAATTTTAGATAAACTCTCTAAAGAGTACAAAGAAAACGGCAAATTAAATAAAATGGGAAGAGGCTTGATGTAATACGTATAATTTTCTTATTTTTAGCGATTGAAAAAATTAATTACAAATAATGACTAAAACAGTAAAAATGAAAAAAGGATTTTTAATGTTAGCTGCTGCGGCCGCGATGGTTTTTACTTCTTGTAAAGACAACAACGCTTCCGACAAGATGAAGGAAGAGAACCAAAAAGAAGTTGCAGAAAACAGCAACGATAACGCAGAAAAATATGCAGAAATTTCTTTTGATAAAGAAATGCATGACTTTGGTACGATTAACGAAGGCGATGTGGTAGAGCACACTTTTAAATTTACCAATACCGGTAATGAGCCTTTAGTAATTACCAATGCAAAAGGAAGTTGTGGTTGTACAGTGCCTAATCCGCCAAAAGACCCAATTGCACCGGGAGAAGAAGGAGAAATGATGGTTAAGTTTGACTCTAGAGGCAAACCAAACAACCAAATGAAAACGATTAGAATTACTGCCAATACCAAAACCGGTCAAGAAATGATTAAAATTAAAGCATTTGTAACGCCAAAAGCTAAGGCAGCAACCGGAAACCCAGTAAAATAAGTCTATGAACGATTTGATGAGTTTTCTACCTTTTTTGGCAATCTTTGCCGTGTTTTATCTTTTTATGATACGACCACAAATGAAACGCCAAAAACAAGAAAAAAGTTTTGCCAGCGAGTTAAAAAAAGGCGATAAGGTAGTTACTAAAAGTGGCATGCACGGTAAAATAATCGATTTTAGCGAAAAGCTAAATGCGGTTATCTTAGAAACCGGCGCCGGTAAAATAACTTTTGATAAGTCGTCTATTTCTATGGAACTTTCTAAACAAGTGAACGAATCTAAGAAAGACGATAAAAAATAAAATCTTTACGGATTTTAAAAAGAAAAAAGGTCAGTTTTTACTGGCCTTTTTTTTATTATTGAAGGTTGGCAAGGGACTAAAGTCCCTTGTTTTGCAAGCTCAAAAAAATATCTTGTAGGAGACGTTTGAAGAATAATTTCACACCAATTTTTCCTGCAATCCCGAAAGATCTTTTTTATTTCTTTTTATACTTATCATGCAAACCTCTGCCGGCAAGAATTAAAGGAATATTTTTTTGCAAACGGCGTTCTTTGGTTTTTTCTTGCTTGGCAGAATGAATGTGCTCTAAATATTCACGTTGTCGGCCCGGAGTTAAAGCTTTAAAACTAGCTTCTAATTTTTTATCTTCTTCAAAAGCTCTTTTTATCACTTCTGGATAGGGAAGACTTTTTTTAGCAGTTTTTACCGGTTTTGCAATTCCTTTTTCCTGCAGGTCTATGGCTTCTTCAACATATTTTTTTAAAGTGTCTACCGGTAAATTATCTTTTTCTGTAAACCGAATTTGCCGTAAAGCTTTTGTTTTTCCTTCTTGCGCATTATGTAACAAAGCCGTGTTTTGAATTAAAGATGTGCCGTTAAAAAACCAAAGAGCATAATGCTTTTTAAAAGCTGCTAAACCTACTACATTTTTATTATTTAACGTATAAACCGGCGCACCCCATTTTATGGTTTCGGTTAGCTTGGTTTGTTGTAATATTTCTCGCAACTTCTCTAACGGCTCCCGCCATTTAGCATTTTTTTCAAGGTATTCTTCTACATTTTTTACAGCCATAAGTATTGAGTTTTAAGTTTTGCGGCAAGGATTATAGCGGTAGCTTGACGCGATAAAAAACTATTAAAAAACCCGCTGCCGCAAAGCGACTTTAGAAGCTCTTGTGGTAGCAGGTTTTTTGGTTTTTTGAGAGACAACTACAAGCGGAAAGCCTGGCTGCCGCCCAAATTATTTATATTTCTTTGCAGTTAATTCTGCTATTTTTACAATTACTCGTGTTGCTTTTATCATGCTTTCTGCAGCAACAAACTCGTATCTGCCGTGAAAATTATGGCCGCCGGCAAAGATATTTGGACAAGGCAAGCCCATAAAAGAAAGTTGCGAGCCATCTGTGCCGCCACGAATGGGTTTGATTATAGGCTTTATATCCAGCTCTTTCATTGCTTCTTCTGCAATGTCTACAATATGCATTACCGGCTCTACCTTTTCGCGCATATTAAAATACTGGTCTTTTATTTCTATTTCTACCACTTCTTCACCGCGCTGTTTGTTAATTTCTTTGGCCAAATCTCGCATTACGTCTTTTCTGGCTTCAAAATGTTCTTTATCGTGGTCCCGAATAATGTATTGTAGCTTGGTTTCTTCTACCTTACCGTTTATTTGGGTAAGATGAAAAAAGCCTTGCCTGTCTTCGGTATGCTCGGGGGTTTCTAATTTTGGTAAAGAATTGATAAATTCTTGCGCTATATACTGACTGTTTACCATTTTTCCTTTGGCAGAACCCGGGTGTACAATTTTCCCTTTTATGGTTACAGTGGCGCCGGCGGCGTTAAAATTTTCGTATTCTAGTTCGCCTACTTGGCTGCCATCCATCGTATAGGCCCATTTTGCGCCAAACTTTTCTACGTCAAATTTATGCGCGCCACGACCAATTTCTTCGTCGGGAGTGAAACCTATTTTTATAGGACCGTGTTTTATTTCGGGATGTTCTAAAAGGTATTTTACCGCGCTCATAATTTCGGTAACTCCGGCTTTATCATCTGCGCCCAAAAGCGTTGTGCCGTCTGTGGTAATTAGGGTTTGGCCTTTGTACAGTAAGAGATCTTCAAAATAATCTGGCGATAAAACAATGTTTTCTTCTTTGTTTAAAACAATATCTTTTCCGTCATAGTTTTCTGTGATTTGCGGATTTACATTCTTTCCTGTAAAATCTGGCGAGGTGTCAAAGTGTGAGATAAAACCTATTGCGGGCACTTCGTGCTCTACGTTAGAAGGCAACGTGGCCATAACATAAGCGTGTTTGTCTATGCTTACATCTTCTAAGCCCATTTCACGCAGTTCTTTTTCTAATTTATTGGCCATATCCCACTGTTTTTCTGTACTTGGAGTGGCACCAGAATTCGGGTCGCTTTCAGAATCTATGGTTACATAGCTTACAAAGCGGTCTATAATTTCTTGCTTATCTATCATTTTAAACTAATTTTTCTCAAAAATAAGCAAAGCTAAAGCAGTTGGCAACAGATTGCTAAAAGTTATTAAAAATGCCCTGTAATTTTATGGTTATTAGTGGGTTTTTCTAACTTTTAATGGATTGTTTGCTGGTACTCTAAATTTTATCGCAGTTTTAAAAATTGTATTATTCTTAAAGTTGCTTCTATAATAGCCTACTTTCGAGTTATCGAAAATTTATCGTTAAGTTTTAACAACCTGGAATCAATATCAGACTTTTAGTTTTTTTCTTCAGTATAGCAAAACGTTTCCGTAAAGAATTTTTGTTCCAAATCTATTTGGGGATCGATCGGATAATGCAAATCGAAGCTATACGAGCATCATCAGGAAATTAGAAAAAGATAGTACGTAAAAAAGAAAATACACAATCTTTATTCACATACAAAGCTTTTGTTCCTTTAAGCAATTTTGTTTTATTAGTGTCTGATTAAATTAATTAAAACAAATGAGATAGCGTATGGCTTGAGAGATTTTACAGTATGACTCTTTGCTTTAAAATTCTTTTTTTTTAATGGACTAAGCGAACTTTACGTCAAAAATGATGTGAGTGGAGGGTTAAGCAAACTAGCGCTAGCCGCAAAGATTGAATAGACGATAGTAAAATTTTGAGCCTTAAAAATTTATAAAAACTAGCGAATACTTTTAGTTTGCGCCGTAACGAAGGAAATTTTTAGCAAAGTTCGGTTAAGCCTAGTCCCGACAGCTGTACGGGATTTTTATTTCTCCCGATCCTTCGGGATTGGGCGATGCAAATCGAAGATTCACGAACACCTTCAGGAAATTAGAAAAAGACAGTGCGTAAAAAAGAAAAGAGGATGTTAGAATTATCTATTCAATAAGAACTTTGTTGAGAAAAAACACTTAAAAAATGAACTAATGTTCTTAAAGAGCAAAATTCCTATCGCTTTATAAATTTTCATTAAAAAGTCTTAGAACAAAGTAAAACTAGCATTTAAAAACTTCAAAAAAGAAAAAAATCCACGTGATTTAAATAGGATAGAAATGTTTATTTTTGTCCAAACCTAACCCAATTATGTATACTTCTTTTTTACGTCCTTTACTGTTTAAATTTGATCCGGAAAAAGTACATCATTTTAGCTTTTCTTTTTTACGAAATGCGTTTAAACTTCCCTTTACGGAAAGTTTAGTCCGAAAAAAATACACGCTTAATAATAAAGCTTTAGAGCGCGAAGTTTTTGGTTTAAAATTTAAAAATCCGGTTGGTTTGGCTGCCGGATTTGATAAAGATGCCAAGCTATATAAACAATTAGATGCCTTAGGCTTTGGTTTTGTAGAAATTGGCACTTTAACGCCAGAACCGCAAGAAGGAAATCCGAAAAAGCGTTTATTCCGTTTAAAAGAAGACGAAGCCATTATTAACCGAATGGGTTTTAATAACGATGGGGTAGCGGCTGCGGTAAAGCGCTTAAAAGCAAATAACGGGAAAGTGCTAATTGGTGGTAATATTGGTAAAAATAAAGTTACCCCCAACCAAGAAGCCGTAAACGATTATATTTATTGTTTTAATGCCTTGTTTGGGTATGTAGATTATTTTGTGGTAAATGTAAGTTCGCCTAACACGCCAAATTTGCGGGCATTACAAGATAAAGAACCTTTAAAAAAAATACTTTTTGCTTTACAAGCTATTAACGAAAAACAGGAAAAAAGCAAGCCTATTTTGCTAAAAATAGCGCCGGATTTAACCAATCAGCAATTATTAGATATTATAGAAATTGTTACCGAAACAAAAATTGCGGGTGTAATTGCTACCAATACCACTATTTCTCGCGATGGTTTGCAATCTGCCAATAAAAAAGAAACCGGCGGTTTAAGCGGAAAACCATTGACTTCCCGCTCTACAGAAGTAATTAAGTTTTTGGCAGAAAAGAGTGAGAATGCCTTCCCAATTATAGGCGTTGGGGGTATTCATTCGGCGCAAGACGCTTTAGAAAAATTAGATGCCGGTGCTAGTTTGGTGCAATTATATACCGGATTTGTATACGAAGGTCCCGATCTGATAAAAGCAATTAACCAAGCAATTTTAGCGCGAAGTAAATGACAGAAACCTTAATTTCTTTTATCTTGGCTACGACGGTATTGGCTATATCTCCGGGCCCCGATAATATTTTTGTATTAACCCAAAGTATCGTCTATGGCAAGAAAAAAGGTCTGGCAATTGTTGCCGGTTTAATGACCGGTTGCTTGGTGCATACCAGTTTGGTGGCTTTTGGCGTTTCGGTAATTCTTAAAGAAAACGAACAGATTTTTTGGACCATAAAAATTTTGGGCGCTACATATTTGCTGTATTTAGCTTATCGCGTGTATAGGAGCGATGGGCAAATTCAGTTTTCCGTAGAGAAAAATAATAGCGGATATTCAATTGGAAAATTATTTAGAATTGGTTTTTTAATGAATGTTTTGAATCCAAAAGTAACCTTGTTCTTTTTGGCTTTATTACCGCAATTTTTGTTTTCATCTTCTGTAAATGTTCTGCTTCAATTTTATGTTTTAGGTTTTTTGTTTATTCTGGTTTCTTCTATAATTTTTGGAGCCATAGCTGTATTTGCAGGGGAATTGGCCGAAAAAATAAAGAGCTATCCACGCGCCGGCTGGTATCTTAAATGGCTACAAATAATTGTTTTTGTGGGAATTGCCTTGTTTATTTTGGTTTAAAAAAACTAAGATTTTTTAAGGCTTTACGGAATAGCCACCGGGTGGTAAAGTAAGCTTTTTTAAAATCTTCACTTTCTCAGCTTTGATCTTAGCCTCTCAAAAATTTATCGTGAAGTTTTGGTAACCTGAATTTCGATGTAATAGTTTAGAATGATTTTCATTCTTTTTCTTCAGTATAGCAAAAACGTTTCCGTTAAAAATTTTTGTCCCCAAATAGATTTGGGGATTGGTTCGTTTTCTTTGGACGAGCAAAGAAAATTAACAATGCTTATTGAAATTCAAAATTTCTATTTTCTTAATTTAAAAATTCAATAAAAGTTAAACCTCTTAAGGCTTTACGGAATAGCCACCTGGTGGTAAAGTAAGCTTTTTTATATTCTTTACTTTTTTATTCTTCTTATTGCGTAAAATTTTTGCTCTGCTAGTGGTTGAAATAATTGGTTTGATAGACCAATTTTCCGTTGTTTTGTAATTATTTAAATCGGTTGTAGCAAGGCCTATCTTGTGGTTATTTATAGGGGAATAAGCTTTTTCTTTCTTGGGATAAGAATTATAAAAAATGTCAGGGCTGTCGCTATAATTTATTTGAAAACCTTGTAAATAAAACATACCGGGAATGCATATTAAAAGAACGAAAAATAGAAAACTCTTCACATTTGTAAAGGGCGTAACCAGCAGCCGTTTTGTTTTATTTAAAAATGGAGTTAGCAAACTTTATCGGTGTTTTTTACATTTAGTTAGTCGGTTGTTAAGAATACGCTTCTTACTAATGCAATGTATTAAAGCCTAACTGTTTATGAAATACCCATAAAAGGGTATATTATCTACTTTATTTAAAGGAAAGATTTTTTTTACCGTGAAATTAATTCCGGCTAACGGATGTAGGTAATAATAATATTTTCTTTACGGAATTAAAGCTTGTTTTTTAAAAGAAGTCTCAAAAAGCGCATTGCGTTATTTTCTAAAAAAAATATAAGTCGATAATAACGCCACTAGAAATAAGTTTTTTATAGGCTTATCAAACCTTCGGCCAAACAAATACTTACCAAATGTGTAGAGTTTTGGCAATCAACTTTTCGCAACATATTCTTTTTATGGGTTTGTACGGTATGTTTTGAAATATGTAAAGATTCTGCAATTTCTTTTACACTTTTACCGGTTGCCAATTCTTTTATAATGTCTAGCTCCCTTGCGGTAAATAAATTGTTTAAATCTTCTACCCGGTTTAATTCGCTAACATTAAAGTTTTCCGACGTGTTTTTTACATTATAATAAGACGGACCGCCATTTATATGAATAAATGAGACATCGTCTGAGCTTTTTATGCACAAATGCGAAATATCGCTATGTAAGCTAAAAACATGAACAAATTGCCCTTTTTCATTCAACGAAAGTACACTTGCTTGATGCAGCATAACCCTTTCTTTTCCATCGTGTGTTTTGCTTTTATAGGTATAGCAAATCTTATATTCTAACTGTTCTTGTGGTTTTAAATAGTTTAAAAAAAAGTTCTGTATTATTTGCTCTTTTTTATGAATACATTCTATTTCTTCGGGTAAGGCTAAAGCGAGCAATTTTTCTAAATTTACTTCCGAAGGTTTTTCTCCGGTAAAGTCTTCTACGCTATCGGATTTAAATTCTAATTCTAAGGTATGAAAATTGGCTATATAATAATAAGAATTACCCGGCGCCATTAAGCCAGCCATACGTTTAAAGTATTCAGGTGTTTTGAATTTATTAGATTTTGCAATCTTTTCACTATAAGTAGATTTCCAATATTCGCTTACTTTGGTAAAAGATTCTCCCATTATTTTTTTGTTGAATAGTAATTTATTGAGCTTTATTTTAATATAACATTAACAATAATACTAATTTATTAAAAAATTACCTATAAATAATGCTTTTTGTTGTTTAGATGATTTTTGTTTGTTAGATGCAGGTTTTTTCCAGTATAGATTGAACTTATTTATAGGGTGGTTATGGCGTGCTTATGTCGTGCCTTACATTGTTTAGCCCTATTGTAAACTCTACCTTAACTTCGGTTATTCTCGATAAACTTTGCTTTTAACCAAATTTTATCACGAAAATAAACAAGTTAAGCTGTGCGGCTGAAGTAGTCCGAGCTACTCTTTTTTACGGAATTATTAAAAACCTTTCTTTTAAGCAACCAAATATTTTAAGTTTAAAGTATTTTTATTTTTTACCACCGAAACTGTATCTTTGGCCCTATGGATAAAATCAAGCTTATAGAATGTCCCAGAGATGCTATGCAAGGCATCAAAGACTTTATTCCTACCCAAAAAAAAATTCAGTACATACAAGCACTTTTACGCTGTGGTTTTGATACGATAGATTTTGGAAGTTTTGTTTCGCCCAAAGCTATTCCGCAAATGAAAGATACCAAAGAAGTTTTGGCGGGCTTAGATTTATCTACTACCAAAAGTGAGCTTTTAGCAATTGTAGCAAATTTACGTGGGGCGCAAGATGCAGTAAACCATCCCGAAATAGATTATTTGGGTTATCCATTTTCCATTTCAGAAAATTTTCAGATGCGCAATACGCATAAAACCATTGCAGAGTCTGTAGAGATTTTACAGCAAATTATAGATTTAGCGCATAAACACAACAAAAAAGTAGTGGCTTACTTATCTATGGGTTTTGGAAATCCGTACGGCGATCCGTGGAATGTGGAAATAGTAGGAGAGTGGACAGAGAAATTGGCAAAAATGGGTGTAGAAATTTTATCACTTTCCGATACGGTTGGCACTTCTGACGCAGAAACTATTTCTTATTTGTTTTCTAATTTAATTCCGCAATATCCTAAAGTAGAATTTGGCGCGCATTTACATACCACGCCAACCGCTTGGCACGAAAAAATAGATGCGGCCTATAAAGCAGGCTGTAAAAGGTTTGATGGTGCAATACAAGGATTTGGCGGTTGCCCAATGGCAAAAGATGAACTTACCGGTAATATGCCAACAGAAAAAATGTTAAGTTATTTTAACCAAACCAAGGCAGAAAACGGAATAAAAATGACCAGTTTTGAAGCCGCATATAACGAAGCCTCTACCGTTTTTAACACTTACCATTAACTCTTGTATATGTTTATTGGTGCTAAGTTTTGGCTTAAAATTGCTATACTAGGCTTTTTTCTTTCTCAAAGCCTCGAAACTTGGTGCCAAGCAAAAGATTCTAGTTACTATTACATAGCTGCTTCTTACGATTTATATAAAGAGAGTCCGCAAAAAGCGCTTACTTATCTGCAAAAAGCAGAAAAATTTTTAGAAAAATTCCCTAATGATAGTTTGGAGGCAATATGGCTACGAAATTATGCTGCTGTTTACTATATAAAAGGCGAATACGCCAAATCTTTTAAATATACAGAAAGAGCTTTAGAAAAATTTCAAGTCATTAACGATTTACATAATGTTGGTCTTGCTTATAATGGTTTGGGCTTAGCGCAACAAGCTTTGGGTAGGCACAAGCAGGCCATAGATTATTTTATTCAAGCCCAAAATGTACAAAAGGAAGAGCAGGCAGTTTTTCATTTAAATCTGGGCATTTCTTATTTTTATTTAAACGATTTTGAAAATGCAAAATTACATTACTTAAAGGCGCAGAAAAATATTACAGATAAGACCAGTCATATCTATATTAACACCTTAAGCAGATTGGCGCAATTAGAATATAAAGCCGGTAATTATAAGAAAGCCGAAAGAGAATATTTGGCTATTTTAAACGATACAAACACAACTAATTGGGAAAAGGTTTTTGTCTCTTTTGGGTTAGCCGAAGTTTATTTAGCAGAAGAAAAATTAGACGAAGCAATAAATTATGCCAAGCAAGCAAAAGAGAGGGCAGCTTCTATGCAAGCTACTTGGGATTTAAAGCGCAGTACAGAAATATTGGCAAGAGCGCAGAGAAAGAAAGGTAATTTAGTTGAAGCTTTAAAGAATTTAGATCTGCATATCCAGCTTAAAGATTCTTTGTTTAATAAAGAGCAAGCAGAAATTGTAGGTTTACTACAACTAGATTTGAAAGAAAGTGAAAATAAACGTTTACAGCAAAAAAATGAATTAGCACAAGAACAACTCGATTTTAAGAACGTCGTGTTATTTTTTGGAATCATTTTGCTTGCTACCGTATTGATTTTTTTATTTAAATACAGAAAAATCAGTAAAGAAAGAGAAAATCTTATTGAAGAATTAAGCGCTAAAAACCAGAAATTAAGCGCCATAGATAGCAACCGGAATAAACTCTTCTCAATTGTATCACACGATGTGCGCTCTCCCATAGCTTCTATGACGCAATTAATGGATGAAGCTATTTTATCTAACTTATCTCCTGAAGAACGCGAAGAAACCTTTAAATTAATGCGTCTGCAATTGAATGAGACCTCTAGAATGTTAAACAATCTTTTGGTTTGGGCCAATAATCAATTAAAAGGAAAAATAGAGCCGCAAATAAAAAAGATAGATGTAGTGCACGAAATGCAAGGTATTTTAAACGTTTACCAAATTCCGGCAAATTATAAAAACATTCATCTTAAGCATAATGCGCCAAATAAATCGGTTGAGATTAAAGCAGATGTTGCACAGCTGCACGTTGTATTTCATAATTTATTGAGTAACGCCATAAAATACACTTCAAAAAATAAAGCTACTATTGTTAATTATACAATAGAAAATAACAAAGTAATTATCGCGATAAGTAATGAAGGTAGTGTGATTACCGAAGAAACAAAGAAGATTATTTTAGCAAAAAAACAAGATTTTGCGGTAGAATTATCTACCAAAGAAGAAGCTGGTTTTGGTCTAGGTTTTCAGTTGGTTAGGAAATATCTAGCGGTAAATAAGGCCAAGATTAAAATTGAAGGCGTTGCCAATTATGGTACGGTAGTAAAATTAATTTTTGATAAAGCAGAATAAAAATTAAAATATAGGCCAAACTACCGGGTGCATAAAACAAGGTTAACTTCCGTAAAGCGAGCTAATTAAACTGCCGATTTATTAAGCTAATGCTAAAAAAATAGAAACTTCAACGAAGTCATTTTCGCAAAAAACTTTAATCTTATTTAAAATAAATAAAAATAAAATTTGACTGTGGGAAACATATATTTTAAATTTGCCGGCACAAACCAAATTATTTTTACTAAATCTAAATAAGACAAAATGAAAAAATTTCTATTCCCTATTATATGCTTTGCTAGTGTACTGGTTTCGTGTTCTAGCGATGACGATAACGTAATAGAACCGGAAGGCGGTAATCCGGTTAATGTACCTGCAACTTATAGCTTTGAAAGAGACGGTGTTTCTACGGTAAGTTATGATGGGCAGGTTACTAGAATTGCTATGGCAAAAGAATTAAAATCTGCTTTTACAGATTTTGATGCGCTTACAGAAAATAGGTTAACCAATATGTTTTCTAATGAGAATACTCCTTTTGATGTTGCAGAATTGAACAATTCTTCTAAAAGCATAAAAAGTAAAGTGGCGGCTTCTAAAGATTATTTTAGTGCAAACACTTCAGAATCTGCGGCTATAAAAGCGGAGTTTGAATCTTGGATGCAAGCACAATATAACGAGGTTTTTTTCAATAAGAATGAAGAAGCTAGTGCCGGCGTTGCAGGACAAATTGCAGATGGTAATAGAGTTAGATATGTTAGCGCGCAAGGTTTAGAATACAATCAAATGTATGCCAAGAGCTTAATGGGAGCCTTATTGGCAGACCAAATGCTTAATAATTACTTATCTCCGGCAGTTTTAGATGAGGGAGACAATAGAGTAAATAACGATGCGGAGGTAACCGAAGAAGGAAAACCGTATACCACAATGGAGCATAAGTGGGATGAGGCTTACGGTTATCTATACGGCGATAGTAGCGTGCCAACGCACGACCCAATGAGCGCCATAGAAGACAACGACGATAGTTTTTTATTCAATTATATACGCCAAGTAGCTGCAGACGATGATTTTACAGGTATCGCACAAGAAACTTTTGATGCTTTTAAAAAAGGAAGAGCTGCTATTAGCCAGAAAAATTATGAAGTTCGTGACGCACAAGCCAATATTATAAAAGAAAATATTTCGCTTATTTTTGCGGTTAGGGCTATACATTATTTCCAAGGAGGAAAAGAAGCTTTAGCAAACAATCAAAGAGGTTCTGCTTTTCATAAACTTTCTGAAGGTATCGGTTTTATGTACAGCATTCGTTTTTCTAAAAATCCTGCTACCGGTCAGCCGTATATGAGTGCGGACATATTAGATAGTTATAAAGACGACTTACTAATAGATAATGGTTTTTGGACCGTATCTGGAGAAAAATTAGATGAAATTTCACAAGCCATTGCAAACGCTTATGGGATTACCGTAAATCAAGTAGATTAACAATATTTTGTTAAGTCTTTAAATAAATAAAAATTAAACTGTCTCAATAATTTAGTAAATAAGCCTTTCGGCGGAAATACATAAAAAAATTATTGAGGCAGTTACTTAAATTTAGAACCTATGAAGAAGTTTATTTTGTTGTTTTTAAGTCTAAGTTTTTTGGCAGTTTCCTGTAAAGATGACGATTCTAGTACAGATACCGGCCAAGATTCTTTTGACAGAAGCGCTATGCTAACGCATTGGGCAGATAATATTATTATTCCTTCTTATGCCAATTTTGCAAACTCTGCTGCTACTTTTCGCGCTTCTGCGGAAGTTTTTATAGAGAACCCCAATACAGCCAATTTAGAAAACCTACGAGAAGATTATAAAACTGCTTATACAGATTATCAAAAAGTTTCCTTGTTTGAAATTGGCCCGGCAGAAACAATTGGCTTTCGCGGATATATGAATACATATCCTACCAACACGGCTGCAATAGAACAAATAGTGCAAAATTTTGAAACGCCAAATTTAGATTTACCTTCCAGCAGAGATGCACAAGGTTTCCCGGCTGTAGATTATTTACTTTATGGTATTGCAGATAACGATGTTGCTATTATAGATAAATACACAAACAGCGAACAAGCTACGTCTTACAAAACCTATTTAGATAAGGTAAGTAAACGTATAAAAGATTTAAGTACTGTTGTTTTAAACGATTGGAATACTGCTTACAGAGACGATTTTGTAAACAATACAAGTTCTTCTTCAACGGGCTCGGTAGATAAGTTGGCAAACGATTTTATCATTCATTTTGAAAAATATATACGCAGTGCAAAAGTAGGAATACCTGCAGGAGTTTTTTCCGGAAATAAAGAACCGCAAACCGTAGAATCGTATTACGATCCTACTTTATCTAAAACTTTACTGAAAGAAGCACTTTTGTCTAGTAAAAACTTTTTTATAGGAAAGTCTTTTGACGGAGCTACCAATGGTCCTAGTTTTAAAGATTACTTAGATTATATGGACTCTATTAAAGACACAGAAGCACTTTCAGAATTAATTTTAAATCAGTACCAAGAAAGCGAAGACAAGGTAGCAGCTTTGCAAGACAATCTTTTGTTAGAGGTGCTAAATAACAATACCAAGATGTTAGACACTTATGACAGCTTGCAAGAAAATGTAATATTACTAAAAATAGATATGTTACAAGCTTTGTCTATTAGCGTAGATTACGTAGATGCAGATGGCGATTAACCTTAAATTGGCATAAGATGTTTGCTGCTGTTTCTAATTATCTAAATAAAAATACGAGTGCTGCCCCCTTGGCAGTATTTCGTATTTTTTTTGGAATAATGATGAGCATAAGCATTATTAGGTTTTGGTTAAATGGGTGGATAGATAAACTATACATACAACCTAAATTTTTCTTTTCTTATTATAATTTCGAATGGGTAAAACCTTTGGGCGTTTACACCTATTTACTCTTTATTATATGCGGTCTCTCCGCTTTGGCAGTAGCTGTTGGGTATCGTTACAGATGGGCTATTTTAATCTTCTTTTTGAGTTTTACGTATATAGAGTTAATGGATAAAACAACCTATCTAAACCATTACTATTTTATAAGTATTCTTAGTTTTTTAATGCTGTTTTTACCCGCATCGGCGCATTTTTCTATAGACGCTTATAAAAATCCGCGTAAAGCGTACCAAAAAATACCGTTGTGGTGCATACACAGCATTCAATTATTAATGGCTATGGTTTATTTTTATGCCGGTTTGGCAAAATTAAATTCCGATTGGCTTTTGGAAGCAATGCCGTTAAAAATCTGGTTGCCATCTAAATACGATATTCCGCTATTAGGAGATTTATTGCAACAAACTTGGACGCATTATGCGTTTAGTTGGGCAGGAATGCTGTATGATTTGGCTATTCCTTTCTTGCTTTTGTATCGGCCTACACGAAAATTTGCCTTTGCTATGGTAATAATTTTTCATGTGTTAACCAGAATTTTATTTCCAATTGGCATGTTTCCGTTTATAATGATAGTAAGTGCAACAATATTTTTTGATAGTGGCGTACATAAAAACATATTAAAGAAAATAAGTGCTATCCTAAAAATACCTTATTCTGCTATGCAAAATGCGGCGGTTTTCAACTATTCAGCAACTAAGAAAAAGATTATACTACCAATTTTGGCCTTATTTTTTATTGTCCAATTGCTTTTTCCGTGGCGGTATTTGGCTTACCCTAATGAGTTGTTTTGGACAGAAGAAGGCTTTAGGTTTTCATGGCGCGTTATGCTTATGGAAAAAGCCGGCTATGCAAATTTTAAAATCGTAAATGGAGAAACCGGAAAAACATTTTATGTGGATAACAGCGATTTTTTAAGCAGTTTTCAAGAAAAACAAATGTCTTTTCAACCAGATTTTATATTAGAATACGCCCATTATTTAGGAAAGCATTTTACAGATCAAGGCCACGAAAATTTAGAGGTTTATGTAGAGAGTTATGTTGCGTTAAACGGTCGTAAAAGCCAACCTTATATAGATCCTACTATTAATTTACTAGAGGTAAAAGATTCTTTTTTACCTAAAAATTTTATACTTCCTTTTTATGATGAAATTAAAGGACTTTAAGTTAAGTTTACTCTTGACTATTGTAAGCGTGTTTAGTCTTAGCGCGCAATACACATTTTCTGGTAAGGTAACTTCTGCCAATACGGGTAAAGCCATTGTAAATGCCGAAGTTTTTAATACTTCTTCTGGCGTTGTAAAAAAAACCAATGCAAAAGGCGAATTCTCTTTTTCTAATTTAGAAGAAGCGCAATATACCTTTGTGGTCTTTGCAGGAGAATTTCAATTTCATGAAATACATATTATTTTAGAAGAAAACGCTACTAAAGACATAGAGTTAAAACCACTTGCTGAAGAGCTTTCTGCTGTAGTTTTAACCCACAGAAAAGAACGTGTTTTTGCTTTACGGAAATTACGCCCCGTAGAAGGCACTTCTATCTATGCCGGCAAAAAAACAGAGGTTATTTTGCTGGACAAAGTTAGCGGTAATTTGGCTGTAAACAACGCGCGCCAAATATACAGTCAAGTGGTGGGTTTAAATATTTATGACAATGGCGATGCCGGTTTGCAACTCAATATTGGCGGTAGAGGTTTAGATCCTAACAGAACACAAAATTTTAATACCCGACAAAATGGGTACGACATCTCTGCAGATGTTTTAGGATATCCAGAAAGTTACTACACACCGCCACCGGAAGCTTTAGAAGAAATACAAGTAATTCGTGGCGCTGCTTCTTTACAATACGGAACGCAGTTTGGCGGACTCATCAATTTTAAATTTAAAAAACCAAATCCGTATAAAAAAATAGAACTCGTTTCTAGACAAAGCACCGGTTCTAATCAATTGTTTACCAGTTTTAATGGCTTAAGTGGTACAATTGGTAAATTTAGTTATTATACTTACTATCATTACAAAACCGGAAACGGCTTTCGACCAAACTCTCAATTTGACGCACATAATTTTTTCACCCATTTAGGGTATCAATTTACAGACAATACTAAAGTTACTTTAGAATATACTTTCTTAGACTATTTAGCGCAACAACCTGGCGGTTTAACAGATGCGCAGTTTTATGAAAACCCTGATTTTAGCAATAGAGAGCGCAATTGGTTTGACGTAAATTGGAATTTATTTTCGGCCAAACTAGAACACTCCTTTAGTGATAAAACAGATTTTAGTCTTAATCTTTTCGGACTTCATGCTTCTAGAAAAGCTCTAGGTTATAGAGACAATAGGGTTTCTAGCGTTGACGATGAAACCCAACCAAGAGAATTGTTGGTAGACGATTTTCAAAACTGGGGCGCTGAGGCTAAGTTGCTTACTAAATATAATTTAGGCAACCAAGAATCGGTCTTTTTAATAGGTAGCAAATATTACCAAGCTCATAATTCGCAACAGCAAGGACCGGGTTCTGCGGGCAGAGATGCTAATTTTAATTTTCAAACAGAGCGTTTTCCTAGTTATGAACGCCAAGCAGAATTTACATTTCCCAATAAAAACTTAGCTTTTTTTAGCGAAAATATTTTTCAATTAAGCGATGATTTTTCCTTAACTCCCGGTGTACGTGTAGAATTTATCGATACAGAAAGCAGGGGTAGCTACAAAAATATTGTTACAGATATTGCCGGGAATGTTTTGCTTAACGAAAGTTTAGAAGATAACAGAGATTTAGAACGCTCTTTTGTTTTATTAGGTTTGGGTGCCAGCTATCACCTAACTTCTGAAATAGAAATGATAGCTAACTTTTCTCAAAATTACAGATCGGTTACTTTTAATGATATTCGGGTAGTAAATCCCGTTTTTGTGATAGACCCGAGTATTAAAGACGAAGAAGGTTTTACGGCAGATATAGGAATTAGAGGCAAATTAGATAACCAACTTAATTATGAATTTGGTTTATTTGGCCTACAATATAAAGACAGAATTGGCGAAATTTTGCAAAATCAAGGAAGAATTGTACGTTATAAATCGAATATTGGAGACGCATTTATTTATGGAATAGAAACTTTTCTTGAGTATGATTTACAAAAAGCATTGCTAAAAGACGAAAAAACTAAATGGACGGTTTTTAGCAACTTTACTTATACCAACTCAGAGTACACAGACTCGCAGCAAACCAATGTAGAAGGAAACGAAGTAGAATTTATACCAAAATACAACCTAAAAGCTGGTATGCGTTTTGGTTATAAAAATTTTATGGGCGGTTTGCAGTATTCCTATTTATCTAAGCAATTTACAGATGCCACTAACGCGCCGCAAGTAAAATCAGATTCGCAAAGAGGTATAGAAGGAGAGATTCCCGCTTACGGCGTGTTAGATTTGTCGCTTTCTTATACTTATAGACGTTTTAAATTAGAAACCGGTATCAACAATTTGTTAGACAATAGCTATTTTACGCGTAGGGCAACGGGATATCCCGGACCCGGTATAATTCCGTCGCAACCTTTAAATTGGTATACTACTTTACAATTTAAGATATAATAGTAATAAATGTTTTTTGAATGCAGAAGTAATACGTATTTTCAAAAGGTTATAAATTGTTTTTAACTTGAATTCGATATAAAGGTTTTAATTTCTTATCTCTTTTTCTTCAGTATAGCAAAACGTTTCCGTTAAAAATTTTTGTCCCCAAATAGATTTGGGGATTGGTTCGTTTTCGCTTGTATCCGACGAGTGAAACGAGAGGAATACAAAGCAAAGAAAATGAACAAAGCTTCTTAAAGTGCAAGAATCCTATCGATTTGCAAATTTTTCATTGAGAAAGCTTAGATCGAACTCAGGTTGTTACGGAATTATTCAGAAAAAAATCCACAAATTATTTATAGCTAAGCTTAAACCCGTATCTTTGCATGCAATTAAACGTTAATTGCCATGACTGCACACAACAACAAGATAGTAGGAGAAGGTTTAACCTATGACGATGTTTTATTGGTTCCTGCCTTTTCCGAAGTTCTACCTAGAGAAGTAGATACTTCCACACAATTTTCTAAAAACATACGAATAAACGTACCAATTGTTTCCGCTGCGATGGATACGGTTACCGAATCGCGTATGGCAATTGCTATGGCGCGTGAAGGCGGAATTGGTGTGCTGCATAAAAACATGAGCATAGAGCAACAAGCTCAAAAAGTACGAAAGGTAAAACGTGCCGAAAGCGGCATGATAATAGATCCGGTAACTTTGCTAATTTCGGCAACGGTAAAAGATGCCAAAGCGCAAATGCGCGAACATAGCATTGGCGGAATTCCAATTATAAACGATGAGCAAGAACTTATTGGTATTGTTACCAATCGGGATTTACGTTTCGAAAAAAATAATCACCGACCAATTAAAGAGGTAATGACTTCGCAAAACTTAGTTACTGTGGCAGAAGGCACTTCTTTAGCAGATGCCGAAGAAGTTTTGCAAGAACACAAAATAGAAAAATTACCCGTAGTAAACGACAAAAACAAACTGGTTGGACTTATCACTTTTCGCGATATTACAAAGCTTACCCAAAAACCTTTGGCTAACAAAGATAAATATGGCAGATTGCGCGTTGCTGCAGCAATTGGCGTTACGCAAGACGCGGTAGAACGTGCAGAAGCTTTGGTAAAAGCCGGTGTAGATGCCGTAATTATAGATACAGCTCACGGGCATACCAAAGGCGTTGTAGAAGTATTAAAAAAAGTAAAACTTACCTTCCCTGATTTAGATGTTATTGTAGGAAATATTGCCACCGCAGAAGCTGCCAAATACTTGGTTACCGCCGGCGCAGATGGTATTAAAGTAGGTATTGGTCCGGGTTCTATTTGTACAACTAGAGTAGTAGCCGGTGTTGGCGTGCCACAATTTTCGGCGGTGTTAGAAGTGGCAGAAGCTATTAAAGACAGCGGCGTTCCCGTTATTGCAGATGGCGGAATTCGCTACACGGGTGATATTCCAAAAGCCATTGCTGCGGGCGCAGATTGTGTTATGCTTGGCTCTTTATTGGCCGGCACCAAAGAATCTCCGGGCGAAACTATTATTTACGAAGGGAGAAAATACAAATCTTACCGCGGTATGGGCTCTGTAGAAGCTATGCAAAAAGGCTCTAAAGACCGTTATTTTCAAGATGTAGAAGATGATATTAAAAAATTGGTTCCAGAAGGTATAGTTGGTCGTTTGCCGTATAAAGGCGAGTTGGTAGAAAGTATGAACCAATTTATTGGCGGCTTACGAGCCGGAATGGGCTATTGCGGCGCAAAAAACATCGAAAAATTAAAGAACGACGCTAAATTTGTAAAAATAACCTCTGCCGGCGTTTTCGAAAGTCACCCGCACGATGTTACCATTACCAAAGAAGCACCAAACTATTCTAGATAAACGCATTATAAAAACCTAAAAAAGGAATTATTATAACTATTTAAGTGAGTTTGATATAAAATTCAAATTATTTTTTCTTTTTCTTCAGTATAGCTAAGCTTTTTCCGTAAAGAATTTTCGAAGCCTTGTAGAAAATTTAGGAAAAGCTTAGCGTTTTTTCGCCTTAATCGAAAAAATACCTAAGAAAAAGCGTCTTTTCTTTTGGTTCGTTTTCTTTGGACGAGCAAAGAAAATGAACTAAGCTTCTTAAAACGCAAGATTTATTATCCCTTAAAAATACGTTATTCAAAAAGTCTAGGTTTAGCTCAAATTATTTATATTTTGGGTATTTCCTTTTTATGTTTTTAAGAAACATAAAAAGGTCGGGCTTTAGGAATCTAAAATTCAAATTGATAGAACTTTCGTTTTTTAAGTAAAGTCTATAAGTAAGCTTAAAAAATAACTAAGCTTTCTTATCCAAAACGCTTTTCCCTTCTTCGGCAAAAGCCTTAAAATCGTTCATATATTTCAAAGACTGTTTTTTAAAAACTTTTGGCATAAAAAAGGCCAGAACGCGCAAACCAAAACTGGAAAATTTAAATTCCGTTTCGCTTCTCCAAGTAGTTGTATTGTCTTGGTTATCTATAAAATAATTTTTTTGAATGTTGTGTACACCTTGGGTGTCGTAAGTAGCGTGAAATTCTTCCGGCATTTTTCGGGTAATTACGGTTTCTACCATTTCCATTTCTCGCTTGTTTATCTCGTAGCTGAGTTTGGTTTTAGAACCCTCCTTTCCTGAAGCGCCGCTAATGGGAACTACTTTTTTTAAACCTTTTTGCCAGTGCTTTAGGTTATCAAGGTTATCCATTTTTTCTATAAAAACCTCGCGTGGCACGTTTACCGTTATTTGCAGTGTATAGTTCATAGTTTTAGCTTAGGGTTTCTTTACTGCTAAGATACTTATTAATTACCGATGTTAAAAAACAGATTTTTACTAAATGCAATAGGGGTTTAGAATCGCATCTTTAAAACCAGCGACTATTCCGTAAAGGTAATTTAAGTCGGCTAGCCCTATTTGGCGAAACTAAATTCTTTATTTTTTTCTTCTTATTTCCGGTCTCTTAACTTTTTTTACACCACAGATTTATTAGCTCTAAATAATAACTTGTATAAACCTGCGTTTTTCTTATTTTTGAGCGCATTAATCTGTATTATTATGTATAAAAAAATTGTATGGCCTTTTATCTTTTTTATTGCTTTTTTCAGCTTTGCACAAAACAATAAAAAAGTTTTACTTACCATAGACGGTCAGCCGGTTTACCAAGAAGAATTTAAGCGGGTTTTTAGTAAGAATTTAGATTTGGTAGAAGATCCAACTGCAAAAGATTTAGACAACTATCTACAACTTTTTATAGATTATAAGTTAAAGGTTTTAGAGGCCGAAGCTCAAGGTTTAGATACGGTTTCTTCTTTTGTTGGAGAGTTTAATATCTATAAAAGACAGTTGGCAGATAAATATATGCGCAATAGCAAAATAACCCAGAAGCTTTTAAAAGAAGCCTATGCGCGTTTGCAACAAGAAGTAAACGCAAGTCATATTTTAATAAATGTAGCTCCGGGAGCAAATGCGGCAGATACCTTAAAAGCTTACAATAAATTACAAAAAGCGCGCAAAGAGATTGAGAGTGGCAAACCTTTTGAAAGCGTTGCAAAAAGATATTCTGAAGACCCTTCGGTAGAGAAAAATAACGGAAAATTAGGTTGGTTTAGCGTTTTTCAGATGGTTTATCCTTTTGAAAATGCTGCTTATCAAACTCCCGTAGGTAAATTATCTAAACCGGTACGTAGTAAATTTGGTTACCACTTGGTAAAGGTAAATGGCAAACGCGATAATTTGGGAAGCGTAGAAGTTGCGCACATTATGCTTGAAGATAATTCTGAAAATGGTACTGTAAAGAAAAACCAAATAGAAGAGATTTATAATAAACTGCAAGACGGCGCAGATTTTCACGCTTTGGCTAAACAATTTAGCGACGATAAGAATACGGCTATTAATGGCGGACGAATTAGACCGTTTACGCGTGGCGCTTTAAATTCTGAAGTTTTTGAAGGAAAAGCTTTTGATTTAAAAGAGAAAGGAGCTATTTCTAAACCTTTTAAAACCCAATACGGCTGGCATATTGTTAAATTATTAGATAAAACAGAGATTGGCTCTTTGGAAGACGAAGAGAAAAAGCTGCGTTTTAAAATTAAAAACGATAGTCGTTCGCAATTAATTAACGAAAAGTTGGTAGAGAAAATCAGGCAAACTTATAGCGTGCAAGAAAATGCTAAGGCTTTGCAGTATTTTCAAAACAATGTAGGAGACGAGTTAATGCGCGGTAACTACAAAGCCAATTTAAAACAATTACCACAAAAACAGATTATTGCTATAGAAAACACAGCGAAAGATTATACAGATTTTGCAAAATATATAGAAGCAAGACAAAAACGCCTTAATCCGCAGGCTACCAAAAATGTAATTTTAGAAAATTGGTTAACCGATTTTAAGAATGGCTTTCTTATAGAATACCATAAAAAAAACTTGGCCAAAACCAATCCTGAATATGCCAATATTATAGAAGAATATCGCAATGGTTTGCTGCTGTTTGATTTGATGGAGAAAAACGTCTGGAAGGCAGCAAAAAAAGATAGTATAGCGCTTAAAAAATATTACAAGAAACATAAAGAAACGTATATTGCACCAAAGCAAATAGAGGCTATTGTTGCTACGGCCAATTCTAAAAAAACAGCTAAAACATTACGGAAAGCTTTAAAGAAAGAAGAAGATGTAAAAAAATTGATAGAAGCTTATTCTTCGGTGATTTTTAAGGAAGGTAGTTTTCAAGAAAAATCGCCTGTTTTACCTAAAGGTTTTAAAGCCAAAAAAGGAGTTTCTAAAATTTATACAAAAAACGGAAATTATGTAGTTGTAAAGGTTAAAAGCATTATTCCGGCGCAGCAAGAGAGTTTTGAAGATGCCAAAGGGCAAGTAATAAGTGCTTACCAAAACAAATTGGAAAAAGAGTTTTTAGAAGGCTTACGCCGGAAACATTCCGTAAAGGTAAACCAAGAAGTTTTTAAAAATTTAAAAGAAAACTTTGCGCAATAAGATTTTCTACATACTATTGGTGCTTGTGCTTTCGGGATGTGAGTGGTTTCAAAAAAAAGAAATTGGCGAACCCATTGCGCGAGTAAACGAAACTTATTTATATAAAGAAGATCTAGAGGGTTTAATTCCTGAAAACCTATCTAAAGAAGATAGTTTGCTACGCGTTAACAATTATATTAGACGTTGGGCAACAGAACAGGTTTTTATGAGCCAAGCCAAAATAAATTTGCCCAAGCAGCAACAAGAAGAGTTTGAAGATTTGGTACAAGCTTACAGAAAAGAATTATTTATAGAAGCGTATAAAGATATTGTTATAAATCAGCAAATAGATACTGCGGTAAATCCGTTAGATATAGAAAAATACTACCAAAGCAATAGAGCCAATTTTAAACTAAATCAAAAATTGGTAAAATTGCGATATTTATATGTTGACCAAGATTTTCCTGATTTAAAAGAATTAAAAGAGCGTTTGGACCG
Source organism: uncultured Mesonia sp. (assembly GCA_947494545.1). Lineage (GTDB taxonomy): Bacteria > Bacteroidota > Bacteroidia > Flavobacteriales > Flavobacteriaceae > Mesonia. The sequence goes on along the minus strand of CANLVH010000010.1, from coordinate 35,328 downwards.
TTTTGATACAGACGATAAACAGTATTTAGAAAACCAGACTTTATCTTTTAAAGCTGCGGCTTTAAACGATTCGGTTTGGGTAACGGCTAGAAGTATTTACGAAGAAATTAAGCCTTTAAAAGATACTGTAAACGACGTTTCATTGAAAAAAGGAGAATTTTTGCAACTAAACGATTCTACAAATGTCTATTTAGTTAAAGTGAAAGATGTACTTTTGCGAAATGAAGAAGCGCCTTTAGAATATGTAAAACCAACCATAAAACAAATATTGCTTAACCGCAGAAAATTAGAATTGTCTAAAAAATTAGAAAAAGAAATAACAGAAGATGCACTTAAACACGAGAGATTTGAAATTTATAACTAAACTTCTATGCAGCCTGCCTTTATTGATGTTTGCGTTAAACCTTAACGCGCAAGATTTAAAAGACAGCACTTTGGTAGTTACTGAAAAAGCGCCGGAAACGGCAATTGCTAAAATAGATAGCACCAAAGCATTTAAGCGTTTTAAAGCAGATGGTGTAGCCGCTGTGGTGGGAGATTATCTTATTTTAGAAAGCGATATTACCAAAATGCGCGAAGACATGAAAAATCAAGGAATGTCTTCGCAAGATATTACAGATTGTCAATTGGCAGGTAGATTATTAGAAAATAAATTGTACGCCCATAAAGCAGAACAAGATACCACTATTATTGTTCCTGCGCCGCGTTTAAACAGTATGGTAGATCAGCAGCTTTCTAGAATGGAGCAGCAAATTGGCAGCAAACAAAAGCTACTTGACTTTTACCGAAAAGAAAGCATGGCAGATTTACGCAAAGAATTATACACCATAAATAAAGAGCGTGAACTGGCTACTAATATGCAAGACAGAATTATAGAAGACGTAGAGGTTACCCCGGAAGAAGTGCGTACTTTTTTTGAAGAAATACCGGAAGATAAGCGTCCTAAATTTGGTGATGAGGTAGAAATAGCCCAATTGGTAATCAAACCGAAAATACCAAAAGAAGAAAAACAAAAAGTAATAGATCAGCTTAACGAAATTAGAGACGATATTTTAGAAAACGGAGCAAGCTTTGCTACCAAAGCGGTTTTATATTCGCAAGACGGCACAAGTACGCGCGGGGGGCAAATGACGATTACCAGAGAAGATCCTTTAGATAAAACCTTTAAGCAAATTGCTTTTAGCTTGCGTGAAGGCGAAATAAGCAAACCTTTTAAGTCTGATTTTGGATACCATATTGTAAAATTAGATAAAATGCGCGGACAACAATTAGATATTCGTCATATCATATTAATGCCCGAGGTGACAGATGAGACTGTAAAAGCCGCTAAAAAGAGAATAGACAGCATTCGCATAGAAATTACCAACGGCAATATAAGTTTTGATGAAGCTGCACGTAAATTTTCCGAAGAAGAAGAAACGCGCGGAGATGGCGGTAAACTTATAAATCCAAGTACAGGAGACACACGTTTTGAACTTACCAAAGTAGACCCAATAATTTACGATCAAGTAGTAAACTTAAACGAAGGGGAGGTAAGTTTAGTGTTGTCTGACCAAACCAGAACCGGAAGAAAATTCTTTAAGATAATTACGGTTACCAATCGCTACCCAGAGCATATTGCTAATTATTCGCAAGATTATTCCAAAATAAAAGAATTAGCTTTACGCGAAAAGCAATACAAGGCTATAAACAAATGGCAAAAAGAAACCATAGCCGAAACCTACATCAAAATAAACGGGAAATATAGAGAATGCGATTTTAATAGTAATTGGCAAAAAATGTAAACTATGTCTGAGGTAGAGGCAATTAAAGATTTTGTACAAAAATATAAAGGCTTAAAACAAGAAATAGCCAAGGTGATTGTTGGACAAGAGACGGTGGTAGACGAGATTCTATTATCTGTATTTTCTGGCGGGCACGCGCTATTAATTGGTGTGCCCGGCTTAGCAAAGACTTTAATGGTAAATACTATCTCACAAGCATTAGGTTTAGATTTCAAGCGTATTCAATTTACGCCGGATTTGATGCCGAGTGATATTTTAGGTTCTGAAATTTTAGATGAAAGCAGACATTTTAAATTCCTTAAAGGCCCAATTTTTTCGAACATAATTCTAGCCGACGAGATTAACCGTACGCCGCCAAAAACCCAAGCAGCCTTACTGGAAGCAATGCAAGAAAAAGCAGTAACCGTTGCCGGGAAAAACTATAAATTGGCAGAACCTTATTTTGTGCTTGCTACCCAAAACCCTATTGAGCAAGAAGGAACATATCCGTTACCGGAAGCACAATTAGACCGGTTTATGTTTTCTATTCATTTGCAATACCCAAGTTTTGAAGAGGAAGTAAATGTGGTAAAAAATACTACTTCTACTGAAAAACCAACGATTAATTCTTTATTTACCGCACAAGAAATTATAGATTTTCAACAGCTTATTCGTAAAATTCCGGTGGCAGATAATGTGATAGAATACGCGGTAAAACTGGTTTCTAAAACAAGACCAAACGGGCAGTTTGCAGCAGATTTGGTAAAAGAATATATAGATTGGGGAGCCGGCCCAAGAGCATCACAAAACCTTATATTAGCTGCAAAAACCCATGCGGCGAGCAGAGGTAAATTCTCTCCGGATATAGAAGATGTGCAAGCCGTAGCTTACGGTATTTTACGGCATAGAGTGATTAAAAATTATAAAGCAGAAGCAGAAGGCTATACCGAAAAATATATTATTCAAAAATTGCTATAATAAACACGGTTTTACCAAAAAGCCATAGGGTTTTTTATCAAAATCCTATTATTTCCTATTCAAATTATCAAATTAATAATTTTTAAGAAATAATTGCTTATTTATATTCATTATAATTAACGATTTATCTATTTCTATGATTTTTTCTAAATGAAAAGCTAAAAAGACTACACATTTTTAAAATTCATTTAAATTGTTTAATTTCGCGACAGTTCAAAAAAACAAAAAATTATGGCATACGATATTGATATGATTAAGAAAGTGTATAGCCAAATTGCCGAGCGCGTAGATAAAGCACGTGAAGTTGTAGGCAAACCGCTAACGCTTTCAGAAAAAATACTTTACTCCCACCTTTGGGATGGTAAGCCTTCACAAGCTTATGAAAGAGGAAAAGATTATGTAAATTTTGCACCGGACAGAATTGCTTGTCAAGATGCAACCGCACAAATGGCGTTGTTACAGTTTATGCAAGCGGGTAAAGATAAGGTAGAAGTACCAACCACCGTACATTGCGATCACCTTATACAAGCAAAGCAAGGTGCAGAAAAAGATTTAAAGCGCGCTAACGAAACCAGTAACGAGGTTTTTGATTTCTTAGGTTCTGTTTCTAACAAATACGGAATAGGTTTCTGGAAACCCGGCGCAGGAATTATACACCAAGTGGTGTTAGAAAATTATGCATTTCCCGGCGGAATGATGATAGGAACCGATTCGCACACCGTTAATGCCGGTGGATTGGGTATGGTTGCTGTTGGAGTTGGCGGCGCAGATGCCGTAGACGTAATGGCCGGAATGCCGTGGGAACTTAAATTTCCTAGACAAATTGGTGTAAAACTTACCGGTAGCTTAAATGGCTGGACAGCTTCTAAAGATGTTATTTTAAAGGTTGCGGGAATTTTAACCGTAAAAGGAGGGACCGGAGCAATTGTAGAATATTTTGGTCCGGGCGCAAAAGCCTTATCTTGTACAGGTAAAGGAACCATTTGTAATATGGGCGCAGAAATTGGCGCAACTACTTCTACATTTGGTTATGACGACTCTATGGAACGTTTTTTACGTGCCACAGATCGTAATGATGTAGCAGATGCTGCTAACGAAGTAAGAGAATATTTAACCGGTGATAACGAAGTATACGAAAATCCGGAAAAATATTTTGATGAGGTTATCGAAATTGATTTATCAGAATTAAAACCACATTTAAACGGTCCGTTTACGCCAGATTTAGCTACGCCTATTTCAGAAATGAGCGTAAAAGCTAAAGAAAGCGATTGGCCAATAAATGTAGATTGGGGCTTGATTGGTTCTTGTACCAACTCTTCTTACGAAGATTTAACGCGAGCAGCTTCTATTGCAAAACAAGCGTTAGATAAAAAATTAAAACCAAAATCAGATTTTGGTATCAATCCGGGTTCTGAGCAAATTAGATTTACCGCAGATAGAGACGGACTTCTAAAAATCTTTGAAGATTTAGATGCTACCGTATTTACCAATGCCTGCGGACCTTGTATTGGCCAGTGGGATAGAAGCGACCGTAAAGGTGACGAAAAAAATACCATTGTGCACTCGTTTAACCGTAATTTTTCTAAACGTGCAGATGGTAACCCAAATACACACGCATTTGTAGGTTCTCCAGAAATGGTAGCCGCAATTGCAATTTCGGGAAGATTAGATTTTGATCCTACGCGCGATAAACTTATCAACGAAGACGGCGAAGAAGTAATGTTAGACGAGCCACGCGGTATAGAGTTGCCGCCAGAAGGTTTTGAGGTAAAAGAAAATGGTTATGTACCGCCTAAAGAAGATGGTAGTAGCGTAAAAGTAGATGTAGCAGAAGATTCTGAGCGTTTACAATTATTAACCCCGTTTGAGCCTTGGGATGGTAAAAATATTACCGATGCTAAGTTGCTAATTAAAGCACACGGCAAATGTACCACAGACCATATTTCTATGGCCGGACCTTGGCTACGCTACCGTGGTCATTTAGACAATATTTCTAACAACTGTCTAATTGGAGCGGTAAATGCTTTTAATATGAAAACCAATTTCGTTAAAAGTCAACTTACCGGGGAGTATGGCGGCGTACCGGATGTACAAAGAGAATATAAAGAAAAAAATATTCCAACGGTTGTAGTAGGAGATCATAACTATGGCGAAGGTTCTTCTAGAGAGCACGCGGCAATGGAGCCAAGACACTTAGGTGTAAAAGTGGTGTTGGTAAAATCTTTTGCCCGTATTCACGAGACCAACCTGAAAAAGCAAGGTATGTTAGCGCTTACCTTCGAAAATGAAAGTGATTACGATAAAATTCAAGAGAATGACACTTTTAATTTCACCGATTTGGAAGACTTTGCGGAAGGAAAACCAATTACGGTAGAGGTAGTGCACGAAGATGGTACAAAAGATATCATTAAAACCAACCATACCTACAACAAGAATCAGATAGAATGGTATAAAGAAGGTTCTGCCTTAAATATGATTAAGAAAATGAATGCAGCATAATTGCTAAGTATTTGTTTTAAGAACTAGGCCGCCTATAATTTTTAAAGTTATAAGGCGGCCTTTTTTAATTTGTCTCGTTATGAAGTTTTTAAAAAAACATTGGAAAAACATTTTGTTTCTCCTATTTATGCTCATTTTACTATTACCGGTTACCAGAAAACCCATTCAGGTTGCTATTCATAAGCTTATTGCTTTTTCTCCTTCCGTCGTAGCGGAAGAAAACCAACGGGAAATAAGTACGTACAACTGGCAATTACAAGATACACAAGGAGAACTGCACGCTTTTCAAAAATCTAAAAATAGGGTAGTGCTCATTAATTTTTGGGCTACTTGGTGTCCGCCGTGCATTGCAGAAATGCCGGACTTGCAAGCGCTTTATAACGATTATGGAGAGAAAGTAGATTTTTATTTTATTACCAACGACGAACCCGAAAGAATAGACACGTTTTTTGCTAAACACGATTATAACTTGCCGGTATTTTACAGCGTATCTGCTTTACCAAAGCCGTTAAACGGTTATTCTTTGCCCACAACATACATTATAAATAAAGAAGGGAAAATTGTAGTAGATAAAACCGGAACGGCTAATTGGAATGGAGAAAAAACACGAAAATTGCTAGACGAACTTTTGCAATAAACATTTAAAGTGTCCTAAAAAAAGCCTGGATAAATTCAAATGAAAATAAGCTTTTCATAATTTTAAAATCTTCGGTTAGGCTGGTTTCTTCATCTAAGTATTTAAAAATGTCTTGAATTTCGTTTTTCTCATAAAAATTCTCAAAAAGCCATTTCCCTTTATGGTTATGATTGGCTAAAACACTCAAATAAATTTTATCGTAAAACGGATATTTCTTTTGTTGTAATTGCGCCGCCGGATTGCGGTTATTTTTTAGGTTGTAAATTATTTGCTCAACTTTTTTTTCCGTAAATTTAAAGCTATAACCGGTTGCAGGTTTTACCCAGCCTCCCGCAGTGCCTATTTTGGTTATTTTTTCTGAGTGGTACTTATAAAAAGGAAAATTGGTCATGGGGATATTTCCTTTTTCGGTTTCGGATATTTTGTAATTGTGTAAATTTAAACGTGTTTCTATGTATTCTTTTAGCAAGGCATCATAAGTCTGATCTTCCACCAAAAAAGGCGTAAAAAAAGTGTATTCTACCAAGGCTTTTTTATCGGTTAAGGGTAAAATATAACCGAAACTAGTGCTTTCTCTATGGCGCAAGCTAAAGTCCATCATCACAAATTGCTCGGGGTCAAAAGCTTCTTGTTTGGTCTCTATTAGCCAACCTTTAAAATGCTGCTGAATGCTGATGCTGGACTTTGCTTTTACTGAAAAAGCTTTGGGCAACCGACTGTCAAAAACGTGTTTTGCTTGGTAAGTTTGTTGTTTTGTAATTACTTCTACTTCTTGCTTTTCTTCTACATCTGTAACTTCTTCTTCAATAAAACTTACGTTGGAAAAAGTTTTTAATTTTGTTTTGCAGTAATTATAAAAATCGCCGGACCTAATCATTTTATAATAATAAGGCGCAAGGTCTAATTCTACTCTTTTTTCTTCCGAAAGGAAAAGCCCGTGCTCCCAAGTTTTATAAACAATGTCTTGCCATTTCCCGTGACCTTTTTCCCAAAAACACCAAGTTTTATCGTTTTCGGTTTTAGCCGATTTATCGATAAGCGCTATTTTTTTAAAAGCAAAAAAAGAATCGCTTGCCAGACGCAATCCTAGTTGCAAACCTGCCAAGCCGTTGCCTACAATTATATAATCGAAGCTTTGCGATGTCATAAAAAAGAGAATTACAAACTATTTGCGTTTAAAATATTTGAAAGGAACAATGAGCATTCCAAAATTTTCGCTGTCTTCTTTCCCAAGATGTTTGTGATGAATTTTGTGCGCGCGTCTTATGCCGCGGGCGTACCAATTGTTGGCGTTTCTAAACAGCTTAAAGCGTTGGTGAATAAAGATGTCGTGCACGGTAAAATAGGCAATTCCGTAAGCTAAAATTCCTAATCCGATTGGTAAGGTAAACCATACATTTTCGTATTTCCAAAGTAAAAAACAGCCAATGCTTACCAAGGCATAAAACACAAAAAATAAATCGTTGCGCTCCCACCAACTGCCGTGGTCTTTATGGTGGTGATCTTTGTGCAAACTCCATAAAAAACCATGCATTATGTATTTATGGGTAAACCACGCCATAAATTCCATAAAGAAAAAGGTAGTAAAGAAAATTAGTATCCAATATAATGTTTGCATCACTAAATTAATTTAAATCTATAAGACAAATAGCATTTGCACAACAATCCTGCCTTTTGATAATCTGGTACTCGTATGCGTTTAGTTCTAATTTGCGTAGAAGGTGTTTTCTTTAGTTTATATAATAATTTAGAATAGTAAATATATGCAGTATAAACTCCTAATTTTGCTTCTACGGGCAATTTTAAAATACCTTTTAAAGCTTGTTTAAAATCTGCATCTATCTCATTAATAATGCGTTCTTTACCTTGCTCGTCTAACTGTTCTATATTTATGTTTGGAAAGTAAGAACGACTCAAATCTTCATAATCTGCTTTCAAATCTCTTAAGAAATTAACTTTTTGAAAAGCAGAACCCAAGCGCATTGCGTCTGCTTTTAAAGCCTCATATTTTTTTTGATTTCCTTTTACAAAAACCTTCAAACACATTAGACCAACTACATCTGCGCTACCGTAAATATACGCTTTATATTCTTCTTCAGAAAAATAAACAGATTTATGTAAATCAAGACGCATACTGTCTAAAAAAGCGTGATACAAATCTTCTTCTATATTATATTTATGTACGGTTTCTTGAAAAGAATTTAGAATAGGATTTAGGCTTATTTTATCTTTAATAGCTAAATATAAATCTTCTTCAAATTTATCTAACAACGCCGCTTTGTCATAATCGTGAAAACTGTCTACAATTTCGTCTGCAAAGCGCACAAAGCCGTAAATATTGTAAATGTCTTGGCGTATAGACGGTGCCAACAATTTGGTAGCCAAAGAAAAAGACGTGCTGTAAGACTGGGTAACGTTTTTACTGCAAAGCCTCGAAACGTGGTCAAAAATAGATTTCATAGTTTTAGTGGTGGTTTTCAATTAAATCTGCTACTAATTTTCCCGAAATTAATGCCGGCGGCACCCCGGGACCGGGAACTGTTAGCTGTCCGGTAAAAAATAAACCCTTTACTTTTTTGCTTTTTAATTTGGGGCGCAAAAATGCGGTTTGCAACAATGTGTTGGCCAAACCATAAGCATTGCCTTTGTAAGAATTATAGTCTTCTATAAAGTCTTTCACACAAAAACTCTTTTTAAATATAATATTTTCTTGCACTTTGTTACCCGTAAGCGTCTCAAATCGTTGCATTATTTTGTTAAAATAACGTTCTCTTAACGCTTGTTCATCTTTTATACCTGGTGCTATAGGAATTAAAAAGATGCCCGCTTCCTTACCTTGGGGAGCACAATCATCGTCTGTTTTTGAAGGAAAACTTGCGTAAAACAAAGGTTCTTCCGGCCAATTAGGCTTATCGTAAATGGCGGTTGCGTGTTTTTCAAAATCAACATCAAAAAATAAGGTATGATGGTCTACATTTTTTAGTTTTTTATCAAAACCTACATAAAATAACAAACAGGATGGGGCAAACGTGCGCCGCTCCCAATATTTTTCTGAATATTGCCGGTATGCAACATCCAATAAACTTTCGGTATGATGGTAATCTGCACCGCTCAAAATAATATCTGCAGGATAATCTTTGCCATTTATGCGTACAGATTTTACTGCTTTATCTGCTACTTCAATTTTTTCTACCGAAGCATTTGTAGTTATTTCTACACCCAAAGATTCGGCTAATTTCTTCATTGCCAAAATTACTTGAAACATTCCTCCTTTGGGGTGCCAAGTACCCAAACCAAAATCTGCAAAATTCATAAAGCTATAAAATGCCGGCGTGTCTGACGGTTTAGCACCTAAAAACAAGACCGGAAACTCTAACACCTGTACCAATTTTGGATTTTTAAAACCTTTGCGGACTTCTTTAGCGATAGTACTAAAAAATTGATCTAATTTTTTTACGGTTTCGGGCGTAATTAATTCTAAAGGCGAAACACCCGGCCGGTAAACCAAATCTTTAATGGCTATCTTGTAATTATCTTCTGCTTTGGCAATAAATTTTCTTAATTGTACAGAGCTTCCAGGTTCTATTTCTTCAAAAGCAGTGCAGATTTTTTCTAAGGTATCACCAATAGTAATGCTATCGTTTTCACCAAAAAAAACCTTGTAAGCAGGACTCAGTTTTTGCAACTCATAATAATCTTTAGTTTGCTTATCAAAATCTGCGAAAAAACGTTCAAATACATCCGGCATCCAATACCAAGTTGGGCCAATATCAAACGTAAAACCTTGTTCTTTATATTGTCTGGCGCGACCGCCAACGCTTTCGTTTTTTTCAAATAGTTGCACGCGGTAGCCTTTTTTAGCCAAGTAACACGCTGCTGCTAACGAAGAAAATCCGGCTCCTATAATAATTATACTTTTAGTCATGTAAGTTTTTTATAAAATCGTTGGTGGTTTTAAAATGTTTGATGTTTTCCGGCAAATCTTCTGAATGTATATTTTCGCATTTTCTACCCAATAGCCAATATTGGCAAGGCATTTTGTCACTAACTTCTGTTTTAAATTCTTCTAGAAAATCGGCTAAATTATCTGGTTTAACTGTCAAATAACTTACAAAGTGAATATTTTCTTTTGTTTCTGCCAGGTATTTTAAATCGGTAAAAGGTAGGCTATGGCCTAGATAAATAACTTTATAACCCAAGGCAAGCAACTCATAATTTAGGTACAATATTCCTAAGTCGTGAATTTCTCCTTCAGGCAAAAACAACACAAATAGCTTGTCTTTTTTGGTGGTTTCTAAGCGATCTATCCGCTCGATATTCCAATATATTTTTTGTCTGATTAAATTAGAAATAAAATGTTCCTGCGCCGGGTGTATGGTGTTGGTTTGCCATAAAGTACCAATATTTTCTAATAAAGGAATGAAATGTTCTTTAAAGATTTCTCTAAAATTTCTCGTCTTAAATATGCTGTTATAGGTTTGGTTAAACAAGTGAACATCAAAATTTATCATTGCCAGTTTAAAAGCTTTCATTGCACGACTTTCGTCACTATTTATAGTAGAAACACTTTTTATTAAGCTCTTTATCTCGTCCGGATTCATTTTAGCGATACGCGAAATTTTATAGCCATTTTCATTTAAAAGCGCGATATTTAAAATTCGTTGCAATGCTTTTAAGTCGTAATACCTAATATTGGTATCTGTACGTTTGGGTTGCAAAATTTCGTAACGTTTTTCCCAAATACGTATGGTATGGGCTTTTATGCCGCTAAGCTGCTCTAGATCTTTAATAGAAAATTGTTGTTTTATATGCCCCATTGGTTCCTATACTTTTGTCAAAGGTACAGATTAATTTTAGTTTTTGTTTAAAGGATAAGTTAAAAACTTAAACAAACTGATTCTTGATCTTATTTTTTCTTTACGGAATTAAGCTATAGTGGCTTTCCAGTAGCTTTGTATTCAATTTCCAAAAGCGTATATTTTTGCCGTTTAGCATAGAAAAAACACTTCCCACTAATAAAATACCGAAGAATTTTTTCCTATTTTTAACCTAAATTTATTTTTAGAAGTCAAGAAGAAGTAGAAAAATATGCAGGTTACACATATTTAAACAGTAAACAATGAAACAGAACTTAAAACTGATTGCCATTAGCCTTATTGCAGGTTTGGTTTTAATGCTAATTTTGGCAATTGTGCTGTTTTTTACCGGTAACCCCGCCTATATTTTATTATTTAATTTCGATTATATTCCTGTAATCAATACGCTAGAGCCTGTTTGGTTGTTTGGGTATATTTTTCATTTCGTAACTTGTTTGGTAAGCGTTTTGGCTTTATTCTATATTCTTAAAATCTGGCATTTAGAAAAGAAAATGGCTATATACGCTTTGGTCTATACTATTGGTGGTGGTGCTTTGTTTTTCTTAACTGCTCTATCTCCCCAACCGCCCGCAGCAGATAATATAAATGCCTGGATTTATTGGACACTTGCGCACGCAGTGTTTGGCTATGTGGTTGGAGTTCTAATTAAAAAGTGGCTCTAAAAGTAGCTTGCTAATCTTATTTTTTTGTTGTTGTATGGAGTAATTCCGTAAAGTCACTAAGCATAAATTATTTTAGCAATTTCTTTAGAAACGCTACATTTATTCCGTAAAGTGGTTAGGCATTTGCGAAAAAATAAAATCAATAATGAAAATAAGCAAATTTATAGAAAGCAGTTTTAAGCGGTTTATTCCGTCGCCATTTAGTTTGGCGATAATTCTTAGTCTTCTAATCCTATTTGTAGCGACATTTTTTACAGGAAGCGGTAATTTGCACCACGGTTGGGAGGTTATTAAAATCTGGCAAAACGGTATGTGGAATCCCGCTATGCTTGTTTTTATGGTGCAAATGATGCTCATTTTGGTTTTAGGTCATATTTTAGTGCTAAGCAAACCCGTTTCCAAACTTACCACATTGCTTACCAACCGTATAAATAACAACACACAAGCGGTTGTGATGGTTGCAGTTTCTACTATGTTAGTAGCATTTTTTAACTGGGGTTTAGGTCTGATTTTTGGCGCAATAATGGCTCGCAAAACTGCCGAAGCCGCTCAAAAACGAAATTTTAAAATTAATTATCCCTTAATTGGTGCAGCCGGATATGTAGGTTTGATGGTTTGGCACGGCGGTATGAGCGGTAGTGCACCTTTAAAAGTAGCAGAAAACGGTCATTTGGCCAGTTTGTTTCCCGGTAACGATACCATTTTAAATAAGTTACCACAAAACATAGCAACCACCAGCACTATTTTTTCTCTATCTAACCTGCTCGTTTTTGGTGCTTTGTTAATTTTTGTGCCGTTACTTTTATATTTTGTCGCAAAAAATACAAAAAGTAAAGTCCCCGCTTTCGCGGAAGGAAAGACAACAGCTACTAAAAATACTACATTTAGCGGTGCCGAAAAAATAGATCATTCACCGGTTTTTAAAACAATTTTCGGAATTTTATTGTTGATGGCTTTTCTAGCTTCCTATCACGATTTTTTACTTGCCGGACGTCTTACACCCAATATGCTCAATTTTTTAATGTTGGGGTTGTGCGTTTTGTTTCACCAATCTTTTGCATCTTTTACCAAAGCTTTAAAGCAGGCCATTGTTGGAGCCGGAGCAATTTTAATTCAATTTCCGCTTTATTTTGGAATAATGGCGGTAATGAAAGAAACCGGATTAGTAAGCCAAATTTCTTCCTTTATGGTAAGCAACACCAATGCTGCCGGTTTACCTATTGCTAGCTTTTTTAGTGCCGGGCTTGTTAATATTTTTGTGCCTAGTGGGGGCGGGCAATGGGCTGTGCAAGGACCAATAATTTTAGAAAGTGCTTTAAAATTAGAAGTTCCACTAAATAAAATGGTAATGGCCTTGGCCTATGGCGACCAAATTACCAATATGTTGCAACCCTTTTGGGCGTTACCTTTATTGGCAATTACCAAACTGAAAGCACGCGATATCTTACCGTATACACTTTTACTTTTAGTAGTTGGTAGCGTGATTTATATTGGTGGACTTTTACTCTGGTGAATTAATTAACCGGTTGTCTTTTCTTGCATCATTTTAGAAAAAATTTCTAGAGATTGCAAACGTTTTTCTTGCTCATATATATTGGTTGAAACCATTAACTCATCAATAGAATAAGTAGAAACAAAGTCTTCTATCGCGGATCTAATTGTCTCTGCATCACCAACAAAAGCATATTTGTTCATTTGCGCTACGGCAGGATGCTGTTTTATTTTTTGTAATTCATCATTCATAGGAATTGGCGGTTGCATATAAGTCATTTTTTGCGTTAAAATTCCAACCGTCATTTGTAGCATACTGGTAGATAATGTTTCTGCTTCTTCTTGCGTTGGTGCTGCAACTACGTTAATTCCGGCAATTACATAAGGTTTTTCTAAGAATTTAGAAGTTTTAAAATTTTCGCGATAAATCTGCAAAGCTTCCTTTAAATGTGTTGGCGCAAAATGACTTGCAAATACGTAGGGTAAACCTTTTTTTGCGGCTACATAAGCACTATCTGTACTAGAGCCCAAAACATAAAATGGTAAATTAACACCTTCGGCAATTGGTGCGCGTACTTTTGGAAAATCGCGGTCTATAAAAGCTTGTATTTTGTCTATTTCATCCGGGAAACGATATACCGCTTGCATTCTATCGCTGCGTATTTCTTGCGCAGTGGTTTGATCTGTTCCCGGAGCGCGGCCTAAGCCTAAATCTATACGATTGGGATAAAGTTGCGCCAAAGTACCAAATTGTTCAGCTATTATTAATGGGGCGTGGTTGGGTAACATTACGCCACCAGAACCTACTCGTATATTTTTTGTTCCGCTGGCAATATAACCAATTAGAATACTGGTGGCCGAACTGGCAATTGCTTTCATATTATGATGTTCTGCCAACCAAAATCGGTTAAAACCTAATTCTTCTGCTTTTTGTGCCGTTTCTAAACTGTTTTCTAAAACCTGGGGAATGGGAATATCTTGTCCCACAACCGCCAATTCTAACATAGAATATTTAACCGCTTGTAAATTATTTGTAGCCATAGATTTCTTTTTTAGAAATTCTAATGTAATAAATAAAGCTTGTAAGTAATAACTTTACCGATTAGTATAACTTATATAACAATAGTTATTTGCTTTCTATTAATTAGAAATTTACTAGTTAATAAGATAAATTATAAAGAAAATATTGCTTAGCTTAATAAGTTAGAGCTATGAAATGAAAATTACCTAAGTTGAAGAATTTTTTTTGTTAAGTAATGCTTACGCGGAATTAAATAAAGCTTATATAAAACTTTATTGCCGCTAATTTATTATTAGGTAGTGGTTTGTGTCTTATTTCTCTTCGTAAAATACATAACAAGACCACACAATAATAATAAAGTTATTTTACCGGCTAAGTAGCCAAAGCCATATTCAGTAAGCCGATTAAAATCTGTTATTACAATTTTTAGTACATTAAGAAAGAGTAGTATCCCTATGATAAGCGAAATGTAAAATAGAATTTTTTTCATAAAAACAATCAATATAAAATGAAGAAAACCTACCTCAATACATTTAGGTTAAAGACCTGAAAGGTTTAAAAACTAATATTAAGGCAGATTTTCTTAGAATTATTACTTTGTTACAGTTGTAACCGTTGGGGTATAAATACCAAAGGTAATTCCTGCAATTAAACCATTTACAAAAGAATGTCTTGTGTGTACAGTGTAATTTTCGGCACCGCCAGCCATTTCTTGTGAATCAGAAACACCTACCGGAGCTAAACCATATACTACATAATGATTCCATTGTGTAGTTTTGTTATTTCCTTGAGCACCTTCGCCTACTACGGTAGTGTAAGAATAACAAGAAGTTAGTAACATAGATGAAGCAAATACAATTGCCAAAGTTTTCATGGATTTTTTAATCATAATTTTAAGTTTTAATAATACAATTAGTTAATAATTAACTACTTAATGCGTGGTTTTTACGGTAATCTGTATTTTATAAAAACCCCTAAGTAGAAGTGTTAAATTTATCAAAAAAATGTATAACACATATCTATATATGCAAATTTTTTGAAATTAATTTAAGAACAATTTTTGCAATTTGTAACCAATTGTAAATCAAAATTTTATTGCTTCTCTAAGTACTAACTAATGATGATGAAATTAGATACTGACTAATATTTACAGCTAATCTCTATGTCCAAAAGGATTTTCAATACTATGTGCCGGTTCGGTAAACCATTTTGGACCTTTGCTAGTCATATAAACGTGATCTTCTAAGCGTATGCCAAATTGGTTAGGAACAACAATCATAGGCTCTATACTAAAAGCCATTCCGTTTTGAATGGGGATATTATTTCCTTTTAAAATAAACGGATGTTCGTGAATTTCTACCCCAATTCCGTGACCGGTTCTATGTGGTAATCCGGGTAAATCATAATCGGGGCCTAAGCCGTCTTTTTCTAATTGCACCCGAACTTGATCGTCTATATGTCCGCAAGTTTTACCAATTTGAGCGGCTTCAAAAGCTGCAAATTGTGCGGTCTTTTCGTTTTTCCAGATTTCTTTTTCTTTTTCCGAAACATCGCCATAAGCGTAGGTTCGCGTAATATCAGAAATATAGCCTTTGTATTGGCAACCGGTATCTACCAAAACAAGCTCGTTTTCTTCTAGAGTTTTAGGTGATTTAACGCCGTGCGGAAACGCGGTATCTTTCCCGAATAAAACAATACAAAAATAGTTACCGCCAGCAATACCCAGTTTTTTGTGTGCTTTGTTGATAAAACTTTCTACCTCGGCGGTTGTAATGCCGGGTTTTAAGATTTTTGCAGTGGCTTGATGTACTTGCATGGTCAAATTCATCGCATATTGAAGATGCGCAATTTCGGCTTCGCTTTTTAACATTCTAATATCTCTAATAAGTTTTTCGGCGCTACTTATTGTAAAATTTTTGTGTTCTTGAAATTTAGAAACCAAGGTAAAAGCCGTAGAATCGTCTATAGCCAAACGGGTATTTTCTCCTACTTTTTCTGCTATTTTATCTATGGGCGATTCGTGTTCTAACCACGGAATTATCTTTCCTTCTACGCCAATAAAACCAGAAAAAGTGCCAATTTCAAATTCCGGTACTACATAGTTTAGGCTGCCATCTGCAAAAAGTATAGCGCCAACTAAACGTTCTGACGGACTCCATTGCGTATTGGTAAAATAGTATAAATTAGTTCCTGCATTAAGATAAAGTGCATCTAAACCTTCTGCCTTTAAGGCAGCACAAGCTTTATCAATTCGGTTTTGAAATTCTTTATCTTGAATGGGATTTGGTTTTTTGTTAGGTTCTTGCAGTTTAGATAATTCTGCTTCCGGCGTACTGCCGCCAATGCCGTATTTTCTATTGCTGTTCATTTGGAATTTTCTTTTAGGATAGATTTTAAATATTTTTATAATGTCTTTACGGATAGCTTTCTTCCGTAAAGGTTTTACAATTGTGTTTTAAAAGTAAAGAAATTTTAAAGGCTTTATCCTAAAATAAAGATAAAAGCCTTCTATTTTTTGGAATGAAAGTGAAACAGCGAATATTGGAATTATTGACGGTAAATGTTTATTTAGTAAAAGAATTTTTTACTTTTTGAAAAGCTAAAACAATTCCTAAACAAATAAAACCTACCACAATGCCAACCAAAAACTCTTTGATAAAAGAAGGAAGGCTAGGGATGAGGTGATGAAAAAAGTCGAGGTTATGCACAAATATACCACCAGAAACCAAGAAAAGCGCAATGGTGCCAATTATCGATAAACTTTTAATGATTTTTGGCAAAGCACTTACCAAAAGCTTCCCAAATTTATGCTTAAAACTAGTAGTGCTATTGCTGTTTTCAATAAGTTTATATCCCGCGTCATCCATTCTAACAATTAAGGCGACAATGCCGTAAACCCCAACGGTTGCGATAAGCGCAATAATGCTCACCACAATAATACGTATAGAAAGACTTTCTTGCGAAACTGTGCCAAGCGCAATAATTACAATTTCTACAGAGAGAATAAAATCGGTTACTATGGCAGCTTTTATTCGCTCTTTTTCTACTCCCATAATTTCTTCTTTGGTTTTGGCTTCTTTTAATTCTTCTTTTTTAGAATTTTGGTGTGGAACAAAAAAATGATAAGCTTTTTCTGCGCCTTCGTAACCCAAATACAAGCCGCCCAAGAGTAAAATAATAGTAATTGCAATAGGAAAAAATGCACTTAATAAAAAAGCAACGGGCAAGATTATGAGCTTATTTAATAAAGAACCTTTGGTAATAGACCATAAAACGGGAATCTCTCTAGAAGAAACAAAACCAGAAGCTTTCTCTGCATTTACCGCTAAATCATCACCGAGGATTCCGGCGGTTTTTTTTGCCGCAACTTTACTCATCATCGCCACATCGTCCATTAAAGCAGCTATATCATCTAAAATTGCAAATATTCCCGAAGCCATACGCGTTTGTAAATTTATAGAGCATCGAAAATAGTTTTTTTATACTAAATATTTTATTGTTTTATAATTTCTTTACGGAAAAGCTTGCGTATACTCCTAAAAAAAATTGTAAGAATATAAATTTTATTGCAAGCTCAAATTGCTGTAATTATAAAGTAGGACTACTTCCGGTTTTCATCCATCTATCCCAAAAAGTAAAATATAAACCGTAGTTGGTTTTAAATTCTGCGTGGTGGTAATGGTGGTGGGTTGCGCCAATAAACCATTTCCCTAGAGGGGAATTTATAAAAGCTTTGGGATATACTTCAATATCTAAATGATTAATCACGCTGCTTAACGTCATAAAAATTAAATACGCCAGTAATACAAAAATATGAACTGGCAAAACCAATAAAATTGCGGGAACTATTAAAGCTTCTAATAAAGATTCCCAAGGGTGAAAAGAAAAAGCCGTCCACGGACTAGGAACCAAGCTGTCGTGATGTACTTTATGCACTTTTTTAAAAAATTTTGGATGGTGCATTGCCCGATGAATCCAGTAATAATAGGTTTCGTGAATTAGCGCTAAAATAATAAAACTTAGCGGTAAATACCACAAACCATATTGATTAACATCTGTATAAATCGCGGTCCAATCTTTCTGCCAGAGGAAAAATAACAAGGCACCAAAAAAGCCAAAAATAAGCGACGACCACATGCTCTAATAAATTTCTTTTTTGAATTGCCCTTTTCTAAACCTGCGTGAACTTAATCTTTTGGTCTGGTATTTTTTGTTTTTTAGACGAAAATAATACCAATAAAAAATCCCGGCCGCCACTAGATACCGAAAGAAAACGGCTGCAAAGAAAATAAGCACGCAGCCTATAAATAATTCGATACTATTAATTTCTAGTATATACATACAAACGAAGTTAACCGGTATAATTTGGCTTGTTTAAAAACATTTTTAAAAATATTCTTAAACTTTAATTAGTCGTAAACAATTCCGTAAAGCCAAATAAAGCGCATAATTTTTATGTCGGTTTGCGGTAGATTATTGCTGGTCGTCTAAAGTTACCGCATCTGCATCTGCGCCCAAATCTTTTAATACTTTTCCTATTTCTTCTGTCATTTTTGGTGGTCCGCAAACG
This sequence comes from uncultured Mesonia sp., assembly GCA_947494545.1. Taxonomy (GTDB): domain Bacteria; phylum Bacteroidota; class Bacteroidia; order Flavobacteriales; family Flavobacteriaceae; genus Mesonia. The sequence continues at coordinate 16,830 of CANLVH010000010.1, read as the reverse complement.
TAGAATTTCTGGTGTAAATTAGTAAGATTATCTTTTAAAAAATCTTTATCTATATACGCTTTTGTATACTCGGTGTCTTTTTGGTCTGTAATCACGTATTTTACATTTTCGCCGAGAAGTTCGTCCAATTCGTCTTTTAAGATGATGTCTTTATCGGTTTTGTTGGTGTAAATTAGCTGCATTCCGTCTAATTTGTCTTTTTCTTTTAAGTCGCGCAGCATAGCTATATATGGCGTTATTCCTGCGCCGCCGGCAATAATGCAGCCTTTACCTTTATACTCAATAGCTCCCCAATTATCACGAATTATAAATTGGTCGCCTTCTTCTAATTTTCCTATTTGCTCGGTGACGCCATCGTGCTCCGGATAAATTTTTATGGTAAACTCTAAATAATCGTCTTCATTTAAGGAAGTAAAACTAAAAGGTCTTTTCTTCTCTTTCCAGCCTTCTTTGTTTATAGAAACTTCGGTAGCGTGTCCGGGGGTAAATTTATAACCATCCGGTTTTTCGAATCTAAATCTTTTTACATCGTGCGTTATTGGTTTAATCGATTTAATTTTAACAGTATTTTCCATAAGTAATTAATTTTATTCGTAATTCTTTACGCAAAAGATACTGGTAATTTAGAAGAGATAAAACTATTTTAACGTTCCGTAAAGATTAGATTTTTAGAAATTAAAAATTTTGTGCACTATTTGAATCCGAAAGTTTATAAACCAAAAAAACCATTCTTTTTTAAGGCTAAAAAAGAATGGTTTTATTTTTTAGTAAAAAACTAAATAAGCTTTTAAATAACTTTTGCTCCTGCTTCCGCCACAGCGTGATCGTTATCTACACTGCTGCCGCTAACGCCAATGGCACCAATAATTTCGTCTTTTTCATTCTTTATTAATACGCCGCCGGGAAAGGTAATTAGACCATCGTTAGAATGTTCTATATTATAAAGCGAGCCACCGGGTTGGGATAATTCTCCAATCTTACCGCTGTTCATATCAAAAAAACGCGCGGTTTTTGCTTTTTTAATGGCAATATCTGCAGAACCTAGCCAAGCGCCATCCATCCTAACAAAAGCTTTTAGGTTAGCGCCGGCATCTACCACTGCTATATTCATTTTAGTATCTATTGCTGTGGCTTTTTCTTTTGCAGCTTTTACCACTTTTTCTGCTTGTTCTAAAGTAATATCCATTATACTAAATCTTTTTTCGTTTACACGTAAAGTAATGAAAGACGCTTGATTAAAGCGGCTTTTTGAAAAAGTTTAACAATTTGCTTGGGAGTTTATTAGCTTTGCGTATTTATGCCAAAAGATAATCTTAGCTCAAATTAAAATTTAAACGAAAGCATTAAAAGATAAGCTCAAAACTTATTAATTTTTAGATCGCAACACGCCAAACATATGGCCAATGCCAATACCAAAATAAACCCGGTCTTTATTTACTTGCACCATTGGCGAAAGGCTAAGGCCATAATAGCGCGTAAACGGAAACTCTATTTTTGGGTTAAAAACAAAATTTAGCGTGTTGTATTCTTTAAAATCGTAGGTATAATTATTACCTAAATAAGCCGGGTTTTCTACGGCTTGCCAATTGGTAGGTTCCTTTATGCGCACCAAACCAAGACCGGCAGATAAATTTAACCTAATGCTACCTTTATCGTTTAATTTTATAATTCTTCCTAGGCTTAAATTAAAACTATGTAACTCATCGTAGGGTTTAAAAAATTCAAAAAATACCAAGTCTGTCAAGCCGCCGGTATAATCTCCCGGAGTACTCTCGGCTTCGCGTATGTTGCCTGTATAACCTAATCTTACCGAATATTTTTCTTTATAAACATAATTAAGGTTTAAATCTGTCCCAAAATAATTACCTGCTTGACCGGCTGTAGTGGCATAGATTGCATGGTTTTCAAAAAACTGTGCATTTGCATTTTGTAGAGCAAAACATACAATAATTGGTAATAAAAATTTTTTATACATATAGATGGTTGCTAGTACTATAGAAAACCGAAGATAGTATTTTCTTGTTAAAATATGTTAAAGAGAAAAATTATTTCGGCTTTATGTATGCAAAATTCTAGTAGCGAGTAACTTATCTTTACGGAAAATCTTTTAAGCTGAAAAATTCTTGTGCCTTCCTAAAAAACAAAACTAAGTACGACATCTTTTGGCGAAGTAAGTGCTTAAACTTGTAGTTCAAACCAATTAAAACCTAAGATTTTTACAATTGAAAACACAGGAACTAGAAGCCAAACACTCCATAAAAATGTTACGGAAAGGAATAAAAAATAGCGAAAAATGGCAGCAATTAACACAAGCTTTTTTAAGCGTTTTATTGCTCGTAAGTCTATTTATAGAATCGTTTACCTATGCATTTCCGGCACATTTATTAATAATGTTTGGTTTTGCACTTTTGGCATATTTTGCATTTGTAAAAAACAATAAGGCGCAATTGCTACTATTTATTTGTTTAATAGTGCTTTTTTTGCCCCTGCAGCAAAAAAGTTTAAGTTTATTAACATGGCAAATAATCTACATTCTGACCACAATTTATTTATGGCTTTTAATAATTGTAAAACTGCTAAGAAATAGTAGATACGATCAGAAGAAGCGTAGTAAGTAAGTTTATTTTCAATTACTTTTAGAAAACCAACTACACTATAAAGTAAAAAAGTGCCCAGGATGGGAGTCGAACCCATACGCTCTAATGAACACATGGCCCTCAACCATGCCTGTCTACCAGTTCCAGCACCTGGGCGGTAAGAAAGTTTACATTTCTATAACGCGCTGCAAATATAAACACTTTAAAAATATAAGCTTAATTGCAAAGCTTATAATTTAAAATTTTATCTGTTTGATTTTTTTCAGACGTAAAACCCAATTTTTTTGGTTTTGCGTAAAGAAAATATTAATCGCTTTACGGAATTGTTAAGTGCTAGCGAATACTATTTAATTGCAAGAAAATCATTTTGTTAAAAAGCTTAAAAATTCTCGGTAATCTTATGTTAATCCTTTGTCTGCTCCCTAAATAAAATTTAATTTAAACCTAAAAACACAACCAACCGCTATCAATACACAAAGTTGCATCACTTCGGGTTGTCTTAAAAATTAGGTTATGGCAAAAGAAAATAAAACTTCCGAACACGAAAAAGAAAACAAAGAATGGTTAGAATCTTTCCGATGGATTTTAGAAAACGAACCAAAAGAGCGCGCCGAAACCATCTTAAAACTGCTACAAGATGAGGCTGCAAAAAAAGCCGTATTACCGACCAAAGATTTTACTACGCCTTATTATAATACAATCCCTTCCGGGGAAGAAAAAGCATATCCCGGAAATATAGAAATTGAAGAAAAATTAACCGCTTACATCCGGTGGAATGCGATGGCAATGGTGGCAAAAGCCAATAGAGAAAACGAAGGAATTGGCGGCCACATTTCTACGTACGCTTCTATTTCTAATCTATGGGAAGTTGATTTTCATCATTTTTTTAAAGTTTACGAAGATGGTAGCGCAGACAATGTTTATTTTCAAGGCCACGCCTCGCCCGGCGTGTATGCACGGGCTTTTCTAGAGGGCAGGTTAACCGAAGAAAATCTAGAAAACTTCCGTAGAGACGTTTTTTCTCCCAAAGCGCTTACTTCTTATCCGCATCCTAAAATAATGCCTGAGTTTTGGAATCATCCCACCGTTTCTATGGGTTTGGGCGCCATAATGGCTATTTACCAAGCGCGGTTTAATAAATATTTGAAAGATCGCGGCTTGATTAAAGAAAACAAACAAAAAGTCTGGGCTTTTCTCGGCGATGGTGAGATGGATGAACCCGAAGCCCGCGGCGCAATTAGTATTGCAGCCAGAGACAAATTGGAAAATCTCATTTTTGTAATCGATTGTAATTTGCAGCGTTTAGATGGGCCGGTTCGCGGAAACCATAAAATTATTCAAGAACTGGAAGGACTTTTTAAAGGCGCCGGTTGGAATGTGATTAAAGTTTTATGGGGAAGTGAATGGGATGCACTTTTCGAAAAAGATAAAAGCAATAAATTATTGCAACGGTTAAATGAAATTCCTGACGGACAATTACAAAAATACGCTTTTGAAGATGGCAAAGTAATGAAAGAAGAACTTTTTGGCGATGATGAAGATTTAAAAGAATTAGTAAAAAATATTTCTCCCGAAGAATTAAAACGCTTTAGAAGAGGCGGCCACGATTTAACAAAAATCTACAACGCTTACCAGGCGGCCGTAGAACATAAAGGACAACCCACCATTATTTTGGCGCAAACTATTAAAGGTTACGGTCAAGGAGATGCCGGCGAAGCTAGTAACGTATCTCACCAAACCAAAAAAATGGGCGAAAAAGGGTTAAAACACTTTCGGGATTATTTCAACGTTCCAATTTCCGATGAAGATTTAGAAGATATTCCTTTTATCAAACCACAAAAAGATAGCGAAGAACTAAACTATCTCTTTGAAAGAAGAAAAAAATTGGGCGGATTCCTTCCGACAAGAAAAGACAAAACCGAAGCTTTAAAAGAACCGGACGCCGCAATTTTTGAAAATTTTTTTGAAGGTTCTGATGATAAAGAAGCGGCCACGACCGGGGTTATGGTGCAAATTGTAAGTAAACTTTTAAAAGACGAGAATCTAAAAAATCTAGTCACCCCAATTATTCCGGATGAGTCAAGAACCTTCGGTTTAGAATCGCTTTTTAGTCAAGCCGGAATTTACGCCCCGGAAGGTCAAAATTACGAGCCGGTAGATAAAGACACACTTTTATTTTATAAAGAAGAGAAAAAAGGCGCAATTTTAGAAGAAGGTATTACCGAAGCCGGCTGTATAAGCGAGTTTATCGCAGCTGGAACCGCTTATTCCAATCAAGGTGTAAATACCATTCCGTTTTACTTTTTCTATTCTATGTTTGGTTTTCAACGCGTGGGCGATTTAATTTGGGCGGCTGCAGATGCCGGCGCCAAAGGCTTCTTAATCGGTGGAATCTCTGGACGAACAAGCATTCCAGGAGAAGGTTTGCAGCACCAAGACGGGCAAAGTCATTTAAACGCGTTGGCTTTTCCTAATCTCAAAGCTTACGACCCTGCCTTTGCGTATGAGCTTGCAATTATCGTTCAAAACGGAATTAAAGAAATGTACGCAGAAAAGAAAAATTACCTGTATTACTTAAGCGTGGTAAACGATACTTATCCGATGCCAAAAATGCCTGAAGATGTAAAAGATGGCGTCTTAAAAGGAATGTATAAATTTAAAACAGCTTCAGAAACTAAAGAAAGAAAAGCACATCTTTTTGGTAGTGGCGCCATCATGAAAGAAGTTTTGGCTGCTGCCGAAATTCTAGAAGAAGAATACGAAGTAGCGGTAGATATTTGGAGCATTACCAGTTATAAGGCTTTATACGATGATGCAATTGATACCGAAAGAGGAAATAAACAGCACGCACAACTTAACCCCGAACCAAATTATATTCAGCAATGTTTAAAAGATGAAAACGGAGTTTTTGTGGTCACGTTAGATTACGTGAAAGCATTGCCATTGGCTGTTTCTAAATGGTTTCCTGCAAAACTGACCGCCTTGGGAACAGATGGTTTCGGCAGAAGCGACACTCGCGAACAATTGCGACATTTTTTTGAAGTAGATGCAAAAAACATCGTGTACGCGGTTTTATACGATTTAGCAATGCAGGACGATTTTCCTACAGAAGAACTTAAAAAAGCAATTAAAAAATCAGAAATCAATCCGGATAAAAAGAATCCGCGCACATACGATTTATAAAAACTCTTTAAAAATGGCAATAGAAGTAAAAATACCACAAGTAGCAGAAGGCGTAGAAAGCGCAACAGTAGCCGAAGTTTTGGTTTCAGAAGGCGATAAAGTCGAGAAAGACCAATCTTTAATCAGTGTAGAATCAGATAAAACTTCCGTGGAAATTCCTTCTTCAGATAGCGGAACTGTAGAGGAAATAAAAGTAAGCGAAGGCGACGAGGTAAAAGTTGGCGATGTGATTTTAACCTTGACGGAAACAGATTCTGAAGAAAAAGAAGATGAAGATGAATCTGAAAATAACGATGAAACGGAAAAAGAATCGGAAGAGAAAGAAGAATCCGAAAAGAAAGATGAAGAAAGTAAGAAAGATACAGATTCTGATGAAAAAGAGGAAGAAGTAGAAGAGGAGAAATTTGATAAAACAGAGAAAGAGGAAAAAGGAAAAGAGAAAAAGAAAAAATCTGCTGAAAGCGAAGAGGAGAAAGAGGAAGAAGCTGAAGAGAAAACTGAAAAAGAATCTGAGAAGAAAAAACAAGAAAAATCCGACAAAAAAGAAAGTGATAAAGAAAAAAACGAAGAGAATCTGCCCGCCGCTTCGCCCGGCGTTAGAAGATTAGCTAGAGAATTAGGGGTAGATATTCATAAAATAAAAACAGAAAACGACAGAATCAGTAAAGAAGACGTAAAAGCTTTCGCAAAAAAAGGTGAAGAAAGTTCCACCGAAAGTACGTCAACGAGCTTGCCAGATTTTAGTCAGTGGGGAGAAACCGAAGAAAAAAAGTTTTCCAGCATTCGCAGTGCAACTGCCAAAAATGTTTCTAAAGCCTGGAAAGAAATTCCGCACGTTTTTCAATTTGAAGAAGCCGAAATCAGCGGAATTCAAAAATATATAGATGAGCACCAAGAAAAAGCTAAAGATGCCGGCGGTAAACTTACCATTACTGCAATTTTAGTTAAAATTTGTGCAACCGCCTTGCGCCAATTTCCAAAATTTAACGCCAGCATAGATTTTGAGAATCAGAAAATGATTTTAAAAAAATACATTAACATAGGCGTCGCGGTAGATACCGATAAAGGTTTGTTGGTTCCGGTAATAAAAAATGCCGACAGAAAATCTATTCTAGAAATAAGCACAGAAATTACTACGCTAGCTCAAAAAGCTAGAGACGGAGAGCTAAAACCTGATGAAATGAAAGGCGGTAATTTTAGCATTTCTAACCTTGGCGGCATTGGTGGTACCAATTTTACGCCCATTGTTTTACCGCCACAAGTAGCAATTTTAGGTGTTTCGCGAGCTCAAAAACGTCCAATTTATAAAGATGATGAGTTAGAAGCCGGCACAATTTTGCCCTTAAGCCTTTCTTATGATCATCGTCAAATAGATGGTGCAGAAGGCATTCGTTTTCTAAAATGGATAGCGCAAGCCTTAGAAGATCCGTATGCTGCGTTGTTAGAAGCTTAAATTTTTTAAAATCAACATTTATGTCGAATACAGAAAAGCGAGAACTTATTATTATTGGTGCCGGACCCGGCGGTTATGCCGCGGCTTTTAGAGCAGCAGATCTCGGAATAAAAGTTACGTTGATCGATACAGAGCAAAAGCCTGGCGGCGTTTGTCTTTACAGAGGTTGCATTCCGTCTAAAGCTTTACTGCACGTCACAAAAATCAAACAGGAGGCAGAGGAAGCCAAAGTCTGGGGCTTGGAATACGACAAACCAAAAATCCATTTAAAAAAGCTACGTTCTTTTAAAGACAAAACCATAAAAAAGTTGACCGATGGCTTAGCGCAACTTTCAAAAAGTAAAAATATAGAATATGTTCAAGCTAAAGCGGAATTTGCTTCGGCAGAAGAACTAAAAATTTATCCGGAAGAAGGCGAGGAGTATAACCTGAAATTTGAAAATTTAATTTTAGCAACCGGTTCTTCCATTATAGATTTGCCGGGGATAGAACCGGATCATAAAGTGGTTATCAACTCGACCGATGCCCTCGAATTACCAAAAATCCCCAAAAAAATGTTGGTAATTGGTGGCGGCTATATTGGTATGGAAATGGGCAGCGTTTATGCCAATCTCGGCGCCAAAGTTAGCGTTGCCGAAATGACAAAAAATTTATTGCCCAACACCGACCAAGATTTGGTAAAGGTTTTTGAAAAAGAGCACGCTTTCGCGGAAGTTCTATTAGAGCATAAAATTGAAAAAATTTCCGTAGAAAACGAAAAAGCAAAAGTTCTTCTTAAAAACAAAGACAACGAGGAAAACGAAAAAGAATTTGATATCGTTTTGGTTGCCGTAGGTCGTAAACCCAATACAGATTCCTTAAAGTTAGACAAAGCAAATATTGCTATTGATGAAGATGGGTTTATAAAAGTGAACAAAAAACTGCAAACCAATCAAAAAAATATTTATGCTATTGGCGATATAACACCAGGTCCAATGCTGGCGCATAAAGCTTCGCATCAGGCCAGAATAGCGGCAGAAGTAATTGCAGAGAAACAAAGCGCGGCTTATGATGTACGTTCTATTCCGGCAATTGTATTTACCAATCCCGAAATTGCCTGGTGCGGCTTTACCGAAAATGAAGCAAAAGAAAAAAACACCAATTATAAAGTTTTAAAGTTTCCGTGGTCTGCTTCAGGACGGGCAAGAGCCATAGGAACAGCAAACGGTCTGACCAAATTATTGATAGAACCGGATACCGGCAGGATTTTGGGCGGCGGCGTGGCAGGCAAAAATGCCGGCTCGCTTATCGCGGAAATTTCCTTTGCCATAGAAATGGGAGCAACGGCAGAAGATTTGGCCTTAAGCATTCATCCGCATCCAACCTTATCGGAAACCATTATGGAAGCCGCCGAAATCTTTATGGGTGGCGCTACGCATATTGGTGAAAAGTAATTATAAATCGAAGTTTAGCTTGGACTTTTTGCGGGTATTCCCAAAAAGTTATGGACTGTGATAGCTTCTCGAGGGACTTAAGTTTCACCCGCCCAAACTTTTTCAGAAAAAATTAGAATCCACTTAAGGTTAAAGAAACAGGTCTACTTTTTAAGTATAAAATTGCTACTGAAAAGATTTTTTAAAATACAGAGTCTTTTGGCGTTATTTTTTAAAAAACCTAATAAAGAGATGCCTCATAGATACTTCATAGATACTCCATAGATAGTCCATTAAAACCTCATAGAAACCAAAAAGGACTTTTAGCGTTGTTTTTTTGATTTTTAAAAAATCTATAAATGGAGGCTCGCTATAAAAACCTAAGCCGCTTTACTTGGTTTTTTCTATACAGATTAGCTACAATTTTTGCGTAAATACAACAATTATTCTTGACCCATAAACTTCTCGCCAATTAGTACTCTGGCCATAAAATAAAAAACCCGCTCGAAATGAACGGGTATCTTTTTATTAAGTGATCTGGCTGGGGCTCCCTTCGACTTCGTTTCACTCCGCTCAGGATAAACTTCTCGCCAATTAGTACTCTGGCCATAAAATAAAAAACCCGCTCGAAATGAACGGGTATCTTTATTAAGTGATCTGGCTGGGGCTCGAACCCAGGACCCTCTCCTTAAAAGGGAGATGCTCTACCAACTGAGCTACCAGATCGGGGGAGAATTTGCTTCTAAAAGCAAAAAAATCTATTTTAAAGAACTTCAATTTGTAATCTGGCTGGGGCTTCCTTCGGCTGCGCTCAGGATGAACTTCTCGCCCAACAAAATCATTATTTCAATTTGTGATCTGGCTGGGGCTCGAACCCAGGACCCTCTCCTTAAAAGGGAGATGCTCTACCAACTGAGCTACCAGATCCATTCGTTTTGCGAATGCGGGTGCAAATATAACATCAATTATTAATTTATCAAGGCAATTTTCCTATAATTTTAATTCGCTTTAAATTTGTAGAAAATCATAGAAAATGAAAATAGTACTTTGCGGTTATATGGGTAGCGGAAAGACAGCTGCTGCAGGCTTGTTATCCAGTAAATTAGAAATTCCGTTTGTAGATTTAGATCAAGAAATAGAAAAAGAAATCAGCGAAAATATTTCCGAAATTTTTTCAAAAAAGGGTGAAATTTTTTTCAGAAAAGCCGAAAATAAGGTTTTAAAAAGACTTTTAGAAACCAAAAAAAAGCAAATTATTGCTTTGGGTGGTGGCACGCCATGCTATGCAAACAACCTGTCTTTAATTCGGCAGCAGCCAAATACAAAACTGGTGTATTTAAAGGTAAGTTTAGACGAGCTGACCAAGCGTTTGTTTACAGAAAAAGAAAAACGTCCTTTGTTGCAAAATCTTAACACCAAAGCGCAGTTAAAAGATTTTATACGAAAACATTTATTTGAGCGAACGCATTATTATCAGCAAAGTGATATAATTATAGATGGAGATTTATCTACAGAAAGGGTGGTAGCAGAATTATTGGAAGAGCTTAAAAAATAACTATACCAATATTACTTTCATTTCGTTTTCAAAAATAACTTTTACCGTTTCGTTTAACGAAGTAGAAAGAGAAATGCCTTTAAAATCTGCTTTTACCGGATATTTTTTATGGCTGCGGTCTACCAAAACCGCTGTCTGTAATTTTTTTAAAGGAACTTCTAAAAAATGCTTGGCACTATAAATTAAAGTAGAACCGGAATTTAAAACATCGTCTACCAAAATAACAGAGGTGTTGGTGTATTCTTCTTTTTTTAAGGAAGTTTTTATGGGTAGCAACGGATTTTCTTTATCGATTTCTATTTTGCACAAGTTAACCTCTAAAGGAGAAATTTCTTGCAAATGCTCACGCAATTTTTCGGCCAATTGGTAGCCTTTAGTTGCAACGCCAGCCAGGGTTATTTTTTCTTCAGCGCTGTTGTTTTCATAGATTTGATAAGCAATACGTTTAATTTTATGAAGTATTTGTCTTTCGTTTAAAATCAAATTGGGTGTAGCCATTGTTCTGCAATTAAAGATGCCATCAAAGATAATTAAATTTCTTCATCCCGGCTTTCTTCCTTAAAGTCTTCTAAATCTCTACGGTCTTTTTTGGTAGGTCTGCCGGTGCCTTTTTTTCTGTAGTATTCTTTAGAATATTTTAATAAATCTAATTTTTCTAAATTTTCTTTGGGCGTTTTATCTAACAAATAAAGACTTACTAATTTGGCGCCAACACGCGAGGGCGGAATGTCCAACACTTCTATTAGGTAGTTTATTTGATTTTTGCGTACCTCAATTTTATCGGCAGGAAAAATTTCGCGAGACGGCTTTACAGAGCTGTCATCAATTTTTACATGTCCTTTTTTACAGGCTTTAGTAGCCAAACTTCTTGTTTTAAAATAGCGTACACACCATAAATATTTATCTACTCTCATTTTTCTAACTATTAAATTAGCTTTGCACGATAACAAAACTATTAAGAAAATTGTATCTTGCAGCCCCAAAAAAGAAGCAATGATGAAACTAACAAAAATTTTATTCTTATTTACCTTGGTCGCGTTAATTTCTTGCGAAGATGATGATGGCCCTAAAGGTCCTGACTATCGGGATCCAGCGGAGGTAGCGCAAGAAAACCACGAACAAATAGTAGAGTATATGGAAACTCACTTTTTTGAGTTGGTAGACAATCCGTTAAATCCAAATTACCAGCGTGTTGAATTTGGTAAAGTTCAGGGACTTAATGCAGATAAAACACCTATTATGGAGTCTAGTGCATTAGAATCTAAAACAGTAACTAGAGGCGAGGTAGATTATACTTTATACTATCTTAAAATTCGTGCCGGTGCACCGGAAGAATATCAGCCTACGTTTGCAGATGAGGTAGTTATTACTTATCGTGGCGAATTATTTGACGGTACCATATTTGACGAAACCGTAAACCCTGCCCGTTTTGATCTTCCTGGAACAGGTAACAACGGTTTTATTCCCGGCTTTACGGAAGCAGTAAGCGAGTTTAAAGGTGCGTCTTCTTTTGAAGAAAACGGAGACGGAACCGTTAGCTATTCCGATGATTTTGGAATTGGCGCAGTTTTTATTCCTTCGGGATTAGCATATTTTGCAGAACCACCAATAGGAACGCCAATTGCACAATATGAATCGCTTATCTTTGGTTTTCAGTTGTATAAAGGCATCCAAACAGATCACGATAACGATGGTATTCCTTCTGTTATGGAAGATTTAGATGGCGATGGTCTTTTACTGGATTTTGATGATGATACCGATGGCGATAGAACTCCTAATTATTTAGACGCAGATGATGATGGCGATGGCACACCAACTATAGAGGAAATTGAAGTAGAAGATACTAATGACGACGGCATTATAACCGAAGACGAGATAAACTTTATAGATTCTGATAACGACGGTACACCAGATTATTTAGATCCTAACGTTTTTTAAAATATTATAACTTACGCTTAAAAAAGTCTTGTTTCTGGCAGGACTTTTTTATTTTACTCAAAAGCTTAGAAAATAAAATAAGACCTTAACCGTTTTATATCCTCAAGCGGCTTTTTGCATTTATGGTAAAAAAATGGAGCTTTCTATGTATTATTTTGTGCAGTTATACGCTAACAGCGCAAATTGGTGGTCAATCTACCTACCAATTTTTAAACTTGGTAGCATCTCCCAGACAAGCCGCTCTTGGCGGAAAAAATATTACCACCTACGATTTTGATCCCACTTCCGGTCTCTATAATCCGGCCAATATAAATTATGAGATGGATAATCAACTCTCTGTAAACTATGTAAATTATTTTGCAGACGTTAATTATGGTACTGCATCTTATGCCTATTTGTTAGACCGTCGTACACAAGTATTGCATGCAGGAATAACCTATGTAAACTACGGTACTTTTGATGGTTATGATGAGTTTGGCGAAGCCACCGGAGATTTTACCGGCGGAGAGGCGGCTTTATCTTTTGGTTACGCCTACAATTTTCCGTATTCAGATTTTTATGTTGGTGTAAATGCTAAACTTATTTCTTCCAAATTAGAACAATATTCTTCTTTTGGCGGCGCTTTAGACTTCGGTTTAACCTATTATTATCAAGATTGGGATTTGATTGTTGCCGGCGTAGTGCGCAACGTGGGGACGCAGTTTACTCCTTATGACGAAATTTATGAAAAACTTCCGTTGGAAGTAGATGTGGCTATCTCACAAGAATTACAAGAAGTTCCCATCAGGTGGCACGTAACCTTAGAAAATTTACAAGAATGGAATATTGCCTTTAGAAACACCAATAGGGATGAAACAGATTTAGACGGTAATACCGTAGAAGACGATCCTGGGTTTTTAAACAATGCTTTACGGCATACCATATTGGGATTAGAGCTCTTTCCTGAAGGAGGTTTTAATTTACGTTTGGGCTATAGCTTTAGACGCGGTGAAGAATTACGTATTGTAGACCAACGGTCTTTTGCCGGTTTAAGCGCGGGCTTATCCGTAAAGTTTAATAAAATAAGACTTAGCTATTCTTATGCGAGATATAGCAGTGCGGCTAGCTCTAGTTTCTTTGGTCTAAATATAGATTTGCGATAAAAAGTAATTAGGCATCCCGTAAATAAATTGTAATTTTACCACCACAAATCTTACTTGCTTTTGCGAAAAATAATTATTGCTATAGACGGATATTCTTCTACCGGAAAAAGTACGGTAGCCAAACAATTAGCTAAAAATTTAGGCTATGTGTATGTAGATACGGGTGCAATGTACCGCGCTGTTACACTTTTTGCGATGCGCCAAAATTTAATTGGGAAAGATGTCTTTAAAAAAGAAGAATTAATCAAGCAGCTAAACGAGATTAATCTTAGTTTTAAATTTAATCATCAAAAAGGCTTTGCGGAAGTTTATTTAAATGGCGAAAACGTAGAAGCCGAAATTAGAAGTATGGCAGTCTCTGCTTATGTTAGTCAAGTTGCAGCCATTCCCGAAGTGCGCAGAAAACAAGTAGAAGTGCAAACCCATCTGGGTAAAAACAAAGGAATTGTAATGGATGGTCGCGATATTGGGACAGTAGTATTTCCTGAAGCCGAATTAAAAATTTTTATGACGGCTACAAGTCAAAAAAGAGCGCAAAGAAGATTAGACGAGTTGTTAGAAAAAGGTTTTCAAGTAAATTTTGAAGAAGTACTCGCCAATCTCGAAAAACGTGATCAAATAGACACCACCCGCAAAGACTCTCCTTTAAAACAAGCAGAAGATGCAGTTTTAATAGACAATACTAATATGACAATGCAAGAGCAATTTGAAAAACTTTTGGTTTTAGCAAAAGAGAAAATTGGATAGTGTTCAGTTGGCAATAGTGGAAATAAAAAAATAGACAATAGAAAGCTATAAGCGGTAAGCTTTACGCTGTATGCAAATTTTATCTCACAAACTCACCACTAATTAACTAATCACTGGTTAACCAATATACTAATCTCCCGCCCACTATTTTTTACAAACTTTTGATTATCAAAAAATAAATCGTATTTTTGCACCCCTTTTTACAGCGATTCAGAAAGAAAAGGGAGATAAAAATTTATATTTATAAACACTTCTATGTTTAGTTGTTTAATTTTCTGAAGAAATATAGAATACAAATAATAGATCAGCAATGGCTGAAGATAAAAAAGAAAAAGATTTAGAAGTTCAGGATGTAGCAGGAATGTCTGCAGATTCTCAACCAGAACCGGAGACGCAACAACAAAATCCTGAAAAATTCTTAAAAGAATTTAACTGGCACAATTATGAAGAAGGTATAGACCCGATTGATGATCAGAAGCTAGATGAGTTTGAGAAATTAGTAGAAGAAAACTTTGTAGACACTTTAGATGATGAAGTTGTAGAAGGAACAGTAATTAATATTACAGATCGTGATGCAATTATAGATATCAATGCAAAAAGTGAAGGCGTTGTTTCGTTAAACGAATTTCGTTACAACCCAGACCTTAAAGTAGGCGATAAAGTAGAAGTACTTATAGATGTGCGTGAAGACGCTACCGGTCAATTAGTACTTTCTCACCGTAAAGCACGTGTGATTAATGCTTGGGATCGTGTAAACAAAGCGCACGACGAAGGTACCATCGTAAACGGTTACGTAAAATGCCGTACCAAAGGTGGTATGATTGTAGATGTATTTGGTATAGAAGCTTTCTTACCTGGTTCGCAAATAGATGTGAAGCCAATTAGAGATTACGATGCATACGTTGGTAAAACAATGGAATTTAAAGTAGTGAAAATAAATCACGAATTTAAAAACGTTGTTGTTTCGCATAAAGCACTTATCGAAGCAGATATAGAAGAGCAGAAAAAAGAAATTATTGGTCAATTAGAAAAAGGTCAAGTATTAGAAGGTACTGTTAAGAATATTACTTCTTACGGTGTGTTTGTAGACCTTGGTGGCGTTGACGGATTGGTACACATTACAGACCTTTCTTGGTCTAGAATTAACCATCCTAACGAGATTGTAGAATTAGACCAAAAATTAAACGTGGTTATTTTAGACTTCGACGAAGCTAAAACAAGAATCCAGTTAGGTTTAAAACAATTAAGCAAACATCCTTGGGAAGCTTTAGACGAAGACTTAAAAGTTGGCGATAAAGTAAAAGGTAAAGTAGTTGTAATTGCAGATTACGGTGCATTTATTGAAGTTGCAGAAGGAGTAGAAGGTTTAATCCACGTTTCTGAAATGTCTTGGTCTACGCACTTGCGTTCTGCACAAGACTTTGTAAATGTAGGAGATGAGGTAGAAGCGCAAATCTTAACTTTAGACAGAGAAGAGCGTAAAATGTCTCTTGGTATTAAGCAATTAACACCAGACCCTTGGACAGATATTACTACTAAATATCCTGTAGGTTCTAAGCATACCGGTATTGTAAGAAACTTTACCAACTTTGGTGTGTTTGTAGAATTGGAAGAAGGTATAGACGGACTTATTTATATTTCTGACTTATCTTGGACTAAGAAAATCAAGCATCCATCAGAGTTTTGTAATGTAGGAGATAAGCTAGAAGTTGTTGTTCTAGAATTAGACGTAGAAGGACGTAAACTTAGCTTAGGCCACAAACAAACAGAAGCTAACCCTTGGGATAAATACCAAAAAGAGTTTGCAGTTGGAACAAAACATACTGCAGAAATTTCTGAAATGGTAGACAAAGGTGCTACTATAGAGTTTAATGAAGATATTACTGCATTTGTACCTACACGTCACTTAGAAAAAGAAGACGGCAGCAAACTTCAAAAAGGAGAAGAAGCAGAATTTGTAATCATTGAATTCAATAAAGAATTTAAGCGCGTAGTAGCTTCGCATATGTCAATTCATAAAGAAGAAGAAGCGAAAATTGTAAAACAAGCGGCTAAGAAATCTAAACAAGAAGACAAGCCAACACTTGGAGATGCAAACGCAGACTTACAAGCTTTAAAAGATAGAATGGAAGGTAAATAAACCTCAAATCTATAAAACTGTAAAAGCCTTTTCGGGAAACTGAAAAGGCTTTTTTTATGAAATTAAATAGTACTTTTCTTTTTTTATTTTCGTTTACACGGAAAAGATTTTTGCTTTCTATAATTAGTTTCTGTTTCTAGGTACTTTAGGAAAGTGTCTAAAGAGGAGACAAAAATATTTTGATTTATGTTTTTTTTTAGATTTTTCTATTGTTGTTTAAATTTGGTCTCAGATAAATTTTATAAGCTATAAAAGATTTTATTCGATTATATATTATTTGCTAAGTAGACTTATCGCTTTTTTCTTAAAAAGTCTTGGATTAAGTCTTCTGTTTGAATATACTGTTGATATCTTTTATTAAATAAACCGTTGGTTAGCTTTTTATCGCCTGTCTATAATTTACATTTTAAGAAAATGGAGAATGCTACAAAGGGGGTATCATTAACATCAATATCTTTACAAAGTTCAAATGCTTCTTTGTATGCTTTTTTAGGTACTATGGAATGATTTAGAATTGTGACTTTTTTTGAGAATTAATTCATAAACCTCAATAAACTCATCGTTGTTAAATCCAGTTATTTTTTTGATTGGTCTCAAAAAAGGGATTTAAACCCTGCAATTTTATTGCAGCACTTTAGTAGTGCGAAAAAATCTATATTTTCG